>NZ_CP072392.1:1410384-2010384 GCF_017742835.1 Aquabacter sp. L1I39
CGTCGAGGGCGATATAGGCGAGGTCATACTTCGACGCCTCGATCTCCTTGGCGTCCTCTTCGGTCTCGTCACGCAGCCGGGCGATCTCCGGATGGCGGAACAAGGCGTTGGAATCAAAGCCGATCTTGGCGTCGAGCACCTTCAGCTTACCGCCCTTGGTCACCACCAACGGGTTGATCTCCAGCAGCGCCATGTCGGTCTGGGTGAAGGCGGCATAAAGGCTCTGGGTCAGTTCGCCGGCCTGCTTGGCCAGATCCCCCGAAAGCCCCAGCGCGCGAGCCACTTTGCGGCCGTGCAGAGGCTGGATGCCGCTCGCCGGGTCCACGGAGAAGGTGACGATCTTCTCAGGGGTGTTGTGGGCGACCTCCTCGATGTCCATGCCGCCCTCGGTGGACACCACGAAGGCCACTCGCGACGTTTCCCGATCGACCAACAAAGAGAGATAGAATTCCGAGGCGATGGGCGCCCCCTCCTCCACATAGAGGCGGTTCACCTGCTTGCCATAGGGGCCGGTCTGCTGGGTGATGAGGGTGTTGCCGAGCATCTCGGCGGCGGCCTTGCGCACCTCCTCGGGCGTCGTCACCACCCGCACGCCGCCCTTGGCGCCCACGGGCAGTTCCTTGAAGCGGCCCTTGCCGCGCCCGCCCGCATGGATCTGGGCCTTCACCACGGTCACCGGCGCATTGATGGAGCGGGCGGCGGCTTCCGCCTCCTCCGCCGTGAAGGCCGGCAGGCCGCGCGACACGGGAACGCCATAGTCCCGCAGCAGGGCCTTGGCCTGATATTCGTGAATGTTCATGGGCGCTCTCCCGCAATCCGTTGGGGCATTGGAGCGCGTGGCCGGTTCTTCTGGTGCCGCGCGCTCGTGGGCCGGTGCCCGGACGCAAACGCGCGCCGGGCGTGACCGCTTCCGGCGTGACGCGGGAGCCGACAATTCGATCCGGGTTGAAAGGGGAGGTCCCGGAGCCTCCAAGCCGCAAGAGCGGCAAGACATCAAACCGAGGGGGCTTTGCCTCAGCCTCGGTGAACACAAAGTGGGGTGCCGCAAGAACGCGCCCGCCCATTTCGGGCGGTACGGCCAGGGACGCGCCGATGGGCCTCGCGGATACACCCGATATGCCGACAAGAGCGGCGGAAGGGATCATGCGGGGCGCGAACGCCCCGCATGCGGAACCGGGAGACCCCGGCGGAAACCTTCAGACCGCGTGGATCAGACCACGCGCTCGGAGTGCATTTCCTTGATCTGGTCGGCGGAATAGCCAAGCTCGGAGAGCACTTCGTCGGTGTGCTCGCCCAAGAGCGGAGAGCCAGTGATCTCCACCGACATGTCCGAGAACTTGATCGGGCTGCCGACGGTCAGATACTTGCCGCGCTGCTTGTGGTCCACTTCCACGATGGTGCCGGAGGCGCGCAGGGACGGATCCTCTGCGATCTCCTTCATGGTCAGCACCGGCGCGCAGGGGATGTCGAACTTGCGCAGGATGTCCACCGCCTCGAACTTGGTCTTGTCGGCCAGCCAGCCCTCGATGGTGGCGAAGATGTCGAAGATCTTGTCCTGGCGGGCGCGGGCGGTGGCGTAGGCCGGATCATTGATCCATTCCGGCTTGCCGATGGCTTCCGCCACCTTGCCCCAGGCCTGCTCCTGCACGGTGAAGTAGATATAGGCGTTGGGATCGGTCTCCCAGCCCTTGCACTTCAGCACCCAGCCGGGCTGGCCGCCGCCGCCGGCATTGCCGCCGCGCGGAACCACGTCCGAGAAGGTGCCGTGCGGGTACTGGGGATATTCCTCCAGGTAGCCCACGCGGTCGAGGCGCTGCTGGTCGCGCAGCTTGACGCGGCAGAGATTGATGACCGCGTCCTGCATGGACACCGCCACCTTCTGGCCCTTGCCGGTCTTGTTGCGCGAATGCAGCGCGGTGAGGATGCCGATGGCCAGGTGCATGCCGGTGTTGCTGTCACCGAGCGCAGCCGCCGATACGGTGGGGGGGCCATCCCAGAAGCCGGTGGTGGAGGCGGCGCCGCCCGCGCACTGGGCGACGTTCTCGTACACCTTCAGGTCTTCATAATGATGGCCGTCGGAGAAGCCCTTCACCGAGGCGACGATCATGCCGGGATTGAGCTCGTTGATGCGCTCCCAGGTAAATCCCATGCGGTCGAGCGCGCCGGGGGCGAAGTTCTCGACGAGGACGTCGCTCTCCTTGATGAGCTTCTCCAGCACTTCCTTGCCGGCCTTGGTCTTGGTGTCGAGCGTCAGCGAGCGCTTGTTGGAGTTGAGCATGGTGAAATAGAGCGCGTCCGCATTGGAGATGTCGCGGAGCTGGTTGCGCGTCACGTCGCCCGAGCCGGGGCGCTCCACCTTGATCACGTCCGCGCCGAACCAGGCGAGGAGCTGGGTGCAAGCGGGGCCGGCCTGCACGTGGGTGAAGTCGATGATCTTGATCCCTTCCAACGGCTTGGTCATGTTCCACTTCCCTTTTGAGCGTTAGACTTCCCCTGACGCTGGGCCTTTGCGCCCCGCATCAGAATTCCCGAGGCCCGGCGGCACGGAGCTGCCCGCCGCCGGTATCGCCAGTGCGCCTGGCTGTTCTTCTGCTGGCTCAGGTCACGGCCTGGGCCTCCAGTTCGGCCACCCGCTTGCGCAGGGCCTTCTCCTCCTTCCACCGGGCGGTTTCGTCCCGGATCACCGCCACGATGCCGGTGGGCGTCGACCCGCCGGACGAGAGCAGGGCCACGGTGAAGGAAATGGACAAAGCGTGACCGTCCTTGTGGAGCGCCGGCACGCGCAGAAGCTCGGTGCCGTAGCGCGTCACACCCGTGCGCATGGTCACGTGGTAGCCGTCCCAGTGCCGCTGGCGCTGGCGCTCGGGAATGATGATGTCGAGGGACTGGCCCAGCGCCTCCTGGGGGGTGAAGCCGAACATGCGCTCGGCCGCCCCGTTCCAGAAGGTGATGGCGCCGGTTCCATCGGAGACGACGATGGCGTCTCCGGCGCGGGCCGCCAGTTCCTCGAAGTCGATCGCCGGGGAAGGCGATGCGGACATTTCATCAGACATGGGCTCGCTCTAGCTTAGCAAGGTTAGCCACGGTGACGCGAAGACTTCACGCCGATGTCCGGACGTACCCGCGAAGCGCGGCACGGCCGGTGATCTTTGGTCACCCCCGGCAGATGATCCGCTGGGGGTGACGGACCCTCATTCCGCCGCGAGCGGCAGCGGAGCCCCCACCGCCCCGGCGCGCCGCACTTCCTCGATGCGGGCGGCGTCGAAGCCGAGCACGTCCGCGAGAATTTCCTCGGTGTGCTCGCCGAGCAGCGGCGAGCGCTCCACCGGAACGTCGTTGTCGGAAAGCTTGATGGGGTTGCCGACGGTCACGTAGGTGCCGCGCTCGGGATGCTCCACCTCCACCAGGGTGCCGGTGGCATAGAGCGAGCGGTCCTCGGCGATCTCCTTCATGGACAGGATCGGGCCGCAGGGAATGTCGTAGCGGTTGAGGATCTCCATGGCCTCATACTTGGTGTGGGCCATGGTCCACGCCTCGATGCGGGTGAAGATCTCATTCAGGTGCGGCAGCCGGGCGGGGGCGGTTGCGTAATCGGGATCGGTCTTCCAGGTGGGCTCGCCGATCACGTCGCAGATCTTCCCCCAGACCGGGGCCTGGGTGATGAAATAGATGTAGGCGTTGGGATCATTCTCCCAGCCCTTGCAGCGCAGGATGCGGCCCGGCTGGCCGCCGCCGGAATCGTTGCCGGCGCGCGGCACGGTGTCGCCGAAGGGCACGCCTTCGCCATACTGGCTGTATTCGGAGAGCGGCCCGCGCGCCAGGCGCTGCTGGTCGCGCATCTTCACCCGGCACAGGTTCAGGACGCTGTCCTGCATGGCGGCCAGCACCTTCTGGCCACGGCCCGTATGCTCGCGCTGGAACAGCGCGGTGACGATGCCCAGCGCCAAATGAAGCCCTGTGCCGCTGTCGCCGATCTGGGCGCCGGTGACGAGGGGCAGGCCATCGCGGAAGCCGGTGGTGGAGGCCGCGCCGCCCGCGCACTGGGCGACATTCTCATAGACCTTGCAATGCTCGAACGGACCCGCGCCGAAGCCCTTCACCGAGGCGAGGATGAGGCGCGGATTGAGCTCCTGCAGGCGCTCCCAGGTAAAGCCCATGCGGTCGAGGGCGCCGGGGGCGAAATTCTCCACCAGCACGTCGCACACCTTCACCAGGTCCTCCAGCACGGCCTTGCCGGCGGCGTTCTTGGTGTCCAGCGTGATGGAGCGCTTGTTGGAATTGAGCATGGTGAAATACAGGCTGTCCGCATTGGGGACATCCCGCAGCTGGGTGCGCGTCACGTCGCCTTCGCCGGGACGCTCCACCTTGATCACGTCCGCGCCGAACCAGGCCAGCAGCTGCGTGCAGGTGGGACCCGACTGGACGTGGGTGAAATCCAGGATGCGAACGCCGTCTAGAGCCTTGCCCATGAGAGCCTCGTTGTTCCTCTGGACGCGCGCTTGAAGCGACGCTTGTTCTTTTTGTCCGTTGCCCCCGCGGCTTGCGGCGGCGGGATCTCCCGCGCGCCGCGCCCGGCAACTGTCAGATGAGAGGCGGACGGGACCGCGCCCCGCCCGCAGGGCTTTGCGCCGTCACTTCTTTTTCTTCACCACGCTCTGCGGGTTCAGATTGCCGATGCGGCCGCTCTCGGTGCCCGCCTGCGGGTCGATGACTGCATTGATGAGGGTGGGCTTGCCGCTGTCCATGGCTTCGTCCACGGCGCGCTTCAGCTCGTCGGGGGTGGTCACGTTCACGCCGACGCCGCCGAAGGCTTCCATCATCTTGTCGTAGCGGCTGTCCTTCACGAACACCGTGGTGCCCGGGTCGCGGCCGGTGGGATCGGTGTCCGTGCCGCGATAGATGCCGTTATTGTTGAAGATGACGATGCAGACCGGCAGGTTGTAGCGGCAGATGGTCTCCACCTCCATGCCGGAGAAGCCGAAGGCGCTGTCGCCCTCCACCGCCAGGACGGGCTTGCCCGTCTCCACCGCCGCCGCGATGGCAAAGCCCATGCCGATGCCCATGACGCCCCAGGTGCCCACGTCCAGGCGCTTGCGCGGCTGGTACATGTCGATGATGCCGCGGGCGAGGTCGAGGGTGTTGGCGCCCTCGTTCACCAGGATGGCGTCGGGACGCTCCTTGATGACGGTGCGCAGGGCGCCGAGCGCGCCATGGAAGTCCATGGGCGCGGAATTCTTCATCAGGCGCGGCGCCATCTTGGCGATGTTCTCGTCGCGCTTGGTGACGATGGTCTTCACCCAGTCGGCGGGGGGCGCCGGCCAGTTCGTGCCCATGCCATCGAGGAGCGCGGACACCACGGAGCCGATGTCGCCCACCAGCGGGGCGGCGATCTCCACGTTGGAGTCCATTTCCTTGGGCTCGATGTCCACCTGGATGAACTTCTTGGGCGCATCGCCCCAGGTTTTGCCCTTGCCGTGGGACAGCAGCCAGTTGAGGCGGGCGCCGATGAGCAGCACCACGTCGCTGTCCTTCAGCGCGGTGGAACGGGCGGCGCCGGCGGACTGGGGATGGGTGTCCGGCAGCAGGCCCTTGGCCATGCTCATGGGCAGGAAGGGAATGCCGGAGGTTTCGACCAGCGCCTTGATCTCCTCGTCCGCCTGGGCATAGGCCGCGCCCTTGCCGAGGATGATGAGGGGCCGCTTGGCGCCCTTCAAAACCTCAAGCGCGCGGGCCACCGCGTCGGGACCGGGGATCTGGGCCGGAGCCGGGTCGATGACCTTCACCAGCGACTTGGCGCCGGCCTCGGCGTCCATCACCTGGGAGAAGAGCTTGGCGGGCAAGTCGAGATAGACGCCGCCGGGACGGCCCGAGCAGGCCGCGCGGATGGCGCGGGCGACGCCGATGCCGATGTCGGCCGCGTGCAGCACGCGGAAGGCGGCCTTGCAGAGCGGCTTGGCGATGGCGAGCTGGTCCATCTCCTCATAGTCGCCCTGCTGGAGGTCGACGATCTCGCGCTCGGACGAGCCCGAAATGAGGATCATGGGGAAGCAATTGGTGGTGGCGTTGGCGAGCGCGGTCAGGCCATTGAGGAAGCCCGGTGCCGACACGGTCAGGCAGATGCCCGGCTTCTTGGTGAGGAAGCCGGCGATGGCGGCGGCATTGCCCGCATTCTGCTCGTGGCGGAAGGAGACCACGCGAATGCCCTCGGCCTGCGCCATGCGGCCGAGATCCGTGATCGGAATGCCCGGCACGTTGTAAATGGTCTCGATGCCGTTGAGCTTCAGCGCATCGATGACGAGGTGGAACCCGTCGGTGAGCTCCTGCTCGGGAACGTTGGCTTCGATGATCTGTGCGACTGCGGACATCCCGCTTCCTCCCGGAAAACTTTTGACTTTAAGCCTTTGACTTGCCTTGCACCCCGGCGCGGAGAGCCGGAGCGTTGACCTTGTCGCCGGACCCCCACCGCCCGCGAGGGACGGACGAAAGGGCTCCCGCAATTCCGTTGCTGCGCCCGCTATTCGGGAAACACGCCGTGCCGTTCCACATGGTCGGCCAGGCCCAGCGTGTGTTCCCGCACCAGGCGCTCGGCCAGGTCGGGATCATGGGCCTCCAGCGCGTCGATGATGGCCATGTGCTCGCGCATGGAGGTCTGCGACCGATTCTCCTGCCGGATGGACACCGCGCGGATGGCGCGCATGTGCAGGAACAGGTTCTCGGTCATGTCGGCGATCAGGTTGCACCCGCCCATGCGGATGATGGCCTGATGGAAGGCGATGTTCGCCTGTGAATAGTCATGCATGTGGGCGCTGACCGGCTCGCGCTCGAACGCGTTGAACAGCTCCCGCAGCCCCTTCAGCTCGGCGGCGCTGGCGCGGTCGGCGGCGAGGCGCGCCGCCATGCCCTCCAGCGCCGCCCACACGGTGATCATCTCGATGATCTCCCGCTTGGTCTTGCGCACCACGAAGATGCCGCGCCGGGGAACGGAGCGCACGAAGCCCTCCTGCTCCAGCACCGTCATGGCCTCGCGGATCGGCGTGCGGCTCACCCCCAGATCCTCCGAGAGCTGGCGCTCATCAAGGCGGAACTCGGCGGTCGAGCCATAGATGTCCATCTCCGTGATGGCGCGCTTCAGGGCGTCATAAGCCAGCATGCGCAAGCTCGAACTGGCCCCGAGCGGTTCCACATTCAGCTTCGGTGTGTCGGCGACCTGATGCACGGCCGGTGTTCCCTTCCCTGTGGCGGACGCCTTCTTCTGGGCGAATGCCGTCGGTGAAATACTGTGTACGGTATTTTTTAGAGGGATACAATCCCCTCGGAAACCGCAAGAATGGTGCAATGCAGCGGATTTGCGGGCCATTTCGCGCGCTCAGCCGGGCCGGACCGGGCGCGGCTGGAGGCGGCCATCCCCGGGATGACCGGGGGTGCCGGGCGCCGACGCAGCGACGCCCGCCCTTTCTGGCGCCAGACCCTGGCGCTGGAGGAAGGCGGGAGGGCGCTACCGCAATGCGGCAAGCCCTCCCGTGAGGGGTCACTCCGCGGCGGCGGGCTTGGGGCCGCTGCCGAGGCGCTCGCGCACCTTGGAGATGAGCGGCCAGAACAGCATCACCAGCGCCAGAGTGACGATGGAGCCCACCAGCGGGTTGGACCAGAAGATGCCGAGATTGCCCTGCGAGACCAGCATGGCCTGGCGGAAGGAGCTTTCCGCCATGTCGCCCAGCACCAGGGCAAGGACCAGCGGCGCCAGCGGATAGTTCAGCTTCTTGAAGACATAGCCGATGACGCCGAAGACCAGCATGACGGCGATGTCGAGCCCGGCATTGTGGACCGTGTAGGCCCCCACCGCGCAGATGACGAGGATGATGGGTGCGATCACCGAGAAGGGGATGCGCAGGATCGCGGCAAACAGCGGCACCGTGGTGAGCACCACAATGAGGCCGGCAATGTTGCCGAGATAGATGGAGGCGATGAGGCCCCACACGAAGTCCTTCTGCTCCACGAACAGAAGCGGCCCAGGCTGGAGGCCCCAGATGAGCAGGCCGCCCAGCAGCACCGCCGCCGTGGGCGATCCGGGGATGCCCAGGGTGAGCATGGGCAGGAGGGCCGAGGTGCCGGCCGCATGGGCCGCCACTTCCGGCATCACCACGCCCTCCAGCTCGCCCTTGCCGAAATTCTTGCCGTTCTTGGAGAATTTCTTGGCAAGGCCATAGCTCATGAAGGAGGCCGGGGTGGCGCCGCCGGGGGTGATGCCCATCCAGCAGCCCACAATGGCCGAGCGCAGCGCGCCCACCCACATGGCCGGCAGCTTGGCCCAGGTCTGGAACACCACCTTGGCGTTGATCTTGGCGCTCTTGCCCTTGAAGGCGAGGCCCTCTTCCATGGTCAAAAGGATTTCGCCCACGCCAAACAGGCCGATGACCGCCACCAGGAAGTCGAAGCCCCGCAGCAGCTCCACCGAGCCGAAGGTCATGCGCAACTGGCCGGTCACGGTGTCGATGCCCACGGCCGCCAGAGCGAAGCCCAGCGTCATGGCCGCCAGCACCTTGAAGGGCGATTCGCGCCCCATGCCCACGAAGGAGCAGAAGGTGAGCAGATAGACCGCGAAGAATTCCGCCGGCCCGAACTGCAGCGCGAACTTGGCGATGACCGGCGCCAGGAAGGTGATGAGCAGCACCGCGAAGAAGGCGCCGATGAAGGAGCCCGTGAAGGCGCCGGTGAGCGCCTCGCCCGCCTTGCCCCTCTGCGCCATGGGATGGCCGTCAAATGTTGTGGCCACCGACCAGGGCTCGCCTGGAATGTTGAACAGCACCGAGGTGATGGCGCCGCCGAACAGCGCTCCCCAATAGATGGAGGAGAGCATGATGATCGCCGAGACCGGCGACATGGAGAAGGTGAGCGGCAGCAGGATGGCCACGCCATTGGCGCCGCCAAGGCCCGGCAGCACGCCGATGAGCACGCCGAGCGCGATGCCCACGAACATGTAGACGATGTTCATGGGGTCGGCGAGAACGGAGAAACCTCCGATGAGGGATGAGAGCGCTTCCACGTATGTCCTCCCCAGCTCCCCGGCGCACGCAGCGCGGGGTGAACGGGTGATGATGAGAGGGATCTCGCCTGCGGCGGTCCGCGGCTGAGCCGGCGGGGCGCGCATGCGTCATCCCATGTTGGAGAAGTGAGCGGCCGTGGACCGGCCCTTCGGCCGGAGGCTCGGAGCGCGGGGTCCTCGCGAACCCTGGACGGCGAGCGCATCAATCAGGGCCGGCGGCACGCGGCCGGCGGCCAGGAGGGTCGTGAGGCCCCGGACCGGAGCGGGTCGGGAAACGTCAACCCGGCCCCAATGCGGGTCCTGGACGGCGCCCGCGAAACGCGGGCGGAGGCGCGCTCAGTAGCCGAGCGCGGTCTCGATCGGGCCCTTGGGCAGCGGCACCAGGAACCAGATTTCGAACATGACGAACAGGACGAGCGGAACGCCCACGGCGACGGGCGCGATCACCTGCCACTTATACTTGCCCAGCCACGCCATGAAGAAGGCGATGAAGATCATCGACGCCACATAGATGCCGATGACTTCGATCAGCACCACATAGACGATGGTGGGGACGAGAACCTTCAGTACCGAGCCCAATTGTTCGCGGTCGACGAAGTTGGTCAGGTTCGGGGTCTTGGTGACGAGGTTCTGGACGAGCGTACCGAGGCTCGCCACGAACATGATCAGCCCCACATAGAAGGGGAAGTAGCCGGCCTGCGGACCGTCCGACGCCCAACGCGCACCCACGCGCCAGCTGTCGGCCATCACCAGGGCCGCAACGCCCATGAACAGAAGGGCGACCACCACATCCATGGTGCGGGTGGTGACGGTGTGCTCGCTTTTTTCAGTTTCGGAACTCATGCCTCAATCCTCCGAACGGGAGATCGGCGCGTGGCGGAGAGGCGGAGGGCGAGGCGCCCTCCGCACCACCCGTCACTTCGCGACGAAACCTGCCTTTTCCATCAGCGAGAGGTGGGTCTGGGCGGCCTTGCCGAGCCAGGCCTTATATTCCTCACCCGTCAGCATGGTGGTGTTGAAGGCCCCCTTCTGCATGAAGTCCTTCCATTCGGGCGTCTCGCGCACCTTCTTGAACAGGTCCACATAATAGTCGACCTGGTCCTTGGTGACCCGCGGGGGCATGAAGATGCCGCGCAGCATCAAGTATTCGATGTCGAGGCCGGCTTCCTTGCAGGTGGGGATGTCGCCCCACGACTTTCCGTCGGCAACCGGCTCCTTGTAGGCGAGGCGCTGATAGTCGAACACACAGAGCGGCTTGACTTCGCCGGCCCGCCACTGGGACACGGCCTCGATGGGATTGTTGACCGAAGACGTGATGTGCCCGCCCACAAGCTGCGCCGCCACGTCGCCGCCGCCCTTGTAGGGAACATAGATGAACTTGGCGCCGGTCTTCTGCTCGATGGCGGCGGTGATGATCTGGTCTTCCTGCTTGGAGCCGGTGCCACCCATCTTGAATTCGGAGCCGCCGGAGGCCGCCTTGAGGGCCGCAAGATAGCCGGCCACGTCGTTATAGGGCGCCTTGGCATTCACCCACAGGACGAACTCGTCCAGGGCCAGCATGGCCACGGGGGTGAGGTCATCCCACTTGAACGGAACGCCGGTGGCGAGCGGCGTGGTGAAGATGTTCGATAGGGAAATGATGATCTTGTTGGCGTTGCCCGCAGAGGACTTCACATCAAGGAAGCCTTCGGCGCCGGCACCACCGGACTTGTTGATGACCACCAGGGACTGCTTCATCAGATTGTTCTTCTGAATGATGCCCTGAATCATGCGCGCCATCTGGTCGGCGCCACCACCCGTGCCTGCGGGGACAATGAACTCCACCGTTTTGGTGGGCTCCCAGGCGAAGGCTGACAAAGGCGTGAGCGCAGCCAGAGCCGTACAGGCCACAGCGAGACGCTTCACGGTTTTTGCAAGAGCCAAACGCATTCGTCTTTCCTCCCGGATCGTCCGCCGTTTTTTCGCGCGGATCGCTTTGACGTAACGTCTTGACGTAACTGCGATTTATCCGCCCCTGGCTGAGGGCGACGGAGAAAGAGTATTCTGTATGTCAGCTTCCCGCAATCGAAATTGTCTATGCATAATTCGAAATTACGAATACTCGCATCTATAATCTGAAATACATTATTTCAGATAGAGCATTGAGCACCTGCACACACAGTATTCGCGCGCGCGAAAGCACGCCTCGGCACCTTCAAGCAAGCCGCATTCTATCGCTGCGGCATCCCTTCAGGCAGCTGGCCCCTATCCCAATAGCCTCACGTTTTCCGATACATGCCGCAGATCCAGCGGCACCCGCCGCCCGGCGAGCGCACCGGCGGCAGATTCATGCGGGGCTGCGTTTGCCACCTCGCCCCGGCCATGCCCGATTGCAGTGCAACGCAGCCGACCGAAGACGCGAGGGTTGCATCAATCCCGAAGATCGAGGCCGGAAAGCCGCGTCTCGCTACCGCCGGAATAAAGCCGGGTCATCTCCTCGGCCGCTGCGATCACCCGCCGGCCGAGGCGCTGCACCCGGTCGTCGCTCATGCGCACCGCCGGTGCGGAAATGGAAACCGCGCCGATGGGCTCGCCCCATTCGTTGAAGATGGGGGCCGCCACCGCGCGCATGCCGAGCGTATGCTCCTCGTCATCGAGGGCGAATCCGCGCCCGACCACCTGTTCCACATCGTCCATCAGCTCCCGCTCGGAGCGATGCGTGCGCACGGTAAAGGCCTCGTAGCGGATCGAAGCGAGGCAGGCGCCGCGAAAGGCGGGGCTCGCCACCGCCAGGATGCACTTGCCCGCAGCAGAGGCATGGAGCGGCAGGCGCGCCCCCAGCCGAAAAAAGGCCCGCACCGGTGCATGGCCTTCCGCCTGCGCCACCACCACCAGTTCGCTGCCGTCAAACATGGAGAGGTTCACCGTCTCCTCGGTCTCGTGCAGCAGGCGCCGCACCACCGGCCGGCCGATCTCCGGCAGCTTGCGGATGCGCAGATAAGCGGCGCCGATCCGGAACAGGCCGAGCCCGACCGTCCACAGGCCATTCTCCTGGTCGTGGCTCACCAATTGGCGCTTCTGGAGCGTGGCGAGGAGGCGATGAACGGTGGAGGCCGGAAGGTCCGCCCGCCGCGCCACGTCGGACAAGCTCATGCCATCCGCCTCCGAGAGCACGCGCAGGAGAACAATGGCGCGATCCAGCGACTGCACCTCGCCGCCTTCGGCCGCAGGCGATGCCGGGCGCCCGCGGCGCCGGGGCAAGAGGACCTGGTCTTCCATCATCACCCGCCTCCCTCGCGCCCCACTTCAAGTGCGACGCGCGGGCCTAGCATAGGCCAAAGGCGGCCCGCTGCCAGCGTGGCCGAGGCGACGCTGCGTCAATTTTCCGTATTTTGGAAATTTTTCTCAAAATGCAGATTTTATCCTTGAGCGGAGGGGAGAGCTTCGCTAAAACTCGTGGCATACAAAATACTCCATCATCGATACGGGGAGGGTGCGCCAAATGAAGGTCTGCATCTATGGGGCGGGCGCCATCGGTGGATATATGGGCGTGCAGTTGGCCCTGGCGGGGGCCGAGGTCAGTCTCGTCGCGCGCGGCGCCCATTTGGACGCCATGCGTCAGAATGGCGTGAAGCTGCTCATCGGGGGCGAGGAGCGGGTGGCGCAGGTGAACGCCACGGACGATCCCGCGACGCTCGGGCCGCAGGATTATGTGATCATCGCCCTCAAGGCCCATTCGGTGCCGGGCGTGGTCGAGCGCATGCGCCCTCTGCTGGGCAACGACACCTCGGTGGTGACGGCCGTGAACGGCGTGCCCTACTGGTACTTCTACAAGCATGGCGGCGCGCTTGAAGGCCGCACGCTGGAAAGCATCGATCCCGGCGGACGCCAGTGGGACGTGCTGAAGCCCGAACGCGCCATCGGCTGCATCGTCTATCCCGCCACCGAAGTTGTGGCCCCCGGCGTGATCCAGCACGTCTACGGTGACAAGTTCCCCCTGGGTGAGCCCTCCGGGGACCGCTCCGAGCGGGTGGAACGGCTTGCCGCCATGATGAACAAGTCGGGCCTGCGGGCACCCGTGATGGACAATATCCGCGACGAGCTATGGCTGAAGCTGTGGGGCAATCTGTGCTTCAACCCCATCAGCGCGCTCACCCACGCCACCCTGGATGTCATCGCCGCCGACCCGGACACCCGCGCCGTCGCCCGTTCCATGATGCTGGAGGCGCAGGCCATCGCCAGCCGGCTCGGGGTCAATTTCCGCGTGGATGTGGAACGGCGCATCAATGGCGCGGGCGCGGTGGGGGCCCACAAGACCTCCATGCTCCAGGACCTGGAACGCAGCCGACCCATGGAGATCGATCCGCTGGTGACGGTAGTGCAGGAAATGGGGCGGCTGCTGGAGATGCCCACCCCCACCCTCGACGTGGTGCTGGCCCTGGTGCGCCAGAGGGCGGCCATGGCGGGCCTCGGCGACCACCTGTCGTCGCCGCCGCTCACCGCCGCCCGCCTGCCGGCGGTGGCCACCAAGCACTGAGGGTTCCGGCAACAAAAAAGGGACCCGCGCCAGACGGCGCGGGTCCCTTTTTTTGTTCAGCCGACGCCCACAGCCCCGGGCGGCAGGCCGCAGGACTCACTCGTCCGCGACGGCCACGTTCGGACCGGCAGCGGTGGTCGCGCCGGTGCTGAGAGCAACGCCCGTAATGGCGTAGCCGAGAACCAGGACAGCGAAGACGGCAATGCGCTTCAACATGGAAAATCTCATGTCATCTGGACGAGGGACGGTCTCGCACGGGCCACGTGCGCACCGCCACGGTGTCGCCTAAAGGGTTCTCAAGACGTTAAGATCGGACCGCACCGGCCGCACACCGGCACCGTCTTCTCCCGACACAGTTAATGCGCCGCGCCGCTTCCGGTTCCCCAAATCGCAGCGCAGCAATTGCGGCGCACGGGATAGCGCAGCCGTTTGGCTCCGTCGAGCCATACGATGGAGGGGAGACACCATCCCTTCGCATTATTTTACCTCTCCGCGACCCCCGAAAGCCGATGGTTCAAGACCGGTTGCAAATATGTCTCGCCGGCTGGAATAAGAAGCGCCCCGAGCCGGGCCTGCGCGCCCCGGCTTTTCCCCAGAGGCGCGAGACTCTAGAGGAGGGGCGACTTCGCTTCCCACACGAGACCCCCGCATGCTGCGCAAGCTCTACGACTGGGTGATTGCCTATTCTTCTCGCCCGTCGGCCCCCTGGGCGCTCGGCATCGTATCTTTCGCGGAAAGCTCGGTCTTCCCCATCCCCCCCGACGTGCTCCAGGTGCCCATGACCCTGGCGCGACCGGAAAAGGCCTGGACCTACGCGTTGATCGCCACGCTCTCCTCGGTGGCAGGCGGCCTCGTGGGCTATGCCATCGGCGCCCTGCTCTATGACAGCGTCGGCCTCTTCCTGATCAATCTTTACGGCTATGGCAGCAAGGTGGAGACCTTCCGCCACGCTTATGCCCAATATGGCCATTGGGTGATCCTGCTGAAGGGCCTCACCCCCATCCCCTACAAGCTGGTGACCATCACGTCCGGTTTCGCGGACTACAGCCTGTTCTGGTTCGTGGTGCTCTCGCTCATCACCCGCGGTGCGCGCTTCTTCCTGCTGGCGGCCCTGCTGCGCTATTTCGGCCCGGCGGCGCGCAATTTCATCGAGAAGCGGCTGGGGCTGGTCACGCTCGGCCTGTTCGCGGTGGTGGTGATCGGGCTGGTGGCGGCGGTCTATCTGTTCTGACCTTTGCCTCCCTGACATGAAAAAACGCCCGGCCTGCGTGCGCAGGCCGGGCGTTTTTCGTTTCGCAGACGGGATCGGCGGCTCAGCGCGGCAAAGTGGTCGCGCCCATCAGATCCTTGTCGATGGCATGCGCCGCCTGCCGCCCCTCGCGGATGGCCCAGACCACCAGCGACTGGCCGCGCCGCATGTCGCCCGCCGCATAAAGCTTCGGCACCGAGGTCAGATAGGCGGTCTCGTCGGCCTTCAGGTTGCCGCGCTTGTCGAGATCGGCGCCGGACTGCTCCAGCAGGCCCGCCCGCAGCGGGCCGGCAAAGCCGATGGCCAGGAAGACGAGGTCGGCGCGCAGCACGAACTCGGTGCCGGCGATGGGCTGGCGCTTCTGGTCTACGCGGGCGCACTTCACGCCGGTGACGCGGCCGTTGCGGCCCTCAATGCCGAGCGTCGCGCAGGCGAATTCACGCTCTGCGCCCTCGGCCTGGGAGGAAGAGGTGCGGAACTTGGTGGGCCAGAAGGGCCACACCGCCAGCTTGTCCTCCTTCACCGGCGGCACCGGGCGGATGTCCAGCTGGGTGACCGAGAGGGCACCCTGGCGGAAGGCGGTGCCCACGCAGTCGGAGGCGGTGTCGCCGCCGCCCACCACCACCACATGCTTGCCGGCAGCCAGAAGGGGCAGCTCGCGGCTCACATCCTCGCCGCCGCCCCGACGGTTCTGCTGCACCAGATAGGGCATGGCGAAGTGCACGCCCTCGAACTCCTGGCCGGGCAGCACCGGATCGCGCGGGTTCTCGGCCCCGCCCGCCAGCAGCACGGCGTCATAGGTGTCGAGCAATTCCTGCACCGGCTTGGTCACGCCCACATTCACGCCATAGTGGAAGGTGACGCCCTCGCCTTCCATCTGCGCCACGCGGCGATCAATGTGCTTCTTCTCCATCTTGAAGTCCGGGATGCCGTAGCGCAGCAGGCCGCCGGCCTTGGGCTCGCGCTCGAACACATGGACGTCATGGCCCGCGCGGGCGAGCTGCTGGGCGGCCGCAAGGCCCGCCGGCCCGGACCCCACCACGGCCACCGAACGCCCGGTGCGCTGGGCCGCCGGCTCGGGCTTGATCCAGCCGGACTTCCACGCCTTGTCGGCGATGGCCTGCTCCACCGTCTTGATGGTGACGGGCATGTCCTCGAGATTCAGCGTGCAGGCCTCCTCGCAGGGGGCGGGGCAGACGCGGCCGGTGAATTCGGGGAAATTGTTGGTGGAGTGCAGGTTGCGCGCCGCCTCCTCCCAGTCCCCCTGATAGACGAGGTCGTTCCAGTCGGGGATCTGGTTATGGACCGGGCAGCCGGTCGGCCCATGGCAGAAGGGGATGCCGCAATCCATGCAGCGGGCGGCCTGGTTGGCCACCTCGGAATCCGGCAAGGGCAAGGTGAATTCGCGGAAATGGCGGATGCGGTCGGAGGCGGGCTGGTACTTCTGCTCGCGCCGATCGATCTCAAGAAAACCCGTGACCTTACCCATGCCTACCCCTCCGGGAGCCGCGTCGCACGCCAAGCGCCGTCTGCTCCATTACAAGAATTGTTCCAGCTTGAGGACTCGTCGTTCGCCATGTCGGGCGGCGCAGACACCGCCCTGGCGGGTCGCAGGCGACCCGCCGTCCTCTCGGCCTCCCGCCCCTGAGGCGCGCGGCCCGGAAGCCGCGATCAGGAAGACGGGGGAAGCAGGCCGGGACAGGCCCGGCCTGAAGGGCTCCGGCCTTATTCGGCCGCCTGAAGGCCGCGCAGTTTCTCCATTTCGCGCAGGGCCCGCCGGTATTCCACCGGCATCACCTTCACGAACTTGCTCCGATAGTCCGCCCAATTGTCCAGGATGGCCTGGGCGCGGGCGGAGCCGGTGTGGTGGAGATGCTTGACGATGAGCTGGTGGAGACGCTCCTCGTCGTGGCGGGACATGTCGCCCTGCACGTCGATGCGGCCCTTGAACTCAAGGTCGCCGCCATGGTGGTGCAGGCGTTCCAGGAGGTCTTCCTCCTCTTCCACCGGCTCGATATCCACCATGGACAGGTTGCAGCGCTTGGCGAAGGTCTTGTCCTCGTCCAGCACATAGGCGACGCCGCCGGACATGCCGGCCGCGAAATTGCGGCCGGTGGGGCCGAGCACCACCACGATGCCGCCGGTCATATATTCGCAGCCATGGTCGCCGGTGCCTTCAACGACGGCGATTGCCCCCGAATTGCGCACCGCGAAGCGCTCGCCCGCCACGCCCCGGAAGTAGCACTCGCCCGAGATGGCGCCATACATCACCGTGTTACCGACGATGATGGAGTTCTCAGGGACGATGGCGCTGTGGGCCGGGGGACGCACGATGATGCGGCCGCCGGACAGGCCCTTGCCCACATAGTCGTTGGCCTCGCCCACCAGGTTCAGCGTCACGCCCGCCGCCAGGAAGGCACCGAAGGCCTGGCCGGCCGTGCCGGTGAGGTTGACGGTGATGGTGTCGTCGGGCAGGCCGGCGCCGCCATAGCGCTTGGCCACCGCACCCGAGAGCATGGCGCCCGCGGAGCGGTCCACCGAGCGGATCGGGCTGTCGATGACCACCGCCTCGCCATGCTCCAGAGCGGGCTTGGCCTTCTCGATGAGGGTGCGATCGAGCACCTTCTCGATGGGGTGATGCTGGCGCTCGGTGTGGCGCACGCCCACATTGGCGGGCACGTCAGGCTTGGCGAACAGGCGCGAGAAATCGAGCCCCTTGGCCTTCCAGTGGTCGATGGCCGCCTGCTGGTCGAGGATGTCGGAGCGGCCGACCATGTCCTCGAACTTGCGGAAGCCCAGCTGGGCCATCAGCTCGCGCACTTCCTCGGCGACGAAGAAGAAGTAGTTGATGACGTGCTCGGGCGTGCCCTTGAAGCGCTTGCGCAGCACCGGGTCCTGCGTCGCCACGCCGACGGGGCAGGTGTTCAGGTGGCACTTGCGCATCATGATGCAGCCGGCCGCGATGAGCGGCGCTGTGGAGAAGCCGAACTCGTCGGCGCCGAGCAGCGCGCCGATGATGACGTCGCGCCCGGTGCGCAGGCCGCCATCCACCTGGAGGGCGACGCGGGAGCGCAGGCGGTTGGCCACCAGGGTCTGCTGGGTCTCGGCGAGGCCCATCTCCCAGGGCGAGCCCGCATGCTTGATGGAGGTGAGCGGGGATGCGCCCGTGCCGCCTTCGAAGCCGGAGATGGTGATGTGGTCCGCGCGCGCCTTGGCAACGCCGGCCGCCACCGTGCCCACGCCCACCTCGGAGACGAGCTTCACCGAGACATCCGCCTCGGGATTCACGTTCTTGAGGTCGTAGATGAGCTGCGCCAGGTCCTCGATGGAATAGATGTCATGGTGCGGCGGCGGGGAGATGAGGCCGACGCCCGGGGTGGAGTGGCGCACCTTGGCGATAACCGCATCCACCTTGTGGCCGGGCAATTGGCCACCCTCGCCGGGCTTGGCGCCCTGCGCGACCTTGATCTGCATCACGTCGGAATTGACCAGATATTCCGCCGTCACGCCGAACCGCCCCGAAGCCACCTGCTTGATGGCCGAGCGCATGGAATCGCCGTTCGGCAGCGGCTTGAAGCGTTCGGGCTCCTCGCCGCCCTCGCCGGTGTTCGACTTGCCGCCGATCCGGTTCATGGCAATGGCGAGCGTGGTGTGCGCCTCGCGGGAAATGGAGCCGAACGACATGGCGCCGGTGGCGAAGCGCTTCACGATGTCGGCGGCGCTCTCCACCTCGTCCAGCGGGACGGGAGCATGACCGAACTCGTGGGCATCGCGGATGCGGAACAAGGCGCGGACGGTCAGGAGCTTCTTGTCCTGGTCGTCCATCATGGCCGCGAATTCGCGATACCGGTCGCGCGCATTGCCGCGCACCGCATGCTGGAGCGTGGCGACGCTGTCCGGGGACCAGGCATGGTCCTCGCCGCGCATGCGATAGGCATATTCGCCGCCCACATCCAGCGCCAGGCGATAGACCGGCGCGTCCGAGAAAGCGAGGCGGTGACGGCGCACCGTCTCCTCGGCGATCTCGGCAAGGCCGACGCCCTCGATGGTGGAGGCGGTGCCGAAGAAATACTTGGACACCAGCTCGGAGGACAGGCCCACCGCGTCGAAGATCTGGGCGCCGCAATAGGACTGATAGGTGGAGATGCCCATCTTGGACATCACCTTCAGCAGCCCCTTGTCGATGGACTTGATGTAGCGCTTGACGATCTCGTAGTCCTCGACCTCCTCGGGGAACTCGCCGCGCATGGCGACCAGCGTCTCGAAGGCGAGATAGGGGTTGATGGCCTCCGCGCCATAGCCGGCGAGGCAGGCGAAGTGATGGATCTCGCGCGCTTCGCCCGTCTCCACCACCAGGCCCACAGAGGTGCGCAGGCCCTTGCGGATCAGGTGGTGATGCACGGCGGCGGTGGCCAGCAGCGCGGGAATCGGGATCCGGTCCGGCCCGGTCATGCGGTCGGACAGGATGATGATGTTGTAGCCGCCATGGACGGCCGCCTCGGCCCGCTCGCACAGGCGCTCGAGGGCGCCTTCAAGGCCGGCCGCGCCCTTGTCGGAATCATAGGTGATGTCGAGGGTGCGGGTGTCGAACCGCTCTTCCATGAAGCCGATGGAGCGGATCTTCTCCAGGTCCTCATTGGTGAGGATGGGCTGGCGCACCTCAAGCCGCTTGCGGCGGGCATTGCCTTCCAGGTCGAAGATGTTCGGCCGCGGCCCGATGAAGGAGACGAGGCTCATGACCAGTTCCTCGCGGATCGGGTCGATGGGCGGGTTCGTCACCTGGGCGAAGTTCTGCTTGAAATAGGTGTAGAGCAGCTTCGACTTGTCGGACAGGACGGACACCGGCGTATCCGTGCCCATGGAGCCCACCGCCTCCTGGCCGGTGACGGCCATGGGGGGCAGGAGGAGCTTGAGGTCTTCCTGGGTGTAGCCGAAGGCCTGCTGGCGATCGAGCAGCGACACGTCGGTGCGCACCTCGCGCGCCTCCACGGGACGCAGGTCCTCCAGCACCAGCTGGGTGTGCTTCAGCCACTCCTTGTAGGGGTGCGCCTGGGCAAGCGAGGTCTTCACCTCCTCGTCGGGGACGAGGCGGCCTTCCTCCAGGTCCACCAGCAGCATCTTGCCGGGCTGGAGGCGCCACTTGGTGACGATCTTCTCCTCCGGCAGGGTCAGCACGCCCATTTCGGAGGCGAGCACGATGGTGTCGTCGCTCGTCACCATGTAGCGGGCGGGACGCAGGCCGTTGCGGTCGAGGGTGGCCACGATCTGCCGGCCGTCGGTGGCGACGATGGCCGCCGGGCCGTCCCACGGCTCCATGAGGGAGGCGTGATACTCGTAGAAGGCGCGCCGCTCCTCATCCATGAGCGGATTGCCAGCCCAGGCCTCGGGCACCAGCATCATGGCCGCGTGCGGCAGCGAATAGCCGCCCTGGACCAGGAATTCGAGCGCGTTGTCGAAGCAGGCGGTGTCCGACTGGCCCTCATAGGAGATGGGCCAGAGCTTGGAGATATCAGCGCCGAACAGGTCGCTGTCCACCGAGGCCTGCCGGGCCGCCATCCAGTTCACGTTGCCGCGCAGCGTGTTGATCTCGCCGTTATGGGCCACCATGCGATAGGGGTGGGCCAGCGGCCAGGCGGGGAAGGTGTTGGTGGAGAAGCGCTGGTGCACCAAAGCGAGCGCGCTCTCGAAATCCGGATCGTGCAGGTCCGGATAATAGGCGCCCAGCTGGTCGGCCAGGAACATGCCCTTATAGACCAGCGTCCGGCACGACAGAGACACCGGATAGTAGCCGGCGGTGCGCGGGTCGTTGGCGTTGTAGACGCAGTTGGAGATCACCTTGCGCAGCACGAACAGGCGCCGCTCGAAGGTGTCCTCGTCGGTGATGCTCTCCGGCCGGCCGATGAAGATCTGCGCATGGTTCGGCTCGGTGGGCAGAACGCTCTCGCCCAGCGAGGAATTGTCGGTGGGCACGTCGCGCCAGCCGATGAGGGTCAGCCCCTCTTCCGCCACCACGCGCTCAAAGGCCGCGCGCACGATCTCGGCGCCCTCCCTGTCGCGGGGCAGGAAGATATGGCCGACCGCATACTGGCCGGGCTCCGGCAAGGTAAAGCCCAGGCGCGCCGCTTCCTTGGCGAAGAACCGATGGGGAATCTGCACCAGCATGCCCGCCCCGTCGCCCGCGCGCGGATCCGCGCCCACGGCGCCGCGATGCTCCAGGTTGAGCAGGATGGAGATGCCATCCTCGATGATCTTGTGGGACTTGCGGCCCTTGATGTCGGCAATGAAGCCGACGCCGCACGCGTCGCGCTCATGGGCCGGGTCGAACAGGCCGGATGCCGGGGGGCGCCCGACAATCGCATTGGTTTTGACGGCAGCGGCACCCACAGCCACGCTTCCGCTCAATCCCTGTTCGCGATCCGTCGACATCTCTCCGCCCTCTCCTTTGCCCGGATGTGGATCCGGCACCATGCAACTCTCGCACCAGCGGTGGCGCACCGCGCAAAAAAGCGCACGTCCAAACGAAGACGTACGCCACAGGTCAGTGCAAAGCGCGATTGATAGGGCAGCAGGACTGCCCTATCTCCCGGACCATGACAGAAAAGCGGCGGCGCCACAAGGTCTGATATGGTTCCAAGGAGGCCCCAAGGCTGGGCTTATTGCGCACAACAGGCGCTCTGCGCAAGAACGCTACGGCGCGCATGCGTTTCGCGCAACGGTGTTGCGACAGGAGGTGGGGACACCCATCCCACCGACGCCGCTTCCCGGTCCCACACCCGCCGCAAAGTCAGGGATTATTAACCGTCACGATTCCGGTGCCAGATCCGTGCCGACCACAGCCAGGTGCTCCATGACGCTCCCTCTTCGCCGCCTTTCGCTTTCAAGCGCCCTGGCGGGCGCTGCCCTGTGCGGCCTGACGGCGACCGGCGCCGACGCGCAATATTATTATCCCTACCCGGCGCCCCCGCCGCCCGGTCCTGTCTATGTGCCGGCGCCTGCCTATGGGGCACCGGTCTACGGCATGCTGCCCCCTGGTGAAATTCGCGCCATCGTGCGTAACCTTGGCTATTGGCAGGTCAGCCGCCCCTCGCTCCAGGGCCGCGCCTATGTGGTCAGCGCGGTGGGAGACGGCGGCCCGGTGACGCTGGCGGTGGATGCCTTTACCGGCCGGGTCAGCCCGCTGACCACCATTTCGGGGCCCACTTATGGCCCGCCTCCGGCCACCTACGCGCCGCCGCCGCCAAACCTGTCCGCCCGCACGCCTCCGGCCACACCGCCTGCTCCACCCGCGCCAAAGCGCCGGCCGGCGGATGTGCAGACCGTGAAGCCCGACACCACCAAGCCGAACGCGGCCAATCCCGATGTGGGCGTGGCCATTCCGCCGGCGCCAGGGGCGCCGGGGGCCGCGGCACCGTCTGCGGCATCGGGGGCGACACCCCAATCCGGTTCGCCAGAGGCCGGAAGCTCGCAAGCCGCGACGTCCTCCGCGTCCGGCGGCCAGCCCGTTCCGCCGACGCAGCCCGCACAGGCCAACCCCGCACCAGCCGCGAGCAGGCCCTCCCAAAACGCACCTGCTGCCGGGCAGGCCATTCCGCCGGCCGGCACGCCCTCTCCTGCCGCCAGCCAGTCCACCCCCTCCAGGCCCGCTCCGGCCGCTCAGGCACCCGCGACCCGGACCCCCTCAGCGGGAACGGCGACGCCGGGGGATGTCCCCGCCGGCAGCGCCTCCGTGCTCTCGCGCGGCACCAATTGAGGCAGAGGGTCAGGCCAAGCCCGCCACCGCGAGGGCCGCGGCCTGACGCTCCGCGACGCCGGCATGCGAGAAGCCGGTAATGGCGTCCTCGAACAAAGCGTGGAAATTCAGCTCGGCCTTGAGGTGCAGGAAAACAGCACCAAGCCCGATGGCGGCGCGGTCCATGAAGACGAATTCGCGGGGCACGGTCACTGGTCCCAGCTCCTTGAGCGCCGTGTGCACCTGGAACGCCTCGCGCCGCCCATATTGGCCCGGCGCGACGCCATCGGCGATGGTGCGGACGCGATCATCCATCAGCGGCCCGTAGATGAAGCGCGCCCAGATGTTGAGCACGTCGATCAGCTCCCGCTTCAGCCCCCGGAAGCCCCAGGTCTCATAGGCATGAACCACCCGGGCCTCGTCGCCTTCCAGGAGGCCGCGATAGAGGTCCACAACGCCCGCCACGAAGGTGGGCGGGAAGATGCGGATGCAGCCATAGTCCAGCAGGTTGATGCCCGCCGGTCGCTCGCCCTCGTCCATGAAGACGGTGTAATTGCCCAGATGCGGGTCGCCATGGATGACGCCGAACCGGCTGAAGGGCAGCCACCAGGCGGTGAACATGGCGCGGGCGAGCCCGTTGCGTTCCTCCAGCGGGTGGTCGACGAAGGTGAGGATCTTGCGCCCTTCGAGCCATGAGAGCGTCAGCAGGCGTCCGGTGGAGAGGTCCTCCCGCACGCCCGGCACGCGCACCAGGTCGCTGTCCGCCAGCATGTGCCGGTAGAGGGCCACATTCTTGGCCTCGCGCCGATAGTCCAGCTCCTCGCGCACCCGCTCGCCGATCTCGCGGGCGATCTCCCGCGTGTCGATGACCGAGGTCATCCGCCGGTGGAGGGCGAACAGCACGTCCAATTGGCTGAGGTCCGCCTCCACCGCCGCCTGCATGTCGGGATATTGCAGCTTGCAGGCCACCACCTCGCCATCCAGCGTCACCGCCTTGTGCACCTGGCCGAGGGAGGCGGCGGCGGCCGGCTGGTGCTCGAAACTGGCGAAGCGCGTCTCCCAGTCGCGGCCCAGCTCCGCCATCATGCGCCGGCGCACGAAGGCCCAGCCCATGGGCGGGGCGTCCGACTGGAGCTTCTGCAACTCGCTGGCATAATCGGGGGGCAGGAGGTCCGGGACGGTGGCCATCAACTGCGCCACCTTCATAAGGGGCCCCTTCAGCCCGCCCAGCGCCGAGGCGAGCGCCGCCGCATTGGCCTCCCCTGCCTTGTCGAGGCCGAGGAGGCGCGTGCCGGCGATGCGCGCGGCCACCCCGCCCACATTGGCCCCCACACGGGCATAGCGCGCCGCCCGCGCGGAGAAGCGATTGCGTTCGGCATCATCGGCCATGGAGCACCTTCTGGGACATTTCGGGTCCGCACGCGCGGGTCAGGCACGAGCCCGGCGCCAGGAGAGCGCCAGAAGCACCAGGAGGGAGAGGGGCGTGAGGACATCGGTATAAAGAATGGGGCCGGCATTGCCCGCCGCAAGGTTCCCCGTCGCGGCAATCTGCACCATGTGGCCCGCCGCCGCGCCGCCGAGAAAGCCGGTGGTCATGATCGCCACCGCCAGCCTGTAGTGCCAGCTGGAAAGGAAGGCCCCCACCACGCCGGCAAGGCCGATGCCGAGATTGGCCACGCCCACCTCGAACTGGAACGGGCTCGGCGCCCAGCCGATGGAGGCGGCCGCCTGCGCGGCGAAGACGATATGCCCCAGCGCCGCCCACAGGCTTTCCAGCCCCACCGGAAAGAGCAGGATGGTGCGCAGCAGGCGGTCAATGACGAAGCCCGGCGGACGGGGCGACGGCGCGCGGAAGATGGCGAGCCCCGCGCACGCCAGCGCCAGGACCCAGGTGAGGATCGGAACCCAGAACACCATCTCGCCTCTCCCCCGTGTGCTTCGGCACGCCTGCCTTTTTCGGGGCCGACAATAACGCATTGGCGGCGCTTCCGGTTCACCTCCCGGCGCGCGCCCGCTGCGCCGGCCATGCCTTGCGCCCGACGCCATCCCGCCCTATTGGCATGGGCACCGGCGCACGCCGGGTGAGGAACGCTCGGGCAGGAAAAGCCGCGCATGACGGCCACCGCACAGGCAGCTTGGATGAAGGCGACCGCCCGCTGGCTCGGCGCGATGGCCCTCGCCTATCTGCTGGTGCTGCAGAGCGTGCTCGGCTTTGCCGCCGGCGCGCAGCATGGCCCGGGTTCCGCATTGGCGACGGAAGGGCTCTGCCTGCCCAGCCAGATGCTTGGCGCCAATCCCGCTCCCGCGCCGGACAGCCCCGACCACCACGACGCCTTGTGCTGCCTGATGGGCTGCACCGCCGGCCATGTGCCGGCCGCGCTCGGGGCCGTGCCGGTGGCGCGCCTCGCCCCGCCCCTTCCCGTTCCCCTGCGCATGGCTCGGCCGCTCGCCGGCCCCTCCTTCACGCAGGCGGCCCTGTTCCCCTTCGATGCCACAGGCCCTCCGGCGCGCGCCTGACGCCGCACCATCCTGTCCTGTCATCGGAGATGTTTCATGTCCCGCTTTCTTGCGCGCGGCTGGACCGCCGCTTTCCTCGCCGTCGCCGCCCTGCCAGCCGCTGCTGTCCCGGCTTTCGCCCATGTGACGTTGGAGCCGGCCGAAGCGCAGTCCGGCCGCTCCTTCAAGGGCACGCTGAAGGTGCCCCACGGCTGCGAGGGAGCAGCCACCACCGCCATCCAGGTCACGCTGCCCGACGGCGTGATTTCCGTAAAGCCCCAGCCCAAGGCCGGCTGGACGCTGGCCACACAGATCGGCGATTACGGGCGCTCCTATGAGGTGATGCACGGCCCGCCCGTCTCGAAGGGCGTGAAGACCATCACCTGGTCGGGGGGCGAGCTGCCCGACGCCTATTATGACGAGTTCACCTTCGTCGCCTATCTGGCGCCGCAAGCGAACCCGGCCACGCTCTATTTCCCCGTGCTCCAGAGCTGCGGTACCGCCAGCACCAACTGGGCGGAAATCCCCGCCGCCGGCGGCCCACGCCCGCCGCGGCCCGCGCCCGTCCTGAAGGTGGCGGCCGCCGCCCAGGCTCAGACTGCGGCTGTGTTCAAGGCCGGCGACATCACCATCGAGGCGCCCTGGTCGCGCGCCACGCCTGGCGGCGCCAAGGTGGCCGGCGGCTTCCTGAAGATCACCAATGCGGGCACCACGCCCGACATGCTGGTCTCCGGCACCTTCGCCGCCTCCGGTCGTGTGGAGATCCATGAGATGGCGGTCAAGGATGGGGTGATGACCATGCGTCCGCTGAAGGACGGCCTCGTCATTCCCCCCGGCGGCAGCGTCACGTTGGCGCCGGGTGGCTACCACCTCATGTTCATGGACCTCGCCCAGCAGCTGAAGGACGGCGACACCGTCAAGGGGACGCTGGTGTTCGAGAAGGCCGGCAAGGTGGACGTGACCTTCCAGGTGCGCTCCATCGGCGCCGGCGCGGGGGCGCCACCCGCGTCCGGCGGCATGTCGGGCATGGACCACAAGCACTGATGCCAAGCGGGCGCCCGAACGGTTCGGGCGCCCTCACGCTGCCGCAAAAAGCGGGCGCTCGCAGCGCACTTCCTCGCGGATGACGGCCTCCACCTGCTGCAAGGCGGGCTGAGGTGCATCACTGCGGCCATAGAGCACGAATTCCACCTCGGGCAGCGGCGCGCTGACGAGATCGGTCACCGCCACCAGATCCGCCCGCATAGCGCGGGGTGAGCGCACGGTCACGCCCATGCCCGCCCCCACCGCCGCCATCAGGCCCGGCAGGCTCGGGCTGGTGAAGGCCACGCGGAAGGGCCGCCCCGCCGCCGTGAGCGCGGAGATGGCCGCCGCCCGGAACACGCAGGGCTGCTCGAACAGAAGCAGCGGCACCGGGCTTCCCGCATCCAGCCGGAACTGCCGCGCGGCGTACCAATGCATGGGCTCCCGCGCCACCACCCGAGCCGGCAGGTCGCTGTCGCGCCGGAATCCCACCGCCAGATCCAGGTCCGCCACGTTCAGCCGATCCAGCAAGGTCTGGGTGGAGCATACCCGCACAGTGATGGGCGCCTGGGGAAACTGGGCGGCCAGGCGCGCCAGGATGCGCTGCATGGCGGTCTCGCCCACATCCTGCACGAAGCCGAGGCGCAGAGGCTGCGCGAAGGTGCCGTGCACATGCTGGGCGAGGATGCGGTCGTTGAGATCGAGCAGGTGCCGGGCATCGTCCAGGAAGGCCCCGCCCCGGGCGGTGAGCATGACACCCCGCCCCTTCCGCTCGATCACCGGGAAGCCCACCTGTTCGGAAAGCCGGTCCATCTGGAGGCTCACCGCCGACTGGGTCCGCCCCACCCGCTGCGCCGCCGCCGAGATAGACCCCAGCTCCGCCACCGCCGCGAAGGAGCGGAGCAAATCGAGATCGAGCGTGCGGATCATGGCGGGGCTTCCCTCGGTCGCGCACGGCCTCGCCACGCTGAGTGGGAGCGGGACGCGGCTCCATTTTATGAGCATATCGAAATTCATGATTTTGAGAATTCAATTTTTATCATGATTTCTGCCGCCCTATCTTTCCCCCATCACCTCAACCGATGGAGGCTCCCGATGCCCATCCTTCAAGTCACCCTCTCCGGCTCCTCCGACGCCGCCCAAGCCCGCGCCATCGCGGCGACGCTTTCGGGCCTCTCCGCCCGCATCCTGCGCAAGGATGAAAAGCTCACCTCGGTGGCCGTCACCTTCCTGCCGGCGGATCAGTGGTTCGTCGCTGGCGAGAGCCTCGCGGAGGCGGGGCTCGCCTCCTTCTGGCTGGACATCGCGGTGGTTGATGGCACCAACACCAAGGACGAGAAGGCCGCCTTCATCGCAGCCACCTTCGCGGCCATGGCCCAGGCGCTGGGGCCGCTGCATCCGGAGAGCTACGTCCTGGTGCGCGAGGTGAAGGCCGACGCCTATGGCTATGGCGGGCGCACCCAGGAAAGCCGCTATGTGGAGAAGACGCTGAAGGCTGCCGCCTGAGCGGGGCCGGATCGGGGGCGCGACGCCGCTTGCGCCTCCCGGGTGCGGCTGCCAGGGTGAGGCATGAGCGATCCCCTTCCCGAGACAGCCCCGAAGCCCGCAAGCACCGTCGCCGTGGGCGGTGGCGTGAGCGTCATCCTGCTGACGGGGATGGCCGCCATGGCCAAGCTCTACCAGGAGGGCAGCGGCGTCCTCGCGCTGGGTCTCGTCCTTGTGGTGACCATACTTGGCGCCTTCGCGCTGGCCCGCTTCATATCCCGCCATGGCCATGAGATCGGCGAAGCCCGGTTCGACACCACGCCGAAGGAGCCGCCGGGCGCCTGAGCGACGGCGGCGGCGCGCCATTGGTGAGCCACCGCCCGTCAGGCAAAGAAAAAGGCCGCCCGGCGTGCGCCCGGCGGCCCCTCTTTCTTGCGCTGTCCTGGAAGGATCAGAGGTTCTTGACCACTTCCTCGGTCACCTTCTTGGCGTCGCCGAACAGCATCATGGTGTTGTCGCGGAAGAACAATTCGTTCTCCACGCCGGCATAGCCCGAGCCCATGCCGCGCTTGATGAAGAGCACGGTCTTGGCCTTCTCCACGTCCAGGATCGGCATGCCGAAGATGGGCGAGGCCGGGTCGGTCTTGGCCGCCGGGTTGGTGACGTCATTGGCGCCGATGACGAAGGCCACGTCCGCCTGGGCGAACTCGGAGTTGATGTCCTCCAGCTCGAACACCTCGTCATAGGGCACCTGGGCTTCCGCCAGCAGCACGTTCATGTGCCCGGGCATGCGGCCCGCCACCGGGTGGATGGCGTACTTCACCTCGACACCCTCTTCCTTGAGGATATCGGCCATTTCGCGCAGCGCGTGCTGGGCCTGGGCCACCGCCATGCCGTAGCCGGGCACGATGATGACCTTCTGCGCGTTCTTCATGATGTAGGCCGCATCATCCGCCGAGCCCTGCTTGATCGGGCGAGCTTCCACCGCACCGGCCGGTCCGCCGGCGGTCTCGCCGCCGAAGCCACCCAGGATGACGGAGATGAAGGAGCGGTTCATGCCCTTGCACATGATGTAGGACAGGATCGCGCCCGAGGAGCCCACCAGCGCGCCGGTGATGATCAGCGCCGTGTTGCCCAGCGTGAAGCCGATGCCGGCCGCCGCCCAACCCGAATAGGAGTTGAGCATGGACACCACCACCGGCATGTCGGCGCCGCCGATCGGGATGATGAGCAGGCCGCCCAGCACCAGAGAGATGATGGTGATGATCCAGAACAGGGTGATGGAGCCGGTCATCACGAAGGCGACGATCAGCACCAGCAGCAGGATGGCGAGGCCCGCATTCACCAGGTGGCGGAACGGCAGCATGATGGGCTTGCCCGACATGTTTCCGTTCAGCTTGGCGAAGGCGATGATGGAGCCGGTGAAGGTGATGGCGCCGATGGCCACGCCCAGCGACATTTCCACCAGGCTCGCGCCATGGAGGTGGCCGGGATCACCGATGCCGAAGGCGGCGGGCGCATAGAGGGCAGCAGCAGCCACCAGCACGGCGGCAAGGCCGACCAGCGAGTGGAAGGCCGCAACCAGCTGCGGCATGGCGGTCATGGCGATGCGGCGGGCCACCACCGCGCCGATGCCGCCACCGATGCCGATGCCGGCGATCACCAGCACCCAGCCCATGGCGTCGGCGGGCGGGGAGAGGGCCAGCGTGGTCAGGACCGCAATGCCCATGCCGACCATGCCGAACAGGTTGCCCTGCCGGGAGGTGGTGGGATGCGACAGGCCGCGCAGCGCCAGGATGAACAGGATGCCCGAGACCAGGTAAAGGAGGGCGGCGATATTGGCGTTCATCGCTCAGATCCTCACTTCTTCTTCTGGTACATGGCGAGCATGCGGCTGGTCACCATGAACCCGCCGAAAATGTTCACCGAGGCGAAGATGAGCGCGATGAAGCCGAACAGGCGCGCGCCCCAGGAATGGCCGACATCGCCGACCGTCGAGACACCCACCGCCAGGAGGGCGCCCACCACGATCACCGAGGAGATGGCGTTGGTGACGGACATCAGGGGCGTGTGGAGCGCGGGGGTCACCGACCACACCACATAATAGCCCACGAACACCGCCAGCACGAAGATGGACAGGCGGAACACGAAGGGGTCGATGGCCCCGCCGGTGGCGGCATGGGCGGCGGCGCCAAGGGCGGTGGCCGCCTGGTCCGCATAGGCCTGGGCGACCTCGGCCGCCTGGCGGGCCACCTCGGCGGCGGCGCGCGCCTGGGAGGCGGCATCCACGGCCGTCTGCGATGCAACATTGCTCATTGGACGGCTCCCTCAACCTTGGGGGCGAAGCTGGGATGGACGACGGCGCCGTCGCGGGTGAGGAGCGTCGCCTTCACGAGCTCGTCGTCCCACTTCACCGCCAGGGCCTTGGAGCCCTTGTCGATCATGGTCTCGAGGAATGCGAAGAGGTTCTTCGCATAAAGCTGGGAGGCGGACGCGGCGATGCGGCCGGGCACGTTCAGGTAGCCGACGATCTTCACGCCGTTCACATTGGTGATGTAGCCGGCCTGCGAGCCTTCCACATTGCCACCGCGCTCGACCGCGAGATCGACGATCACCGAACCGGGCTTCATGGAGGACACCATGGCCGCCGTCACCAGGCGGGGCGCGGCCCGGCCGGGAATGAGGGCGGTGGTGATCACCAAATCCTGCTTCTTGATGTGCTCGGCGACAAGAGCCTGCTGCTTGGCCTGGTATTCCGCCGACATGGGCTTGGCATAGCCCGCGGCGGTCTCGGCCTGCTTGAACTCCTCGTCCTCCACGGCGATGAACTTGGCGCCGAGGGATTCCACCTGCTCCTTGGCGGCGGGCCGCACGTCGGTGGCGGTCACCACCGCGCCGAGGCGGCGGGCGGTGGCGATGGCCTGGAGGCCAGCGACGCCGGCGCCCATGACGAAGCAGCGCGCGGCGGGAACGGTGCCCGCGGCGGTCATCATCATCGGCAGCGCGCGTCCGAACTGCTCGGCGGCATCGATGACGGCGCGATAGCCGGCCAGGTTCGCCTGGGAGGACAGCACGTCCATCACCTGGGCACGGGTGATGCGGGGCATCAGCTCCATGGAGAAGGCGGAGATGCCCGCATCGGCCATGGCCTTGAGCGCGGCGTCATTGCCGTAGGGGTCCATGATGGCCAAAACGAGCGCGCCGCGCGGATAGGCGGACAGCTCGGATTCGGTCGGACGGCGCACCTTCAGCACCACGTCGGCGCCAGCAACCGCATCGGCGCCAGTGGGGACGATGGTGGCGCCCATCGCCTCATAGTCCGCGTCCGTAATGCCAGAATTCAGGCCTGCCCCACTCTGCACCGCGAAAGTGGCGCCGAGGGCGGACAAGCGCTTGACCGTATCCGGGGTCGCAGCGACCCGCGGCTCGCCGAGATCAACCTCGGCGGGGACAGCGATTTTCATCTGAAACGTCTCCGATGTCCGAGTGTTCAACTCAGAGCAGGAAAATCCACATGAGGACCATGAGCACGGCGACGCCTACGGTGCCCCATTTGGCGAGGCCCGTGAACAGAGCGTACGTCCGCTGGTGCTCGGCATAATCGTTGCCTGCCGCGGTGGCATATTCCACCGAGCCGTGATCGGCCATGTCACTCCCCCTAGCGCGCATTTTTTGGACTTTGCCCTTTAACCTGGAAAGGGCGTTTGTGGCAACTGCGCTTAATATACAGTATTCTATATATCAATGACTGACCAGCCCCTCCTACATAAGAATGTGATCGCATTTGTTCTTGTTCTGTTCTGCGTCTGACGCTAGCCTGCAGGCATGGATTTACGCCACGACTCAACAGCTTCCGTCCCTAGCGGCAGCTTCGGCCGCCACGGCGGGGTCATGCGCTCCGCAGACGCCCCGGGCGGCGAACCCTCCGCCCGGTCCCTGAAGAAAAAAACGCCGCACCCCGAGCGCATTGTGGGGCGCCTCCTGCAGGACCGACAGTCCGCTCAGGACGCCGCCGCGCCCTTTGCCGACGAGATGCTGCCCTGCACGGTGGACAGCGACCGCCGCCGGGGCCGCGGCGCCGTCTCCAACGCCGCCGGCCGGTTCGAGCCGGCTGCCCGCATTCCCTTCGACGATGGCTGGGAAAGCCTGGAGGATCTGCCACCCTTCCTCACACAGGTGACGGAAGAGCGGGCGCGCACCGTCATCACCCGCAACCAGTCGCCCGACATCGCCTTCGACCGGTCCATCAATGCCTATCGGGGCTGCGAGCATGGCTGCATCTATTGCTTCGCGCGCCCGACCCATGCCTATCAGGGCCTCTCGGCGGGGATCGATTTCGAGACCCGGCTGTTCGTGAAGCCCGATGCACCGGAATTGCTGGCGCGCGAGTTGTCGCATCCGTCCTACAAGCCGCGCACCATCGCCATGGGCACCAATACGGACCCCTACCAGCCCATCGAGCGGCAGTGGGAGATCACCCGCAAGCTCCTCCACGTGCTGAACGATTTCGGCCATCCGGTGGGCATCGTCACCAAGTCCGGCCTCGTGGCGCGCGACATCGATATCCTCAAACCCATGGCCGAGCGGGGTCTGGTGAAGGTGGCCATCTCCATCACCACCTTGGACCACAAGCTCTCCCGCCTCATGGAGCCGCGCGCAGCCTCGCCCATGCGCCGGCTGGAGACCATCCGCCGCCTGACGGACGCCGGCATCCCGACAGCGGTGTTGACGGCCCCGCTCATCCCCGCGCTCAACGACATGGAGATCGAGCGGATCCTGGATTCCGCGAAGGCGGCGGGAGCGACGGAGGCTGGCTATGTGACCTTGCGCCTGCCGCTGGAGATCGCCGACCTGTTCCGCGAATGGCTGGTGGCCCATTTTCCCGACAAGGCCCGCCACGTCTTCTCCCTGGTGCGGGAAATGCACGGCGGGCGGGATTATGATTCCACCTTCGGCAGCCGGGGACGGGGCACCGGCCCCTATGCCTGGACCATCGGCCGCCGCTTCGAGATCGCCGCCCGCCGCCTCGGGCTGGTGGGCCGGGGGCTGAAGCTCACCACCGAGCATTTCCGCAAGCCGCCCCAGCCGGGGGAGCAGCTTTCCCTGTTCTGACCCATCCGCCCTTCGCCTGATCACCGCCCAGCCTTCGCCCGGTCTTCAGCCCAGGCCGCCCCTCTGGAGGTTTCATGCCCGCCCACCCCCAGCCCCACCCCCACGCCAACGCGTCCCCGCCCGCCGCGTCCGCGCGACCGGGCCTTCACCTGGTGACGCTGGGGGTCGCGGACCTGCCTCAGGCCGCCGCCTTCTACACCGCCTTCGGGTTTGAACGCCGGGGCAAGGCCCATGAGAACGTCGCCTTCTTCGAGGCGGGCCATCTCATCCTGTCGCTCTATCCGTCCCAGGCGCTGGCGCGGGATGCCGAGGTGACCGACCTCGACGCCTCCGGCGCCTTTCGCGGCATCACGCTGGCCTGCAACACAGCCAGCGAAGCCGAAGTGGACACGCTGATGGCGCGGGCGGCATCCCTGGGAGCCCGCATCCTGCGGCCGGCCCAGCCCATCTTCTGGGGCGGCTATATGGGCTATTTCGCCGACCGCGACGGCCATGTGTGGGAGATCGCGTACAATCCCTATTTCCCGTTCGACGCGGCGGGGCGCCTAGTGGTGCCAGACTGAGGCTGGCGCGCCGGCAACTTTTCCTTGAGACATGCCGGGGCTTCATGGCGCATCCGCCGGCTGGCGGGCACGGATACGCCATGACCCAGGATGCCTCGACAAAGGATGCCCGCCCCCCGTTTCACGTCACGCCCTATGAGCCTGGCCAACGGGCCGCGCTCGCCGACCTCTGGGTGGCGAGTTGGGCGAAGACCATGCCCGAGATCGATTTCGAGGCCCGCCGCCCGTGGTTCCTGGGTCATTTCGAGACACTGCGGCAGACCGGGGCCGAGATCCTGGTGGCAGTGCCTGCGGAGACGGGCGCGCGGGGCGGTCTGCCGGCCGGCTTCGTCGCCATCGCTCCGGCCACCGGCTATCTGGATCAACTGGCCGTCGCCCCCGCCTTCTGGGGAAAGGGCGCCGCCGAAGTGCTCATGGCTGCCGCACGGCAGGTGTCTCCCGCAGGCATCGCCCTTGACGTGAACCAAGACAATCCCCGCGCCGTCGCCTTTTACCGGCGCCTCGGCTTCGCCATCGCCGCAGAAGGACGCAACCCGCTGTCCGGCCGCGCCATCTGGCGGATGGAATGGAAGCCCTGATCAGGCCGCCCCATTGAACTGCAAGGCCGCGAGGCGCGCATAGAGCCCGCCTTTGGCCACCAATTCCCCATGGGTGCCCTCGTCCACGATCCGCCCCCCTTCCATCACCAGGATGCGGTCGGCGGAGAGGACGGTGGCCAGGCGATGGGCAATGACCAGAGTGGTCCGCCCCGCCATGGAGCGCTCCAGGGCCGTCTGCACGAGGGTCTCGCTTTCGGCGTCGAGAGCCGAAGTCGCCTCGTCCAGCAAGAGGATGGGCGCGGCGCGCAGGATGGCGCGGGCGATCACAATGCGCTGGCGCTGGCCACCGGAGAGCATCACGCCCCGCTCGCCCACCTGGGTCTTCCAGCCCTGCGGCAGGCGCGCCACGAACTCGTCCACCAAGGCGGCGCGTCCTGCCTCCTCCACCTCGGCGTCCGTCGCCTCCGGCCGGGCGATGCGGATGTTCTCGCACACCGTATCGGCGAAGATGGCCACGTCCTGCGGCACCAGCGCCAGCTGGCGACGCACCGCGACGGGATCGCAAGCGGCGATGTCGATGCCGTCCAGCCGGATCTGGCCGGCCTGCGGGTCATAGAAGCGCTCCAGCAATTGGAACACCGTGCTCTTGCCCGCCCCGGACGGCCCCACCAACGCCACCCGCTCGCCAGGCCGCACCGAGAAGGACACCCCATGCAGCGCCCGCCCATCGGGGCGCGTGGGGTAGGCAAACGACACCTCGTCGAACTGGATGGCGCCGGACAGACGCGCCGGCAAGGCCTTCGGCCGGGCCGGGACCTTCACCTTTGGTGTCTCGCGCAGGAGTTCGCCGATGCGCTCGGCAGCTCCCGTGGCCGAGGACACCTCACCCCAGGTCTGGGACAATTCGCCGAGGCCGCTTGCCGCCAGCACCGCGAACAGCACGAACTGGCTGAGATCGCCTGCCGTCATGGTGCCCGTCATCACCGACTGGGCGCCGGCCCAGAGCACGCCCACCACGCTGGCGAAGACGAGGAAAATGCCGATGCCGGTCAGCGCGGCGCGGGCCTTGGTGGCATCCCGGGCGGCTACGAAGGCGCGCTCCACCGCCGCCGCGAACCGCGCGCGTGCCGCACCCTCGGCGCTGGAGGCCTGCACCGCCCGCATGGCCGAAATGGCTTCCGCCGCATAGGCCGAGGCATCCGCCAGCGTGTCCTGCGCCAGGCGCGAGCGCTTGCGCACCCGGCGGCCGGAGGCGACCAGCGGCAACACGATGAGCGGAATGGCCACCAGCACCAAGGCGGAAAGGCGCGGGCTCGTTACCACCATCATTGCGACGGAACCGACGCACAGGGCGAAATTGCGCAGGGCGATGGAGGCGGAAGTGGCAACGACCACCTTGATCTGGGTGGTATCGGCGGTCAGCCGGGAGGTCAGCTCGCCAGCGCGGGCGGTGTCGTAGAAGGCGCCATCCAGCGCGGTCAGGCGGGCGAAGACCGCATCGCGCAGATCCGCAACCACCCGTTCTCCGAGCGTGGTCACGAGATAATAGCGCACGGCGGAGGCAGCGGCGAGAACGCCCACCACCACCAGCAGCATCATGAAATAGCGGTCGATGAGACCGGCCTCGGGCGCCGTGAAGCCGTGGTCGATCATGCGCCGCACGGCAATGGGCATGGCCAGTGTCGCCATCGCCGCCACCACCAGGGCCGCGAGCGCGGCGGCCACCCGGACCCGATAGCGCAGCAGATGCGGCAGGAGCGCGAGCAGCGGCCCGAGCGAGCGCCGCCGCCCGGATGCCGTTGCGGAAGGCGCTTCGGAGGCGGGGTTTGGCGGAAGTTGCGGACGATCCGCTGAGGTGTCGGCTTGTGTCAACGCATGCTCTCGTTTATAGACCCGCCACTTCCGTCAGGAAACGAATTCATACCGTCGCCGTTCGGCTGGTCTCTGGCGCGGCGAGAAGGACGTGACCCATGAAGAGCGAGATTCACCCCGACTACCACTTCATCAAGGTGGTTATGACGGACGGCACCGAGTACACGACGCGGTCGACTTACGGCAAGGAGGGTGACGCCCTTCAGCTGGACATCGACCCCCGCACCCACCCCGCGTGGACCGGCGGCACCCAGCAGCTGATGGACCGCGGCGGCCGCGTGTCCCGCTTCAAGAACAAGTTCGGCGGCCTGCTCAAGGGCTGATTGGACGGCGCCGTTTGGCGGCGCGGGCGGTCAGCGCCTGCGCGCCATGGTCGCACCCTGAGCTTCTCCCCCCGGGGCTGGACAGGTCGGATCCAAAACGGATCGGCCCGATCCGGCCTCGGCGCGTTTGCGCATGGCCATGCTCCCAGCGCAGCGGGTGGACCCTTTCCCCCACCGCGAAATCCGCGTCACGACATCCGGGACAGACGCAAGGATGACTTGAATGCGCGAGGAGGGCGTGCCGACACATGCCGTGCCCGTCGCAGAGCGGCCTCCCCACGCTTGGTCTTTCTGTGCATTCAGTCCTGCGGTCTGCGGACCAGTTGAAGATGCGGCCGCCCCATCGGCGCGGGGCGCTCGCCATTGGCATTGGCTGCGCCAAGCAGATATTCGGCCCGTGCGCACACCGCCGCGCGCAGGGCCTCGGCCTCCGCGCGCAGCGCCTTGAGGCCTTCGGGATGATCGGGAGAGGCGACGGCGGGTGGGGCCTTCAGGTCCGTGCGACTGGCCTGCAGGCGCACCACATCCATGGAAATCTCGCCTTCCGCCACCGCCCTCTCCATCAGCAGCCAAGCCGCAATCTGCAGCAGCAGGGTGGTCAGCGCGCGGGATTCCGCATGATAGGCGGTGTTGGCGTCTTCGGAGAGGCGCGCCGCCTCAAGACGGCCGGGGCCGCCGAGATAGGCGCTCACCCGCTCCAGCAGATCCATCCCGTCTCGGTACATCTGGGAGAAGGGACCGTTTCCCGGCACGCCGAGGGTCGCAATGCTTCTGTCCATCTGCGCCTCCTGACGGCCAAGGGGGCGCGTCCGTGCATGGGAGGAAGACATTGCACCCGCGTTGCGGCGGAATCCAGGCCGCTTGTCACGGCGCACGCGAAATTGCGGGGATGCACGGCGCTCACAGAAGAGCCGCCTTGCGGCGGCTCAGGTCGACGGGAGGACGCCAGATGTCCGAGAAGGCCAGGACTGCAGGCCTTCCATCGGAACAACTCTAAAGTAGCCCCCGTCGCTTAACGAAAGCTGAATGCCTATCGCTTGAAGAAGGCATCGGCCGCGCTGCGGGAGGCTTTCTTGGCGGCGAGTGCGCCTTCAAGGCGCACGATCTCCGCCTTCAGGAGCGCGATCCGCTCTAGGAGCTCATCCTCGGAGAGCCGCGAGACGTCCGCGCCAGGCTGGATCGGCGACGGCGGGGGCGTGGGGCGGTCATCATCCATGGGTCAACCTCCGATCAAAGCCACGCGGCCGTCTCGCGCAGAGCCGGGCCGGGCGCGATGCCATTTTCGCGCCGCACCGCATGGGTTACTAGAGGGGGCTTGTGGCGGCCCCCGCCGCCCACCCCGCACCGTCACGGACGGGGGATGTCCCTCCCCTCCACCGCTCCAACCGGGAACCGTGCCATGACCGATCTGCCCGCGACCATGTCTGCCATCTGCATTTCCACCCCCGGCGGGCCGGAAGTGCTCGTCCCGTGCGAGCGGCCCATGCCCGTGCCCGCCGCCGGCGAGGTGCTGATCAAGGTGGCGGCGGCGGGCGTCAACCGGCCGGACGTTGTCCAGCGGCGCGGCCTCTATCCCGCGCCTCCCGGCGCCTCCGACCTGCCGGGGCTGGAGATTTCCGGCACCGTGGTGGCGCTCGGGGCGGGCGTGACGCGGCACAAGGTGGGGGATGAGGTGTGTGCGCTGGCGGCGGGAGGCGGATATGCCGCTTATTGCACGGCGCCCGAGGCCACAACGCTGCCCGTGCCCGCTGGCTTCTCGATGGTGGAGGCGGCTGCCCTACCGGAGACCTTCTTCACAGTGTGGAGCAATGTCTTCGACCGCGCGCGGCTCCATGCCGGGGAAACCCTACTCGTGCATGGGGGCACGTCGGGCATCGGCACCACCGCCATCCAATTGGGCAAGGCGTTCGGCGCCCGCGTGATCGTGACCGCCGGCTCCGCGGAAAAATGCGAGGCTTGCCGGCGCCTCGGGGCGGACGTCGCCATCGACTATAAGAGCGAGGACTTCGTGGCCGTGGTGAAAAGCGCCACCGGCGGCAAGGGTGCCAATGTCATCCTCGACATGGTGGGCGGGGCCTATATCCAGCGCAATTATGAGGCGGCGGCCGTGGAAGGGCGCATCGTGCAGATCGCCTTCCAGGAAGGCTCCAAGGTGCAGATCGACTTCATGCGCCTGATGCTGAAGCGCCTCACCCACACCGGCTCCACGCTGCGCGCCCGCCCTGTGTCCGAAAAGGCGGCCATTGCCGATGCGCTCTCGGAGAAGGTCTGGCCGCTGCTGGCGAAGGGTGCCATCCGCCCCCTCATCGACCGCACCTTCCCTCTCGCGGAAGCGGCCGGCGCCCATGCACGCATGGAATCCAGCACCCACATGGGCAAGATCGTGCTTGAGGTGGCGTGATGCGCCCCTGCGGGAACGGCCGGACGGCTGTTTCCGCCGCCTCCTCCTGCGTCAGCCGGGCCTTCGCCTTGCTCCGGCCCCAGGTGGGCGCTAGTGATGGCACCTTCCCCCGGTTCACCGGGTGCGGAGGCTTGCCGTTGCGTTCTGTCCTGGTTTTTTGTGTCCTTCTCCTTGCCGCCTTGCTGCCCATGCGCTCCGCCGGCGCGGTCGAGGCCGTTGCTGTGCGCCTCGATGCCAAGGTCACCGACCTTCTCCCGGCGGTCGAGCACTACAATACGGAGACCGACCGGCTCCAGATTTCCACCGTGCCAGGCACCGATGGCATCGTGCGCCGCATTGAGGTGCGGGCCTCCGATGGCGAGGCGAAAGCCCATTGGGTGGTGTTCGCCCTTTCCAACAATACCGACGAGCAGGTGGACCGGCTCATCGTCGCCCCCTTCTACCGCATGGTGGGGTCTGGGCTGTTCTGGCCGGATCTGGGCAATCGGCGCATCCTGAATTTGACGCCAAGCCAGGGCTTCAAGCCCGAGCGCCAGAGCGCGCCGGACGCGGACGTGTTCCTGGTCACCCTCGACCCCGGCAGCACCGTCACCTTCGTCGCCGAACTCACCGGCGAGAAGCTGCCCCAGCTCTATCTGTGGGAGCCGGACGCCTTCAAGGACAAGGTGAACAGCTTCACCTTGTACCACGGCATCGTCATCGGCATTGCCGGCCTGCTCGCCTTGTTCCTGACCATCCTGTTCGTGGTGAAGGGCTCGGTGATGTTCCCGGCCGCCGCCGCGCTGGCCTGGGCGGTGCTGGGCTATATCGGCCTCGATTTCTCCTTCTGGTCGAAGGTGTTCGGCCTCTCGCCCATTGCCGAGCAGTTCTGGCGGGCCGCCGGCGAGGCGGTCCTGACCGCCACCTTGCTGGTCTTCCTGTTCGCCTATCTCAATCTCAACCGCTGGCACGTGCGCTATGTTCACGTGGCCGCCGGCTGGCTGGTGTTCCTCGCCGCCCTGGTGGTGGTGGCGCTCCTTGATGCGCCGGTGGCGGCGGGCATTGCCCGCCTCTCGCTCTTTGCGGTGGCGGTGGCGGGCCTCGGCGTCGTGATCTGGCTGTCCCAGCATGGCTATGACCGGGCGGTTCTGATCATTCCCACCTGGCTGCTGCTGCTGGCCTGGGTGGTCATGGCCGGCCTCACGGTGGAAGCGGTGGTGACCAACGACCTGGTGGCGCCGGCCTTGTCCGGCGGCCTGGTGCTCATCGTCATGCTCATCGGTTTCACGGTGATGCAGCACGCCTTTGCCGGCCTTGGCGCGGTGCAGGGCTCCACCTCGGACCTGGAGCGCCGGGCCTTGGCGCTGGCCGGTTCCGGCCATCTGGTGTGGGACTGGGACGTGGACAGCGACCGCATCTACACCTCGCCCGAGGTGGAAGACGCCCTCGGCCTCAAGCGCCGTTCACTGGAGACCGAGGCGGCCGGCTGGCTGGAAGTGCTGCACCCCGCCGACCGCGACCGCTTCCGCGCCACCCTCGACGGCATCATCGACCAGAGGCGCGGACGCATCGACCAGGATTTCCGCCTGCGCGCCATTGACGGCCACTATCTCACCTTCAACCTGCGCGCCCGCCCCGTGGTGGGCGCCGATGGCGAGGTGGTCCGCTGCATCGGCACATTGGTGGACGTGACCGGCGAGCGCATCGCCGCCGAGCGCCTTTTGCATGACGCGGTGCGCGACAACCTCACCGGCCTACCCAATCGCGAGCTGTTCCTGGATCGCCTGGACCAGGCGCTGACCTTTACCCGCATCGACGACACGCTGAAGCCCACCGTCATGGTCATCGATCTCGACCGGTTCAAGCAGGTGAACGTGTCGGTGGGCATGGCCATGGCCGATTCCATCCTGCTCACCGTGGCGCGACGCATGATGCGCCTCCTGAAGCCGCAGGACACGCTGGCGCGCATTTCGGGCGACCAGTTCGGCCTCATCCTCATGTCCGAGCGCGATCCCGAGCGCATCACCACGTTTGCCGACACGCTGCGCCGCTCCCTGCGCGCGCCCATCACCTTCGCGGACCGGGAAGTCTTCATCACCGCCTCCATCGGGCTCGTTCTGTCGGGCGGCGACCAGGCCAAGCGCACGGACGTGCTGAAGGATGCGGAACTGGCCATGTATTTCGCCAAGCGCATCGGCGGCGACCGCATCGAGGTGTTCCGTCCGGCCATGCGCCAGCAGAAGACCGACCGGGTGGCGCTGGAGGACGACCTGCGCCATGCCCTGGAGCGCGACGAGATCCTGGTGCGCTACCAGCCCATCGTACGCCTGGACGACCGGGCCATCGGCGGCTTCGAGGCCTTCCTGCGCTGGCGACACCCCACGCTGGGCGAACTGCCCGCCGCCGAATTCCTGCCGCTGGCCGAAGAGACCGGTCTCATTCTCGACCTCGGCCTTTTCGCCCTGGAGAAGGCCGCCCGCCAGCTTGGCCAGTGGCAGCGCCTGGTGCGGGTCGACCCGCCGCTCTTCATGCATGTGAACGTCTCGTCGCGGCAATTGCTGCGGCATGACCTGATCCAGGACCTGAAAGCCGTGCTCGCCCGCAACGTGGTGGCCGCCGGCTCCCTCAAGCTGGAAATCACCGAGGCCCTGGTGATGGAGAATCCCGAATATGCCGCCGTCATGCTGGCGCGCATGCGGGAACTGGGCGCGGGGCTGTGCCTCGATGACTTCGGCACCGGCCAATCGGCGCTGGCTTATCTCCAGCGCTTCCCGTTCGACAGCATCAAGATCGACCAGCGCTTCGTGCGCGACAGCGCCAAGGGCCCGGCCCGGGCCGCGCGGCCCATCATTGTCGGGTCCATCATCGACCTGGCCCATCACCTCGGCATGGACGTGGTGGCAGAAGGCCTGGAGCGCGAGGAAGAGGCGGGCGAGATGTCCCATTTCGGCGCCGAATATGCCCAGGGCATCCTGTTCGGCGAGCCGCTGACGGCGGACGAGTGCCGCGCCTTGTTCGAGCCGGTGCGCAGTGAGCCGCGCCGCCGGCGCACCGCCGTCTAAGCGGGGCGTCTGCTGCGGAGTACGGCGATGCCGTCAGGCGTGCCCGGCCTCCGAGGAGAGCATGGCAAGGTCGATGCCGAGCTTGCGCAGCGCCAGATCATACTTGGTCTCGATGCTGGTGCCGAACACGAGATCGGGATCGGCCGGGCAATGCAGCCAACCATTGGCCTGGATCTCGGTCTCCAGCTGCCCTGGCGCCCATCCCGCATAGCCGAGTGCCAAGACCGCACTGGACGGGCCGCGCCCGCCGGCAATGGCTTTCAGAATGTCGAGAGTCGCCGTCAGGCAAATGCCGCCATCGATGGGCAGTGTCGAATTTTCGATGAAGAAATCGGAGCTGTGGAGCACGAAGCCCCGGCCCGTCTCCACCGGCCCGCCGCGCAGCACACGCACGTCCCCCACCGCCTTGGGCAGGAGGATGCGGTCGGAGGCGGGCACCACGTCGAGCTGCACCAGAAGGTCGCGGAAATCGATATTGGGCGCGGGCTGGTTCACCACGATCCCCATGGCCCCCTCTTCGGAATGGGCGCACAGATAGATCAGCGTCCGGGAGAAGCGCTCGTCCTGCATGGACGGCATGGCGATCAGCATCTTCCCGTCGAGATAGTCCCGCGGGTGGTCGGCCGAGAGCATCTTCAAATCGTCCGTCATGGAGAAAGCCTAGCGCGGAGGGGCTCGTTTGCAAACGCCGAACCCTCGGGCCGCGATCCCCGCATGCTGTTTCGCCGCACCCGTCACGGGAAAGTGCACGCCCGCCCTTTGCAAGCCCGGCGCAGCCGCGATAGGGGCATGAGCATGATCCGCGCCGCCTCCCTTGCCGCCTTCCTTGCCGGCCTCTTTGGCCTCGGCCTTGCTGCCGTCCTGGTCCTGTTCGCGCCCCCCGCTCGGGCGGCGGAAACCCCGTTCGCCCGCACCCAGGGCGCCGAAGTGCGGCTGCTGGCGGGCGCGGTGAAGGACGGCGCGCTGGAGGCAGGCGTCGAAATCCGGCTCGCGCCCGGCTGGAAGACCTATTGGCGCTATCCCGGCGACAGCGGCATCCCGCCCCGGTTCGATTGGTCCAATTCCCGCAACGTCTCGGGCGTCACGGTCGCCTTCCCCGCGCCGCGCCGCTTTTCCGACGGCGGCGGGGGATATTCCGTCGGCTATAAGGGGTCGGTGGTGCTGCCGGTGCGCGTGGCGCTGACCGATCCGGCCAGGGCCACCCGCCTTGACCTTTCTTTGGATTTCGCGGTTTGCGACGCCCTGTGCGTGCCGGCCCACGTACAGATCTCGCTCGACGTGCCCCCCGGCGGCGGGGATGAACCCGGCCTTGCCTTCGCGGCCGCCGCACTCCCGGTCAAGACGCCACTGGGCGCGCCCGGCTCGCTCGGCATACAGGCGGTGTCCGTGGACACCTCACAGGCGCCACCCGTGGTGGTGGTGAAGGCGCGCGGCGGACCCAAGGCGGACCTGTTCGCGGAGGGGCCGACCGAAGCCTGGGCCCTGCCGCTTCCCAGCCGCGAAGAGGCCGCCGACGGCAGCCTCACCTTCCGCTTCGCCCTCGACGGACTGCCCAAGGATGCCACTTGGCCGGGCGCGATGTTGCGCCTCACGCTGTCCGAGCAGGGCAAGGCCATCGAGACGCAGGTTCCGCTCCAGCAGCCCTGACCACGCACGGACGCGATCTGCGCTTTTCTCCTCCGTAAATGTCCCTATCCTGCGCGCGGCTCGCGCGGCACTTACCGCCGCGCGGCACCCGGCCGCGCTAGGGCCGGAGACCCATTAGCGGAGCAAGAGATGCCCATCCAAGTCGGCGACACCCTCCCGTCCGTGACCTTCCGCGTCGGCACCGAAGACGGACCGGTGCCGAAGACCACCGAGGAAATCTTCAAGGGCAAGCGCGTGGTGCTGTTCGCGGTGCCGGGCGCCTTCACCCCCACCTGCCACAAGAATCACCTGCCGGGCTATGTGGCGCGCGCGGACGAGATCAAGGCGAAGGGCATCGACACCATCGCCGTGGTGGCGGTGAATGATCCCTTCGTGATGAGCGCCTGGGAAAAGGCGTCCGGGGCTGACGGCAAGGTGCTGTTCCTGTCGGACGGCAATGGCGACTTCGCCAAGGCCGTGGACCTGACCTTCGACGGCGGCATGGCGGGCCTCGGCATTCGCGCCAAGCGCTTCTCCATGCTGGTGGAAGACGGCGTGGTGAAGTCCCTTAATGTGGAGGACGTGCCCTCCAAGGCGGACGTCTCCAGCGCCCAGACCATGCTCGGCCAGATCTGACCGCTCCCGCCCGCCGGCAGTGCTGGCGGGCGCCCTCCGCCGTCAGGCAATGATGTCGGGAAAAAGCTGGTCCTCCAGATGGCTGATCTTGTCCTTCAGCTGCAGCTTGCGCTTCTTGAGACGCTGGATTTGCAGCACATCGGAGCCCGACACGGCGGTGAGGGCGTCGATGGCCACGTCCAGGTCGCGATGCTCCTGCCGCAGGCGCTCCAGCAGCAGCTTCAGATCCCGTTCCTCGTCACTGGTCATTCAAGAATCCGCCACGCCCGGAAGAGGCTGTCTTCAGCGAATATCGCACGGGGACGCGCGCCCGCAAGCCACTCCGCATCACCCACGGCGCCGCACCGACACGCAAGCGTGATCCGCCCCTGCTGCACTGCATCATAAGTCGGCCATCGACTCTTCGCCGCCTCCATGACAGACTGATGTCCGTTGCAGACAGGGAGAGACGAAAGCATGTCCGTCCAGTCGCACATTGCAGAGCTTGAGCGTCGTCACGCAGCTCTCGACACGGAACTGAGCCGTGAACTCCAACGCCCGGCCACCGATCCCACGCGGATCGCCGAATTGAAGCGTAAGAAGCTCGTCCTGAAGGACCAGATCACCCGGCTTCGAGGAGACAGCACCGTACATTGAGCACAGCGCAGCCGTCCTACCGGCGCGCGTCCTGTCCCTGAGGGGAGGCTACGTCGCCCCATAACGTGATGGGACGCAGGTTCGGATGTCCGGTACTTCACGGGTGCGCCTCGGTTGACGTAGGGGAGAGTCCTGCAACACCTTTACCCCTCGTCGCGAGCCCGGTGCGCGTGTGAAGTTTGCGCGTGAGTGTTCCATCTGCGCCCAAATGCCTTTAAGCGGGCGCCATGGCTCCTCCGCTCATCCAGCTCCAGGACATTCACCTGCGCTTTGGCGCGACCCCGCTGCTCGACGGCGCCGACCTCGCGGTCTCACCGGAGGATCGGTTGTGCCTCGTGGGGCGCAATGGCTCCGGCAAGTCCACCTTGCTGAAGGTGGCTGCCGGGCTCATTGAACCCGATTCCGGCACCCGCTTCTTCCAGCCGGGCGCGACCGTGCGATACCTGCCGCAAGAGCCGGACTTTTCTGGCGTTGCGACCACGCTGGCCTATGTGGAGGCTGGCCTCGGACCGGGCGACGATCCCTATCGCGCCCGGTACCTGCTTGAACAATTGGGCCTTACCGGCGAGGAAGACCCCTCGCGGCTGTCCGGCGGCGAGGCGCGGCGCGCGGCGCTTGCCCGTGTGCTTGCGCCCGAGCCTGACGTGCTGCTCCTGGACGAGCCCACCAACCATCTGGATCTGCCGGCCATCGAGTGGCTGGAAAGCGAGCTCAAGTCCCTGCGCTCGGCCCTCGTGGTCATCAGCCATGACCGCCGCTTCCTGGAAACTCTGTCCCGCGCCACCGTCTGGCTCGACCGGGGCACCACGCGGCGCCTCGACCAGGGCTTCGGCAAGTTCGAGGCCTGGCGCGACGACGTGCTCGAACAGGAAGAAACCGACCGCCACAAGCTCGACCGCAAGATCGTCGCGGAGCTCGACTGGTTGCGCTACGGCGTCACCGCGCGCCGCAAGCGCAATGTGCGCCGCCTCGGCCTCTTGCAGTCCATGCGCAAGGACCGCCGGGAAGAGCGCCGTTCCCAGGGAAATGTGAAGATCACGGTGAGCGAGGCGGACACCTCCGGCAAGCTGGTGATCGAGGCCAAGGGCATCTCCAAGACGTTCGGCGACACGCCGGTGGTTAAGGAGTTCTCCACCCGAATCCTACGTGGCGACCGCGTCGGCATCGTCGGCCCCAATGGCGCCGGCAAGACGACGCTCCTCAAAATGCTGATCGGCGACCTGAAGCCCGACACCGGTACGGTGAAGATTGGCGCAAACCTCGAAATCGCCTCTCTCGACCAGCGCCGCAGCGCGCTCGACCCCGAGGCCACATTGCGCGATGCGCTCACCGGCGGTGGGTCTGACCAAGTGATGGTGGGTGGCGTGCCCAAGCATGTGATGGGCTATCTCAAGGACTTCCTGTTCACCCCCGAACAGGCCAATTCGCCCCTGCGCGTGCTGTCCGGCGGCGAACGCGCCCGGCTCATGCTGGCGCGCGCCCTTGCCCTTCCCTCCAACATGCTGGTGCTGGACGAGCCCACAAACGATCTCGACCTGGAAACCCTCGATCTGCTCCAGGAAATGGTGGCCGACTATCCCGGCACCGTCCTTCTGGTGAGCCATGACCGCGACTTCCTGGACCGCACCGTTTCCTCGGTGATCGTGGCCGAAGGCGAAGGCGTGTTCCGGGAATATGCGGGCGGCTATTCGGACATGGTCGGCCAGCGCGGGCGGGGTGTGGAGACAAAGGGGAAGGGCGACAGCCGCGCCCCGGCAAAGGCCGAGGTCCGCGCCGAAAAGGCGCCGGCCAAGCCGGACGCAGAGAAGAAGCGGCGCCTCACCTTCCACGAGCAGCACGCGCTTAAGACCCTGCCGCAGACCATGGAGAAGCTGCAAAGCGAGATCGCCAGGCTCGGTGCCCTGCTCGCCGATCCCCAGCTCTACGCCAAGGATCCGGCCAAGTTCGAGCGCACGTCGAGCGCTCTCGGCAAGGCGCAGTCAGACCTTGAGGCTGCCGAGGAGGAATGGCTCCGCCTGGAAATCCTGCGGGAGGAAGCGGGGGGCTGAAGGTCCGGACGCGGCGCGCTCCTGACCGATGGATGGCACCTCATGGATGGCAGCTCAGCGGCCATGAGGACTGTCTCAGTCGGCCGGACCGCCATCCGGCACCGAATGCTGCGCGCCATAGTCGGCGAGCCAGTGTAGCAAATCGGGCATGGCCAGCGCGCGGGTATAGAGATAGCCCTGCGCCACGTCGCAGCCGATGGTGCGCAGGAGCGCTTCCTGTGCCTCGGTCTCCACCCCCTCCGCGGTGACTTCCAGCGCCAATTCGCGGCCCAGCCGTACGATCGCCTCGGCGATGCGCGCCTCGCTGGTGTTCGGCCGCAGCCCCTCCAGGAAGGACCGGTCGATCTTCACCCCGGTCACGGGCAGCCGACGCAGATAAGCAAGGCTCGAATGGCCGGTGCCAAAATCATCCACCGACACGGCGACGCCCAGAGCGCGGATGCGGCGCAGCGCATCGATGGCGCGCGAGGTGTCCGCCATGATGGTGGATTCGGTCAATTCCACCTCCAGGTCCTCGGCGCTCGCCCCGCTCACTGCCAGAATGTCGCGGATGCGCTCCGGCAGCGAACCGTCGGAGAATTGATGCGCCGAGACGTTCACCGAAAGGCGGCCGCTGATCAGCCCCTTGGCCCGCAGGTCCACGATGTCCCGGCACACCCGGTGCAAGGCGAAATCGCCCAGCGCGTGGATGAGGTGGGACGTCTCCGCCACCGGAATGAAGAAATCGGGCATGGCCAGATGCCCGTCGGGCATGCGCCAGCGCATCAGGCCCTCGAAGCCGCGCACCTGGCGGGTCTTTAGATCGATCTTAGGCTGATAGTGGATTTCCAGCTCATCCTGCGCCACCGCCCGATGCAGCGCGGTCTCGATCTCCATGAGATGACCGGCGCGGCGCGACAGGGAAGGAATGAAGAAGCGGAACGTGCCGCCGCCGGCCGACTTGGCTAGCGAGAGCGCCAGGTCGGAGCGCAAAGAGAGGGTGGCCGCATCCCCTCCATCCGCCGGAAAGCAGGCGATGCCGAGGCTTGCCCCAAGGCGCAGGTCGCGGCCCTCCACGGGGAAAGGCCGGGCCATGTCCAGCACGATGCGGGAGCCGAGCCGGGACAGTTCGTCGTGGTCGGCGAGCCCAGGCAGGATGATGGAGAATTCATCGCCTCCGGTCCGAGCCAGCGTGCCGCTGCCCTCCGTGAGGGCGCTCAGGCGCTGGCTGACCTCCTGCAACACCAGGTCACCCGCCTTATGGCCGAACGCCGCATTGATGGGCGCGAAGCGGTCGAGGTCGACAGTGATCACCGCCAGGGCGAGGCCGTCGCGCTTGGCATCCTCGATGGCCGTTTCGAGACGCAGGCCGAAATGGCGCCGGCTGGGCAGACCGGTGATCGGATCGAAGGCCCCTTCGTCGCGCCCCACCCGCTCTTCCCGGCCCGACAGGTCCTCGATCATGGACCAGATATAGGGCTGGCCCTGATCAGGGGTGACGAGCACGCCGTTGAGCCGCACCGGAATGCGGCGGCCGCCGGCATGGATGAATTCCTTCACATAGGGGCCGTAGCACTGGTCGGTGTCGATGGCCTCCAGCTGATTGGCCTCGCTTGCTGCATAGGTGGTCGGCGTCAGATCCCAGTAGCTCAGCTTCAGAAGGTCTTCGCGGGAATAGCCGGTCATGGCCTGGAACGTGCGGTTCACATCCAGGAACGTGCCGTCGAGGGCGTTGCGCGCCATCCCGATGGGCGCATGGTCGAACATGGCCTGCAGCATGCCCTCATTGCGCACCACGGAGAGCTGGTGGATCGGCCAGGCTGCGATGTCGGTCCTCAGCCCCATGGCCCGCGCCGGCCGCCCTTTTTCGCGAAGGGTCACGCGGCCCCGGACCACCACCCAGGTCCAGCCTCCATCGGAGAGGGCACGGCGGAACTCAACCCGGCAGCGCCCGTCGCGCATCAACTGGCCCAGCATCTCGGGCATGACACGGCCGGCATCGTCCGGATGGATAAGCGCGCGCCAGGAATCCAGCGTGTAGAGTGGGCAGCTGGCGGTGCCGCCTGTGACCTCGGTCGCCCCGGTGAGGTCCAGTTCCCAGGGGTGGTCGCGCGTGGCGTCGAGCACCTTGCGCAGCCGCTCCGCCTGCGCGTGCCGGCGCCGCTGCCAGGCGGTGACGCAGGTCACATCCTCCGCCAGCCCACGCCACACGACGGCTCGGCCATCGGCGGCAGACGGGCGGGCGCGAATGAGAAGGCTGCGCGTGCCCCGTTCGGGGTGACGCATCACATAGACGCCCTGCCATAAGGACAAGCCCGCCGCATGGCGCCGCTCGTCGGCCTGCACGTCCTTCAGGCTCTGGCGGGGAAAGCGGGAAAACAGCACGCCCGGCGCGCGATACACATCGTCGGGCCGCACGCCGAAGAGGTCCTCGACGGCCCCGCCGACGCGGGAAAATGCCACGCCGTCCTCGCTGACGGTGCATGCGAATGGCACGACCCCCAGGGCAAGATATTCAGGACTGCTCGGCAGCCCCTCTTCCAATCCCACGTCCGGACCGGCCCCGTCCTCGTCCATCCGTCCCCGGCCTTCCTGTAGACTGGCGATCGGACCCCGGGAACAACGCCCCAAACGCCCCTTATTATCGCACCATGGCAATTACGATGCGGGGGCTGCGGGCGCAGGTCAAGCGCCCAGCGTGCTTGGTTGTATATTTTTTTATATACACTCCAGCAGGTTAGTGCCTTTATGGGCCATGTTGAATCGGGGTTGAAGCAGCGGGAATCCAGGCTCTGCCGGGGTACGATGCGCGCACTGCAGCAAAGACCAGCGAGAAGGTGAGCCGGCGCTCCCCACCCCCTTTGCGACGCTTTCGGCTTGGTTGGCGTCGCATTCGGGTATAGTTGCTCCAGGCAAAGTCAGACGCAGGATGGCGAGATGTCAGTGGCGACCGCGGCTCCGCAGGAAACCCGCACCGAGATGACCAACCGCTGGAGCCGGGACGAGGCACGCCGCCTCTATGACCTGCCGCTCAATGACCTGCTGTTTGAAGCCCAGAGCGTCCACCGGCGGCATTTCGATCCCAACAAGGTGCAGATGAGCCGCCTGCTCTCCATCAAGACCGGCGGCTGCCCCGAGGATTGCGGCTATTGCAGCCAGTCCGCCCACGCCCCCACTGGGCTGAAGGCCTCCAAGCTCATGGAAGTGGAGCGCGTGATCGCCGAGGCCCGCAAGGCCAAGGAAGGCGGCGCCACCCGCTATTGCATGGGCGCCGCCTGGCGCTCGCCCAAGGAGCGGGATATGGACATGGTGGTGGCCATGGTGGAGGGCGTCAAAGCCCTCGGCATGGAAACCTGCATGACGCTGGGCATGCTCACCCCGGACCAGGCGGGCCGCCTCTCCGTGGCCGGGCTCGATTATTACAACCACAACCTCGACACGTCCGAGCGCTATTACAGCGAGATCATCACCACCCGCACCTTCGCCGACCGCCTGGAGACCCTCTCCAATGTGCGTGACGCCGGCATCAAGGTGTGCGCGGGCGGCATCCTGGGCATGGGCGAGACCGGCGACGACCGCATCGACATGCTCCTGACGCTCGCCAACATGGACGTGCCGCCGGAAAGCGTGCCCATCAACATGCTCATCCCCATTCCCGGCTCGCGCCTCGCCAATGCCAAGCCGGTGGACCCGTTCGAGTTCGTGCGCACCATCGCGCTCGCCCGCATCCTCATGCCCACCTCCCATGTGCGCCTGTCCGCCGGCCGCACCGAGATGAGCGACGAATTGCAGGCCATGTGCTTCTTTGCTGGCGCGAATTCCATCTTCGTGGGCGATTGCCTGCTGACCGCCGACAATCCCGGCGAGGACCACGACGCCGCCCTGTTCCGCCGTCTGGGCATCACGGGCGAGGATCTGGCGGCGCCGGAGGCGGAAACCCGCCAATGAACGGAGCGCGGCTCGCGCGGTTCGAGACCACCCTCGCCGGCCTGAGGGGTCGCGCTCGGGGCCGATCGCTCCAGGGGCGCGAGGGATACGACTTCGCCTCCAACGACTATATCGGCCTTGCCGGGTCGCCCCGCCTCGCCGGCGCGGTTCAGGCGGCTCTGGCGCGTGGCGTTCCGGTGGGCGCGGCGGGATCGCGCCTCCTGCGCGGCAATCATCCCGAGCACGAGGCGCTGGAGGCCGAGGCCGCCGCCTTTTTCGGCGCCCCGGCCTGCCTGTTCTTCGGCAGCGGCTTCGACGCCAATCTCGCCCTCTTCTCCACCTTGCCCCGGCGCGAGGACCTCGTTGTCCATGACGCGCTGATCCATGCCAGCGTTCATTCCGGCATGGCGGCGGGCAAGGCGAAGGTGGTCTCCGCCGCGCACAATGACGCCCAATCCTTCGAGGACGCCATCCGCGCCTGGCGCGCCGAGGGTGGGCGGGGCACGCCCTGGCTTGCCGTGGAAAGCATCTATTCCATGGATGGCGATGCCGCCCCGCTCGCCGATCTCGTGGCCGTGGCGGAGCGCCATGACGGCTTCCTGGTGGTGGACGAGGCCCACGCCACCGGCGTGTTCGGTGCACAGGGGCGAGGCCTCGGCGCCGCCTTCGAGGGGCGCGAATGCCTCGTCAGCCTGCACACCTGCGGCAAGGGGCTGGGCGTGTCCGGCGCGCTGGTGAGCGCGCACTCGAGCCTCATTTCCTTCCTGATCAACCGGGCCCGCCCCTTCATCTATGCCACGGCGCCCTCGCCGCTGATGGCCGCAACGGTGCGCGAGGCGCTGCGCATGTGCGCCGAAGAGCCCGAGCGGCGGGACCGTCTGTCGGCCCTCGTGCGGCACGCGGAATCCCGGCTGGCTTCCCGCCTCGGCGTGCCGGCCAGCGGATCGCAGATCATTCCCGTAATGATCGGCTCCAACGCCCGGGCCATGGAGGTGGCGCGGCGGGTGCAGGCGGCGGGCTTCGATTGCCGCGCCATCCGCCCGCCCACGGTGCCCGAGGGCACGGCGCGCCTGCGCATCTCGCTCACCCTGAACGTGGATGTGGCGACCGTGGACGGCCTGGTGGACGCCATCGCGTTCGCGCTTCAAGACGTGGCCGCCTGAGCGCGCGTCCGGGGAACCAGAATGCCCGCCTTCATCGTCACCGGCACCGATACCGGCATCGGCAAGACCATCTTCAGCGCTGCCCTGACAGGGGCCTTGGGGGCGCGCTATTGGAAGCTTGTGCAATCGGGCCTTGAGGAAGAGACGGACAGCGCCACGGTCGCCCGTCTCGGCCGTGTGCCGGCGGAGCGTATCCTGCACGAGGCCTATCGGCTGAAGCTCCCCGCCTCGCCCCACCTCTCCGCAGAGGCGGAAGGCGTCACCATCGATCCCGATGCCCTGGTGCCGCCGGAGTGGGATGGCCCGCTGGTCATCGAGGGCGCCGGCGGGCTGCTGGTGCCGCTTACCCGCGCACTGCTGACCATTGATGTGTTCGCGCGCTGGGGCCTTCCGGTCATCTTGTGCGCGCGCGCCACGCTCGGCACCATCAACCACACCCTCTTGTCCATCGAGGCCCTGCGGCGGCGAAACATGCCCATCCACGGCGTCGCCCTTATCGGTCCGGACATGCCGGACAATGCCCGTGTCATCGCGGAGTTTTCGGGCGTAAAGATCCTGGGCCGGCTGCCGGTGCTCGATCCGCTGGACCCGGAGCGGCTCGCCGCCGCCTTTGCCGCCCATTTCGACCTGCGGGACTTTGCCTGATGCTGTCGTCCTCCCCCGTCTGGCACCCCTTCACCCAGCACGCCACGGAGCCGGCGCCGCCGCGCATCGTGCGCACGCAGGGCGCCTATCTGGAGAGCGAGGACGGGCGGCGCATCCTGGACTGCATCTCGTCCTGGTGGGTCATCACCCACGGCCACCGCCATCCCACCATCATGGCGGCGCTCCGGGAAGCGAGCGAGAGCCTCGACCAGATCATCTTCGCCGGCTTCACCCACGAACCTGCTGAAGCCCTGGCGCGCGAACTGGTGAAGCTCGCCCCAGCCGGCCTCGATCACGTCTTCTTTTCCGATTCGGGCTCCACCTGCGTGGAAGTGGCGCTGAAGATGGCGCTCGGCACCTTCCGCAATCGCGGCGAGCGGCGGACCCGCATCGTGGTGATGGAGGACAGCTATCACGGCGACACCATCGGCACCATGAGCGTAGGCGCGCGGGGCGTGTTCAACGCCGCCTATGAGCCCATCCTGTTCGACGTGGACCGCATCCCCTTTCCCGTCGCCGGCCGGGAGCAGGAGACGCTGGACGCTTTCGAGGCCCTGGCCCGCACCAGAGAGACCGCCGCGCTCATCCTGGAGCCGCTGGTGCTGGGCTCGGGCGGCATGCGCATGTACCCGCCCTCCGTGCTGCGGGACCTGCACGCGATCGCCGAGGCCACCGGCACACTCTTCATCCTGGACGAGGTGATGACCGGCTGGGGCCGCACGGGCACCCTCTTCGCCTGCCAGCAGGCGGCCGTGCGGCCGGACATATTGTGCACCTCCAAGGGCCTGACCGGGGGCGCGATCCCACTCGCTGCCACCCTCGCAACACAAGAGATTTTCGACGCCCATTACTCAACCGACCGCCGGCACACCTTCTTCCACTCCTCCTCTTATACCGCCAACCCGATTGCCTGCGCCGCCGGGCTCGCCAATGTCCGGGTCTGGCAGAACGAGCCGGTGGCGGAGCGCATCGCCCATCTCGCCCGCATGCAGGAGCAGCGGCTGTTCCGGCTGGGGCAGGACCCGCATTTCTCGTCGCCGCGCCAGTGCGGCACCATCGCCGCCATCGACCTCAACGTGCCCGATGGCGGCTATCTGGCCGAGGCCGGGCCGCGCCTGCGCGCCTTCTTCCTGGAACGCGACCTCCTGGTGCGCCCGCTGGGCAACGTGCTTTATGTGATGCTCCCCTATTGCGTCACCGCCGCTGAACTCGACCGGGTCTATGACGCCATGGCCGAGGCCGGCGCGCGCTTCGGTGTGGCGGCGTGACCAAAGGCACCACCCTTCTCGGCTTCGGCCATGCGGTCCCCGACCGCCGCGTGCCCAATGAAGAGATCGAGGCCCGCCTCGGCCTCGGGCCGGGCTGGATCGCACGGCGCACGGGCATATTGGAGCGGCGTTGGGCGGCCCCGGAGGACACCCTCTCCGACCTCGCAGCCGCGGCGGGGCGGATGGCGCTCACCGAGGCGGAGGGCCAAGGCCTCGCTCCCAAGAGCATCGGCCTCACTCTGCTGGCCACATCGACGCCCGACCACCTCCTGCCCCCCTCCGCCCCCCTGGTGGCGCACAAGCTGGGGCTTTCCGGCTGCGGCGCGGTGGACCTCGCGGGCGCCTGCGGCGGCTTTCTCTATGCCCTGGTCATGGCCGAGGCCTTCACCCGCACCTCGGGCACGCCCGCTTTGGTGATCGCGGCCAATCTCCTGAGCCGGCGAATCAATCCGGCCGAGCGGGCAAGCTGTGTCCTGTTCGCCGATGCGGCCGGCGCGGTGGTGGTGGCGCCGAGCCCGCGCGCGGAGGCGGGTGTGCTCTCCGCCCACTTGGCGTCGGATGGGGCGGGGTACGGGCTGATCCAGGTTCCCGCGGGCGGATCGAGTCGCCCCTTTGCGCCCGGCGTGCCTGTGGAAGACACCCGCATGACCATCACGGACGGGCAGGCGGTGTTCGTGGAGGCGGTGCGCCTCATGAGCGACAGCGCCCGCCATGCGCTGGTGCGCGCCGGTCTCGAAGCGCAGCAGATCCACCATTTCGTCCCCCACCAGGCCAATGCCCGGCTCATGAATGCGGTGGCTCACGCCCTCGGCATTCCCGGCTCCAAGGTTCTCAGTTCCGTGGCGCAGTTCGGCAATTCCTCCGCCGCCACCATCCCGCTGACCCTGTCGCTGGCACATCGCAACCGGCCTTTCCGGCTGGGCGAGACGCTTTTGATGAGCGCAGCGGGCGCAGGATTGACCGGAGGCGCCTGCGTGCTGCGCCTGTGAGGCGCGCGTCCGCCGGCTTTACAGCCTGCCGCCCGGGGTGCATTCCTCGTCTTGGCTTGACGAAGCGACATGGGGCGGAACCGCGCGTGCCGGGCCGCCGATATGGGAGGGGAGTGGACCCCTCTGGGAAAGCCGGCATCCGGCGGGGAATGGCGTAATGGTCCGATGGGCGTTGCGGGCGGTTCTGGCCCTTGGCGTACTGGCCGGGCTCCTGGCCGGCGCTTTCCTCCTGCTGGCGCGCTTGCCGGCGGCTGATCCGCTGCGACGCAGCCTGGTGGAGCGCGGGCTGACGCAGATCTGGGGTCAGCCGATCACGGTGAAAGGCGAAGTCTCCATCACGTTCCGGCCCCGGCTTGCGGTCCATGCGCGACAGGTGGTCTCTGCGGCAGAGGGCGAAGAAGCGGAAATCGGCGAGCTTGTTCTGGCGCTCGCGCCCTATGCCGAGTTGCGGCCGGACAGCCCCTTCTTCGGCTTCGCGCTGGCCGATGCCCGGTTCAACATCCTCATCCACCAACGCCTCAATCCTGCCCCCGGCTCGATCCTCGCCTCCCCGGTTCGCCTGCTCCAGCACCTGCCGCATCTCAAGCTCGATCGGGTGAGCGTGGACTTCAACGACCCCGAGCGCGGCTGGCGCTTCCTGCTGGACGTGGATCGGCTGCGCACCTTCCCGGAGGACGGCCGCGAAAAGGGGGTGGCCAAGGGCAAGCTGAACGGCCGCCCGCTGGATTTGAGCTTCGTGTTTGATCGGGAAAAGGAGCAGCCGGAATTTGCGACCGGCGACGAGCGCCCCTATGGCGCGAAGATCCTGTTCGGATCGGAAGGGCTGAGCGGCAGCCTTGTTGTGCGCGCGCCTGATCTCGAATTCGAGAACCACATGGTTGCGTCCCTCACCGCGCGCACCACCAATCTGGACGACCTCCTGGCGCTGGCGCGCATCGCCCCCATTGGCGGCGGATCGGGATACATGTCGGCAGAGCTGGGGATCGAGAGCCATGCTTTGTCGGTGCCGCGCCTGAAGGTAGACTTCACCCTTCCGGAGGGCGCCCGCGTCACCCTCGACGGCAAGGTGGACGATGCCCTGCGCGGCAAGGGCATCGCCCTGAACGCCGTGGCCGACATCGACCCCGACGCCCCGCCTGCCGTCTCCATCCGCGACATCGCCGTGACCCGCCTGTCCGGCCATTTCCTCAACGGCCCGCGCGGCCTGATGCTGAACAACATCCACATCGGCACCAATGCCTTCGCCGAGAGCCTGCGCGAGATCGGCCCCATCCAGGTGGCGCGGGTGGAACGCGGCCCCGATGGCGAAGTGGCGCTGCGCGGCATCTCCGTGGTGGCGGGGCCGGAGAACAAGCCCATCTTCCGACTCACCGGCAGCATCGGCGACGTGCTGGATTTTTCCCAGGTGGAGCTGGCCGGCAGCATCGACATCGCGGTGTCCGACGTCCTGCTTCTGCCGGGGGGATCCGCGGGCGACCTGGGACGCTTCGTGGGCAATATCGCCGTCTCCGACGCGGACGGCACGCTGGGCATCAACGCCTTCACGGCGGAGCTGCAGGATACGGACCTCATCACGGCAAAGCTGGCACTCACCCTCGACGATTTGCCGCGCACCAAGGGGCCGCAGCCCACGCAGTTCAACGCTGATATCAATGTGCCCCATTGGCAACACTTCGTCCGCGCCCTTGGCGTCTCCAGCGACTTCGACGGCCCGGCGCGCTTCTCCGGCGACATCACCGGCACGGTGGACAGCCTCAAGGCAGACGGGAAGGTGGAGCTCGGCCGCACCCGCATCGACGGCACCCTGACCTCGGAAGCGCGCGGAGATCGCAGCTTTGTCTCCGGGCAGATCCATTCGCCCATGCTCTATGTCGACGAACTGCGAGAGGTGTTCCGCCGAAACGATGACAGCCCGCCGATTCCGCGCATTGCCATTGTCGGCGCCAGCGCACCCGACGGCGGAAGCCAGCTGGACATCCTCGCCTCCACCGACGCCGACGTGAAGGTGAGCGCCGACCGTCTCGACGGGTCAGGAGAGGGGGCGAGCGGCATCGAGGCGCGGATCAAGCTCGAGCACGGCGTGCTGCGGGGCGATCCGGTGCGGGTGCGCTATGGCGGCGGGACAATCGAGGCCATCGTCACCAATGAAGGAGAAGCGGTGCTGCGGGCAAAGGGCGGCGGCCAGGGCTGGCCCCTCGCCTCGTTCATGCGTGGCAGCAAGGGCGGCGTTTCCGCCTCCGGCACGGTGCGCCTCGACTTCGACGTGACGGCGCGCCTGGGCGTCGATACCGACCTGCTGCGGACATTGGGGGGCACCGCCACCGCACGCGTGCGCAACGGACGCCTGGGCACCGGCATGCTGGACCTTGCGGGCCTCGGCGTGCTGGGGGGCCTGTTCAATGCCAATGTGATGAAGGGCGAGAGCCCGCTGCGATGCGTGAAGGTGCCGCTGGCTTTCACCAATGGCGTCGGCCGCACCGATCCTGTGATCGTGATCGAGACCGATGCGGTTCAGGCGCTGGGGCGCGGCACCATCAATCTCGTCCGCAATACGGTGGACCTCTACATGGTTCCCCGCCCCCTGCGAGCTCCAAACGGCCCCGCCGGCTACAGCTTCACCGTGAAGGGCAATCTGAGCAGCCCCGCCATCGGCATGGCGAGCGGCGGAGGCGCGGGCCTGAAGGGCAATTATCGCTGCGATTAAGCCCGGTCGGCGACGAACCGCCGCCGGCCGGAAACCGGTGCCCCCGCACCCGCAATGCGGGGCCCTCCACCGTCAGGAGGCGATGGCGAGTTCCTCGTCCGCGTCATCCTTGCCCACATCCACATTCTCGCCTTCCCATTTGGCGACCACGGTGGTGGCAAGGCCATTGCCGATGACGTTGGTGGCGGAGCGGCCCATGTCCAGGAACTGGTCGACGCCCAGGATCAGCAGCAGGCCGGCTGACGGCAGCTTGAACATCTCCAGCGTCGCGGCCACCACCACGAGGGAGCCACGCGGGACGGCGCCCATGCCCTTGGATGTGACCATGAGGGCAAGCAGCATGACGATCTGCTGGCTCCAGCTCAATTCGATGCCATAGGCCTGGGCGATGAAGAGCACGGCGAAGGTGCAATACATCATGGAGCCGTCCAGGTTGAACGAATAGCCGAGCGGCAGCACGAAGCTGACGATCTTCTCGCTCACCGGCACCCGTTCCAGCTGGCGCATCATGGAAGGATAGGCCGCCTCGCTGGAGGCGGTGGTGAAGGCGACGATGAACGGCGCCCGCAGCAGCGACACCACCCGCACCGCCGTCTTGCCGAGGAACAGGAAGCCGGCCCCGAACATCACGCACCACAGGATGGCAAGGCTCAGATAGAAGGAGGCCATGTACTTGCCATAGGTGAGCAGGATGCCTGGCCCGTGCTCCGTCACGATGGAGGCGATGGCCGCGAACACCGCGAGCGGCGCCAGCGACATCACATAGCCCGTGATCTTCAGGATCACGTGCGAGGCCTCCTCGATCAGCGCCACCAGCACGCGCGCCTTGTGCCCCACGGAGGCCGCCGCCACGCCGAAGAAGATGGAGAAGATGACGATCTGAAGCACCTCGTTATTGGCCAGTGCCCCCACCGCGCTGCTAGGCACGGCATGCTTGATGAACTCATCGAGCGAGAAGGATCCCGCATGGATGCCGGAGGCCGCGTCCACCGGCGGCAGCGGCATGTTGAGGTCCTTGCCGGGAGCCAGGAGGTTCACCATCACCATGCCGATGAAGAGCGAGACCAGAGATGCGGTGATGAACCACAGCATGGCTTTGCCGCCCACGCGGCCGATGGTCTTCATGTCGCCCATATGCGCCACGCCCGCCACCAATGAGGTGAACACCAGCGGCCCGATGATCATCTTCACGAGGCGCAGGAAGATCTCGGTGATGAGCGAGATGTGATTGGCGATATTCTCGGCGACCTTGGGCTCCGGCCAGAGAAGGTGGTTCGCGTATCCGACGATCACGCCCAGGATGAGGGCGATAACGATATACAAGGTCAGCTTGTGCTTCACTCTGTCCCCCGTCCGCTCTATTTGCTTGAAAACTCACGCCTTTATGCTTGTGCGACCCACCTCGCCGCGGGTCGCCCCAGGAGAGAGGGAGGACAATCCTTGCAAAAGGGGGCGCAAGCCCACCCGTGGATGCGGTGGGCTTCTCCGAACGCCGGGCGCCCGCGCAAGCTGCGGCGGAACAATGAGTTTTCGAACAGCCTCCCGTTGGCAGCACCCTCGCACTTTGGCCGAAATGTGTCGAGGGTCTGTTCCAGGCATGGCAAGAGCCAAGCTGAGGACCTTGCAGGCAGGTACCCACAGACACAGGGAACCGCCGCAGCGGCTCGCATTGCCCATGGATCTGGTGTCCGTTCATCGAGAAATCAGAGGCTTAGCCTTACACTCCCTTAACGACGCCATGCCTCGCGCATGGACGTTCGGAAACACGACCGCTAAGATCGGCTGACCCTGGATTTCCACCGAGGCGGAGCATCGTTGCGACCTACCCACCGGCGTCTGACGTCACGCAGCACTTCCGGCGAGGTCTTCGTCCGCCTCTCTTACGTCTTCCTCGTGGCCGCGGGGGCGAGCGCCCTGTTCTGCGCGTCTCCCGCCCGTGCCGACGATCCCACCTTCTTTGACCAGGCCATTGCCTGGTTCAATCCCGATGCGGCGCAGAAGGAAGCCCCTGTCGCCGATGCGGTGCCTTATGACGTCTCGTTCGAGGTGACCGGAGACGGGGACGCCCGCTCTGCCGTGACACAGGCCTCGAACCTGGAGACCTTGCGCCGGGCCCCGCCCTCAGGGGCGGCCGGTCTCGTGCGCCGCGCCCTGGCGGACAATGACCGGATCGTCGCCGCCCTGTTCTCCCAGGGCTATTATGGCGGGCACCTGAAGATCACGGTGGCCGGCCGCCCGCCGGATGCGCCGGACGTGTTCGCCGCCGTCGATGCAGCCCGAAAGGCCGGGCCCGTCCCGGTGGTGGTGCGCGTGGAGACCGGCCCGCGCTTCACCTTCGGCGAGGTGCGCATCCTCGATGCCGCCACCCGCAAGCCCCTCCCCTCTCCCCCGACGCTGCGCAGCCTCAACCTGCTGACGGGCGAACCGGCGCGCTCCACCGCCGTGATCGCCGCCGAGGGGCGGATCGTGGCGCGCTTGCGGGACGAAGCCCATCCCTTCGCCAAGATCACGGCCAAGGACGTGGTGGCCGACCATGCCACCCGTACCCTCAATGTCACCTTCCTGGTTGCCCCCGGGCCGGTGGCCACCTTCGGCCCGTTCACGGTCAGCGGCGCGCAAAGCCTGCCACCCAATTTCGTGCCCGAGCGCATCGACATCCGGCCCGGCGAACCGTTCTCCCCCGATCGCCTGGAACGCCTACGCCGGCGCCTGCTGACCTATGAAATCATCGGCTCCGTTCGCTTCATCGAGGCAGACCGGCTGAATGCCCGCGGGGAGTTGCCCATCGAGGTGCAGATCGGCGAGCGCAAGCCGCGCTATGTGGGCTTTTCGGCCAATTATTCCAACACCGACGGCTCCACCGCCAACGCCTTCTGGGGTCACCGCAACCTGTTCGGTGGCGGCGAGACCTTGCGCCTCGACGCCCAGGCGTCCTGGTTCGGCGAGAAATCGGACGCGGTGCCCGATGCCGACCCCTTCGGCTACAAGGCTTCTGCCACCTTCATGAAGCCCGGCATCTTCACCCCCAATGACGACCTCGTCGCCCAGGCGTCGGTGCTGCGGGAAGTCACCAATGCCTATGTGCGCGAGGCCGTCACCTTCCTCGGCGGTGTACGGCACCGGTTCAACGATTATATGAGCCTCCAGGTGGGACTGGACCTGGAAGCCTCGAAGGTGGAGGACAGCGACGGCTGGCGCGACTATCCCATTGCCGGCGTGCCGTTCGACTTCAATTTCGACAATACCGACAGCCTGCTCGACCCTTCCCGCGGCGTGCGGGCCAGCGCCACGGTGGAGCCCTTCGCCTATTTCGGCGGCGACGGCGCAGGTCCCGTTCTCATGAAAGCCTCGATTTCCACCTACAAGGCCCTGGACGAAGACAATCGCTTCATCCTCGCGGGCAAGGTGGCGGCGGGCTCCATCTTCGGAGCCCAGTACGAGAATGCCCCTCCGCAGCGGCTCTTCTATGTGGGTGGGGGAGGAACCTTGCGCGGCTACGAATACCAGGCGGCAAGCCCCCGCAACGCTCAGGGCATCATTGTCGGCGGCCTGAGCTTCTTCACCGCCTCCGCCGAGGCGCGCATCCGCATCACCGACACCATCGGCATCGTGCCCTTCTTCGATCTCGGCGCCGCCTTCGCCTCTGACGTGCCGGACTTCAGCAACCTGCAATATTCCTACGGCATCGGCCTGCGCTACTACACCGCCATCGGGCCGATCCGGCTCGACCTCGCCTTCCCCGGTGACGCACAGGTGGCCGGCACAAATTACGGGCTGTATGTCAGCCTGGGGCAGTCCTTCTGATGCGCGCCCTCCGTCTCGTTTCGCGCTCCCTGATCTCTCTCGCCATTTTCCTGGTGGGCTTCCTGCTGGCCGGCTTCGGCCTGATCCAGACGCCCCCCGGCCGCGACATGGTGGCCTCGCTCGCCGGGCGCCTCGCATCCGGAGACGGACTGAGCGTGCGCATTGAGGGGCTGTCCGGCTTCATCCCGTCCAACATGCGGGTGGCCAGCATCGATCTGTCCGATCCGGATGGCCCGTTCGCCCGCGTGGAGGGCCTCTCCCTCGCCTGGAGCCCGCTGGCCCTGCTTTCCGGCAGCGTCACGGTGGCCCTGGTAAGTGCGGAGCGCGTCACCGTCCAGCGCCAGCCCGACTTGCCGCCGCGCCCGGCGCAGGCGTCCTCGCAGTCCGGCTTTGCTCGCAACCTGCGGGTGATCGTAGACCGTATCGAGGCACCGGCGGTGGACCTTGATGAGCCCGTCTTCGGCCAGAAAGCCCGCTTCGGTTTCGAGGGCGGGCTCAAGATCGACGGTCTCGGACAAGGGCTGTCGCTGAACTTCAACCTCAACCGCCGGGATGCCGAAGGCTTTGCCGCCGGCACGGTGCGCTATGCCCCGGAGACGGCGGCACTCGACGTGGACATCACCGCCCGCGAGCCGGCGGGCGGCATCTTCGCGCGCCTTGCCGGCCTTGAGGGCCTTCCCGCCTTCGAGGCGCAAGTGAAGGGCGCGGGCACCCTGGATGCCTGGTCGGGCACGCTCGATGCCACCGCGGGCGACCTGGCGCATCTGGAAGGCTCCGCCTCGGTGCGCGCCCAGGATGGTGGCCGGGTGGTGCAACTGACCGCGCGCGGCGATGTGGGGCGGGCGCTGCCCAAGGCTTATTCCCGGCTGTTCGAAGGCGAAAGCGACCTGTCGAGCCGCATCGTCATGAAGGCGGACGGCGGCTTCCAGGTGGACGCGCTCGATTTGAGGTCCGCCGGCTTCAGCTTCTCCGCCCGCGGCGGCGTGCCCACGGACGGGCCGATCACCCTCACCTTCCAGGCCCGCACCGGCGCGGCGGACCGCTATTCCGCCCTGCTGCCGGGCCTTGCCTGGGACGAGGCCCGTCTGGACGGCGGGATTTCCGGCACCGTGCTTGAACCGCAGATGCAGATGCGGGTGAATGCCACCAAGGTGACGGGCTTCGGCTATGGCGCCGGGGCCCTCAAGGCCGAGGCGAGCGCCGTGCCCGACGGTGCCGGCACCTTCGCATTGAAGGTGGATGCCACCGGGGATGGCCTGTCCGCCAACGATCCCAAGGTCGCCGCAGCCCTGGGCCCGCAGGGAACGCTGGCCCTGCGCGGCGTACGATTGCGCGGCGAGGATCCTGTCCTCACCGAGGCAACGGTGCGCCTCTCCGGTATCGACCTGCGCTTTGCAGGCAAGGCCGACCTCGCCAATATTGAGGGCCGGCTCGACGTGGCGCGCCTGGACCTCGCGGCCCTGTCCCCGTTCGCCGGGCGGCCACTGGCCGGCCTTCTCGCCCTCACCGCCGACGTAAAGCGCACCGGTGCGGGCGGGGCGGTCGCCTTGTCGGTCAACGGCACAGCCCGCGACGTGACGACGGGCGATGCCACCCTCGACGGCTTGGCAGGCGGCGCCTCGCACTTCAAGGGCGGCCTGTCCGTTGCACCGGACGGCGCCGTCGCAGTGGACAATTTCACGGTCGACGCCACGGGCGCGGCCCTGGCGGTGAACGGCCGCATTGATGCGACCACCGCCGATCTTGCCGCGCAGCTCTCCTTGCCCGATCTCACGCGCCTGGACGGGCGTCTGGAAGGGGCGGCGCAGGCAAAGGCCGCCTTCTCCGGTCGCCTCGCTTCCCTGGATATGACGGCTCAGGCCACCATCGCCCAAGGCAAGGCCATGGGCCACGCCATCGAGGGCCTGGCCATCGACGTGGCCGCCAAGGATCTCACCGGACGGGTCTCCGGAACAGGCCAGCTCCAGGGTAAGGTCGGCGGTAAGGCCTCGCGCGGAACGCTCGCCTTCAGCACCGGGGCGGATGGATCACGGGCGCTGACGGGCCTCGACCTCGCCGTTGGCAGTGTCACCGCGCGCGGGGCCGTGACGCTCGCGCCCACGGGCCTTGCCACGGGGGACCTCACGCTGGTGGCGGGCGATCTCGCGGACATTTCCGCCTTGACCCTGACCGAGCTAGGAGGTCGGGCCGAAGGCACGGTCAGCCTCGACGCGCCGGGCGGCGTCCAGCGCGTGACCGTGCGCGGCACCTTCGCCAATCTCCTGGCCTCGGGCCAGCGGGTGGCCAATGCCCGCATCGACCTGTCCGTGACCGACCCGCGGGTATCGGCCGCCATCCAGGGCTCTGTGGATGCCACCGGCATCGAGGCCGGCACCCTTTCCATCACCCGGGCGCGCCTCACCGCCCAGCCGGAAGGCCAAGGCACGCGGCTGGCGCTGGATGCGGATGCCCAGGGCGCGACGCTCACCACCCGTGCCCTGCTCGCCAGGCAGGGCGAGGCGCAGAGGCTGCGCGTGGATACGCTGCGGCTCGCCCGCGATCGCACCACCGCCACCCTGACCGCCCCCGCAACCCTGACTTATGAGGCGGGCAACACAACCCTCGACCGATTCGCCCTCGCCTTGTCCGGCGGCGGCAGCCTGACCGCACAGGGCCGCGCGGGCGATACCCTCGATCTGACGCTGGAAGCCCGCGCGGTGCCGCTGGCGCTCGCGGCGCTCGTGGATCCGACCCTCTCGCCGAGCGGCACGCTGGCCGCCAATGCCCGCATCACCGGCACGCCGGCTGCGCCCACCGGCCGCTACGATGTGACGGTGAACCGGGCCACCATGCCCCAGATCACGGCGGCGGGGGCCGGCCCCTTCGACTTCCGGGCCAATGGCACCCTGGCGGATGGCCGGGCCAGCATCGCTTCCGCCCTGTCGGGACCGTCCCTGTCGGGGGTGACCATCAACGGCTTCATTCCTGTCTCCAATGGAGCGCTTGACCTGACCATTCGCGGCTCCGTGTCGCTGGCCATCGCCAATGCCATGCTCGCGACCTCGGGCGCGCGGGCTGCCGGAACGGCGGCGGTGGACCTGACCTTGCGCGGCACCCTGGAGGAACCGCGCGCCGGCGGCACGATCCGCATCAGCGGCGGGCGCTATGAGGACGCCATCCATGGCATCACGCTGGAGCGCATCCAGGCGGTGATCACCGGTACGGATCGGAGCTTGACGGTCTCATCCTTCCAGGCCTTCACCCCCAATGGTGGCAGCATCCAGGGCCAGGGCACCATCGCCCTCGATCCAGCCGGCAGCTTCCCCGGGCGGGTGGACCTAACCCTCAACAACGCCCAGCTTGCCAATAGCGAACTCATCCGCCTCGTCGCCGGGGGGCGCCTTGCTCTCTCGGGCGCTCTGGCGCGCACCCCCGCCATTTCCGGCACCATTGAGGTGCGGGAGATGGACGTGAACATCCCCGATCGCCTGCCGGGCGGCGCAAAGGCGCTCAATGTGCGGCACGTGAACCTGCCCCCCGGCAGCCGCACACCCGCCGCCTTGCGCCAGCCGCCCCAGCGGCCGGGACGCGGCGCACCGAGCCCGTTCGTGGCCACGCTGGACCTGACCATCAACGCACCCAACCGGGTGTTCGTGCGCGGCATGGGACTTGACGCGGAACTGGCAGGCAATATCCAGGTGCGTGGCACCAGCGCCGCGCCGCAAACCATTGGCGGCTTCGAGATGCTGCGCGGGCGGCTGGAAATCATCGGCCGCCGGCTCGACTTTACGCGCGGTCGCCTGACCTTCAACGGCGACACCGATCCCGATCTTGATTTCGTCGCCGAAAGCGCGGCCAGCGATGTCACCGCGCGCATCATCGTCTCGGGGCGCGCCTCGCAGCCGGAAATCACCTTCACGTCGACGCCCGAATTGCCACAGGATGAAGTGGTGGCGCGCCTTTTGTTTGGCCGCTCGGCCGGCCAGCTCTCAGCCGGCCAGGCGCTCCAGGTGGCCCAGGCCGTCACGGCGCTGTCCGGCCAGGGCAATGCGCTGCTCGGCAATCTGCGGCGCTCACTGGGCGTGGACAGCCTCAGCGTCGGGACGAACGCGGCGGGCACGGGCGGGGAGATCGGCATCGGCCGGCGCATCAATGACCGGCTTTATCTGGGCGTCCGGCAAGGCACGACGCCCAACTCCTCACAGGCCACCATCGATCTGGACCTGACGCGCAACATCCGCCTCCAGGGCGCGACGGGCGCCGACGGCAACACCTCCGTGGGCATCGGCGCCCAATGGGACTACTGACGCAAGCGCTCAACGGAGGCGCGGCGCCTCGATCCCCATGGCCTTCATGCGCGAGGCAAGAGTGGTGGGCTTGAGGCCGAGGCGCTCGGCCGCCCCGCCAGGGCCGGAGACCTTGCCCCCTGCCGCCTCCAGGGCCTTGAGGATGCTCTCCCGCAGGCGCATGCGGCGCTCCTCCTCCGTCTCCAATGGGCTCGGGACGACAGGCGCGCTGGGCGCGGCGGTGCGCCGCTCTCCCCCCGGCAGATCGATGGTCAGGCGTCCATTGCGCGCCAGGATGATGCCACGCTCGATCACGTTCTGAAGCTCGCGCACATTGCCCGGCCAGTCATAGGCCGAGAGGCGCCGCATATCCCCCTCGCTCAGTTGCAGCGAGCGGTCCGCCGGCTTTCGGCTGGCGGAGAGGAAATGCATCGCAAGGAGCGGGATATCCTCCCGCCGCTCCCGCAGCGGCACGGATTCGATGGGCATCACATTGAGGCGGTAGAAGAGATCTTCCCGGAAGCGCCCCGCTCTCACCTCGCCGCGCAGGTCGCGATTGGTGGCGGCAATGATGCGCACATCCACCTGCCGCGTGCGCTCCTCGCCCACCCGCTCGAACTGGCCCTCCTGGAGGACGCGCAGAAGCTTGCTCTGGAGCTCCAGGGGGATTTCTCCCACCTCGTCCAGGAACAGGGTGCCCCGGTCCGCCAGCTCGAAACGGCCGATGCGATCGCGCAGGGCGCCGGTGAAGGCGCCCTTCACATGGCCGAAGAACTCGCTCTCGAACAGCTCGCGCGGAATGGCGGCGCAATTGACGCGGATGAGCGGGCGCTCATGGCGTTCGCTGGCCTCATGGATGGCGCGGGCGATCAGCTCCTTGCCGGTGCCCGATTCCCCCGTCACCAGCACGGTGGCATCGGTGGGGGCGACCAGTTCCACCTGCCGCAGCACCTTCTGGATGGCCTCGGAGCGGCCTATAATGCCGCGATGGCTGCCCTCGGCCCGGATCTCTTCCTGGAGATAGGCGTTTTCCAGCTCCAGCCGCTCGCGCAGGCTGTCCACCTCGGCAAGGGCCGCCCGCAATTGCTCGTTGGCTTCGCGCTTCTGTGTCACGTCGCGAAACACCACCACCGCACCGATGAGCACGCCCCGGTCGCGCAGGGGGGTGGAGGTATATTCCACCCAGACCGGCTTGCCCGAGCGATGCCAGAACACCTCATTCTCCACCTGATGCACCGCGCCGTCGCGGAAGGCGGCATAGATGGGACAATGCTCGTGGGCATAATGGGAGCCGTCGGGGTGATGGTGGTGAACCATCACATGCATGTCCTGGCCGATCATCTCCTCGGCGGTCCAGCCCAGGATCTGCTCGGCGGCGGGATTGACGAAGGTGGTCTTGCCCTCCGCATTCACCCCATAGATGCCCTCCCCCACGGCGCGCAGGATGAGGCGGTTCTCCCGCTCGATGTCCCGGAAGGCCCGGTCCACCCGCTGCCATTCGGCGACCCCCTCGCGCATGAAGGTGTCGGCGGCGGCATCGATGTCGCGCCGCTGGCGGGCATCCAGGTCGCACAAGGTCATGAGCAGGCGGCGGCGGCGCGGCGTGCGCACCAGCACGCCTCCGGTCTCCACGCGCGCGCCCGTGCCGTCCGCCCGCCGGGGAGAGAGGGTGCGCGCCCAATAGGTGCCGCGTGCCTCCACCGCCTGGGTGAAGGCGATGAGCGCCGGCGCCTGGCCGGGATGCAGGTCAAAAATCTGCATGGATTTCAGCCGGCCCCGCTCATAACCGAGCAGGTGCGCAGCCGCGCCATTGGCATCGAGGATGGCGCCGGTTTCGAGGTCCACCGCCAATTGGGCTTCTATGGCGGTGTCGAAGGCCGGTCCGAAGGGACCGAAATGGGAGACCGGCTCAGCGACACCCTGGCTCATGGCCACCTCAGAGACTTACGACTTTTCGTAAGTCTATCACGAAAATTCGTTATTCACGAAAACTCGTAAATCATTTTTCAGGCGCCCCCCCTTGGTATCGCTTGCAAAAGTCGCCCGCTGAAGTCTGGCACACGGATTGCGTAGAGGAAGGCACCTTCCCGCGGCCCTCCCGGGCCCAGCAAAGCGAGGCGATCCATGGCGAGCTTCGATCCCTTCCGGCGCGGTTCCCGTTTCTTTTCCTCCGGCTGTTCGTGCGGACAGCATGCGTCGCAGGACGAGCATGACCTGTCCTGCGTCGCCACCGGCGGCGAAGACGAGCGCTATGCCAGCGCCGTCGAGGCGACAATCATGCGGGCGCTCATCCCACAGGCCCCCGCCCGCCGCGCCTTCCTGAAAGCGGTGGGCGCCTCCACGGCCCTCGCTGCCATCTCCCAATTCCTGCCGCTGGGCCAGATCACCGACGCCTTCGCCCAGACCGCCGGCACTCTGGAAAAGAAGGACCTGAAGATCGGCTTCATCCCGATCACCTGCGCCACCCCCATCATCATGGCGCATCCGCTGGGCTTCTATTCGCGCTACGGACTGAACGTGGAGGTCATCAAGACCGCCGGCTGGGCCGTCATCCGGGACAAGACGCTGAACGGGGAGTATGACGCCGCCCACATGCTGGCGCCCATGCCGCTGGCCATCTCCATGGGCATCGGCTCGCCTTCGACCCCCTACACCATCCCCGCCATCGAGAACATCAACGGCCAGGCCATCACGCTGGCCATGAAGCACAAGGACAAGCGCGACCCGAAGGACTGGAAGGGCTTCAAGTTCGCCGTCCCCTTCGACTATTCCATGCACAATTACCTGTTGCGCTATTATCTGGCCGAGGCTGGCCTCGACCCGGACAAGGACGTGCAGATCCGCTCCGTGCCGCCGCCCGAAATGGTGGCCAACCTGCGGGCCGACAATATTGACGGCTATCTCGGCCCTGACCCCTTCAACCAGCGCGCGGTCTATGACGGCGTCGGCTTCATCCACATCCTCTCGCTGAAGCTCTGGGACGGGCACCCCTGCTGCTCCTTCGCCGCAAGCGAGGAGCTGGCCACCAAGGCGCCCAACACCTTCCGTGCCCTCACCAAGGCCATCATCGACGCCACCGGCTACGCCCAGAAAAACGAGAACCGGAAGGAGATCGCCGAGGCCATCGCGCCCGCCAATTATCTCAACCAGCCGCCCATCGTGGTGGAACAGGTGCTCACCGGCACCTTCGCCAATGGCCTCGGGCAGGTGGAGAAGGTGCCCAACCGCATCGCCTTCGATCCCTTCCCCTACCAGGCTTTCGCCGTATGGATCCTGACCCAGATGAAGCGCTGGGGTCAGATCAAGGGCGACGTGGACTATGCCGGCATCGCCCGCAAGGTGTTCCTGGAAACCCAGACCGCCAGCCTGATGAAGGAACTGGGCCAGACCCCGCCCACCTCGTCCAAGACCATCGTGGTCATGGGCAAGCCATTCGATCCGGCAAAGCCCGAAGACTATGTGGCGAGCTTCGCCATCCGCCGGAGCTGACCCATGTCGCTGAGCCTCCGGGCCCGCGCCCTGGTCGTCTCGGTCCTGATCTTCGCCGCCTTCCTCCTCGCCTGGCAGCTCGCCGTGCGGGGAGGCCAGGAGGCGAGCGGCATGGACCCCGAATATGCCAAGCTCATGGGCGCCACCGCCACCAGCGGCAAGTCCGCCATGCCGGGACCGCTGGCGGTGGGCGAGACGCTCTGGAAGCATCTCGCCAACCCCTTCTATGACAACGGCCCCAACGACAAGGGTCTGGGCATTCAGCTCGCCTATTCCGTGGCGCGGGTGATGATGGGCTATCTCCTCGCGGCCCTCGTGGCGATCCCGCTGGGCTTTCTCATCGGCATGTCGCCGCTGATGAACCGGGCGCTGGACCCCTTCATCCAGGTGCTCAAGCCCATCTCGCCCCTCGCCTGGATGCCGCTCGCCCTCTACACCATCAAGGATTCCACGCTCTCCTCCATCTTCGTGATCTTCATCTGCTCGCTGTGGCCGATGCTGATCAACACCGCCTTCGGCGTCGCCAATGTGCGCAAGGAATGGCTGAACGTCGCCCGCACGCTGGAGGTCGGCCCCTTGCGCCGGGCCTTCACCGTCATCCTGCCGGCGGCGGCGCCCACCATTCTCACCGGCATGCGCATTTCCATCGGCATTGCCTGGCTCGTCATCGTGGCGGCGGAGATGCTCGTGGGTGGAACGGGCATTGGCTACTTCGTCTGGAACGAGTGGAACAACCTCTCCATCACCAATGTGATCGTCTCCATCCTCGTAATCGGCGTGGTGGGCATGGGTCTCGACCAGATCCTCGCCGCCATTGCCCGCCTCGTGACCTATCCGGAGTGAGGCGATGACCAGCCGCTACGTCTCCATCGAAGGCATTTCCCGCCGATACAAGGCCGCCGGCGGGCGCACCACCACGGTCTTCGACGACCTGTGGTTCTCCATGAACAAGGGCGACTTTGCCTGCATCATCGGCCATTCCGGTTGCGGCAAGACCACGGTGCTCAACATCCTGGCCGGCCTCGACCTGCCCGATTCCGGCGCGGCGGTGGTGGATGGCCGCGCCATCGAAGGGCCCGCCCTCGACCGGGCCGTGATCTTCCAGAGCCACGCCTTGCTGCCCTGGCGCACCGTGCTGGGGAATGTCTCCTACGCCGTCTCCTCCCGCCATCCAGATTGGAGCCGCGAGCAGGTACGCGCCCATGCGCTGCGCTTCATCGAGGTGGTGGGCCTGAAAGGCTCCGAGCTGAAGCGCCCGGCGGAGCTTTCGGGCGGCATGAAGCAGCGCGTGGGCATCGCTCGGGCGCTGTCCATCGAGCCCAAGATGCTGCTGATGGACGAGCCCTTCTCGGCCCTCGACGCCCTCACCCGCGGCACCCTCCAGGACGAGGTGCGCCGCATCTGCCTGGAGACCGGGCAAACCGTCTTCATGATCACCCACGACGTGGACGAGGCCATTTATCTGGCCGACCGCATCGTGCTGATGACCAACGGCCCGGAAGCGGTGGTGGCGGAGATCGTGGAGAACCCGCTGCCGCGCGATCGGCGGCGGCTCGACATCCACAAGCAGCCGGACTTCTACGCGGTCCGCAACCATCTCATCGACTTCCTGGTGGAGCGCTCCAAGACCTTCAAGTCGGCGCTTGCCCCCGGCTACGACCACCGCACCCCGCCGGTGGTCCGCCCCGTCGCCGGTCCCCTGTCCCCTTCCGGCGGCGACATCGCCGCCGCCTGACCCCTCACGACCTTCAAGACCTCAAGGAGTGACCCCATGAAGCGCGAACAGCTCACCGAGAAGATCCTCGACATCAAGCGCGAGAAGGGATGGACCTGGAAATACATCACCGATGAAATCGGCGGCATGTCGCCGGTCCTGGTGGTGGGGGCGCTGCTAGGCCAGATGAAGCTGGTCAAGCCGCTGGCCAAGGCGGCCGCCGAACTGTTCGGCCTCAGCGAGGTCGAGGAGCGCATGCTGAACGAGGTGCCTTATCGCGGCATGCCCATGCCCCCGACGGACCCGCTGATCTATCGCTTCTATGAAATGGTGATGGTGAACGGCCCGGCCTGGAAGGCGCTGATCGAGGAAGAGTTCGGCGACGGCATCATGTCCGCCATCGACTTCGACATCGACATCTCCCGCCAGGAAAACCCCAAGGGCGACCGGGTGAAGATGACCTTCACCGGCAAGTTCCTGCCCTACAAATATTACGGTGCCGAGCAGGGCACGCCGGAATACGGATTCAAGGAAGCCTGAGCCGTCGCGAAAGAGACAAGGGTATTGGCAAAAGATTTTCCTTAAGGGAATATCAACAGAGGTCAGCGGGGGTGGACGCAGGTTCGCCTTCGCTCACCGGGTTGCGCCCGCATCCCCCGGAGGCCCCATGCGCTCGCTCACGCCCCTTGCTGCCATTCCCGTCCCGGAGCCTGCGCCCCAGGAGCGCTACGCGATCACGCTGCTCGACCGCAGCTTTGAATTTGATGGCCTGAAGGCGCTTCTCGGGGCCGCCGACCATTCCAAGGCGGGAGACAGGAATGCGGGCCTTGCCGCCGGGGACGACGTGACGCGGGAAGCGGCCCGCTCCCTGCTGTCCAGCCTCACGCTCCAGCACCTCTATGACCGCCCCCTCACCGATGCGTCCGGCCGAGTCGACGATGTCATGCGGGTCAATTACGACATCGACCTGGCCGTCTTCGCCAGCATCGCGCCGCTCACCCTCGGCGCCTTCAAGGATCACCTGCTGCGCGCCCCGGCACGCGAGGTGCGCCGGCTCGGCGGCGCGCTCACCGGCGTCATGGCGGCGGCGCTGGCAAAGATCATGGACGTGCACGAGCTGGTGCTGGTGGCGAAGAAGGCCAAGCGGGCGGCGCGGGCGCGCACCCTGGTGGGCGCCGCCGGCACCCTGTCCTCTCGCCTTCAGCCCAACCACCCCACGGACGACCTCTCGGCGGTGGCGGCGCTTATCTATACCGGGCTATCCATGGGGACGGGCGATGCGCTGATCGGCATCAATCCGGCGGTGGACACGCTGGAAAACGTCTCCGCCCTTCTCACCCAAGCGGACGCGATCCGCCGCGAGACGGGGGCACCGACCCAGGTCTGCGTCCTCTCCCACGTCAAGACGCAGATGGCGGCCCTGAAGCGGGGCGCGCCGGTGGACATCATGTTCCAGAGCCTTGCCGGCACGGAACGGACCCTGACAGAGGAATTCGACGTCACCGTCGCGCTTCTCGACGACGCCTATGGCCTGATGGCCGCCCAAGGGCCGCTGGGGCCCGACTGCCAATTCATGTATTTCGAGACCGGCCAAGGCAGCGAGCTGACCTATGGCAAGCATGACGGCTTGGACATGACCACCTGCGAGGCCCTGTGCTACGGCCTTGCCCGGCGCTATGACCCGTTCATGGTCAACAACGTCACCGGCTTCATCGGTCCGGAGACGCATCGCGACAATTTCGAGATGATCCTGGCCAATCTCCAGGATCACTTCATGGGCAAGCTGCTCGGCCTGCCCATGGGCATGGCGCCCTGCTACACGCTGCACTCGCAGATCACCATGGAAGGCCAGCAGGTGGCGACGCAGTTGCTGACCGCCGCCGGCGCGAACTTCTTCATGGACGTCTACCTGTCCACCGACCGGATGCTCGCTTATTTCGACACGTCCGGCCACGACGACCAGACGCTGCGGGAGGTGCACGGCCTCGCTCCCGCCGCCGACTATCTGGCCTGGGGCCTGGAGAAAGGCATTTTCGCGCGCGAGGAGGACGGCACCGTCGCGCGGGGCCCCCGCTGGGGCGATCCCACGCTCTTCTGCCCCGATGCGGAGGCCTTTGCGGGCCTGCTGGCGCGCACGCCGGCCATGCCGGGTTTCGACAATGCCGGTCCCCGCCCCGCAGACCGGGTCTCGCGTACCATCAGGGCCAATCTGGCCATCGCCCGCGAAGCCATCTATGCGGACCTCGATCCCGCCCGCCTCGGAGGCATCCCCTTCCGCCGCATTGCCTCGCGCGCCCAGGATCGCGACGCCCACCTCAGCCATCCGGACATCGGCGCGGACCTCGACGCTGCAGCCCTCGCCGCGCTTGCCGCCGAGTGCCGGGACGTACAGGTGGTGGTGTCCGACGGATTGAGCGCAGAGGCCGTGCATGCCAACGTGCCCCACCTCCTGCCCGGCTTGCTGGACCGCCTTGCCGCCGCCGGGGCCAGCCTTGGAGACCCCTTGCTCCTGCCATTCGGTCGCGTGAAGGTATCTGAGCCCGTCGGCGATGCGCTGCAGGCCCGCCTGGTCATCACGCTGATCGGGGAGCGTCCGGGGGGCGATGCCCAGGCGTCCCGCTCGCTCTCGGCCTATCTCGCCTTCCGCATCGCCGACGAGGACACAAGGGCGCGCGCGGCGGCCTATAGCGGCAACCCGAACATCCGCTACGAATATACGGTCATCTCCAACATTCATGAGGGTGGCCTGCCACCGGGCGAGGCGGGGCGGATCATTGCCGAGAAGGCGCTCCAGATCCTGTCCATGCAGGCAGCGGGCAACCGCCTGGAAAGCGCTTTGCGGCAGGAGGCCGCCTGAAACGCCCCATCGCCCCCGGTTGATCCCGCCTCCCACACTGATTAGAGCCATGGTCGGGGAGCAAGACCATGACATTGCATGCGCTGAAGAGAGAGATGATCGAGCCCATCATCGGGCCGGTGGACAAAGCCGTCCTCATCGAGGGCACGCCCGAAACGCGCGTCTGGGTGACCTATGACGCCCCCGCCGAACGCCTGTGCACGGGCGAGTGGGAAGCCACGCAGGGCACCTGGCGGGTGAATTACGAGGAATGGGAATATTGCCTCGTGGTGTCCGGCCGCTGCGTCGTCACCGGCGATGACGGCTCCGTGGTAAAGGCAGGCCCGGGAGATTCATTCGTCATCGAGCCCGGCTTCACCGGCACCTGGCAGGTGGTCGAGCCCATGCGTAAGCACTGGGTGATCCGGACACCAGCCTGAGCACCGCCGCATCCGGCACCCCTCTCCGCGCAGCGCGCCGCCGGCTACCCAAGGCCACGCATTTGCGCGGGGTCCGATGATCCAGCTGACCCAGGTGTTTTCGTGTCAGACGCACCTGAGCAGAGATGCGCGCGCACGAGGTCCGCGGGTTGCTTGAGGTTCGCCAGCCTGTCCAGGAACGGGGCGGCAATATCCAGCGGCTCCGGCTCATATCCCGTGGCCGCGACGAAGCTGTTGAACAGACGCGCGAAGGCCTCGACACCCGCACCGACGCCGCGGGCCACCAGATCCCGCTGCGCGCGATCCATGCGGCTGCGGGGGGGCGGGTCGGAGCGCCCAGCCATGGAGGCAGGAAGCCTCAGATCGGGCGCGAGAAACAAGAGCTCAGCCTCCAGACGCCCGCGCGCCAGGAGATCCAGCTTAGGTCCCCCCACGCTTTCGCGCCAGAGCATCGCCTTCAAGTGCATCCGCGCCTGGCGCCGGCGTGTCTCGGGCGTGTCGAGGAGGCAGAGGGAATAGCCATAGACTTCCATCTCCAAGGCACTTTCCAAGGCCAACTCGAATGCTTCCTGAAGGCTGCCGTCCCAGTCCGCCGCAACAAGCGCGATACGGGATCCCGGCTCAATGCCCTGGCCAATCAGGTCCTGGAAGAGCTCCCGGCGGCTGCGGCGGGCCGCGGCGAGAATGGGCCAGCGATAGGCATTGAAGAAGCGGCGAACAAGCGGGTGGTGCTCGACCCCCACGATCACGTCCTCTCCCAGCCCCAGGTCTGCCATTACCTGCGCGGACGGAACCGCGATCCCAAGGCACTCCAAGGCCTCGCTGACGCTCCCCCCATCCGCCTCGGCGATGAGGAGGGCAACCCTTTCATCGAAGTTGCGGTCCGACACGGTCGCCAGCGCCAGGGACTCCCTCGAGGCCGTGAGAATCGCACGTCGGGGCAATGACGCCGCGCCAAGGCTCGGCACAAGGTGCTCGAGGCAGTGGCCGACGCCCGGAAAAAACACGAGCGCATCGATAGCATTGATGCGCGCATGCCATTCCACCCAACGCAGAAAGGCGCAATAGAGCGGCCCAAGCAGATCGAAGCCGATGGAAGCCAACGGGGCCCGGCTTGGCTGCGGTCCCAACCGCCTGAAGCCATAGCTGAGCGCTGCCGCTCCTTGAGCGCCGGTGAAAACATCATCGCGGGCATCCACCGCCTGCGTGAGGAAGCCCGCTTCGCGCGCCGGCCGCAAATCCTCCTGCTCTCGGCTCCCCACATGGAGGATCCGGCCGGGCGGCACGCCGAGCCTTTGGGCGACCTCGACAAACAGGCGCCCACCCGCCTTGGGAAGCCCCACCTCGCTCGCAAGAAAGAGCGGGGCCTCGGGCAATCCCAACCGAGACAGGAGCCCGGCAATGAAGGCCGCGCCATGGGGCGTATCGGCAATGATGGCCGCGCGCCCCTCCGTGGCCCATTGGACATAGAGCTCCCGCACATCCGGATGGGGGTGCCAGAGCGCCGCCTCATAGAGAAGCTCCGTCCGCTTGGCGAACTCGCGCGGCGCAGCGGGCAGGTCGAGGCATTCATAGATCTCGTCATGGCTGATGGTGAAGCGGCCATCCGCCTCCGCCCGGCGCAGCGCCTCAGCTTCCGCGGCGCCCCGCAGCGGCGCGAAATCCGCCATGCCGATGCTGGTGCCCACCATTTCCCACATCTGAGCCGACCCGCTCAGGGGAAACAACAGCAGCGTCTCGAAAAGATCGAACGTGACGAAGTCGACGTCCTGCGACGCCCGGCTGATTGGAATCACGAGATCGACGCCCCCGGACAACCCTTGCCCCTTTCCTGGACCACCCGAGGGCGGTCCTCGTCACCTGGATATTGCGCCCCGTTCGAGCGAACCGGGGGATGCTGTTGCCTTCTTATACGAAACCCGCCTCTCCAGCCGGCGTGGGGAGGCGTCCGTTCGCGTGCAGTCACCGCGGCGCCGAAGCGCCACGTCCGAGGGGTACCAGCCCGCAGCCGCCGGTGACAGCCCTCAATTGGGGGAGTGCTTCGCGGGCAGATGATCAGCCCGGAATGGAGAACATGACATCATTGGGATGGAGATTGGGACTGAAGAAGGGATCGTTCATGAAGAAGCGGGGATGCCGGGCGTCGAGCCGGCGCTTGTCGGCCCGCAGCCGCGCCATCTTTTCGCTGCTCTGGTGATCAAGGCCGCGCGACATGGATTCGTAATGCAGAAGCTGCGCCGCAGGGCACACCACGTTGAAATAACCGGCTTCCACCAGCCGATAGCACAGGTCCACATCATTATAGGCGACCGGAAACGACTCGTCGAAGCCGCTCACCTGGTCGAACTTGCTCCGCTCCACCAGGAGGCACGCCCCCGTGACCGCCAGCCAATTGCTCTCCAGCATGTTGCGGGCATAGTAGCAGGGGTCGCTCTCCTGGGCGCCGAGGAAGGCGTGGCTGGGGCCATCGGCGATGCAGATCACACCAGCATGCTGCACCCGCAAGCTCTGCGGGTAGAGCAGCTTTGCCCCCACAGCACCCACGTGGCGCAGATGGGCATAGCCGAGCATCCGCTCCAGCCAATCGGCGGAGAGGACTTCAGTATCGTCATTGAGAAACAGGAGGAAATCGCCTGTGGCGGCGCGTGCCCCCACATTACATAGCTCCGAGAAGTTGAACGGCTTATCGTGGCGGATCACCTGCGACCCGCCGTTCGCCAGCCCCTCCAGATAGGACAGGGTGTCGGGCAACGACGAGCCGTTGTCGACGATGACCAGCTCCACATTCCGGTAAGTGCTGCGCTCCTGGATGGACGTGACGCAATTGCGCAGCGTGTCGCCATTGTTCTTGGAAGGGATGATGATGGAAACCTTGGGGTTTCCAGCCACATGGTAGCGCATGCGCTGGTAGGCCGGCAGCCCCTCCACCGCCTCGCATTCCCCTTCCAGGCCCCGCCGTTTCAAGGCCTCCAGCCGCAGGCGAACCGCCGCATCCAGCGCTTGGGGCTTGGCATCGAACGTGTGGGCGGCAGAACCGGGAATCATCCGCCAGTGATAGAGAACCTTCGGGACGTGGGCGATGCGGCTGGTCCGCTCCGTCACGCGCAAGACGAAGTCCCAGTCCTGCGAGCCGTCAAACTCCGCCCGCAGTCCGCCCACCTCCACCGCCAAGGTGCGCCGCACGCAGGAGACGTGGCAGGTGTACATCAGGCTCATCAGCATGTCCGGAGACCAGTCCGGCTTGAAGAACGGATCCACCAGCCGTCCGTCAGTCGAGATCTTGTCCTCGTCGGAATAGATGAAGTCGGCGCCCTCACGGTCGATGCAGAGAGCCAGTTCGTAGAGGCAGTCCTCCGTGAGCTCGTCATCATGATCCAGGAACACCACATAATCCCCCTGCGCCATGGCGAGGGCCTGATTGGTGGCGCCGGAAATGCCCTGGTTCCTGTCTGCGAAGTGCACCGTGACGCGCGGGTCCTGAATTTGACTGAGCGTCGCACGCACCTGTGGATCGGGGCTTAGGTCGTCCACCAGGATCAGTTCCCAGTGGGGGTACCACTGGGTCTGGACCGAGCGGATCATCGCCTTCAGCAAAGCGGGCGGCGTGTTGTAGAGGGGCACGAGAATCGAGAAGACCGGCGCCGAGCGAAGTGCCGCGATCTGCTCATCAAGATCGGACGGCCGGCGGGGCGCCAGATAAGTGTAGCCTGGGCCCTGGGCGACCCATTCATATGTGCCGGCCTCAACCGCCGTCAGTTGATCGCCGCCGGGCCGATCAGGCGAGGGGCGGAAGGCAATGAAACGGGCATCGGCTCTCCCGCCGACGGGGGCCGGGGCCACCGGCCGCAGAAGCCTTGTCCGATGGCCGAGCCCTCGTCCGGGAAAGCGCAAGGCGCGACGCAGCCGGGCGCCGAGCGTGCGGCGTGACGTCTCACAGGAGGCGGCAGGGAAGTGCGACGCCAGATAGTGAGCAAGGGCCGACTGATCGGGCGGAAGCTCCGGATGGGCCGCCCGATACGCCTTCGGATCGAACAACTGGCTGGGGAGTCGGCCCTCGGCCTCACCGTAAAGAGCGTAGTGCCAAAGCGGATTCACGCCGGCGCTGCGCACATCCGGATAGGAATTCAGATAGAACGCGCTGTCGAAGACGGGATTGGGCCGGCACCCCTCGAAGCCTCCACGGATCAGGAAGTCCACCACTGGCTCGACCCGGCGTCCTCCCGCATCGGGATATTCCCGCACGTAGAAGTCGCGGTCGAAGAGGCCGGAATCGCTGAGGGCGCGGCAGCGATAGGCCAGATCCCCCGGCCCGAAGCGACGCAGCAGGCGGCCGATCAAGCCGCGCAGGCCCCGGCGCGCCGAGACGTAACGGCCGGCGATGAAAGTCGCCAGCGCGCGCCGGCGGGCCCGCTCCATCTCCACATCAAGGGCGACCGCCTCGAGACGGCGGGCCTGCTCCGCAATATCCTCGCGCAAGCGGTTCAACCGTCGCTCGGCTCCGGAAAGCTGTTCGGAAAGGCGCTGCGCGCGCAGCCGTTCCACTGAAAGATCCGCCCGGGTGGCGGCGGCATGGTCCGCCAGGGCCCCGGAATAGGCCGCATGCTGCCGTTCCAGCTCGGCGATCGCGGCCGCATGTTCCCGCGCCTGCGCCGCGGCCCGCAGCCGTTCGGTCGCCAGATCCTGCTCCAGAAGCTCGGCACGCGCGGCCTGCGGCGCCGCGGCCCGCAGCTTTTCGAGCGCTCCGCTGAGATCACGGTCCGCGTTCGTCAGGCGCTCGATCAGTTCGCTGATATGCTGCGCCTGGCGTTCGGAGGTCGCGGCGACCGCATCCTCCAGTTCACGCGCCACAGCAGCACCGGCGCGACGCTCCCGTTCCAGCTCTTCAGCCAGCGCCTCGAGGCGATCCGACAAGGCGTCCGGTGCGCCGGCATCGCGCCCAGGCGACTGCCCGCGGGCCGCCTCCCACCACGGTGCACTGATGCGACCACAGAAAGTACGCACCTGCTGGACCAGATCCTCATCGGCCGGTGCGCCAGGCATCGAAAGGAGGCTCGCCAGCTCCCGCGGCATGTGCGCGCCCATTTGGACGAGCCCGAGGCCTCCGCCATCTGGCAGTTCAAAAGAGGGCAGACTGGCGCTCAAGGTGAGAAAGAGGCGCGCGACTTCGCCCTCGGCTGTGGCGAGACGGGTCCCCACCAGAACCACCGCGGCCCGGTCGGACAGCCGCGATCGCCACGCCTCGAACAGTTCGAACGCCGATGCGTCTGAGGCACTGTCGAGAATCAGGAGATCGACCCCCCCCGGCGCGGGTGTTTCAGCAGTCTGCTCAAGTGGCTCACGCAGGACCTGCAGTCGGCCTGCGATGGGCAGGGGCAGGTCCACAGCGACAGGCGAGGCCAATAGAACGGAGCCCGGCTCACTGAGCACCGTCAGGGCCTGCCCCACCGCAACACCGCAACCTGTGGAGGGCGAGGTGAGATCCACACTGTGCCGGGGCAGAAGCTGGCCCGCGAGCCAGAACAGGAACGGGACATGGGCCGCCGCCTCCCGCGAAGGCGGCAGTTGCAAGGGCTCGGCGAGCACGTGCGCGCGGGTGAATCCCGCCATCAGAGCCGCAGAGGACAAGCTCATCGCGTCGCCGTGCATCGCAGCCGCCTCCTGCGCTTTGTTCCCGGCTGACACCGGGCGGGCCATGATCGCCATCCCCCAAAGACTTCACGGCACCGCAACAATTTGGGCGTTTCTCTTCGCATGTGCGAAGCGGCCCTTCAAGCCCGAACGCCTCAACGTGAGGTTACCAAGCGTCATCGCTCAATCAAGCCGGCAAACACAAAAGGCGGGTGCTGTGCGCACCCGCCTTTGTCATTCCGCGAAGTAGTAATTTACCCTTATGCCTGAGGCTGCGGCTCAATGCTGCCGGCGGGGCCACCCGGGCGGGGCCGGTTCTTGCCGGCCGTCGGCACGGCGGAGCCCCGCGGATTGGAGGGTTCGATGACCGTGTCCCGCACCGGCGGCTTGCCGTCCAGAAGGTCCACGATCTCGTCGCCGGAGAGCGTCTCGTACTCCAGCAGGCCGCGGGCAAGAGCCTCAAGGGCCTCGCGCTTCTCCGTGAGGATGCGGGTGGCCTCGGCATAGCCCTCGTCCACAAGGCGGCGCACCTCCTTGTCGATGGTCTGGGCGGTGGCCTCGGAGATGTTCTGGTGGCGCTGCATGGACATGCCCAGGAACACCTCGTCCTGGTTCTCGCCATAGGCCACCTGGCCGAGCAGATCCGAGAAGCCCCAGCGGGTCACCATCATCTTGGCGAGGCGGGTGGCCTGCTCGATGTCGGAGGCGGCGCCGGAAGTCACCTTGTCATGGCCGAACACCAACTCTTCCGCCACCCGTCCGCCCATCATGATGGCCAGGCGCGAAGTCATCTGCTCATAGGACATGCTGAGCTTGTCCCGCTCCGGCAGCTGCATGACCATGCCCAGCGCGCGGCCGCGCGGGATGATGGTGGCCTTGTGCACGGGGTCGGTGGCCGGGACATTGAGGGCGACGATGGCATGCCCGCCTTCATGATAGGCGGTCAGCATCTTCTCTTCCTCGGTCATGACCAGCGAACGCCGCTCGGCGCCCATCATGACCTTGTCCTTGGCGTCCTCGAAGTCGGACATGGTGACCATGCGCTTGTTGCGCCGGGCCGCCATGAGCGCGGCTTCGTTGCACAGGTTGGCAAGGTCCGCGCCGGAGAAGCCAGGGGTGCCGCGCGCGATCACCTTCAGGTTCACGTCGGGCGCCACCGGGATCTTGCGGGCGTGCACCTTCAGGATCTGCTCGCGACCCACCACGTCCGGGTTGGGCACGATCACCTGACGGTCGAAACGGCCGGGCCGCAGCAGAGCGGGGTCGAGCACGTCGGGACGGTTGGTGGCGGCGATGAGGATGATGCCTTCATTGGCCTCGAAGCCGTCCATCTCCACCAGCAGCTGGTTGAGGGTCTGCTCGCGCTCGTCATTGCCGCCGCCGAGGCCCGCGCCACGGTGGCGACCCACCGCGTCGATCTCGTCGATGAAGATGATGCACGGGGCATTCTTCTTGGCCTGCTCGAACATGTCGCGCACGCGGCTGGCGCCGACGCCCACGAACATTTCCACGAAGTCCGAGCCGGAAATGGTGAAGAAGGGCACGTTGGCCTCACCCGCAATGGCGCGGGCGAGCAAGGTCTTACCCGTGCCGGGCGGGCCCACCAGGAGCACGCCGCGCGGGATGCGACCACCCAGGCGCTGGAACTTCTGCGGGTCACGCAGGAATTCCACGATCTCGGTCAGGTCGCTCTTGGCCTCGTCGATGCCGGCCACGTCTTCGAAGGTGACGCGGCCATGGGCCTCCGTCAGCAGCTTGGCGCGGCTCTTGCCGAAGCCCATGGCCTTGCCGCCGGCGCCCTGCATCTGGCGCGACAGGAAGATCCACACGCCGATCAGGGCGATGAAGGGCAGCCAGGAGACCAGCAGGCTCACGAACCACGGTACGTTGTCGGACGGGGGACGGGCCGTGATGGACACGCCCTTTCCATACAGGCGCTGCACCAGCGAGGGGTCGTTGGGGGCGTAGGTCTGGAAGTTGCGGCCATCGGTGAAGGTGCCCGAAATATTCGGCCCCTCGATCACCACGTCACGCACCCGGCCCTGGTCCACGTCGGACAGCAGCTGCGAGAAGGAAATGTCGTTCGCGCTCGAGCGCTGGCCGGGGCTCTGGAAGAGCGAGAACAGCGCCAGAAGCAGCAGGACGATGATCACCCAAAGGGCGAAATTTCTCAGATTGGCGTTCATTGATCCCTCACGGGGTCCACATCGGCTGCTCCTTCGACCGAAACGGGCCTCTTCTGGCCAGCCGTCCGATGTCGCTCCCGTTGCGTCCGCCCCCTAATTTAGGAGCCGCGCCCTTCCTTGCCAAGGACGGTTACTCAAACTCCGGGTGAATTTGCCGCGACCGACCTTGCGCGGCGCTGTGGGGGCGTCCGCCGGGGCGGGGCGGGGGCAATGTCGATCCGCCCCTTGCGCAAGGTGACCACGGCTCCCGCGAGGGTTCGCCTCAGGGCCAGCCCCCCTTGCGCCGCGGACCTCAGAGCCCGGTGGAGGTCTTCCGCCTTGCCGAGTTCGGTCGGCCCTTCGGTGGCGCAATGGTCGATCGCCTGGATGAGCAGGCGCAGCGAGATTTCCTCCGGCAAGGCGATGAAGGGGCTGGCCTTCAGGTGCGCCTCGCCATCCGTCCACGGCCCCTCGCTCACCCTTCCGCGTGCATCCTCGGCGGCCGCGTTGAGCGCGGCCTCGGCGCGCGACAGGCGCTGAGCGAACAAAGCGAGCCGCGCCGCATCAAGCCCCTCCCGGGCCAAGTCCGGCGCCAAGCTGCGCAGGCGCGGGCGGGCGAAGCGGGGATCGGCATTGGAGGGGTCGCGCACATAGTCGATCCCCGCCGTCTCCACCACCGCCACCAAACGGGACTTGGGAATATCGAGGAAGGGACGCAGCAGAGCGAGGTCCCCGGAATTGGAGACGGGGCGCATGGCGCACAGACCGCTCAGGCCGGAACCACGCGCCAGCCGCAGCAGAACCGTCTCGGCCTGGTCGTCCATGGTGTGAGCGAGGGCGATGGCAGTGGCGCCACGCTCCCGTGCGAGCTGGGACAGCAGGCGATAGCGGGCGATGCGCGCCGCTTCCTGGATCCGGGCGCGCGGCTTCTCCCCCTCCCAGGTCAGGATTTCATGGCGCAGCCCCAGATGGCCGCACAACTCCGCCACCTTGCGCGCCTCCGCCCGCGATTCCGGGCGAAGGCCGTGGTCGACCGTAGCGACGAGGAAGCCTGGCCCATCCAGGAGGCCATAGCGCCACGCCCGCGCCAGCAGCATCAGCGCTGTGGAATCGGGACCGCCCGACACGGCTAAAACAATGCCAGCATGGTCGAGAAACGACGAAAAGACCTGCCGCAACTCGGCGGCATCGAAGGGCAGGTCGCCTTCAGCAGCCGACACGCTTTTGCTCCCGCTCCACCGCCTGACGGAGGGTGGAAGCGGCGCGCGGATACTTGCGATCCACCTCGCCCAGCGTGGCGCAGGCTGCCTCACGCTCGTTCAGGGCGGCCAGCGACTGGCCGAGCCGCAGCAACGCCTCGGGCGCGCGCGGCGCGTTGGGATATTTGGTGGACACCTGCAGGAAATTCTCCGCCGCGTCCTTGTAGTCCTGTCGCTGAAACAGGCTTTCGCCGAGCAGATAGGTCGCCTCCGGCACCAGGCGATCGGACGGGTGCGCCTGCAGGAACTGGCGCAGGGCCGGATCGGCAGCGGCATAATCCTGGCGCTGCATATAGCCTGCCGCAAGGTCGAACATGTCCCGTGCGCTACCCGAGGGGGGCAGGGTCGCCACCTGGGTGCCGGCCCCAGGCGGCACTGAAGCACCGCTCGCGCCAAGTTCGGTCGGAGAGACGGTAGGGCGGACAAGGCCTGCTGAGCTGCTGGCGGGCGACCCGAGCGGCTGCGGCGCCCCGGGCGCACCCGGCGTTTCGCCTGGATCGAATGCGTCGGATCTGCGCCCCGGGGCCGTTCCCACATTGGCAGGCGCGATGCCACGCGGCGGCGCGGTAACCCCCGGGACCGAGGAGGGGAGCGCGCCCGCGCCAGGAGCCGGGCGCGCTCCGCCTTCGGTCAGTGCCCGGACCTGCTGCTCCAATTGCTGGTTTCGGAACTGGAGTTGCTCGATCTGTCCGGTCATCTGGCGCAGTTGGTTCTCCAGCCGGTCCACCCGGACGGTCAGTTCCGCCTGCGCTTCTGTGATGGTGTCGGCCTGCTGGACACTGCCCGGCGGCTTGAAGAGGTCGCCGAACAGATTGCCACTGGACGATTGGGCATGAGCCGGGGCCACCGCGGCGCCCGTGGCAGCCGCGGCCAGGACGAGCGCGGCGGTCAAGCCCAACAGCGCACCACCGGCACGGGAGGCCTGCACGGTGTCAGGGGTGGATTTCCGCAACAAGGGCCTTGCCAAGGTCGCCACTCCAGCCTGGAAAGAAGGCTTCAACAGGTCGAAATCCCGCGGCATTCCGGAATGCCCTCGCGGCGAAGCAAGGGCCCTTCACCTGACGAGCGGCGAGCGGTCCGCCTGGTCCCCAAGGGACCGGCCCAGGAAGCTCTAACACTCTGATGGAGAACGTTAAACAGACCGAACGCCTGGGCGTCGGCCGGTTCCGTTCTCTAGCGTTCGATCGCGTCCAAAGTGTGACCCGGAAGCGGCCTGCAAAGCCGCCGCCTCCTTGCCACCCGGCAGCCCCCCACGCTCAAGCAGGGCGCATGCCGCAGCGAGGCACCAGATCAGGAGGCGCCGCCGGTATTGAGCACGGTAACGGCCCGTCGGTTCTGAGACCAGCAGGAGATGTCGTTACACACCGCCACCGGCCGTTCCTTGCCGTAGGAGATGGTGCGCATGCGCGCCGGATCGATGCCCTTCGACACCAGATAGTCGCGCACGCTCTGGGCGCGCTTTGCCCCGAGCGCGATGTTGTATTCGCGGGTGCCACGCTCGTCCGCATGGCCTTCGATGGTGAAGGTGTAGCGGGCATATTGCTGCAGCCACTGGGCCTGGCGATCCAGCGTCGACTGGGCCTGGGGCGAGAGGTCGGTCTGGTCGGTGTCGAAGAACACCCGGTCACCCACGGCGACCACGAATTCCTGAGGCGAACCGGGCGGGCCGGCAGCTCCCGCACCTGCACCGGCTGCGTTCGGATCCGGGGTATTGGCGCACGCGGCCAGCGCAAGCGCGAACCCGAACAGAGCGGCGAACCGGAAGCCGCGGGCGGAACCAAAACTGAGCATCCGGTGGACTCCCTTCTCAACTCGGACCGGAGTTTCCCTGTAGCAGCGTCAAGGTTAAGCGAAGGTTCCGCAGATACCGTGCTGCACCGGGGAAGCGATCCTGCAACGGCCGTCGGAAAGACAACCGCACGTCATGGTTTGCAATGGGTTTACGCGCGGCTCCGCAGAGCGAAACCGGCGATCGCTCCGTCCAGGCACCGCCCGGCCGGAAAGAGATTCTAACGGGGGCCAAGCCCCGGAAAGGGCGCCTGACCACTGGAGCAACGCCGTCGGCGAGCGCTCCATCCTCCAGGTGCGCACTGCTGATGGCGTCTTCATGGCAGAACCCGGTCGGCGGACATATGTTCGCCTCGGTTCGCATGTCGGTGGCTCGCTGCGGCAAAAATGCAACATATCCCGGCCTACGAACGCAGCGGCGACCAGGCGGGGTCCGATCCATAGCCGGGGGTGGGCACTTTCAACTCGTTATAGCCGGTCACGTCCACCGTGAAGAGATTGGGACCGCCGCCGCCCACCGGATCGCGGAAGAACATGATGACCCGGCCATTGGGCGCGAAGGTCGGCCCCTCATTGTGGTAGCCCTCGGTGAGCACGCGTTCGCCCGAGCCGTCCGGCTTCATGATGCCGATGGCAAACTTGCCTTCCGCCTGGCGGGTGAAGGCGATGACGTCGCCGCGCGGCGACCAGACCGGTGTGTTGTAGCGGGCATTGCCGAAGGAGATGCGCCGGGCGCCCGAACCATCCGCATTCATGATGTAGATCTGCGAGGTCCCGCCCCGGTCGCTCTCGAAGCAGATCTGGCGCCCGTCCGGCGAATAGCAGGGGGCAGTGTCGATGGCATTGGTATCGGTGAGGCGCGTGGTGGCCTTGGAGCGCAGGTCCATCACGAAGATGTTGGCATTGCCGCCCTGCTGCAGGCTCATGATGACCTTCTGGCCATCGGGTGAGAAGCGCGGGGAGAAGCTCATGCCGGGGAAGTTGCCCACCACTTCCCGCTGCCCGGTCTCGATATTGAGCAGCAGGACGCGCGGGTCGCCCCGGCCGTAGGACATGTAGGTGATTTCCTGGCTGGTGGGCGAGAAGCGCGGAGTCAGCACCAGTTCGTCGCCGCGCGTCAGGTAGGTCACGTTGGCCCCGTCCTGGTCCATGATGGCGAGGCGCTTCACGCGGCGATCCTTCGCCCCGCTCTCGTCGACGAAGACGATGCGGGTGTCGAAATAGCCCTTCTCGCCGGTGAGCCGCTCATAGATGGCATCGGCGATGATGTGGGCGACGCGACGCCAGTTTTCCGGCTGGGTGAAATATTGCTGACCCAGCAATTGCTGGCCGGCAAACACGTCCCACAGGCGGAATTCCACCTTCAGGCGGCCATCCCCCTGGCGGGTCACCCGGCCGGTCACCAGCGCCTGGGCATTGATGGAGCGCCAGTCGGGGAAGCGGGGGGCGAGATCCGGATTCTGGATCACTTCGAGGAAGGTCTTGGGGTCCAGCGGCGTGAACAGGCCCGAGCGCTTCAGGTCCGCGGAGACCACACCGGAAATGGCACGGCCCTGCTCCACCTCGCCGACGAAATCGGTGATGGCGATCGGGATGGGTTGGGGCGCGCCGGACTGGATGTCGATGCGCGGCGCGGCCAAAAGCGGGCGGGTGAAGAGGCCGAGCCCCCCCGCGGCCACGGTGCCGCCGAGCACCACTTGCCGGCGGCTGGGGCGGAAGAAATGGAAATCCTTGTCGTTCGACACGTCGACCCTCGCCTTCTGTATTCGGCCTCCCGAACCACCGGGGAACCCCGTCCCGCCGGCCTGGCCTTTTGTCCCACCGTGAAGCGGCGCCCGGCCGGGTCCGCCCTCTTGCGGAGGCTTTCCTGCCTCCTTAGCCCAAGTCACAGCGACCGCAGACGGTTCACCGGTCGGGCCCGCAAAGCGAGCCTGCCGGGGTCTAGCCACCGAACATGTTGGGGAAGAAGCGGGGTTCCAGCTCCTTCCACGAATCGTACTTCTCAGCCTTGAACATCGTATAAGGCTGGCACTGGATGAGCGCCCGCTGGGCGCTCAGCGCAAAGGCGTCGAACACCGCCTTCTGGTCCGGGTTCATCTGCCCGTCGGTGATCACCGGCGGCTGCGCCAGCGTGCCGTCCCGGTTAAGCCGCAGCAGGATGTACACATAGATCTTGTCATCCGAGATGTGCGGCATCTTCCAGCATTGCTTGACCTTCTCGCGGAAGGCGTCGAGCTCGGTCAGGCTGAGCGTCGGCGCATCGCCCTTCGGCGCGCCGAGCGACGAGATCTGCGATTGCGTCGCCCCGGTCGCCGCCTGGCGCTGGGGCGTGCGCTTGTCCAGCAAAGCGGCGATCTGGTCGGCGTCGAACTTCTGATTGTTCTGCGTCTTGGCGTCCGCCTGCTGCTTGGGCGGGTCCTTGGGCGGTGCCGGCTTCTTGGGCGGCAAGGGCGTGGGCGGCGTCTGCTTGGCCTCGTCCGGCTTCTGCTGCGCTTTCAGCGCCTCATCCGCCTTGGGGGGCGGAGGCTCGGCCTTGGGCTGCTGCTGCGGCTCGGGCGGCTTGGGCGCCGGCTCCGGCGGGGGGGTGGGGGCCGGAGGCGGGGCGCTCGCCTGGGTGGGCGCCACCTCTTCCTTCTCGGTCACCTTCAGGTTGGGGTCGGGGGTGGGCTTTTCAACGTCCACCTTCTCGGCCATGACCTTGGGCGGCTCGTCCTTCTTGCCCTTTTCATTGCCCTTGGTGAGCTTGGACACGTCGGATGCGCTCACCACCTCCACGGGGATGGCTTCGGGCGGCACGTCAAAGGGCCTCGGCGTCGCGAACGACACCAAGGCCAGGACGAGGATCGCCCCGTGAACAATGGTGGATGCCGTAAGTCCGACCCGCATCCCGACCCGCTCAGCTCCCCTGCTCAGCCTCGGTCACCAGGGCGACCTTCTTGAATCCCGCTCCCGACAGACGCCCCATGACGCGCATCACCGCGCCGTAATCCACCTTCTTGTCGCCGCGCACGAAGATGCGCTCGTCATAATTGCCCTTGGTCACGGCCTGAATCTTGGTGATGAGCTCCTCATACTTCACCTCGCTCTCGCCGATGAAGATCTGGCCCTTGTCGTTCAGGGACACCGTGATGGGATCCTTGCTCTGATCCATGGACTTGGCCGCCGTCTGCGGCAGGTCGATGGGCACGCCGACCGTCATCAGGGGCGCGGACACCATGAAGATGATGAGCAGCACCAGCATGACGTCCACCATGGGCGTCACGTTGATATCGGCCATGACCGGCGCGCTGCCGCGACGGCGCCCGCGCCGTCCCTGCCGCCCCCCCGCGCCGCCTGCGGACATGCCCATGGGTCAGCTCCGCTCGTCGATCTGCCGCGAGAGGATCGCGGAGAATTCGTCCGCAAATCCCTCCAGGCGCTGGGCCTGGCGGCCCGCCTGGGTGATGAACTTGTTGTAGAAGATGGTCGCGGGAATGGCCGCAATGAGGCCGATCGCGGTCGCGAACAGGGCCTCGGCAATGCCGGGGGCCACCACCGCAAGGCTGGTATTCTTGGACGCGGCGATGGATTGGAACGAGGTCATGATGCCCCAGACCGTTCCGAACAGGCCAATGAAGGGGCCGGCCGACCCCACCGTCGCCAGCACCAGCAGCCGGCTTTCCAGCCGCTCCACCTCGCGGGCGATGGTCACGTCCATCACCTTTTCAATGCGTTGGTTGAGGCCAGCGAAGGAGCGCGCCCCGCTCTCATAGGTGCGCTTCCACTCCCGCATGGCGGCGACGAAGATCGCGGCCATGGCCTGGTTGGGGCGCCCGGCGAGGGAGCGATAGAGGTCCTCCAGGCTCTGGCCGGACCAGAAGACCTGCTCGAAACGGTCCATCTCCTTGCGGGTACGGGCGAACAGCAAGGTCTTGTCGACGATGATCGCCCACACCCAGACGGAGGCCGCCAGCAGGCCCAACATCACCAGCTTGACCACGAAGTGGGCCTGGAGGAAGAGGCCGATGAGGGAAATGTCCGCCGCCGGGGCGGCAAGCGCGCTCTGTGCCACGTCGGCAGGGTTCATCGAACGTCCTCGGATGCGAAAGGCCGCGCGCGCAAACGCGGCGTTGGGTCGGACAGGACAATGGCCCGCCGACCGTCGGCTCTTTCCAGGCTGACTCTGTCCAAACTTTGACGGTTCTTACGGCGAAGCAGCATGGCTGCCTCCCCGCAATTCACACCAACAAGGTTAAGGCACCGTTATCGCTGCAACGCAACAAGCCTTCGTGCAACCGCTCAAGCTGTCGGTGCCGAGGTGCCGTCCACCGCCAAGGAATCCTCCAGCGTCGCCTTACGCAGCGCATCGGGAATTCGCCTTGCCCGGCCTTGCGAGACGAAGGCCACGCGCACATTGGCATTCACCAGTGCCTCGCCATTCCTCCGGACGCTTTGGGCCAGCATGATGGACGCGCCGGCCACCTCCTTGGAGAGCGTCACAACCTCCAGCACATCGTCGATGCGGGCAGGTTTCAGGAAATCGATCTGCATGGAGCGCACGACGAAGTGAAAGCCGGGCGCCTCGCTGGCGGCCTGCGCGAACAACTCGCCCTGCACCACGCCCAGGAGCCGCATATAGTCGGAGCGGCCGCGCTCCATGAATTTCAGATAATTGGCGTGGTAGACAATGCCCGAGAAGTCGGTGTCCTCATAATAGACCCGCAGCGTCAGGCTGTGCCCGCCGGGGATGAGGCGGCCGGACAGATGGGGATGGGCCTCAAGCTCGCCCGGCGCGGTCGCCCGCTCCCCGCTGATGTCGTTCTTCATGCAAATTCTCTCGCGGCTTCGCGCGCCCTCGCGGGGCGAGGGTACGATTGGGGCAGCACCTACTCCCCCTCGTCAAAGAGAGGCAAGCTCGATGGCGGCCGCACTGGCTCGGGAAGGCCCAGATGCCGGAACGCCCCGGCGGTCAGCATGCGCCCGCGCGGGGTGCGCTGGATGAAGCCTTGCTGCACCAGGAAGGGCTCGACGATCTCCTCAATGGCATCGCGCGGTTCGGACAAGGCGGCGGCGAGCGTCTCCACGCCCACCGGTCCGCCGTTATAATGGATCGCGATCACCGTGAGATAGCGCCGGTCCATGGCATCGAGCCCGGCATTGTCCACTTCCAGCGCCGAAAGCGCCCGGTCGGCGATGGCCCGGTCGATGATGTCTGAGCCCGCCACCAGGGCAAAGTCCCGCACGCGGCGCAGAAGACGCCCGGCAATGCGCGGGGTGCCCCGGGCGCGCTTGGCGATCTCGCGCGCGCCGTCGGGGGCAATGCCGATGCCGAAGACGCGAGCGCCACGGGTGACGATAAACTCAAGCTCGTCAATGGTGTAGAAGCTCAGCCGAACCGGGATGCCGAACCGGTCCCGGAGCGGCGTGGTCAGCAGGCCCGAACGCGTGGTGGCGCCCACCAGGGTGAACTTTGGCAGGGAGATCTTCACAGACCGCGCCGCCGGCCCCTCGCCGATGACGAGATCCAGCTCATAATCCTCCATGGCCGGATAAAGGATTTCCTCCACCGCCGGGGAAAGGCGATGGATTTCATCGATGAAGAGCACGTCGCGCTCTTCCAGATTGGTCAGGATGGCGGCGAGATCGCCGGCCTTGGCAATGACCGGGCCGGACGTGGAGCGGAACCCCACGCCCATTTCCCGCGACATGATCTGGGCGAGCGTCGTCTTGCCGAGGCCAGGCGGCCCCACGAACAGCACATGGTCCAGCGCCTCCTGGCGGGCGCGGGCGGCCTTGATGAAGATTTCCAGGTTGGCGCGCGCCTGGGCCTGGCCGACGAAGTCGGCGAGCCGCTGCGGACGCAAGGTGGCGTCAGCTTCGTCTTCGGCACGCTTCTCGCCGGCAATGAGGCGGGTCATGGAGGTCCTTGGCTTGCGAGTCGTCGGAATCTAACGCCTTGGCGGCCTGGCGCCAAAGGGCGGCCTATTTGGCCATTTCCTTGAGGCCCAGGCGGATCAGCGTCTCGGTGGGCGCCCCCTCCCCCGCCGCGCGGACGGCAGCGGCGATGGCGGCGGAGGCCTGGGCGGGGGGATAGCCCAGATTAGTGAGGGCGGAAATGGCGTCGCTGACCGCGCTCGGCAGGCCGGCCGGGGCATCGGCAAGACCCGCCCCGCCGGGAAGGATCGGCTCGAACCCGCCCAAAGCCGGCCCCTTGTCCTTCAATTCGGTGACGATGCGGGTGGCGACGCGGGGACCGACGCCGGGGGCGCGGGCCAGCGCCGCCTTGTCGCCCCGGGCGATGGCTTCGGCAAGCTCCGAGGGGCGCAAGGTGGAAAGCACCGCCAGCGCGGTCTTCGAGCCGATGCCCTGGATGCCCTGGAGCAGGCGAAACCATTCCCGTTCCGCCTCGCTGGCAAAGCCATAGAGCCGGATCAGGTCTTCCCGGACAATCATCTCGATGAACAGTACCGCCGCCTCGCCGAGCCGGGGCAGGCCCTGCAAGGTGCGGCTGGAGCAATGGACCTCATAGCCGACGCCATGGACATCCAGGAGCACGAGATCGTCCGCAAGGCCGTCCACGACGCCCTTCAATTTCCCGATCATGGGCGCGCCCCACCGTCCGGAATGCCGGAAAAGCCCATCATTTCAAACAAGCCCACAGAAGAACCCCGGTCGCTACCATGCCGAGCCCGGTGCGCACCATGTGCAACTGGCCCCAATTCTCGATCAGCCGCTGGCTGTGGGCGCCGGCCTTGTCCTCGCCAAGCGCCAGGAGCTGCCGGTTGGTGGGCATGCTGCCGATGAGGGTAAAGGGCCAATTGGCGATCAGAAGCACCGCACCGGCAAGAAACGCCCAGTCGCGAGTCAAGGAGAAGGCAATCCCGGCCAGCAGACAGCCCAGCAAGGCAAGGGTTGCCTGCATGGCGAAACCTCTCTTGTAGGCCGGCTTCCATTGGCGCAACTGTCCTGCCGGCTCCAGCATCAGCCGGGCGGGCTGCTCGGCCACGTTGATGTAGAAGGCCGCGCCCGTGAATACGGCCGACACCACCAAAGCCAGATGGCCCCACAGCATGAACGATCCCTCGCGCGCCAGACCCGGCCATCATCCTACCTCGCCGCGCGCAGAAGCGCAGCCGCGCCACGATGATGGGCATGTGTGACGGCCACCGCCAGCGCATCGGCGGCGTCCTCGGTCTTCGGGTCCGCCTTCGGCAGGAGGACGCCTATCATCATGCGAATCTGGGCTTTTTCCCCACGGCCTGTGCCCACCACGGTCTTCTTGACCAGAAGCGCGGCATATTCGGCCACCGAAACGCCCATCATTGCGGGAGCAAGCAGGACCACGCCACGGGCTTGGCCGAGCTTCAGGGTGGAGGAGGGGTTCATGTTGACGAATGTCTCTTCCACCGCCGCCTCGTCCGGCTGGTAGCGCGCGAGCACCTCGGCCAAGCTCTTGTAAAGACACGCGAGACGCTCCGCCATGGGGGCGTCTTCCGGGGGCAATATGGTGCCGCAGGCCACATAAGAGAGGCGCGAGCCCTCCGCCTCCACCACCCCCCAGCCGGTGCGGCGAAGGCCGGGATCAAGTCCAAGAATGCGAATCAGGCCGGCCATGGGCCCAAACTGCGCCGGACGCCCCGGCGGGCCAAGGGGAAAGCGCGGAAGGCGCGCGTCCACATGACGGTTCGGTGACGGACATGGCGCAAAGACCCTTGCGGCATATGGGTTTATGGTGGCTTTCAGCATCGACGGAGCCGCTTCTATGTCGCTGGAAAGTCCTGCTTTTTCACGTCCCGGGCCGATCCCGGCGGGGATTGCCGGCGGCGGGCCGGAGGCGCCGGTGGCGCTGCCCTCGGCCCCTGCTTTGGCGATCAAACTGGATGTCAGCCATGTGGGATTCCACTATGGCGCGAAGCTGGCGCTGAAGGATGTGTCTTTGCCGGTCTATGATCGACGGGTAACGGCCTTCATCGGCCCCTCGGGTTGTGGCAAGTCCACTTTGTTGCGTGTTTTCAACCGGATGTATGATCTCTACCCGGACCAGCAGGTGACCGGGCATGTGTTCATGGACGGGGCCGACATTCTCTCCCGGCAGACCGACCCGATCGCGCTGCGCGCCCGGATTGGCATGGTTTTTCAAAAGCCTACACCCTTTCCCATGTCCATATTCGACAATGTGGCCATGGGCATCCGGGTGGCCAACGACCTCTCCCGGTCGGAACTGGAAGGGCGGGTGGAAGATGCCTTGCGGCGGGCGGCCTTGTGGGAGGAAGTGAAAGACTGCCTGAAGAAAAGCGGGACAAGCCTTTCGGGCGGTCAGCAGCAACGCCTGTGTATCGCTCGCACCATCGCGGTGAAGCCGGACATCATCCTTCTCGATGAACCCTGCTCCGCCCTCGACCCCATTACAACGGCCAAGATCGAGGATCTGATCGACGATCTGAAACGCGAATATACGATCGTTATCGTCACCCACAACTTGCAGCAGGCGGCGCGCGTGTCCGACTATACAGCTTTCATGTATCTGGGGGAGATCGGCGAATTCGGCCCCACCATGGAGCTCTTCAACACCCCACGCGAGGCGCGCACACGTGACTATGTGGAAGGGCGCTTCGGTTAGCGGGACCGAACTTGCGTCATAAGACACGCCCCAGATTCAGGACGAACTATTTCCGCAATTTTTTCTTATATAAATGCACGGAGGGAAGATTAAATACATCGACCTTTCGCACTGATATACTGAACGTGCAGAGACTTCCTCGCAAAATCCTAGTGCGAGACGCTGTTCGACATCAGGTTGACCACCAAGACGCCGGCAATGATCAGGCCGAGACCCACGATGGCCGGCATGTCCAGCTTCTGGCCGTAGAGAATGACGCCCGCTCCCGCCACCAGCACGATGCCGACCCCCGACCAGATGGCATAGGCAACCCCCACCGACATGGTGCGCAAGGTCAGGGAAAGACAATAGAAGGCAATGACATAGCCGATTGTGACGATCACGCTCGGCCACAGCTTGGTGAAGCCTTCTGAGGCCTTGAGGGCCGAGGTGGCGATCACTTCCGCGCAGATGGCGATGAAGAGCAGGAGGTAGGTCATGGCCAAGTTAAGGGGGACCTACAGGGCCAAGTCAACGCTTTCCAGCAGCATTGAACTGCGGTGAAGTGACCGCGGAGGACAGGGTGATCTCGGTCACAACACCCGCCTTAATGAAAGTTCCTCCCGCGCGGCATGGCCGCGCCCACGGAGGCGGGGTCCGGCACCCCGGGAAGGCGGGAATCGGGCGGCCCCGACAGCCCCGCTCCACCCCCCTCTTCCCCCCCTTCTCGCATCCCATCCATCCGCGCCCGGATCTCCGCCGCCCGGCCGCCCGGCGCGCGGCCACCCCGGGCCTTGCCCAGTTCGTCGGAGGGCATGAGGGGGGCGATGCGGGTGCTCTGCGTCCCCACCTCTTCCAACAAGGAGCTCCAATCCTCCACCTTGTCGGCCACCAGGTGGATTACCCCCCCTTCGTTCTGGAGCCGGCCCTGCACCCCCACCAGGCGGGCGCCCATGACCTGCGGCCGGAAGGTCTCGAACACCCGGGGCCAGATGATGATGTTGGCCCAGCCGCCCTCATCCTCGATGGTCATGAAGATGACGCCGCTGGCGGTGCCCGGCCGCTGGCGCACCAAAACCAGGCCGGACAAGGTGAGCCGGCGGCCCGAGCGCAGCTCCGGCAGGCGGTCGCAGGGGGTGACGCCCCGCTCGGTGAGGCGCGGGCGCAGGAAGGCGACCGGGTGCGCCTTCAAGGAGAGCTTGAGATGGCGATAATCCGCCACCACCTGCCCGCCCGGCGGCAGGATGGGCAGGTCCACGTCCGGCTCGCGGGGGGTGGAGGCGGCGCGGAACAAGGGCAGATCGTCCTTGTCGCCGGACCGGCGCAGGCCCCGCACCGCCCAGAGCGCGGACCGCCGGTCGAGCCCCAGCGAGCGGAAGGCATCCGCCTCCGCCAGCCGCTCCAGGCTTGAGGGGGGGAGGCCCGTGCGCAGCCACAGGTCGCGCACGCTGTCATAGCCGCGCCCCCGCCGCTCGGCCACGCGGCGCCCGTCCACCTCCTTGAAGCCTTCCACCTGCCGCAGGCCGAGCCGCACCGCATGGGCGGCGTTGAGGTCCCCGATCATGTCCCCATGGCGGGGATGGAGCCGGGCGCGGGACGGCAGAGCGGTGGCCGGTTCATCCCCCGCTTCCCGCTCCAGGCCATGGTCCCAGGCGGAGGCGTTCACATCCACCGGGCGCACGGCGACGCCATGCTCCTGGGCATCGCGCACCAATTGGGCGGGGGCGTAGAAGCCGAGCGGCCAAGCATTGAGCATGCCGGCCAGGAACACATCCGGATAGTGGCACTTGATCCAGGCCGAGGCATAGACCAGCAAGGCGAAGCTCTCCGCATGGGAGCGCGGGAAGCCATAGGAGCCGAAGCCCTCGATCTGCTTCCACAAGCTCTCGGCGAAATCCCGGGAATAGCCCTTGGCGGCCATGCCGGCGATGAGCTTGTCGTGGAAGGTGCCGATGGTGCCCACGCGCTTGAAGGTAGCCATGGCGCGGCGCAGTTGGTCGGCCTCGCCGGGGGTGAAGCCGGCGCCCACAATGGCGATCTGCATGGCCTGTTCCTGGAACAAGGGCACGCCGAGGGTGGGCTCCAGCACCTCCCGCAATTCCGGCGAGGGATAGGAGACGGGGTCCAACCCCTGCCGGCGGCGCAGATAGGGGTGCACCATGCCGCCCTGGATGGGGCCGGGCCGCACAATGGCCACCTCCACCACCAGATCCTCGAACTTTTCCGGCTTCAGGCGCGGCAGCATGGTCTGCTGGGCGCGGCTTTCCACCTGGAACACGCCCACCGAATCCGCCCGCTTCAGCATGGCATAGACCCGCCCGTCCGCCCACGGCACGTCGCTGATGCGCGCGAAATGCCGGCCATAGCGCTGGTCCAGCAGGGCAAAGCATTTGCGCAGGGCGGTGAGCATGCCCAGCGCCAATATGTCCACCTTCAGCAGGCCCACCTGCTCCAGATCGTCCTTGTTCCATTCGATGATGGGCCGCTCCTCCATGGCCGAGCGGGTGAGCGGCACGGTCTCGTCCAGCCGGTCATGGGTCACCACCATGCCGCCCACATGCTGGGAGAGATGGCGGGGAAAGCCGTTCAGTTCGCGCGAGAGCGCCAGCGCCTGGGCGAGGCGCGGATCGGTGGGGTCGAAGCCGAGCCGCCGCGTCTCCTCCGCGCTCACCCCGCCCGAGGACCAGCCCCACACGGTGCCCGCCAGCGCGCCCACCGTGTCTTCCGACAGGCCGAACACCTTGCCCACCTCGCGCACCGCCGAGCGGGTGCGATAGGTGGTGGTGGTGGCGGCAAGGCCCGCATGGGCCGCGCCATAGCGCTCATAGATGAATTGGAGCACCTCGCCGCGCCGCTCATGCTCGAAATCCACGTCGATGTCGGGCGGCTCGTTGCGGTCAGCGGAAATGAAGCGCTCGAACAGGAGCGAACTCTTCATGGGGTCCACCTCGGTGAGGCCGAGGCAGAAGCACACCGCGGAATTCGCCGCCGATCCCCGCCCCTGGCACAGAATGTCCCGGCTGCGGGCAAAGCCGACAATCTCGTTCACGGTGAGAAAATAGGGCGCATAGCCCAACTGGCCGATAAGGCCGAGCTCATGGGCGAGGAGCCGGCGCACCTTCTCCGGCACCCCATCCGGATAGCGCTGTTCGGCGCCGCCCCAGGCGAGTGCGGCCAGCGCCTCCTGGGGGCTGGCAAAGCCCTCCCGCGCCTCGCGCGGATAGGTGGGCTTCAACTGGTCCAGCGAGAAGCCGAGGCGGGAGAAGAAAGAGAGGCTCTCCGCCACCGCCTCCGGCGCCGCGCGAAACAGGCGGGCCATCTCGCGCGGCGGCTTGAGGTGGCGTTCGGCATTGGGCTCCAGCAGCCGTCCCGCCCCTTCCAGCGTCACATGGGCGCGGATGCAGGCGAGCACGTCCTGCAAGGGCCGGCGCTCGGCCGCATGATAGAGCGCATCCCCCACCGCCAAAAGCGGCAGGCCCGCCCGGCGCCCGGTCTCCGCCAGGCGGGCGAGGCGCCGCCCGTCATCGCCGAGGCGCGGCATGGTGGCGGCGAGCCAGAGCCGGCCGGCGGCGGCCTCTTTCAGGCCCGCGAGAAAGCCGGGAAAGGCCTCCGGCAGCCGGCGGGGCGGCAGCACAGCAAGGCACATCCCCTCCTGCCAATCCAGGAGATCGGCCAGGGTGAGCAGGCAATCGCCCTTGTCCGCCCGCATGTTGCCGGTGGTGAGCAGGCGGCAGAGCCGGCCATAGGCGGCCCGGTCGGCGGGATAGGCGAGGATGTCCGGCGTGCCGTCGGCAAAGGCGAGCCGCGCCCCCACCGCCAGCGGCAGGCCCACAGCTTTGGCCTGGGCATGGGCGCGCACCACGCCGGCCAGCGTGTTGCGATCGGCAATGCCGAGGCCCGCATAGTTAAGCGCCTGCGCCGCCACCACATATTCCTCCGGATGCGAGCCGCCCCGCAGGAAGGAGAAATTGGTGGTGACCGCCAGTTCCACATAAGGCGGGGGCGCGGGATGCGGGCTCATGGGGCGCCTCCCGCGGGAGGGCTCAATGGCGCACGCGGCGCTCTTCGGGGGCGCGGAGCCGCTCCCCCGCCCGGGCGCGGGGGAAAAGAGACCCCGCGGCGCGCAAGATGCCGGCACCGGACAGCATGCCGAAGGCTTGGCGCGCCGGCGGCCTTCGGCGCGCGGCACGCCTTCAGAAGGGGACGACGAGGGAGCGGGGCAGAGGCGGCCCGGGACCGCCGGGGCATGGGCCGGCCGAGGCGGGGCGCAGGAACGGGGGGCGCAGGAAAGGGAGGAAGGACCGGAGCGGGCCGGGGCGCGACCGACGACAGCCAGTACCCCAGCCGGACGCCGCGCGGCGGCTGGGACCGGGGCGCCGGGAAGGGCCGGACCGCCCGCCCGCACCGCCACGTTGGCGTGGGCGTGGGCGTGGGCATGGGCGTGGGCGTGAGCCTGGGCTCTCCTGCCTCCTTGCACAGGGCATCGGGCCGGGCGGGCGCGCTGGACAGGGAAGGGGAAGGGGAAGGGGAAGGGGGCGAGGGCGCGGGAGGGGCGGCGGCCCCTTGAGATCGCCCCCTGGCGCCAGGTGCGCGGCGCAGGGGGAGACGCGAAAGATCCATGGCCGCCGCCTCAGCCGAACTGGCCGTGCACATACCAGGCCGGCAGATGGGGGCCCGTGCCGTAGAGGCCAGCGCGGAACAGCCAGAAGCGGTGGCCCTCCACCGTCTCCACGCGGAAATAATCGCGGGTGGGAGAGAGACCATCCTCCCGCCACCAGGGCGCGGCGATGCGCTCCGGCCCCTCCGCCCGCAGCACCAGATGCGTCACCCGGCGCCAGCGGAAGCGCAAAGGCGGGCCGTCCGGCACCTCCGCCACCGCTTCCGCCGGCTCGGGATAATCCAAGAGCCTCAAGGGGCGGGCGGGGCCGGAAAGATCGGGGCGCGACGCATCCGGCATCCCCTCCACACGCGCCGCCCGCGCGACGGGGTGTCCCCCGCGCGGCGGGGGGCTCGCCGCCCTGCCGTTGCTCATGGGAGGCCGCAGGCCGGGACTGGACGCAAGACGAGAAGCCCTCTCCTCCCGCCCGGACGGCGGGGGAACCGCAGGAGCGGACGGGGGATTCCCCAGGCGCGTTTGCACCGCCCCTTGCACCGCCCCTTCGCCAGCGGCGGACGGGCTTCCCTTCGGCCTTTCCTCGCCCAGCCCGGCGAGCCCGGCCGCAAGCGGAGAGGGCGTCTCCCCCGGCCCGGACGACAGGATGAAGGCGGGAGGGGGCGGCGCCGCCTCCAAGCCCGCCGTCAGCACCACGTGAAGGCCGGGGCGGCGCGGGGCGATGGCCGATGTGCCACCGTCGCCCCCGTGGGCCGGCGGGCTCGCGCGGGAGGCGAGAGAAGGGGGCGTCTCTCCCGGCCCGGAGGGCGGACGGAGGGAAAAAGGAGAGGCCGTCCCTCCCCGCCCAGGCGTCGGGGGAGTGGCGGGAGCGGAAAGGCTATTCTCCGGGCATACGGGCAGCGCCCCGTGCAGCCTCCCTTGCCCCGCCCCTTCGCCAGCGGCGGACGGGGCGGCCTTTTCTTTCGGCCTGCCCTGCCCCAGCGTTGCGCGTTCGGGCGCGGGCGTCCCCTCAGCCGGCACCGGCGGGGCGCGGAAGGCGCGGGCGGCACCGGCTTGCCGGGCATAGTCCTGGGCGGGGACGAGGCGGCCGGCGGCCTCGGGCATGTGGGCGTCGGCGCAGGCGGGCACCAGCACCTGGGCGCGGCCGAAGCGGGCGGCGAGGCGGTCCAGCAGCCGGTCCACCGCCTCCTCCGCTTCGCGCTGCGCATCGAAGCCGTCCTGGCGGGCGTCCATGGGCTCGGCCAGCGGCGCGGACAGGCGGATGAGGTCGAAGCCGAAGCCGGCATCAAGGCTGGAGAGCTGCGCCACCTTCTCGGCGAACAGGCGCTGGATGAGGGCGGGGTCGCGCAGCGGCCGGCCGGTGCCCACGTGGAGGCGCGTCACCTTGCCGTCCACGCGGAACAAGGCAAGGTCCAGCCGCCGGGCGCCGAGGCCGTGGCGCTCCATGAGGCCGGCGAGCGAGCCGGCCAGATGCCGGGCAAGGCCCAGCACGTCCTCCACCCGCTCCACCGGCTCGGCGAGCGCCTTGTCCACGCTGAAGCGCGGCGGGGGAAAGCGATAGGTGAGCGCCGCCCGCCCGCCGATGAGCGCGCCATCCAGCCGGTCCATGAGGTCGGCGCCGAAGCGGGCGGCGAGCGGGGCGCGGGGCTTGTCCAGGAGGTCGCCGATGCGGGTGAGGCCCAGCCGCGCGAGGCTGGCCAGCACGGCCGGCGCCAGGCGCAAGGCGGCGAGCGGCAGGGGCGCGAGGAGGGGGCCCAGCTCCGTTCCCTCCGGCACGATGAGGCTGCGGCCGCCGCTGAATCGGGCCAATGCGGCGGCGCCACCGGGCGTGGCGGCGATGGCGGCGCGGGCGGAAAGGCCCACGCTCGCCACGCGGGCGAGCAGGTCGCGCGCCAGCCCCGCCTCGCCACCGAACAGATGGGCGCAGCCGGAAATATCCAGGATCAGCCCGTCCGGCCCGTCCAGCGCCACCAGGGGCGTATAGCGGGCGCAGGCCTCGGCGAGGTCCTCCAGGATCTTCTGGTCGGCCTCCGGGGCGTGCGGCTCCACCACGAGGGCGGGATGGCGGGCGCGGGCATCGGCCAGGGAGAGGCCGGCGCCAAGGCCGAGCGCGGCGGCGGGCGCGTTGAGGGCGGCGAGGCGCAGGGCGCTTTTTTCCATGCTCACGGTCACCCGTGGCAGGGCGCGCTGGTCAGGCGACAGAGGCCGTTCCAGCCGATCCGTGGGCAGGCGCTCCAGCCAGAGCGCCAGATAGCGCCGGCCGGGGGACGGGCTCGCGGGGGAGGACGGACGCGGGGTGGTCATGCCGCGCCTCCCCGTCCGCCCCGGCGAGGCGGAAGCCGGCGCCATTCACTTCCAGCGTCCAGGCGCCGGGCGGACCCATGCGGTTGCGCACCAGGGCGGCGGAGAGGCAAGGCGGCCCGAGCCCGCCATAGGCGTCCGGTTGGCTGGGGGCGGGTGCGAGCGTCCAGCGGGTGCGGGCGGCGCAGGGCTCGGCGCTGCGCACGGGGCGCAGCAGCAGGCCGAGCGTACCCCCCGCCTGCGCGGCGAGCGCCAGGCGCCGGGTGGCGGTGAGGGCCTCCGGCAGGGGGGAGGCCACCTCGCCCAGAATGGCTGACAATCCCGCGCATTTCAGAGCCTCCTCCATCACCAGCAAGGCATCCTGCGCCTTGCGCACGCGCACCAGGATGAGGCTGCCTTCCGGCAGCCCCCGTTCGGCAAGGCCCGGCCCGTAGAGGGTGCCGGCCTCGAGCATGGCAAGGTCCTGCTGGACCACCAGGACCGGCCGCCGCATCTGCCGCCCGGCGCGGGCAGCGACCGCCAGCGCGAAGGCCATGAGCGCCCCCTCCCCGCGCGGCGCGCGGACGGAGGCCTCGTGCAGGGCACCGAGCGTGAGCCCGCCGCCGAGGCACGCATCCACCTCCGGCACGCCCAGCGGCAGGCATGCCTCCCCGGCCGGGGCGCACAGCCCCTCCCGGGAGGGGGAGGGGCCGGACCCCGGGCGTGTCAGGGCGCCACCCCGCTCGAGCGCGGCAATGCGCTGCCGCAGGCCCGCAATCTCCATTGCGTCCGAAGGAGCCATCATCCGGCCAGTGCTGTTTGTGTGTTCTCTATTTGTTCTTATAGATTCCGAAAGCCGGCGCGGGAGTCAAGCCGCTCCCGCCGCGCCAGGTCTTGAATGTCTGAAATTGGGAGATGAAAGAGGCCCGGCGCCTAAGCGCCGGGCCAAGCATCACGCCATCGCCGGAAAGTCCGGCGGAAGACGGTCTGCAGGTGCGACATCCGGGCGGATACGCCCCTTCATCACATCCGCGATGCGCCCCTGATTAATGACAAAATACGAGGCGATAACCTCGTACTTGTACCCCATCTGGCGCGCCAACTTGATCACTGCGACAACGGCCGCAGGAAGCTGAGACTTCATTTTTTCGACCTTTCGAAAGCCGAAAGGCAGTTGACGTTTCACATGAAGCGCATCAAAGTGCACGTCGTGATCACGCCTAAAACCGCCTTACGGCGGGGCTTTAAAGACCCGCGAGGCTTTGCAGAGCCTCGTGGGTTTCGCTTTTTGGCACCCGATTCGGGTACCGTCTGCAATCTTCATTAACTTTAATCGATTCTGCAACCGGCTTTTGCAGGTCCTGGGAACTATTTGCATAGACGCCTAGGTGCCAGAGCTTTTTTAGCCTTCCCTGCCAGACTCCGCTCCTCTATTCGGCAATGAGCGTCACGCAAAATTGCCATAGCGTTGTACTCAACGCGCCGTGAGAGTCTTCGTTTTATCGAAACTCATCCATAGTTTCGCCACATATACTACCTGACCCTAGAAAGGCCCGCTGTCAGTAGGATAGGAGACAGGATCTCCTCTTAGCTAACCTCCCTCCCGGTGGGCCACGTCCTCCATGCGATCCAGGCGCCGCAAGGGCGGGCACAGGAGAAATCCTGCAACAGTCACACCCAGAATAAAGAGCCCGCCCGCCGCCACCGCCGGCACCGCGCCCATCAGCCCACCCATGAGACCGGCGCGGAAATCGCCCAACTCATTGGAGGCGCTGATGATCACCTGATTCACCGCATTCACGCGGCCCTGCATGGCATTGGGGGTGGCCAATTGGACCACGGTGGTGCGCACCACCACGCTCACCATGTCGGTCGCCCCCGCCACGGCCAGAGCGAGGCAGGAGAGCGCCAGATTCGTCGACAGGCCGAAGGCGAGGATCGCCACGCCATGCAGCGCCACCGCCGCGAAGAAGATGGGCCCCGCATGGCGCGCCAGCGGCCGGCGGGCGAGAAGCAGCGCCACAATCACCGCCCCCACGGCCGGGGCCGCCCGCAACAGGCCGAGCCCCACCGGGCCGGCATGGAGAATGTCCTTGGCGAAGACCGGCAGCAGGGCAACCACCCCGCCCAGCAGCACCGCGAACAGATCCAGCAGGATGGCGCCGAGAATCAGCGGCTGGCTGCGCACGAAGGCGATGCCGGCGAGGACGCGGGCGGCCATGGTGACGCCATGGAGGCCCGTCTCGCTCAAAATGGCCGGGGGAATGTGCATGCGCGCCCACACCAGCGCCGAGCCGAGGCCTAAGAGCGCCACCGTGCCATAGGCCACGTCCCGCCCGGCCAGCAGCAGCAGCCCCGCCGCCGCCGGCCCGGCGATCACCGCGAACTGGCTGATGGTGGAGGCCCAGGCCACCCCGCCCGCCAGTTGCTCGGGCGGCAGGATTTGCGGCAGCAAGGCGGGCAGCGCCACCCGGTTGAAGGCCGCGCCCACGCCAAACAAAGCGGTGAGCCCGATATAGGGCGCCACCCGCTCCACCCCTTCCAGCCCCAGCAGCAGGAAGCCGAAGGAGGCGCCGCACATGATGATGGAGGAGACGGTGAGCAGGCGCGCGCGGCTCACCCGGTCCGCCCAGTCGCCGATGACGAGGCCCAAAAGCACCATGGGCACGAACATGGCAAGGCCCACATAGCCGAGCGCCACCGGGTCGCCGGAAAACTCATAAATGTGCCAGCCCACCACCACCGCCTGCATGCGGGTGACGAGGTTGCTGCCGAGCCGCCCCGCCAGATAGGCGCGAAACCGCGCATCACGCAGCGCATCGGGGCGGGCGGGGGCGGGATCGGCGCTCAAGGGAAACCTGCGAAACGGTGGGCGGCACGGGGCCGTGCTCTCGCGTTTACGCCCTTCTGCCTGGAGTTCATAGCTACCAAGCGGTCTTAGATATCGGATCTTTGAGACGCCTAAACGCTTCGCTTTATAGATGGCCGTCCGTAAAGGGAAACGTGGCCGCCACCGCCTCGATTGACGTGCAAAATGCCACGCTTTTCGAGTTCACGTAGGACAGCCTTGATCTCTGCCTCTCTAAGCGGAGCAACAAGCCGAGTAATCTGGTACACGGATTTAAAGGGTGCCCCACAGGGAAGTACTGACAATATATCCTCTTCAAGAGCGTCTTTTAATTTCATAAAACACTCCCTGAAAAACCCCAAAGAACGTCCCCCTCACCGCTCCGTCAGCTTCAGCTCAATCCTTCGGTTGCGCGAGAGCGCGTCGTCGGTGGTGCCGCTGTCGAGGGGCTGGTATTCGCCGAAGCCGGCGGCGATGAGGTGTTGGGGCTGCACGCCCTTGGCGATGAGATATTGCACCACCGCGATGGCGCGGGCGGCGGACAATTCCCAGTTGGAGGGGAATTGCGGGGTGGAGATGGGGCGGTTGTCGGTGTGACCGTCCACCCTGAGCGCCCAGTTGATGTCGGGGGGGATCTTTTTTTCCAGCTCAAGAATGGCCGAGGCCAGGGGATCGAGGGCGGCCAGCGCCTCCGGGCGCAAGGTGGCCGAGCCGCGGTCGAAGAAGATTTCCGACTGGAACACGAAGCGGTCGCCGACGATGCGCACGTCCGGCCGGTTGCCAAGGATCTCCCGCAGCCGGCCGAAGAATTCCGAGCGGAAGCGGCTCAGCTCCTGCACCCGTTGGGCCAGCGCCACGTTGAGGCGGCGGCCGAGATCGGCGATCTTGGCCTGGCTTTCCTGGTCGCGCTTCTCGGAGACGTTGAGCGCCTCCTCCAGCGCCGCCATCTGCCGGCGCAAGGCGGCGATCTGCTGGTTGAGAAGCTCCACCTGGGAAAGCGCGCGCGCCGCTGCGTCGCGCTGCATGTCCACCTCGCGGGAAAGCGCCTGCTCGCGGGAGGGGTCGGGCGCGCCGGGGGCGGTGGCGATCTGGCCGCGCAGCCGGTCGCGCTCCGCCTCGGTGGCGGCAAGGCTGGCACGCAGCGTGCTCAATTCCCCTTCCGCGCCCTGGCTGGCGGCCCGTTCCAGGGACAAAAGCTCGGTCAATTGCCGGATCTGGGATTGCAGGCGCTGGAGCACCGTGTCCTTGCCCGACATTTCCTGCGTCAGGAAGAACTGGGTGATCATGAAGACGGAGAGCAGGAAGATGAAGACGAGCAGCAGGGTGGACAAGGCGTCCACGAAGCCGGGCCAATAATCGATGGTGCGGTCGCGGCCGCGCCGTCCGAGCGCCATGGCTCAGGCTCCCCTCTTGCCATGCGTCTCGTTCTCGAACGCCTCCATGCTCTGGTCCAGCCGGTCCACCACCCGGCGCAATTCCTGCTGCTGGGCGCCCTGTACCTCGATCATCTGCTTCAACAGCGCCTGTTCGGAGCGCATGTGGGTGACAAGGCCCTGGAGGCTCTCGGCCAGGTGCGCCATGGCGGTGGTGACGCGCTGGGAGCCGGCCTCCGTCATGGTGCGCTCCAGCCGCTCGATGGCCACCACGAGCGGCTCCACATCAAGGGCGGGCGGCGGCGGCAAAGCAAGGGTGGGCAGTTCGGGGTGGGCGATCACGGCCTGCCGCGCCACCGGCACCGGCGCGGGCGGGCCGGCGGGGCCATCGCCAATGTCGCGCACGGTGGTGGAGAGCCAGTCTTCCAGGTCCGTATAAAAGCGGTTCTGCGCCTGCCCCGCCTGGAGATCCAGGAAGCCCAGCACCAGCGAGCCGGCAAGGCCAAACAGCGAGGACGAGAAGGAGATGCCCATGCCGCCCAAGGGCGCGGCAAGGCCCCGCTTGATCTCCTCGAACACCGAGCCGCTGTCCGGCTGGATCTCCAGCGCGCCGATCACCCCGCCAATGGAGGAGACGGTCTCCAGCAAGCCCCAGAAGGTGCCGAGCAGGCCGAGGAAGACCAGCAGGCCGGTGAGATAGCGCGCCGTGTCCCGCGCCTCGTCGAGGCGGGTGCCGATGGAATCCAGGATGGAGCGCATGGTGGCCTGGGAAATGGCCATGCGGCCCATGCGGTCGCCGAGCAGCGCCGCCATGGGGGCGAGCAAGGTGGGCGCGCGCGAGACGGCAAGGCCAGGATCGGCGAGGCGGAAGGAATTCACCCATTCCACTTCCGGGAACAGCCGCGCCACCTGCCGGATGGCCAGGATGATGCCGATGGCCAGCACGCCGAAAATGACGCCGTTGAGGCCGGGATTGTTCATGAAGGCGTCGAGGATCTGCCGGTAGAGCACCGCCGCCAAGGCCAGGCAGAGCGCCAGGAAGATCAGGATGCGCACCAGGAAGATGCGCGGGGAGGAGACCTTGAGGAAAGGATCGACGTTGCGCGCCATGGATGCTCCCGCGTCCTTCCAGCCCTGAAATCCCGGCCCGCACGCCACCGGCGCAAGGCGCGCGGCGGTGCCGGACTGCCCCCGGTCCATAAGGCCGGAGGGCGGTCAAGGTTCCGCCCGCGACGGGGGAACCTCAACCCGGGACGATCATGTTCGGGAGGGACTATGGCACACGCGGCCCCAAAAGGAACCCGTGGCGGGCGCATGGACGCGCGGGGCGGCGCTGCTTTGGAACGCCGCCAAAGAGGGCGAACGCCGGGCAAAGGCGCCCGGCGAGAAGCCTCAGGCGGCCTTGAGGAGGGCCAGCAGGTCGCGGTGGATCACCTCGTTGCCGGCGATCACGCTGCCCTTTTCCAGCACCTTGTCGCCGCCGTCGAGGTCATAGACATAGCCGCCCGCCTCGCGCACCAGGATCATGCCGGCCGCCATGTCCCAGGGGGAGAGGTCGCGCTCCCAGAAGGCATCGAAGCGGCCGGAGGCCACCCAGGCCAGATCCAAAGCGGCCGCGCCGGTGCGGCGCAGGCCCGCCACTTGCGTCTGCACGGCGGCCAATTCCCGGTTGAACTGGCGGTGATCGCCGCGCCCCAGATGCGGCAGGCCGCAGCACACCACCGATTCCCGCAGCAGGCGGCGCCCCGCCACCCGCAGGCGGCGGTCGTTGAGATAGGCGCCCTGGCCCTTCTCGGCGATGTAGAGCTCGTCGGTGACGGGGTTGAAGATGACGCCCGCATAGGGAACGCCATTGCGCACCAGCGCCACGGAGATGGCGAAGAGCGGGATGCCGTGCAGGAAGTTGGTGGTGCCGTCGAGGGGGTCGATGACCCACTCATTCATGGGGTCCGTGCCCTCCACCCGGCCGCGCTCCTCCATGAGGAAGCCATAGCCGGGGCGGGCGCGGGAGAGTTCCGCATAGAGCGTGTCCTCGGCCTTGCGGTCGGCGGCGGAGACGAAATTGGCCGGGCCCTTGGCGGAGACCTGGAGATTCTCCACCTCGCCGAAATCGCGGACGAGGGCGCGGCCGGCCTTGCGGACGGCCTGGACCATGACGGTGATGAGCGGAGTGCGGATCATGTGCTTTTCCTGCCGCGGACGCGGGCGAAGGCCGCATGCGGCAGCCGGGAACGTTTGGGTTGCGCTCCGTGTGCCCGTCCGCCGCCGCGCCGTCAAGGCGCCGCCGGCGGGGGGCAGCCCTGCTCCCGCCGCGAATCGGGGCGCGGGGTGATGCCAACGCCCCCGCCCCACCGGGCCACCGCCGGGCTATTTCTGCCGGCGCTTCATGGCTTCCGCCATCGCGGCCGCGAGCGCCCCGCCCGCCGGTTCCGCGCCCCGACCCGGCGCACCCGCGGGCGGACGGCCCTTGCCGGGCCCGCCGGAGGGACCGCCCGAACCACCCTTCGGCGGCATGGGCCGCTCGCCTGGGCGGGTGCCGCCAGCGGCGGGACGGGTGCCGTCCTCCTTGCGCATGGACAAGGCGATGCGCTTCCTCTGCGCATCCACCTCCACCACCCGAACCTTCACCACGTCGCCGGCTTTGACCACCTCATGGGGGTCCTTCACGAAGCGGTCCGCCAGCGCCGAAATATGCACCAGCCCGTCCTGGTGGACGCCGATGTCCACGAAGGCGCCGAAGGCGGCGACGTTCGTCACCGTGCCTTCCAGCACCATGCCGGGGCGCAAATCGGAGATCTTCTCCACCCCCTCGGCGAAGGTGGCGGTCTTGAATTGCGGGCGCGGGTCGCGGCCGGGCTTTTCCAATTCGCGCAGGATGTCCTTCACCGTGGGCAGGCCGAAGCGGTCATCCACGAAGACGGCAGGGTCCAGCGCCTGGAGGGTGGAGGCATCCCCCATGAGGGTGCGCAAATCCCGCCCGCAGGCGGCGACGATCTTCTTAGCGAGCCCATAGGCTTCGGGATGGACGGAGGAGGCGTCCAGCGGCTCGGCGCCATCGGGAATGCGCAGGAAGCCGGCGGACAGCTCGAACGTGCGGGCGCCCAGGCGCGGCACATCCATCAATTGCTTGCGGGTGCGGAAGGGGCCGTTGGCGTTGCGATGGGCGACGATGGCCTCCGCCAGCGCCGTGCCGAGGCCGGAAATGCGCGCCAGCAAAGAGGCGGAGGCGGTGTTGAGGTCGACACCCACCGCATTCACCGCATCCTCCACCACGGCGTCCAGCGCCTTGGCGAGGCGGGACTGGTCTACGTCGTGCTGGTATTGGCCCACCCCGATGGATTTGGGCTCGATCTTCACCAGTTCCGCCAGCGGGTCCTGGAGGCGGCGGGCGATGGAGACCGCGCCGCGCAGCGACACGTCGATGTCCGGCATTTCCGCCGCCGCCACGGCGGAGGCGGAATAGACCGAGGCGCCGGCCTCGCTCACCACCACCTTCAACGGCTTGGGCGGGGGGAGCAGGCCGATGAGGTCGGCGGTGAGCTTCTCGGTCTCGCGGCTGGCCGTGCCGTTGCCGATGGCGATCAGCTCCACATTATGGGCGCGGATGAGTCGCACCAGTTCGGCCTGTGCGCCCGCCACATCGTTGCGCGGCTGGAAGGGATAGATGGTGGAAGTGGCCACCAGCTTGCCGGTGCCGTCCACCACCGCCACCTTCACACCGGTGCGGATGCCGGGGTCCAGGCCCATGGTGGCGCGCGAGCCGGCGGGGGCGGCCAGCAGCAGGTCCTTGAGGTTGCGGGCGAAGACGCGGATGGCCTCCTCTTCCGCCCGCTCGGTCATCTCGCCCATGAGTTCGACCGACAGATGCAACGACAGCTTCACCCGCCAGGCCCAGCGGGCCACATCGCGCAGGAAGGCATCGCCCGGCCCGCCGGCGGGCGCGATGCCCACCACCTGGGCGATGATGCGCTCCACCGGCTTCACCGGCGAGGGATCGTCCGCATCCACCTCCAAATCGAGGGTGAGCATCTCCTCATTGCGCCCGCGCAGCATGGCGAGCGCCCGGTGGCTGGGGACACTGGACCAGCGCTCGGAATGGTCGAAATAGTCGCGGAACTTGGCGCCCGCCTCTTCCTTGCCGGCGATCACCTTGGCGCGCAGCACGGCCTTGGCCTTCATATGGGCGCGCAGGCGGCCCACCAGATCCGCATTTTCCGAAAACCGCTCCACCAATATGTCGCGGGCGCCCTCCAGCGCCGCCTTGGCGTCCGCCACCTCCTCGGAGAGATAGGCGGCGGCCAGCTCCGCCGGCACCTTGGCGCGGTCGGCGAGAATGGCATCGGCCAAGGGCTCCAGGCCGCGCTCGCGGGCGATCTGCGCCTTGGTGCGGCGCTTGGGCTTGAAGGGGAGATAGAGGTCCTCCAGCTCCGCCTTGGTGGTGGCGCCAGCGATGCGGGCGGCCAGATCGTCGGTGAGCTTGCCCTGGCTGTCGATGGAATTGCGCACGCTCGCCCGCCGCGCCTCCAGCTCGCGCAAATAAGCGAGGCGCTCCTCCAGGGTGCGCAGCTGGGTGTCGTCGAGCCCGCCGGTGACTTCCTTGCGGTAGCGGGCGATGAAGGGCACGGTGGCGCCCTCGTCCAACAGCCCCACCGCCGCATTCACCTGGGCCGGCGTGGCGCCGATCTCCTGAGCGATGGTGCGGGCGATCTGGACGGGTTCTGCGGCCATGGAAACCTCTCACAAAGGGGCATGTCTTATGCCCCAAAGGGGAGGTGCGGGCAAAATCGGGCCGATCCGGGGCGCGCGCCCTTCTCTTCCCCAGCCTCAGCGCACCATGAAGCCGATGGCGAGCGCGTTGGCGATGTCGATGAAGAAGGCGGACACTAAAGGCAGGATGATAAAGGCGGTGGGCGCCGGACCGTGCACCTTGGTCACCGCCGTCATATTGGCGATGGCGGTGGGGGTGGCGCCGAGGCTGATGCCGGTGAAGCCCGCCGCGATCACCGCCGCCTGGTATGTCCGCCCCATGGCGGGGAACACCACGAGGAGGATGTAGACCACCGACACCAGGGTCTGAAGCCCCAGCACCAGCACCAATGCGAGGCCCAGCCCGCTCAGGGTCCACAATTGCAGGCTCATGAGCGACATGGCCAGGAACACGTTCAGCGACAGGTCGGACACCAGAGCCAGCGCCGCCGTGCGGGTCGGCCAGGGCAGGCGCGGCAGGGCGCGGGGCACGAGGTTGGTGAGCACGATGGCCACCAGCAGGCACACCACGAACATGGGCAGCTTCAGCCCCGTCGCCTCCACCACCTCTTCGAGGGCGAAGGCGATGAGGATGGCGATGTTGAGCACCAGGAGGGTGCTCAAGATGTCCACATGGGTGATGGGCGCCTTGGGCGCGGCCTTTTCCGAGGACAGGCCCATGACGGGGCCACCATTGCCCTCGCCCTTCAGCTTGAACCGATTGATCAGGAAACCGGCAATGGGCCCGCCCACGAGGCTCGCCAGCACAAGGCCCAGCGTTGCGCTGGCAATGCCGATTTCCAGCGCATTGGTGAGGCCGAAGCGCTGGGTCAGCAGCGGCGCCCAGGCGATGGTGGTGCCATGGCCGCCAATGAGCGACACCGAGCCGAGCAGCGGCGCCACCCCCTCCGGCAGGCCCAGCACGGCGGAGGCGCCGAGCGCCGTCGCGTTCTGGAGGCCGAGATAGACGAGGGTGAGCAGCAGCAGGATCACCAGCGGCCGCCCGCCGGCAATGAGGTCCGCAAAGCGCGCGTTGAGGCCGATGCCGGTGAAGAAGTAAAGCAGCAGCATGTCGCGGGCATCGAGGTCGAAGGTGACAGCCACGCCCAGCACCCGGTAGGCGAGAAGGGTCACCACCGCCACCAGCAGGCCGCCCGTCACCGCCTCGGGAATGTTCCAGCGCCGCAGCGGCGCGATCGCCTTGTTGAGCCCGGCGCCGAGGAAATAGACCACGATGGCCAGGGTGAAGGTGAGCAGGCCCGAGACCTCTAGAATTACCGGCATCGCGCCCCTCTTTGTGCTGCCAACGGCTTTCCCTTAGAGCCTGATCCGATCAGGTTGAACCAACCTGATCGGTGAATCAGTCTCCAAATTATGGATAGAGAACGTTTTACCGATCTGACTGCGATGCAGTCAGATCGGAACGTGCTCTAGCCGCAATCGGTCGCGGTGACCAATCGGGCGGGGCGCAACGCTGCCATGAGGTGGGCCTTGATCTCCTGCCCCACCATCGACGCGTGGGTCTGCGCCAGGTCATGATCGCCGCCCGCGAGCACCCGCAGGCGCGCATGCGGCAGGAGCGCCGCCAGCCGCTCACCCACCGCCACGGGGCTGATGGCGTCGGCATCGCCCCACAGGAGCAAGGCCGGCGCCGTGATGGCGGGGATTTGCGCCGAGAGGTCCGGCACCGGATCGGCGATCCAGGGCGCGGCGTCCGGGAAGGCGCCGAAATAGGCCGGCCGCCAGTCGGCCCCGCCAAGATCGACCACCGGCACGCCGCCGGACGTCACCGCCAGCACCAGCCCCTTGACCAGATGGGGAAAGGCCAGCGCCAGCCTGATGGCCACCACCCCGCCCATGGACTGGGCAACGAGGGCGACCGGCGCGGTGATCTCCCGCGCCGCCAGGGCGACGAGGTCGTCGATCCCTTCGATGCCCGGCGCGGGCGGCTCGGCGCCCAGCCCCGGCCAGGAGAGGAACACGCCCTCCAGCCCCGCCGCCTCTGCGGCCGGACGCCAGAAGGACGCGCTCCCCGAGGCGCCGGGCAGGAAGACGATCTTCATCCCTGCTCGCCCCCGCGGGTGAAGCGGTCGGTGAGCGCCAGCACCGCATAGCCGGCGATGAAGACCATGTTGGCCACCACCAGCCATTTCACCTGCGTCTCGCTGACCGATGTCTCCAGCCGCATCATGGCTTTCAGCAAGGTGATGGAGGTGATGGCCATGAGCGAGGCGAACAGCTTCAGCTTGAGGCCGGAAAAGGTGATGCGGGTCATCCAGTCCGGCCAGCCGGTGGCATCGTCCTGCTCGATTTTCTCGACGAAATTCTCGTAGCCCGAGGAGATGACGATCACCAGCAGCCCGCCCACCAAAGCGAGGTCGATGAGGGTCAGCAGCGCCATGATGACCTGCGTGTCCGTCAGGGACGGCAGGGCGACGGCGAACTGCCAGAGCTGGAGGGCGAAGGCCACCACCAGCAGGACCAGCCCGGCGATGAGGCCGACAAAGAGCGGCACCATGGCCCAGCGGCTCAGCAGCACGAGGCGCACGATCAGCTTGCGCATGGCCCCCTCCCCGTCCGCTCAGAAGCTGCCGAACACGGTGCCGAGGCCGATCACCACCACCAGCGCCAGCAGCGCGCTGACGATGGCCGCCATGACGATGTCGAAATAGCCATCCTTGTGGGAGACCCCGCACACGGAGAGCAGCGTCACCACCGCGCCATTGTGGGGCAGGCTGTCCAGCGTGCCGGAGCCGATCACCGCCACCCGGTGCAAGAGGGCCGGGTCCATGCCGATGGAGGCGGCCAGCTTCATATAGGTGGGGCCGAGCGCATCGAGGGCGATGGTGAGGCCGCCGGAGGCCGAGCCGGTGAGCGCCGCGAGGATGTTGGTGGCCACCGCCAGCGATACCAGCGGCCCGCCCTGGATGCCCAGCACCCAGTTGCGCACATCCGCAAAGGCGGGGGTGGCCGCCACGATGGCGCCGAAGCCCACCAGGCTCGCCACCGACAGGATCGGCAGCACCGAGGCATTGGCGCCCGCCGCCATGGTGGCGCGCAGGACCGGCACCGAGCGGAAATTGATGACGGTCACCGTGAGGATGGCGGCAATGAGCGCCGTGATCACCGACCACACGCCGCCCACCGCGGCAAGGCTCACCCCGCCCCAGCGCTCCTCCGCCAGGAAGGAGACGTCCAGGTGCGGCAGGATGACGAACGACATCAGCAGGTTGACGCCCACCACCACAATGATGGGCAAGGCGGCCAGCAGGATGGGCGGGCCGTTCGGCGCCGAGGTGGAATGGTCGATTTCCGCCGGGTCGAAGGCCTGGGAGGTGGTGGCGCGCTCGCGCACGATGGGGTCTTCCGCCGCCTTCTCGGCGCTCGCCGTCGGATCAAGCACGACGGCGCCGAAGCCTTCGCCCCGGGCGCGGGCCTTGGTCTCCGCCCGCTTCAGCCACCACAGGCCGAAGCCCAGCATGACGGCGGAGGCGATGAGGCCGAGCCCCGGCGCCGCGAACGGCGTGGTGCCGAAGAACGGCATGGGGATGGCGTTGTTGATGGAGGGGGTGCCGGGCATGGCCGACATGGTGAAGGTGGTGGTGCCCAGCGCCACCGCCGCCGGCATCAGCCGCCGGGGCAGGCCAGCGGACCGGAACAGCTCGATGGCCATGGGCACGAGCACGAAGAAGGCCACGAACAGGCTCACCCCGCCATAGGTAACGATGGCCCCCGCCAGCACCACCGCCAGCATGGCGCGCTCGGCGCCCAGTTTCTGCGTCATGGTGCGGGCGATGGAGGTGACCGAGCCGGAATCCTCCATCAGCTTGCCGAACACCGCGCCCAGCAGGAACAGGGGAAAGAACTGCGCCACGAACTGGGCGGCGTTGGGCATGAAGGTCTGGGTCCAGGACGCCAGCAGCGGCTCGCCGGCGAACGCCGCCACAATCAGCCCCGCCACCGGGGCGATGATGAGGATGGAGGAGCCCTTGAAGGCGAAATAGATGAGGACGGCGAGGCCGACGAGGATGCCGAGGAGGCCCATGCTCACAGCTCCGCCAGAAGTTGCTCGAAATTCACGGTGGAGGCCTTGCCGATGTCGTGCCCGTGGGTGTCGAGGAACACCTGCGCGGCCTTGCGCCCCTCATCCTTCAACCAGCTCAGGAAGTCCCACTCGGCATTGAGCTTGGAGGAGAAGCCGAGGTCGTTCATCACCGGGTTGCGCACGATGTGCACACGCATGCGCGCCCAGTTGCAGGCTTCCGTGTCGCCGGTCAGCTCGTGCGTGTGGCGCTGCAGCACCGCCAGCATGTAGAGTTCCTTCACCGCCACCGCGTTGAACGACACCTCGTTGAGGCGGTTCAGGATCTCGGTCGGGGTCTTGGGCGTGCCCGGGCGCTCCAGCGGGTTGATGGGAATGAGGATGGTGTCGTCGGAGGTGAGTTCGGTGACGAGAGGCGCCAGCGTGGGATTGCCGGAATAGCCGCCATCCCAATAGGCCTCGCCGTCAATCTCCACCGCCTGAAACAAGGTGGGCAGGCAGGCCGAGGCCATCAGCACCTCGGGCGTGATCTCGCCATTGCGGAACACCCGCGGGCGCCCGGTGCGCACATTGGTGGCGGTGATGAACACCTTGATGGGCGAGGTGCGCAGCCGCTCGAAATTGATCTGCTTTTCCAGGATGGGGGCAAGCGCGTTGCGCCCCGTGGGATTGTACTGATAGGGCGAGAACAGCCGCGTCATAAGGTCCATGAAGAAGAAGCCGGGCGCGCTGTCGAGCGACCATCGGCCCATCATCTTGTCCCAGGGCGAGCGCTTGAAGGGGCTGAACCGGGCCTCGTCGGACACATGGCGCCAATAGCTCGCGAGCGCCGCGCGCGCGCCCTCGGCGCCGTCGGCGGCGTAGCCGTCCGCCAGCACCGCCGCGTTCATGGCGCCGGCGGAGGTGCCGGACACCCCTTCGATCTGCAGCCAGGTTTCCTCCAGGAGGCGATCCAGGACGCCCCAGGTGAAGGCCCCGTGTGAACCGCCGCCCTGAAGGGCGAGATCCACCAGCACCGGTTCTCTTTCCATCCGCGATCACCTCTTCGCTACAGCTCCGGCGCGCCGGCTGGCGGCACGGTCCCGTCTTCCTCCCAGGCGATCCGTCTTCTTATGGACGGCAGGGGCGCGCCGAGGGGCCGCCCCTGCCGTCAGAGTTCGCGTCATCCTCAGGCCGAGGCCGTCGGGGCCGGCGCGGTCTGGGCCGGCGCGGCCTTGGCAGGGTCCGGTCCCCGGTCGGGGCCGAACCAGAGCACATAGAAGGCCGGCAGGAAGATCAGGGTCAGCAGCGTGCCCACCAGCAGGCCGCCCATGATGGCGAAGGCCATGGGGCCCCAGAAGACGGTGGGCGCGATGGGGATCATGCCGAGCACCGTGGAAACGGCGGTGAGCAATATGGGCCGGAAGCGGGAGCAGCTGGCCGCCGTCACCGCCTCCCGCACGCTCTTGCCGGCGGCCCGTTCCGCCTCGATCTGGCCGATCAGGATCACCGCATTCTTGGTGATCATGCCCACCAGCGCCAGCACGCCCAATATGGCCACGAAGCCGAGCGGCTTGCCGGAGGCCAGCAGCGCCGCCACCACGCCGATCAGGCCGAGCGGGGCCACCGAGAGCACCAGGATGAGGCGCTGGAAGCCCTGGAGCTGGAACATGAGCACGGTGAGCATGATGAAGATCATCAGCGGCACCACCGCCACCACGGAGGCCTGCGACTTGGCGCTCTCCTCCACCGTGCCGCCCACCACGATATGGTAGCCGCGCGGCAGGGTCTTGGTGAGGTCGGAGACCTTGGCGCCGAGCGCCGCCACCACCTCGTCGGGCAAGGCGCCGGGCACCACGTCCGCCTGGACGGTGAGGGTGGGCACCCGGTCGCGCCGCCACACCACCGGATAGTCCTGCACATATTCGAAGCTGGCGAGCTGGCTCAGCGGCACGGTGCGCCCGCTGGGCAGCGGCACCTGGAGGGTGGAGAGGTTGGCCAGCGAGACGCGCTGCTCGTCGGTGGCGCGCAGCACCACGTCCACCAGATAGATGTCGTCGCGCACCTGCGTGACCGGGCGGCCGGACATGACGGTGTTGAGCACGCCCGCCAGCGCCTGGGTGTTGAGGCCGAGAATGCGCGCCTGGTCCTGGTCCACCACGATGCGGACCTCGCGGGTGGGCTCGATCCAGTCGAAATTCACCCGCTCCGCGCGCGGCTCGGAGGCGATGACGCGGGCAAGGTCAAACGAGATGGCGCGCACCTTCTCGATGTCCGGCCCGCTCACCCGATACTGCACCGGCCAGCCCACGGGCGGGCCCAGTTCCAGCGGATAGACGCGGCCCACCACCTGCGGGAAGTCGGTGTCGAGCACCCGTTCCAGCTTGGTGCGCAGGCGCTCGCGCGCCTCAACGTCTTTCGCCACGATCACGGCCTGGGCGAAGAAGTCGTTGGGCAATTGCACGTTGAGGGGCAGGTAGAAGCGGATGGCGCCGCGCCCCACATAGGTGCTCCAGCGCTCCACATCCGGATCGCCTTCCAGGATCTCATCGAACTTCTCCGCCAGGCTCTGGCTGGCATAGATGGAGGCATTCTGCGGCAGGCGCAGGTCGACGAGCAGTTCCGGCCGGTCGGACGAGGGGAAGAACTGGCGCGGCACCAGCGGCAAGGCCAGCACCGAGAGGACGAACAGCGCCACCGTGCCGCCCACCGTCACCACGCGGAAGCGCAGCGCGAGGTCGAGGAGCCGTGCATAGACGCCCATCAAGCCACCCGGCGGCCCTTCCACCGGCTTGGCCGCCTTCGGCACCTTGAGGATGGCCACCCCCAGGAGCGGCGCGAACAAGGTCGCCACGATCCAGGAGACCAGGAGCGCGATGGTCACCACCGCGAACAGCGAGAAGGTGTATTCGCCCGCGGAGCTCGCCGCGAAGCCGATGGGCACGAAGCCGGCCACCGTCACCAGCGTGCCCGCCAGCATGGCGATGGCATAGGTGCGGAAGGCGAAGGTGGCCGCCGCCTCCTTGCTGTCGCCGGCCGCAAGGCGGTTCAGCATGGCATCGGTGGTGGTCATGGCATCGTCCACCATCAGCGCCAGGGCGATGATGAGCGCGCCCAGCGAGATGCGCTGCATGTCGATGTTCACGAGGTCCATCACCGCGAACACCACCGCCAAAGTGAGCGGGATGGACAGCGCCACCACGAGCCCCGGCCGCACGCCGAGACTGAGGAAGCTGATGACCAGGATGATGCCGATGGCCTGCCAGAGCGAGGACATGAAGTCGTCGATGGACTCGTCCACCGTCACCGCCTGATCGGCCACCAAGGTGGGCTCGATGCCGATGGGCAGATCGGCGGTGATCTCCGCCATGGCCTTCGTGATGTTGCGCCCGAGCGCCAGGATGTCGCCGCCGTCGCGCATGGCGATGCCAAGCCCGATGGCGGGCACGCCATTGACCCGGAACAAGGGCTGGGGCGGATCGGCAAAGCCGCGCCGGACGGTGGCGATGTCGCGCAGGCGCAGCAGGCGGCCATTGGCGACGAAATTCACGTCGGCAATGTCCTGCTCGCTGGCAAAGCCGCCGGAGACGCGCAGCGAGATGATCTCGTCGCCGGTCTCCAGGGTGCCCGCCGGCTGCACCACATTCTGCGCCTGGAGCGCGGCGATGACGGCGCTGCGGTCAATGCCCAGGCTCGCCAGTTCCTGGACGTTGAACTCGATGAAGATCCGCTCGTCCTGCGCGCCCATCACCTCGATCTTGGAGACGTCGGGCACGTTGAGGAGCTTGGAGCGGATGTCCTCCACATAGTCGCGCAATTCGCGCTGGGTGAAGCCGTCGGCGGTGAAGCCATAGATGATGCCGAAGGTGTCGCCGAACTCGTCATTGAAGCCCGGCCCGATGACGCCGGCCGGCAAGGTGTGCCGGATGTCGCCGATGGACTTGCGCACCTGGTACCAGATGTCCGGCACCTCGGCGCCGGTGGCGGAGCCCTTCAGGTTGACGAAGATGGTCGTCATGCCGGCGCTGGTATAGGAGCGCAGGAAGTCGAGCTTGGGCACCTCCTGGAGCTTGCGCTCCAGGCGCTCGGTCACCTGCTTCAGCGTCTCTTCCACCGAGGCGCCGGGCCAGGCGGCCTGGACCACCATGGTCTTGATGATGAAGGTCGGGTCCTCGCCGCGCCCCAGGCGCTGGTAGGACAGGAGGCCGGCCACCACCGCCACCGCCATGAAATAGATCACGACGGAGCGGTGCCGCAGGGCCCATTCGGAGAGGTTGAAACCCTTCACAGGCCGGCTCCCAGGAGGCGCACCTTCTGGCCGGGATGCAGCGCCTGGACGCCCGCCGTCACCACGATCTCATTGTCTTTCAGGCCGCCCACCACGCTCACCTTGGCGGGCGAATAGCGCATCACCTCGATGGGCCGCAGCGCCACCGTGCGGGCGGTGGGGTCCACGATCCACACCGCCGGCTTGCCGTCGATGCGGGTCAGGGCGCTGGCCGGGATCTCGATCACCGGGCCGGTCTCCACCTGCACCGTGCCGATGACGGTGGCGCCGAGGCGCATGGCGGGGGGCGGGTCGCTGAGGCCCACCCGCACCGCGAAGGTGCGCGTCACCGGGTCCGCCTGGGGCGCGATCTCGCGCACCCGGCCATGGGCCTTCACCGCCGGATCGCTCGCCAGCGTCACCAGCACGTCGGGATCGCCGGGTACGGCGGCCAGCAGGTTGGCGGGCACGTCGAACACCGCATCGCGGCCATCCTTGCGGGCGACGGTGACGATGGGCTGGCCCGCCTGCACCACCTCGCCGGGCTCGGCGCGGCGGGCGGTCACGACGCCTTCGGAATCCGCCTTCAGCTCGGTGAAGCCCAGCTGGTCCTGCGCGATCTGGAGGCGCGCCTGGGCATCCTCAAGCTGGGAGCGGGCGGCGAGGAAGGCCTGCTCGGCCTGTTCATACTGGGCACGGGGCGTGAAGCCGCGGGCCAGCAGCGAGCGCTGGCGCTCATAGGCGTTGCGGGCGACGGAGGCCTGCCCATCGGCGGCGGCCACCGCCGCCTGGGCGGAGCGCACCGCATTGGCCTCGTTCTGGGAATCCAGCCGCGCCAGCACCTGGCCGGGCTTGACCGTGTCGCCCACGTTGACGAGACGCTCCACCAGGCGCCCGCCGATGCGGAAGCCGTAGGCGGCCTCGTTCATGGCCTCCACATGGCCGGTGAGGGTCAGGGCATCCACGGCGCCGCGCGTGGTGGTGGTGATGGTGCGCACCGGGCGCGCATCGGGCGCGCTCGCCGGCGGGCTTTCCCCGCAACCGGCGAGGACCAGGGGCGCGAGCGCCGCAGCCACAACCCAACGCATCCGCCCCATCGTCCCACCCCTCTCGCGGCCCCGCCTGCCGGGCCGTCGCGCGTGACGCATCGCACAACACGACGGCGGCGTCACCTTGGCATTGAGGCCAATGCCATGCAATGCACTTTGGCTGAGGCCCGCTCTTTCGCCAGACATTCCAGACTCTCCGGAAAGTCATACCGCGTGCGACGCAAACTCATCACTTCGCTGGCGCAGCACAAATCAGTGTCACGAAAGGACTATGCATTCGTGCGAAGGACCTTGACGCCGATCAACGGCGCGGCTTGGCTTTGGCGTCAGTTTCAGCGCATCGGCGGAGGGCGGGGATACCTCACGTCGCGTGGCACGACACGCCGGGACAAACGGCCATTCCGCCCGTTCACGGGCATTGGGGAGAAACATATGGGACGCACCCTCTGGGCCGCCGCGCTGGTGCTGGCGTCGGCGACGCTGGCGTCAGCGCAATCCAACCCGCCCGCGACCGCGCCGGGCGCCAAGGCCGGCACGGCGCCCGCCGCCGCCCCGGCGCAGCCGCTGAAGATCACCGGCCAATGCTCGCAGGCCCGCCTGTGCGACCTGAAGAAATATTATGAGGTGCCAAATTTCCGCATCGGCGGCACCTATGACCTCTCCAGCCCGGCGAAGTGGGAAAATGGCGGGGAAGGCGGCACGACGCTGGAATCGCTCGGCGCCGGCCCGCTGAAGACCGCCTATATCGCGCTCGGCACGCCCCGCCGGAATGCTGCTGGCGAGATCACCAATGCGGTGATCGTCAACACCTTCTATTCCGGCGATTCCACCGACATGTACGCCCAGTGGGTGGAGGGCTCGGCCCTGTCGGGGGGATCGGTCATCGGCCCCAACCGCGCCATCGACACCAACCAATATTATGTGGTGCTCTTGGATGGCCTCGGCCTGTGGGGCGCCAGCAAGCCCTCGGACGGGCTGGGTCAGAAGTTTCCCCAGTACGGCTATATGGACCTCGTCCAGTCCAATTACCGCATGCTGCGGGACCATCTGAAGATCGGCCGCGCCGCTTTGGTGACCGGCGTCTCCATGGGCGCCACCCAGACCTATGTCTGGGGCGTCATGCATCCTGACTTCATGAACGGCCTCATGCCCATCGGCGGCACCACCCAGTCCGACGGCGAGGACCCGGTGGGCAACTGGACCTTCCAGCTCATGTCGGCGGCCATCGAATCCGACCCGCAATGGCGCGCCACGGGGGGCAATTACTACAATCTGCCCAAGGACAAGCACCCCAACCAGGGCGTCGCCTTCGGCTGGTCCATCCTGCTGATGACCGGCTTTTCCTTCGACTTCCGCTCGCAGCAGCCCTGGGACAAGGTGCAGCCGGATGTCTTCTACTGGAACCCGCCCAACCCGAAGGCCGGCTCGTCGGTGAATGCCCGCGCGTTGCTGTTCGACGCGGTGGACCTGCTGTGGCGCAACCGGGCGGGCGAGACCTACAACATCAATGCCGACCTCGGGCGCATCAAGGCCCGCACCCTGGTCATGCATATCGACAACGACCAGTGGCTGACCTTCGACCGCGCCAAGCGCACGGTCGCCCGCGTGCCCGGCGCCGACTTCGTGCATGAGCCGAGCCCGGTGGCCCATTACGGCGTGTTCTCCATCCTCAAGAACAAGCAGTTCGACCCCACCGTGAACGGCTTCCTGGGCGACGTGGCGCGGCTCACCCGCAACCAGGCGCTCACCGCCACCACTTACACCACCCCCTCGGTGGCCAAGGACATCACGCCCGACAAGTCGTTCTGGAACACCTATGTGAAGTATCCCTTCCCGGTGAAGAAGACCAAGGTGAAGGACGGCCAGGGTGTCGAGTGGGACATCGGCTATATGGATGAATATGCCGGCACCTCGCCCAATCCCGACGTGCTGGTGATCGTCCATGGCAAGGGCGCGTTCGGTGGCCATTACGGCAACATCATGCGCATCGCGCTGGAGCGCGGGCTGCGGGTGATCGTGCCCGACCTGCCCCATTACGGCATGTCCGGCCCCGGCAATCTGGACAAGAGCCCCGCCCGCACCATGGAGGACATGCGGCAGGTGGTGCATGGCCTGGTGGTGGACCAGCTGGGCGTGAAGAAGGCCGCCTATCTCGGCCATTCCATGGGCGGGCAATTGGTGATGGGCTATGCCCTCACCTATCCCGACGCGGTCACCAAGCTGATCCTGGAAGCCCCCGCCGGGCTTGAGGAATATCCCCGCGAGGTCACGGTGGGGCCGGGCAAGAAGCTGGACCTCTTCAACCCCGCCTTCGCCCGCGACTTCAAGGCCTGGGCCGCCACCTGGGACCAGACGGGCCTGCGCGACCGGGAGAAGAATCTGACCGCCCAGCAGGTGGATGACTTCTTCCACTTCCGCACCCGCGACCCCGTCACCGGCGTCGTGACGCCCTCCAAGTCCGGCTATTTCCTGCGCGACAGCGAATATGCCCGGCTCCACACCGACCAGCGCATCGGCATGATCAAGGGCGATCCGCGCGAATTGCAGCAATGGGTGGATGTGTTCGTGTTCGACATCTACACCATGGCCTCGGAATCCTTGGAGAGCGACCCGAAAAGCCTCTACAAGCGCCTCACCGAGATCAAGGTGCCGATCTTCCTGGCCTTCGGCAACAAGGAGCCGTTCATCCCGAGCGCGCCCTTCAACGGCCGCACCGATCTCAGCCGCCAGGCCATCCTGCCCTTCATGACGCGCATGGAGGCGGCGGGCCGCGACGTGCAGGTGAAGATCTATACGGACACCGCCCACTTCATCCACACCGACGACCCGGTGGAATTCGCCGAGGACGTGGTGGACTTCGTGAAGTCCGGCCAGGTGGAAACCACCTCGCAGGTGATCGTGGACCGCCTCATCAACGGCGCGCCCGGCCAGGCGGCCGCCGCCCCCGCGGCCAGCCCCGCCACCGCGGCGACGCCCAAGGGGCTGAACAAGTAAGAGCCCTGAAACGGGCGCTCCCATAGGGGCGCCCGCCGGCGCCTCGTGGGTTGGCGCCTCTCCCTTCGCGCGTCATGGCCGGGCTCGTCCCGGCCATCCACGGAAAGGGGCACCGGTCCCGCAAGCGGATGGCCGTGGATGCCCGGGTCAAGCCCGGGCATGACGGTCTTGAGAGGTGTATAAGTCAGCACCTCTGATCGGGCTTCGTCACGTCCGGCCATCCCGCCGGCCGCCGCACCGCAAGCAGGAGAAAGCCATGACGCATGTCGACATCGGGGGCCTCAAGCTCGGCCTGCGGAGCTGGGGCGAAGGGGACGTGCCCGTGGTCTTCATCCATGGCAACCTCGCCAGCAAGGACTGGATCGAGCTGGCCGCCCCCCTCTTTCCCGCCGGCCTGAAGACCATCGGCATCGACTGGCGCGGCTGCGGCGACAGCGACCGGCCGGCGGCGGACGCGGACTTTGCCAATTATTCCATCGCCCAGCACGCGGCCGATATGATCGCGGCCCTCGATGCGCTGGGAATCTCCTTCTGCCATCTGGCCACCCATTCCACCGGCGGCATCATCGCGGCGCGCATGCTGCTGGCCCAGCCGGAGCGCTTCGGGCGGGTGCTGCATCTGGACCCGGTGGCGCCCCGCTCCATCGTGCTGCCGGAACAGGCCATCAAGGGCTTCGCGGCCATGAAGGCCCACAAGGCCGCCACCCGCGCCGGCATGGCCTGGGCGGCCTCTTCCTTGTTCGTGCCCGAGAGCCTCACCTCGCCGGAAGGCCCGCAATTGGTGGCCGATGCGGGCGCGCGGGGCGTGCTGTTCGAGAAGATCGTCGACCAGACCTTTTCGGTCTCCGACGGCATCTGGTCCGGCACGCCCGTGGGGCTGGAGCGGGAGTTCAAGCTGGGCGAGCTGGCCGCGCGCATGTGCGAGATGCGCCAGCCGCAATTGATCCTGTGGGGCGAGAAGGACGTCATCCTCACCCTCGCCGACGCGCAGGACATGTGCGCCGGCCTGCCCGACTGCCGGCTGGAGGTGCTCCCCGGCATCGGCCATTCCGCCAATCTGGAAGCGCCCGAGCTTTACGCCAAGGCGTTCGGGGAGTGGTTCCTGGCGGGGCGGTGAAGGGAACACGTTTCCTTTCGGAGAAATCGCGGGGCGTCGCACGTCTGCGCCCCCTCGCCTCCGAGCGCACGGGCATGCGCGGGCTTGGTCCGCGTCTCCACGGCCATCCGTTTGAAGGAACATGAGGGCGTTCCGGGCCGGCGCCCGTGGATGGCCGCGACAAGCCCGACCATGACCAGGGGAGTGGCGCGCGCCTTCGCGCTGACCTTTTACGACACGCCGCCATCCTGCCCCGCACACCCCTCCCCCGTCGCTGCCCCCGCCACCCCCGCAGGCACAGGCGCGGCGAAAATTCGGGCAGGCGCATCAATTTTCGCCACTTATGAAGAAATAAGTTTCCGATATTGAACTTATGAAGCTTTCGGCTAGTCTGATCCCCAGAACCTGCCCCGGATCAAGACCACGAGGGCGGGACACCTTCCATTCCGGGGCCCGTCCGCAAGGGGCACTCGCCGCTCGCCGCCCAAGGCCTCGCCACTTGCTGAAGCCGTGCCATCCGCGCTCTCCGGCGCCGACGGCGCGCGCCTTCGAGGGGGACGGCCGTGTACGTTCTGGAAGCACGCGGGCTCAGTCGGGATTTCGGCGGCTTCAAGGCCGTGGCGAGCGTGGATTTCGGCCTCGTCGAAGGCTCCATCCACGCCGTCATCGGCCCCAATGGCGCCGGCAAGACCACGCTGTTCAACCTGCTCACCAAATTCCTGCCCCCCACCGGCGGCACCATCCTGCACAAGGGCGAGGACGTGACCCGCCTCTCGCCGCCCGCCATGGCCCGGCGCGGGGTGGTGCGCTCGTTCCAGATCTCGGCGGTGTTTGCCGGGCTCACGGTGCGCGAGAATGTGGAACTGGCGCTGCTGAACGCCAATGGCCTCGCCTGGAACCTCTTCGGTTCCCTCTCCCGCCGCCCGGCGCTCAAGCGCGCGGCCGAGGAGATGATCGAGCGCTTCGGCCTGTCCACCTATCTGGAAGCCCGCGCCGGCAACCTCCCCTATGGCCGCAAGCGCGCTCTGGAACTGGCCACCACGCTCGCCCTCAATCCTGCCGTCCTGCTGCTGGACGAGCCCATGGCGGGCCTTGGCCATGAGGACATCGACAAGGTCTCCAGCCTGGTGCGCGAGGCGGGGCGCGGACGCACCATCTTGCTGGTGGAGCACAATATGCGCGTGGTCTCCGACCTCGCCGACACCATCACCGTCATGGTGCGCGGCGAGAAGCTGGCGGAGGGCACCTATGACGAGGTCTCCGCCCGCCCGGACGTGATCGCCGCCTATACGGGAGGCGCTCATGTCTGAGGCCCTGCGCACCACCCATTTGAAAGCCTGGTATGGCGAGAGCCAGGCGCTGCACGGCATGAGCTTTTCCGTGCACGGGGGCGAAGTGGTCACCCTCATCGGCCGCAACGGCGCCGGCAAGACCACGACCCTGCGCGCCCTCATGGGCCTGATTGCCAACCGCACCGGCTCCATCCGCCTCGGCGCCGACGAGATCGTCGCCGCCCGCCCGCACCAGATCGCCCGCAAGGGCATGGCGCTGTGCCCGGAGGAGCGGGGCATTTTCGCCAGCCTGAACGTGGAGGAAAATCTCCTGTTGCCGCCGCAGGTGCGGCCGGGCGGCATGAGCGTGCCGGACATTTTGAAGCTGTTCCCGAATCTGAAGGAACGGCTGAAAAGCCAGGGCACCAAGCTCTCGGGGGGCGAGCAGCAGATGCTGGCGCTCGCCCGCATCCTGCGCACCGGCGCCCGCCTCCTGCTGCTGGACGAGCCCACCGAGGGCCTCGCCCCGGTCATCATCGCGCAGATCGGCGACACCATCCGCACCTTGAAGGCGCTGGGCTTCACCATCCTCCTGGTGGAGCAGAACGTCGCCTTCGCGGCGGGGCTGGCCGACCGGCATTATGTGGTGGAGCTGGGCCGCGTGGTGGACGAGATCCCCGCCGCCGCCTTCGCCGACCGCCTGCCCTCCCTGAAATCCTATCTCGGCGTGTGAGCGGGGATCCATGACCACACTTTTCGGCATCCCCACCGCGGTCCTGTTCGGCCAGCTTCTGCTCGGGCTCATCAACGGCGCCTTCTACGCCATGCTGAGCCTGGGCCTCGCCGTCATCTTCGGCATGATGAACATCGTCAACTTCGCCCACGGCGCCTTCTACATGCTGGGGGCGCTGGGGGCCTGGGTGCTGCTGACCTATTTCGGCCTGTCCTATTGGTGGGGGCTCCTCATCGCCCCCCTGGTGGTGGGCGCCCTCGGCATGGTGGTGGAGCGCACCTTGCTGCGCCCGCTCTATAAGCTCGACCATCTCTACGGCATGCTGCTCACCTTCGGCTTGGCCCTGGTGCTGCAAGGGGTGCTGCGGGATGTGTTCGGCTCCTCAGGCCAGCCTTATGCCATCCCCGCCCTTCTGAAGGGCGGCACCAATCTGGGCTTCATGTTCCTGCCCACCTACCGGGCCTGGGTCATCGTCGCCTCGCTGGTGGTGTGCCTTTTGACCTGGTTCGTCATCGAGCACACCAAGCTCGGCTCCTACCTGCGGGCCGCCACCGAGAATCCCATGCTGGTGCAGGCCTTCGGCATCGATGTGCCGCGCATGGTCATGCTCACCTTCGGCGCGGGCGTGGGGCTGGCGGCGCTGGCCGGCGTGCTGGCGGCGCCCATCTATCAGGTGAGCCCGCTCATGGGGGCGGACATCATCATCGTGGTGTTCGCGGTGGTGGTGATCGGCGGCATGGGCTCCATCATGGGCTCCATCGTCACCGGCTTCCTGGTGGGGCTGGTGGAGGGCCTCACCCGCACCTTCTATCCGCAGGGCTCGAGCACCGTGGTGTTCGTGATGATGGCCGTCATCCTGCTGGTGCGCCCGGCGGGCCTGTTCGGCTCCAAGCCGGAAGCGGCGGCCGGCGCCCATGAGGCGCTCGATGCCCCGCCGGCCTCGCCCCGCACGGACATGGCGGCCTTCCTCGCCATGGCCGGGATCCTGACGGTGGCCCCGGCGCTCATCTATCCCGGCTTCCTGATGAAGGGGATGATGTTCGCCCTCTTCGCCTGCGCCTTCAACCTCATCGCCGGCTATGGCCGCCTCGTCTCCTTCGGCCATGCCATGTTCCTGGGCTCGGCGGGCTATGTGTGCGGCTATGCGGCCAAAAGCCTGGGCCTCACCCCCGAACTGTCGATCCTCGCCGGCACCGGCGCGGCGGCGCTCCTGGGCCTTGTCTCCGGCTGGCTCGCCATCCGCCGCACCGGCATCTATTTCGCCATGGTCACGCTGGCCTTTGCCCAGATGATCTATTTCGTCGCCCTCCAGGCGCCCTTCACCGGCGGCGAGGACGGCTTGCAGAACGTGCCGCGCGGCAAGCTGTTCGGCCTCATCGACCTGAACGACCACACCAACCTTTATGCCTTCGTGCTGGTGGTGTTCCTGGCCGGCTTCTTCCTCATCATGCGCCTCGCCCGCTCGCCCTTCGGGCAGGTGCTGAAAGCCATCCGCGAGCACGAGCCCCGCGCCCAGTCCCTGGGCTTTGCCACCGACCGCTACAAGCTCCTCGCCTTCACCCTGTCGGCGGCGCTCTCGGGGCTGGCCGGCTCCACCAAGGCCATCGTGGTGCAATTGGCTTCGCTCACCGACGTGCACTGGTCCATGTCGGGGGAGGTGCTGCTCATGACCTTCCTCGGCGGGGTGGGCACCCTGTTCGGGCCGGTGGTGGGCGCCTTCCTGGTGGTGGCCATGCAGAACTATCTCACCGCCCTCGGCCAGTGGGTCACGGTGATCCACGGCCTCATCTTCATCCTGTGCGTGCTGGCGTTCCGGCGCGGCATCGTGGGCGAGATCCTCGCCCGCCTGCCCCGCCGCGCCGCTCCCGTCGCCACGCCCAAGCCGGCGGCGGAACACGCCTGATGTTTCGCAAAGGAAACAGGGGCACCGGGCATCGCCCGGCAAGCCCAATCCAGAACCAGCAGAAGGGAACCACCGTCATGTCCCGCCGAACCTCCACCCTGAAGGGAGCGCTTCTCGCGCTCGGACTGTCCACCGCCCTTGGCGCCTTTGCCGCCGCGCCCGCCTCCGCCCAGGTGAGCGACGACGTGGTGAAGATCGGCGTGCTCACCGATCTGTCCGGCCAGTGGTCGGACATGAACGGCCCCGGCTCCGTCACGGCGGCGGAAATGGCCATCGCCGATTTCGGCGGCACCGTGCTGGGCAAGCCCATCAAGCTCATCAGCGCCGACCACCAGCACAAGACGGACGTGGGCGTCTCCATCGCCCGGCGCTGGATCGAGAATGAGCAGGTGGACGCCATTTCGGACGTGACCAATTCCGCCATCGCGCTGGCGGTGCAGCAGCTCACCCGCGACACCAACCGCGTGGCGCTGTTCTCCTCCCCCGGCACCACGGATCTCACCGGCAAGCAGTGCTCGCCCACCGGCTTCCAGTGGGTCTATGACAATTATTCCAACGCGGTCGCGCCCGTGAAGGGCCTCATCAAGCAGGGCAAGAAGAGCTGGTACTTCGTGACCGCCGACTTCGCCTTCGGCCATTCGCTGGAAAAGATCGGCATGGCCGAGGTGAAGGACCTGGGCGGCACGGTGGTGGGCTCCATCCGCAACCCCTTCAATTCCGCCGACATGTCGCCCTATCTCTTGCCGGCCCAGGCCTCGGGCGCGCAGGTGATCTTCCTCGCCAATGCCGGCAAGGACCTGACCACCGCCATCAAGCAGGCCCATGAATTCGGCATCGTGCAGGGCGGCCAGACGCTGGCGGCGCCCATCATGTTCATCACCGACGTGCATTCGCTGGGCCTCGACATCGCCCAGGGCACCTCGTTCGTGGAAGGCTTCTACTGGAACTATAATGACGAGACCCGCGCCTTCGCCAAGCGCTTCTATGACAAGCGCGGCGCCATGCCCACCGCGCTCCAGGCCGGCGTCTATTCCTCCATCTTCCACTATCTGAAGGCCATCCAGGCCGCCGGCACGGACGAGGCCAAGGCGGTGGCCGCCAAGATGCGCGAACTGCCGGTGAACGACTTCTTCGCCAAGAATGGCGTGGTGCGGGCCGATGGCCGCATGGTCCACGACATGTATCTGGTGAAGGTGAAGAAGCCCTCCGAATCCAAGGCCCCGTGGGACTATTACGACGTCCTGGAAACCATTCCCGGCGACCAGGCCTTCCTGCCCCTCGCGCAGAGCGAGTGCCCGCTGGTAAAGAAGTGACCTGACGTTGCAGCGGGCGGGGCTCCGGCTCCGCCCTTCTGCGGTCTTACGCAATGGCACCGGGCCGGTTTAATGGCAGGATAGGACCCGGCCCGGGACACATCGGGTCGGCGCGTGGCGGGGACCGTCCCGCGCCATCCCAGGGAGTGACGTGGTGAAGGACACGGTTTCCAATGCCAGACGCGCGGCGGCCGAGGCGGCGCCCGCCCGCACCCGGCGCAAGGCCGCGCCCACGAACGGGGTCGCGCCCGATGCGCCCGCCGCGCCCGGCGCCCCTCAATTGGTATCCGAAGGCGCTCAGAGCCCCGCCATCCCCGCCCGCTTCGCCGCCGCCCCGCGCCCGGCGCGGGAGGACCGGGTCGATCTCGGCCTGAAGCTGAAGCGCATGCGCAATGAGCGCGGCTGGACATTGGACGATGTGAGCCAGCGCACCGGGGTCGCCCGCTCCACCCTGTCTAAGATTGAGAACGGGCAGATGTCGCCCACCTATGACGTGCTGCAGAAGATCACGCACGGCATGGCCCTCGACATAGTGGAACTGTTCGACGTGCGCAGCCAGGCCGCCCCCTTCGGGCGCCGCTCGCTCACCCGCAACAACGAGGGCAAGCACCACCCCACCAGCACCTATGTCTATGAGGTGCTGGCCACTGACCTCTCCCAAAAGCGCATCCTGCCCTTCAAGGCCAAGATCCGCGCCCGCAGCCTGGATGATTTCGACGGCTGGGTGCGGCACGAGGGGGAGGAATTCCTATGCGTGCTCTCCGGCCGGGTGCAGGTTTTCACCGAATTCTACGCCCCCGCCATTCTGGAGCCGGGGGACAGCACCTATTTCGACAGCAATATGGGCCATGCCCTCGTCTCGCTGTCGCAAGAGGACGCCGAAGTGCTGTGGATCTGCACCGGCGCCGTCAAGCTGGGGGCGGACTAGCCGCCCTTATTGGTCCGTGTTCTGGAGTTTTTGTCCATGCCGCGCATGTTTGGCGCAGAAGAAGTCGAAGCCGCCCTCACCTATCCGCGCCTGGTGGAGGCGCTGCGCGCCGCCTTCCAGGAGGAGGGCGAGAAGATGCCCGTACGCCAGTCCTATCCCGTGGGCACGGAGGCGGCGCCCGGCCATCTCCTGCTCATGCCCGCCTGGAAGCGGGGCACCGCCATCGGCACCAAGCTCGTCACGGTCTTTCCCGGCAATGCGGCGCGCGGGCTCGGCTCGGTCGCCTCGCTCTATGTGCTGATGGATGGAGAGACCGGCCAGCCCCGCGCCATCATCGAGGGCGATGCGCTCACCAACCGCCGCACGGCGGCGGCCTCCGCGCTCGCCTCCTCCTATCTTTCCCGTCCCGACAGCCGGACGCTGGCCATCATCGGCACCGGCCATGTGGCTGCCCATCTGATGGAGGCGCATTGCGCCATCCGGCCCATCGACCGCATCCTGGTGTTCGGCCGCAACCGCGAGCGCGCCGCCGCTCTGGTGGAGCGGGCCCGAACGTATCTGAAGGTTCAGACGGAGGTAGCGAGCGACCTTGCCGCCATGGTCGGCGCGGCGGATATCGTCGCCTGCGGCACCACATCCGTTGAGCCCTTGGTGCGGGGCGCCCTGGTGCGGCCGGGCACCCATGTGGACCTGGTGGGCGCCTTCACCCCTGCGATGCGCGAGAGCGACGATGCCCTCATCGCCCGCGCCGACATCTATGTGGACACCCGCGCCGGCGCCCTCGCCGAGGCGGGCGACCTTCTCCAGCCCATCGCCGCCGGCGCCTGGAGCGCGGACCGCCTCAAGGGCGATCTGCACGATCTGACCGCCGGCCGCGTGCCGGGACGCACGGACGCCGCCGCCATCACCGTCTTCAAGTCGGTGGGCGCGGCGCTGGAGGATCTGGTGGCCGCCCAGTTGCTGGTGGACACGGGCACCCCGCCCTTGCGCGCCGCCTCCTGAGGGGCTGAGGGCGCGGGCAGAGGAAACAAGAAGAGGAGACCGGAATGCGGATCGAGGACAAGCCGGGCTTCTGCACGCTCTGCCGCTCGCGCTGCGGCACCACTGTCACGGTCGCCGGGGGGCGGCTCGTCTCGGTGCGGCCGAACCCGGCCCACCCCACCGGCAAGGCCATGTGCCCCAAGGGGCGCGCGGCCCCGGAAATCGCCCATTCCGCCCGCCGCCTCACCACCCCCTTGCGCCGCACCACCCCGCGGGGGGCGGCGGACCCCGCCTTCAAGCCCATCTCCTGGGATGAGGCGCTGGACGAGATCGCGGAAAAGCTCAACGCCATCCGCGCCGAGAGCGGGCCGGAGGCGGTGGCCTTCGCGGTGACTTCGGGCTCGTCCTCCTCCATGTCGGATGCGCTCGACTGGGTGCAGCGGCTCATCCGCAGCTTCGGCAGCCCGAACACCATCTTCGCCACCGAAGTGTGCAACTGGCATAAGGACCATGCCCACGCCTTCACCTTCGGCTGCGGCATTCCCACCGCCGACTATCTGAATTCCGACCTCATCCTGCTATGGGGCCACAACCCCGCCAATGTCTGGCTGGCCCAGGCGGAAGCGGTGGGCACCGCGCGGGCGCGCGGGGCCAAGGTGGTGGTGATCGATCCCCGCCAGACCGGCATGGCCCGCGACGCCGACCTGTGGCTGCGGGTGCGCCCCGGCACCGACGCGGCCCTGGCTCTGGGCGTGGCGCGGGCACTGATCGCGCGCGGGGGCTACGACCGGGACTTCGTGGAAGGCTGGACCAACGGCCCCCTCCTGGTGCGCACGGACACCGGCCGCTTCCTGCGCGGCGCCGAGGTGGGGCTTGAGGAGGACGCCGCCTATGTGATGTGGGACGAGGCCGCCGGCCGGCCTGTCTCCAGCGAGGATCGCGGCGGCAAGCCGCGCCTTTCCGGCGGCCTCACCCTCAACACCGCTTTTGGCCCCATCTCCTGCCGCACCGCCTTCGACCTCTATGAGGAGGCCCTCGCCCCCTATGATCCGGCCACCGTGGAAGCCATCACCGGCGTCCCGGCGGGGGATGTGGAGGCGTTCGCGGACCTGATCGCGGCGGCGGGTTCGGTCGCCTATCACGCCTGGACCGGCCTCGGCCAGCACACCAACGCCACCCAGACCGAGCGGGCGGTGGCGAGCCTCTATGCCCTCACCGGCTCCTTCGACATCCCCGGCGGCAATGTGCGCCGCGCCGCCCATCCGGTGCCCGCGCTCCATTCCATGGCGCTGATCCCGCCCGCCACCCGCGCCAAGGCGCTGGGCCTTGCCGACCGCCCGCTCGGCCCCCCGGTGGATGGCTGGATCACCTCCACCGATTTTTACGACGCGGTGCTGGAGGGCAAGCCCTATCCCATCCGCGCCTTGATGACCTTCGGCTCCAACTTGCTGGTCTCCCATCCCGAGCCGGAGCGGGGCGCCAAGGCTTTGGATGCGCTGGAGTTCCAGGTCCATTGCGACCTGTTCCTGAACCCGACGGCCGAACATGCGGACATCGTGCTGCCGGTGACCAGTTCCTATGAGCATGAGGCGCTGCGGGTGGGCTTCGAGATCACCCATGCGGCGCAGGAGCTGGTGCAGTTGCGCCCGCAAATGATCCCCCGCCAGGGCGACACCCGCTCGGACCAGGAGATCGTCTTCGCCCTCGCCCCGCGCCTGGGGTTGGGGGAGGCGTTCTTTGGCGGCGATGTGGATGCCGGCTGGAACCACATGCTGGCCCCGCTGGGCCTTGATGTGGCGCAGTTGCGCCAGCATCCCGAAGGCATCAGCCTGCCCCTCAAGGAGACCTATCGCAAGTATCGCGACACCGGCTTTGCCACCCAGACCCGCCGGGTGGAGCTCTACAGCGAACTCTTCCTGCGCCACGGCTACGACCCGCTGCCGCGCTTCGTGCCGCCCGCGCGCACGCCGGATGGGGATTTCCCCCTCGTCCTGTTCTCCGCCAATAACGGCTATTTCTGCCACAGCCAGCAGCGCGGCATCACCGCGCTCCGCAAGAAGCGGGGCGAGCCACTGGCGGAGATCCATCCCGACACCGCCGCCGCCCGCGGCATCGCGGAGGGCGATGCCATCCGCGTGCGCACGCCGCGCGGCGCCATCTCGGTGAAAGCCAAGCTCAACGCCACGCTCGCCCCCGATACGGTGGCCTGCGACTATGGCTGGTGGCAAGGCGCGCCCGATCTCGGCCTGCCCGCCTTCGCCATCTCGACCGGCGCGCCGGGGGCTGCGAGCTATAATGCCGTCATTCCCGAAGCCGACCGCGATCCGGTGAGCGGCTCGCTGCCCTTGCGCTCCTATGTGTGCGAGGTGGAGCTGGACGCCGCCGTCCTCGCCCGCCGCTGGCCGGGCTGGCGCACCTTCCGCGTCGCCGCGCGCCGGGACGAGCCGGGCGAGGTCGCCGCCCTCACGCTCGTTCCCGAAGACGGCGGGCTGCTGCCCCCCTTCCGGCCGGGCCAGTTCGTGACCGTGCGGGTGGACGGGCAAACCCGCTCCTATTCGCTCACCGGCCCCGTCGAGGCCGCGCCCACCGCCTATTCCATCGCCGTGCGCCGGCTGCCGGGCGGGGTGGTGTCGGAGGCCATTTTCGCGGGGTTGAAAGAGGGCGCGCGCCTCGATCTTCAGGCCCCGGCGGGCAACTTCGTCATGCCGCTGGAGAATGAATTCCCGGTGGTGCTGATCGCCGGCGGCATCGGCATCACGCCCTTCCTGTCCTATCTGGAAAGCCTGGAGGGCAAGGCCGGCGAGCCGCAGGTGGAATTGCACTATGGCTGCCGCAGCGCCGCCGAGCAGCCCTTCGCCGCCCGGCTTGCCGCGCTCGCCCAACGCCTGCCCAACCTGAAGCTCACCACCTATCTCACCCGCCCGGAAACGGGCGCGCGCTGCGACATGGAAGGCCGCTTCTGCGCGGCGGACCTGCCGCAGGCGCTCATCGAGGCCCGCGCCCGCTTCTATCTGTGCGGCTCGGACGCCATGATGGACGAGGCCGTGGCGCTGCTGAAGGGCCGGGGCGTGCCGGCCTTTGAGATCTTCCGCGAGCGGTTCCGCTCCCCCGCCGGCGTGCCGGAGGGCGACCTTTCCCCCCGCACGCTCACCTTTTCCCGCTCCGGCCGCACGCTCACCTGGACGCCGGAGGCGGGCGCTTTGCTGGCCTGCGCGGAGAAAGCCGGGCTCAGCTTGCCCAGCGGCTGCCGCACCGGCCAGTGCGAGAGCTGCAAGGTCACCGTGGTCTCAGGGCAGGTGCTGCACCTGGTGCCGGTGGAGGACGAGGAAGAGGGCGCGTGCCTCGCCTGCCAGGCGGTGCCGCTCACAGATCTGGTGCTGGACGCCTGAGCCGGCGCCCACACGCGGCGCCAGGCAGCGGCCGCCGGGGATCACATCACCCCGGCGCGCAGCAGATCGTGGATGTGGACGATGCCCACCGGGCGGCCGGCCTCCACCACGAAGACCGAGGTGATGGACACGGAGTTCAGGAGCGCCAGCACCTGCTGGGCCAGCATGTCCGGCCCGACGGTGCGCGGCGCGCGGGTCATCACCTCGTCCACCGGCCGGTCCACGAAGCCGGCCCGGAAGGCGCGGCGCAGGTCGCCGTCGGTGACGACGCCGGCGAGGCGCCCGTCCTGATCCACCACGCCGGTCACGCCGAAGCGCTTGGAGGTCATTTCCACGATGGCCTGGGAGAGCGGCAGGCCGAGCGGCACCAGGGGCACGTCCTCGCCCGCATGCATCAGGTCGGACGCCTTGCGCAGCCGCGCGCCCAGCTTGCCGCCGGGATGGAATTCCCGGAAATCCTGCGCCGTGAAGCCGCGCAGCGACAGGAGCGCCACCGCGATGGCATCGCCCATGGCCATCTGCATCACCGTGGAGGTGGTGGGGGCAAGGCCATTGGGGCACGCCTCGGGCATGACGGGCAGCACCAGGGCGATGTCGGCCGCCGTGCCGAGCGCGCTTTCCGCGCGCGCCGTGATCGCCACCAGCGGCACCTGGAAGCGACGGGTATAGACGATGATATCCGCCAGCTCCGGCGCCTCGCCGGACCAGGAGAGAGCCAGCACCAGGTCCTCGGTGCCGATCATGCCGAGATCGCCATGGCTCGCCTCGCCCGGATGGACGAAATAGGCCTGGGTGCCCGTGGAGGCCAAGGTGGCGGCAATCTTGCGCGCCACATGGCCGGACTTGCCCATGCCGGTGACGATCACCCGGCCATTCTTGGCCTGGGCAGCGCGGATGGCGGCACAGGTGTCTTCCACCGCCGCGCCCAGCGGGCCGTCCATGGCGGCGCGCAGGGCATTGAGGCCGTCGCTCTCCAGTTCGAGCGTGCGGCGGGCCTCGTCGCGGGCGGTGAGGGGATGGGTGGTTTCGGTCATTCAGATCCCCCGGGCCGCGAGCATCTCGCGCGCCCGCTCCAGGTCCTCGGGCGTGTCGACGCCCAACGGCACCTCGGCCACTTCCATGGCGTCGATGCGCATGCCCGCCTCCAGCGCCCGCAGCTGCTCTAGCTTCTCGCGCTGCTCCAGAACCGAGGGCGGCAAGGCCACGAAGCGCTCCAGCGCCGCGCGGCGCCAGGCATAAAGGCCGATATGGTGATAAAGCGGCCCCTCGCCGAAGGGCGCGCGGGTGCGGGTGAAATAGAGCGCGCGGAAGCGCCCGCCGCCCAGCGGCGACCCCACCATCTTCACCACGCTGGAGGCCTCTTTTTCCTCCGCGCGGGTGATGAGGGCCACCGCCGTGCCGATGGCCACCTCCGCATCCGCAAGCGGGAGCGCGGCGGCGCGGAGCGTGTCGGGGGCAACGGTGGGCAGGTCGCCCTGCACATTGATGACGGCGTCATAGCGCCCGTCCGGATCGAGCCGGCCCAGCGCCTCGAAGATGCGGTCGGAGCCCGAGGCATGGTCGGGGGCGGTCATCACCGCCTGCCCGCCCACGGCGCGGATGGCCTCGGCGATCTCCGGCGTGTCGGTGGCGACGCAGACCGGGGCGACATCCGCCTCGAGCGCCCGGCGCCACACCGCCACGATCATGGGCTCGCCATTCAAGTCCGCCAAAGGCTTGCCCGGCAGGCGGGTGGAGGCCATGCGGGCGGGAATGAGGACGACGGGCCTCATGCGGCCCCCGAAAGCTGCGCCTTGCTCAGGGAATCCAGCGCCATCAACTGCCGCAGCAGCGGCTCGAATTCCTTCAGCGGCACCATATTGGGACCGTCGGAGGGGGCGTGGTCGGGGTCGGGATGGGTCTCGATGAAAAGGCCGGCCACCCCCACCGCCACCGCCGCGCGGGAGAGCACCGGCACGAATTCCCGCTGCCCGCCGGAACTGGTGCCCTGCCCGCCCGGCTGCTGCACCGAATGGGTGGCATCGAAGATCACCGGCGCGCCGGTGCGGGCCATGATGGGCAGGCCACGGAAATCGGACACCAGGGTGTTGTAGCCGAACGAGGTGCCGCGATCGGTGAGCAGCACATTGGGATTGCCGCCGCCCACGATCTTGTCGAGCACATTGGCCATGTCCCAGGGGGCGAGGAACTGGCCCTTCTTCACATTCACCACCCGCCCGGTGGCGGCGGCGGCGAGCAAGAGGTCGGTCTGCCGGCACAGGAAGGCGGGGATCTGGAGCACGTCCACCGCCTGCGCGACATCGGCGCACTGGGCGGCATCGTGCACGTCGGTGAGCACGGGAAGGCCCAGGCTCTCGCGGATCTCGGCGAAGATGGGCAGGGATTTTTCCAGGCCGAGGCCGCGCTGCGCGCCCGCGCTGGTGCGGTTGGCCTTGTCGAAGGAGGTCTTGTAGACGAGCCCGATGCCGAGGCGCTCCGCGATCTCCTTCAGCGCGCCCGCCACTTCCAGGGCATGGGCGCGACTTTCCAGCTGGCACGGGCCGGCGATCACGGCCAGCGGCAGATGGTTGCCGAAGCGGACGGGTCCAACGGGCACGACAGAATGGGGGGACAGGGTCAAGGCTCGTTCTCGCTGAGGCGCAGGGCGCGCCCGCGCATCCTTAACGCTGGCCGCGTGGCAAGGGCAAGGCAGGAGGATTGGCGGGAGGGGATCGCGCCCCCCATGGACAAGGGCGCCCCCGGCTGGCGATGATCCATCCGGGGGCCGCGCGGGCGGCGGGAGGGGATCATAGATGCAGGATCGGGGTGGGCGGCGAGGCGGGAGCGCAGCGATGGGGGCGACACGCCGCCGCTTCCTGGCGGGCGCGGCTGCCGCCTTGATGTGGGGGGGGCGGCGCGCCGGCGGCGCGCGCCCAGCACCCGGACGCCCTCCCCGGCGGCCACGACGCCTTTCCCTCCGGACGCATCCACGACCAGACGGCGATCCCGGTGTTCGGCTTCAAGGTGGCCCGGATCTATCCACACGATGCCAGCTCCTATACGGAGGGCCTAGTGAAGGTGGGCCGCTCCATGTTCGAGGGCACGGGGCTTTATGGCCAGTCGCTCCTTATGGAATGGGACCTGGAAAGCGGCAAGGTGATCCGGCAGATCGCCCTGCCGGCGTCCGAGTTCGGCGAGGGCGTCACGGTGATGGGGGAGCGGGTCTATCAGCTCACCTATCTGTCCAACACCGCCTTCACTTATGACCGTTCGACCCTCACGCGGACCGGCAGCTTCACCTTCGGCGCGCAGGGCTGGGGCCTGACCCATGACGGCACCCACCTCATCATGAGCGATGGCTCGTCGGCGCTGGCCTTTCGCGATCCGACCACTTTCAAGGAGGTCCGCAAGGTCTATGCGCACGACGCCGTCGGCGCGGTGGGCTTCCTCAATGAGCTGGAATATGTGGAGGGCGCGGTCTACGCCAATGTCTGGCAGACGCCCTATATCGCCGTGATCGACCCCGCGACTGGCGCGCTGACCGCCTGGATCGACCTCACCGGCCTCAACCCCGATCCCGCCCGCCTCACCTATCCCCTGGTGCTGAACGGCATTGCCTGGAATGACGAGACGCGCCGCCTGATGGTCACGGGCAAATGCTGGCCCCATCTGTGGGAAATTGACCTCGTACCCTTTGCCAGGACGTAGCGTCGCGCACCCTATGCCGTGCGGGAGACCACCCGCAGCAGGTCGGCATGAACGGTCTCGATGTGGGATTTGAGCAGCGCGCACGCCCCCGCCACATCCCGCGCCCGACACAGCGTGATGAGTTCGGCATGCTCGCGCACCGCCACCGCCATGGCCTCCCGGCTGGACAATTGCACGCGGGTGTAGCGGTCCGAGGTCTGGAGCAGGGAGACGACGATGCCCTGGGTGCGGGGCAGCACCGCATGGGCATAGAGGGCGAGGTGGAATTCCGCGTTCAGCACGCCGAAACTGCTGACATCACGGGCCGTGGTGGCGGCGACGAAGCGGGCCTGGATGTCATCCAGCTTCGCGAAATCCCCATCCGTGAAAGCGTCCGCCGAGCGCGCCAGCAGGCGCGGCTCCAGGATCGCGCGCAGCTCGAACACGTCGTTGATCTCGTCCAGAGACAGCTCTGAAACGATGGCCCCCTTCTGGGGCACCATGCGCACAAGGCCTTCCGCCTCCAGCTGGAACAGCGCCTCGCGCACGGGAATGCGGCTCACCCCATAGGCCTCCGCCAGCGCATCCTGCCGCAGGGAGGTCCCCGCCGCATAGGTCCCGCCCAGGATGGCGCGACGCAGCTCATCCACGATGGCGGCCGACAGGGTGCGGTGTTTCAGGCGCGGATTCATTGCGGGATCCAGGGAATGAAAAAAGTGCGAAAAAGCCGTTGACGTCGAAAATGTATAAAATCTACATTGCTGACGGAAGCCCTATTTTTGGGCCTGACCAGCGAGCGAGCAATGACAGCAGCAACCCAGCCACGGCAGGGGCCGGCGGAGGCATTCCGCTTCGTCACCTGCGCCTCCGAGGCCCTGCTGAAGGTGGAGCGCAAGGCGGTGGCCGGGCTCATGATGCTGCTCACCGGCCTGATCATGCTGAACGTGGTGACCCGCTATTCCGGCCTGCCGCTTTATTGGGTGGACGAGGCCTCCATCTACACGGTGGTGTGGCTGACCTTCGTGGGCGCCTCCGCCATGAGCCGGCTGCGGCTCGATTTCTCGGTGACGCTGCTCACCGAGCGTCTTTCCCCTGCGCAGGCCAAGGTGGCGCGGGTCATCTCCACCGCGCTCCTGGTGTTCTTCGGCGGCGCGCTCGCCGCCATGTGCTGGGTGTGGATGGACCCCGTGGGCATCGCGGCGGCCGGCTTCGATGCCCGCGAGCACGCCGCCCAGACCTTCAATTTCCTCTACACCGAGCAGACCCAGACCCTGCGCTGGCCCACCTGGCTGGTGAGCCTGATCATGCCGATCTTCGCGCTCTCACTGGTGGTGCACGGCCTCGCCAATCTGCTGGAGGACCTGGAATGGGTCACCCCGCCGGTGCGTGAAGCCAGCCTCGGCTCGGCGGAAGGGGTGAGCTGACATGATCTCCACCGCCGCCTTCGTCGCGCTCATGCTGGTGGGCCTGCCCATCAGCCTGTGCCTGTGCCTCACCTGCATCGTGTTCATCCAAGCCACCGGCAACCCGCTGCTCTACCAGACCTTTCCGACCCAGTTGTTTGGTGGCGTCGACAGTTACGGCCTCATCGCCATCCCGCTTTTCATCCTCATCGGCGAGCTGATGAATGGCGGCGGCATCACCCGGCGCATCATCGATCTGTCCATGGCGTTCGTGGGCTCCATCAAGGGGGGCCTCGCTTATGTGAACATGGTCGCCAACATGCTGGTGTCCTCGATCCTGGGCTCGGCCACCGCGCAAGTGGCCATCATGTCCCAGATCCTGGTGCCGGAGATGGAGAAGAAGGGCTACGACAAGACCTTCGCCGCCGGCCTGACCGCCTATGCGGGCATGCTGGGGCCCATCATCCCGCCCTCCATCATGTTCGTCATCTATTCGGTGATGGCGCAGGTGCCAGTCTCGGACATGCTGGTGGCGGGCATCATTCCCGGCGTGCTCTTGACCGGCCTGTTCTGCATCGTCATCGCGCTCATGGGGTTCGTCTACAATTATCCCCGCGGCGAGAAGATGTCGCTGCGCCAGCGCTTCGCCGTGGTGATCGAGACCGCGCCCACCCTGCTGATCCCGTTCGTCATTGTCGGCTCCATCCTCACCGGGCTTGCCAATGCCACGGAAGCCGCCGTCATCGGCGCGGTCGCCTCGGTTCTGGTGGGGCGCTACTGGATCAAGGAGCTGAAATTCTCCCAATTGCCGGGCATGTTCCTGCGCGCCGGCATCTATTCGGCGGCGGTGCTGTTCCTGGTGGCGGCGGCGGCGGTGTTCACCTGGGTGCTCATCTACGCCAAGGTGCCGCAGGAAGTGGCCGGCTGGGTGCAGGGCGCGGCGCACGATCCCGTCACCTTCATGCTGCTGCTCAACGTGGTGCTGCTGGTCATCGGCACGGTGATCGACGGCGCGCCCGGTCTCATCATGACCGTGCCGATCCTGCTGCCCATCGCCACCGAGGTCTATCACATCGACCCCATCCATTTCGGCGTGGTGGTGGTGATCAACCTGGTGCTGGGCTTCCTCTCGCCCCCCGTCGGCCTGTGCTTCTTCGTGGCATCGGCGGTGACGGGGGCCAAGCCCGGAAAGATGTTCATCGTCACCTTGCCCTTCTTCTTCGCCGCCTGCGGCCTGCTGGTCCTGTTGTCCGTGTTCCCGGTCCTGTCGACCGCCTTGACCAAATAACAAACCTGAAAACCTTCCAGGAGCCTGTCATGACCCTCGACCGTCGACGCTTCATGCTTGCCGCAGCGGCAGGCGCCGCGCTTCCCCTCGCCGCGCCCGGCATCGCGCGGGCCCAGGCGAAGGATTTCCGCCTCGGCATCATCACGCCTCCGGGCCATCCCTGGAACGAGGCGGCCATCAAGGTGGGCGAGACGCTGAAGAAGGAGACCAATGGTCGCCTCTCCATCACCGTGTTCCCCTCCGGCCAGCTGGGCAATGAAGGCGCCATGCTGCAGCAGATGCAGACCGGCGCCCTCGACATGGGCTTCATCATGACCGCCGAGCTCGGCTCGCGCGTGCCCGCCATCGCCGCCATCAACGCGCCCTGGATCGTGGATTCCACCGCCAAGGTGGCCAAGCTCGTGAAGACGCCGGTGGCCATGAGCCTGTTCGACCTCCTGCCGCGCGAGACCGGCACGGTGGGCCTCGCCTGGGGCATCACCACCATGCGCGTGGTGTTCACGGCCAAGCCCATCGAGGGCCTTTCCGACCTCAAGGGCATGAAGCTGCGCATCAATACGACGCCGGCCTACAAGGACTTCTATCAGCTGCTCGGCGCCGCCCCGACCCCCATCCCCACCCCGCAGGTGTTCGATGCCATGAGCAACGGGCAGGTGGACGGCCTGGAAGCGGACCTCGACTTCTCCTGGAACCAGCGCTTCGACAAGGTCTCGAAGACCATGCTGCGCATGAACGCCATCTTCATGCCCTGCGTCGCCCTGGTCTCGGGCCGCGTGTGGCAGGGCCTTTCGGCCGAGGACAAGGCGCTCATCACCAAGGCCACCAAGGCCGCCCTCGACGCCCAGGTGGAAGAGACGGTGGTGAATGAGCCGGTGCTCATCGAGAAGTTCAAGGGCACCGGCATCGCCATGCGCGAGGCCAAGGTGGGCGATGCCGAGACCAAGACCATCATCGCCGAATACGACAAGATCTGGCTGCCCAAGGCCCCCATCCTCGCCGAACTGCGCAAGGTCGGCGCGACCCTCTGACCCCAACCCGGGGGCGGGCCGCGCCCGCCTCCCATCTCCTGAAGGACCCCAAGAGCCATGACGCCCAAGATTACCTGGGAAGGCGTGTTTCCCGCCGTCACCACCCAGTTCCGCGAGGACCTCTCCGTCGACGTGGAAGCCACGGCCGGCGTCATGGACGCCCTCATCAAGGACGGCGTGTCCGGCCTCATCATCTGCGGCACGGTCGGCGAGAATTGCTCGCTGACCACGGCCGAGAAGGTCTCCCTCATGGAGGCCGCCAAGTCCACCGCCGCCGGCCGCGTGCCGGTGATCTGCGGCATCGCGGAATTCACCACCGCCTTTGCCGCCGACACCGCCAAGGAGGCCGCGCGCGTCGGCCTCGACGGCATCATGGTCATGCCGGCTTTGGTCTATTCCTCCAAGCCCCACGAGACCGCCGCCCATTTCCGGGGTGTCGCCAAGGCGACCGACTTGCCGGTGATGGTCTATAACAACCCGCCCATCTACAAGAACGACGTCACCCCCGACATCCTCGCCATGCTGGCGGATGTGGAGACCATCGTCTGCTTCAAGGAAAGCTCCGGCGACACGCGCCGCTTCATCGACGTGCGCAACAAGGTGGGCGACCGCTTCGTCATGTTCGCCGGCCTCGACGACGTGGTGGTGGAGAGCATCGCCATGGGGGCGGTCGGCTGGGTGTCCGGCATGTCCAACGCCTTCCCGCGCGAGGGCGAGACGCTGTTCCGCCTCGCCAAGCAGGGCCGCTTCGCCGAGGCCATGTCGCTCTATGAGTGGTTCATGCCGCTCTTGCACCTGGATGCGCGCCCGGACCTCGTCCAGTGCATCAAGCTGTGCGAGCACATCATGGGCCGCGGCACCTGGCGCACCCGCCCGCCGCGCCTGGAACTGCCCGAGAAGGAAAAGGCCGAGATCGAGGCTCTCATGGCCGCCGCCCTCGCCAAGCGCCCGGCGCTGCCCGAGGTGGGCCTGAAGGTCGCGGCCTGAACGAAAACGCCCGGTCCGCGCGGACCGGGCGTTGCCTTTTTCAGAGGACCGATAACCCGCGCCTCACTGCACCGGCGTCGGAATGGCCGCCTTCCAGGTGGCCACTTCCGCCTCGAAGCGCTTGCGGTGGGCCTGCGTGGTGCGCTCGGCGGCGGGGAAGACGGACGTGCCCACATCGGCGAAGCGCGCCTGGACGGTGGCGTCGTCCAGCGCCTTGTTGAGCGCGCCGTTGAGCTTGGCCACCACGTCGGCCGGCGTGCCCTTCGGCACATAGAGCGCGTGCCAGATGATGAAGTCGAAGCCCTTCAGCCCGGCTTCCTGGAGGGTGGGCAGGTCCTTCAGCACCGGCAGGCGCTGGGCTGAGGTAACGGCGAAGCCCTTCACGGACTTCGCCAGCACCTGCGGCACGGCGGTGGTGGACTGGTCGCACAATATGTCCACCTGCCCGCCCATCAGGTCGTTCATGGCCGGACCCGTGCCGCGATAGCCCACCTCCGTGAACTGCACGCCCAATGCCTTCTGCAGCAGCACGCCGCACAGATAGGCGTTGGAGCCCACGCCCGCATGGGCGATGGTGGTCTTGCTGCCCTCCGCCTTGAGCCTGGCGAGCAGCTCCACCGCCGTGTTGGCGGGATAGTCCTTCTTGGAGAGCACCACCATCGGCCCGTAATTGACGAGGCCGACGGTCTCGAACGCGCCCAGCGTGTCATAGGGCAGGCTGCGATAGAGCGCCGCCGAGGCCGCGAGCGCCACATGGTGGATGAGCATGGTGTAGCCGTCCGGCGTCGACTTGGCGACGCGCCCGGCGGCCGTGGTGCCGCCCGCGCCGGCGATGTTCTCCACGATCACCTGCTGGCCGAGCGTGCCGGACATGGATTGGGCCAGCAGGCGGGCGATGGCATCGCTCGGACCGCCGGCGGCGAAGGGCACGACCATGGTGATGGTGCGGCTCGGGAATGTCTCCGCCTGCGCCGCGCCACCGGCCATGACCAGCCCCATGAGGCCGGCCGCAAGGGTCCTCAACACTGACTTCATCGTCTTTTCTCCCTGAACGTCCATCCCTGCCGGCGCCCCGTCTGATGCGGGCGCGTCCGGTTTGCGCTCGGGGGCAAGGCAAGGAGACGGACGGCCGCCGGACGGGCCGAAGCCCTTCTGGCACCGTCGTTTTCCACCCCGACCCCACCGCCCCGGAGGGGGCGGCCGGTGTCTCCCCGGCTCGACAATTTTGCGAGCCGCATTGACTCCTATGTCCTATATCTTATAGAAGACTTCACGGTTCGCAACTGGTTCGTCCATCCGGCGATCCGCGGGAACATGCGTCGGGGCGCGGCCTCAAAGACCGGCCCGGCCCTGGAGACTGAGGAGGCAAGCGTGAGTGCGCCGCAACTGTTGGTTCACGAAAAGAAGGACACCGTCGGCGTGGTCGTGGTGGAGGGCCTGAAGGCCGGCACCGACATGCTGTGCGTGGTCACCCACGACAATTCGGCGTTCCACCTGACCGCCAAGATGGATGTTCCCATCGGCCACAAGGTGGCGCTCACCGACATCAAGGCCGGCGACACCATCTGGAAGTACGGCCAGGACATCGGCATCGCCAAGGCAGACATCGCCACCGGCGAGCATGTCCACGTTCATAACGCCAAGACCAAGCGCTGGTGAGGCCGCCATGTCCGAAATGTTCCATGCCCAGACCGCGCCGAACCCCTTCAATGGCGGCGCCCCCGACCAGTTCGTGACCAAGGCCACGCCCACCACCCTCGCCTCCGCCGATTACAAGAATGCGACCTTCTCCGGCTGGCGCCGCGAGAATGGCCGTGTCGGCGTGCGCAACCATGTGGTGATCCTGCCCCTGGACGACCTGTCCAATGCCGCCTGCGAGGCGGTGGCCAACAATGTGAAGGGCACCATGGCCCTTCCCCACGCTTATGGCCGGCTCCAGTTCGGCGAAGACCTGGAAATCCACTTCCGCACCCTCATCGGCATCGGCTCCAACCCCAATGTGGCCGCCGTGGTGGTGATCGGCATTGAGGACCAGTGGACCAATCGCGTGGTCGAAGGCATCGCAAAGACCGGCAAGCCGGTGGTGGGCTTCGGCATCGAGCTGAACGGCGACATCGCCACCATCGCCAAGGCCTCCTACCAGGCCAAGAAGTTCGTGCAGTGGGCCACCGAACTGCCGCGCGAGACCTGCTCCATCTCCGAGCTGTGGGTCTCCACCAAGTGCGGCGAGAGCGACACCACCACGGGCCTCTCCTCCTGCCCCACCGTGGGCAACATGTATGACAAGCTGATCCCGCACGGCATCTATGGCGTGTTCGGCGAGACCTCCGAGATCACCGGTGCCGAGCACCTGTGCAAGGAGCGTGCGGCGACCCCGGAAATCGCCGAAAAGTGGTACAAGATGTGGAAGGCCTACCAGGAGGACGTGATCGAGGCCCACAAGACCGACGATCTGTCCGACAGCCAGCCCACCAAGGGCAACATTGCCGGCGGCCTCACCACCATCGAGGAAAAGGCCCTCGGCAATCTCGAGAAGATCGGCCGGGAGTGCAAATATATCGACGCGCTGGAGCCCGCCGAGGCCCCCGCGAAGGGTCCGGGCCTCTATTACATGGACACCTCCTCGGCCGCGGCTGAGTGCGTGACCTTGATGGCGGCGGCGGGCTATGTGGTTCACACCTTCCCCACCGGGCAGGGCAATGTGATCGGCAATCCCATCGTTCCGGTGATCAAGATCTCCGGCAATCCGCGCACCATCCGCACCATGGGCGAGCATATCGACGTGGACGTGTCCGGCGTGCTCCGCCGCGACATGACCATCCCCCAGGCGGGCGACGCGCTGATCGACATGATCATCCGCACCGCCAATGGCCGCCTCACGGCCGCCGAGAGCCTTGGCCACCGCGAGTTCGTGATGACCAAGCTCTATCGCAGCGCCTGATCCACGATCCCGTCAGACAAGGGGCGTCGGCCATCCCGGCCGGCGCCCTTTTTTGTTTCGCGCTTCAGCCACCGAATAGCCGCCGGTCCCAATAGACCGGCTGGTGGAGGCTCGCCGTGATGAGATGGAATTCGGGATGGGCCGGATTGATGAGGATGTTGGCGTCGAGCCGCGCCACCATGGAAGGCACAAGCAGGATGGCGCTGCGCCGCTCCTGGCACCAGCGCTCGCCGAACCGTTTCGCAACACCCGAGGGCAAGGCATCCCATCCGGGATTCGCCGGCTCCGAGAACACTTCGTAGCTCACGCCGCGCGGCACGGTGATGGTGATGAAATGCTGGTTGGGCGGCAGGCGGCCACTGCCATGGACCAGCTTTTCCAAGAGCGCGGTGGAATAATGCTCGGCCGCATAGATGAGCGGGCTGCCCGGCGTGTTCCAGCGGCCGGGGGCAAGCGTCGAGCCGGTGGCGTCGAAGATGGGAAAGGCGCCGTCGGGATCGCCGATGCGGTAGCAGGTCAGCGTCCGGTCCAGAATCTGCCCGCTCACGCGGCGGTGCCGTATTTCAGCCGGCCCAGAAGCTCCAGCACCAGCTCGGCGCCGATCTCGCTGCGGATGACGAGGTCGATGGGCCGCTCGTCCTCCAGCATGGCATGGGCGCGGAAGAGGAAGCCCCGCGCCTCCTTTTCGTCCCGCCACACATCCAGCGCCAGCCCCCACACCCGCGCAAGGCGCGCCAGGCGCGTGCCCTCCTCCGCATTGAGGCGGTGGGAGGCCTTGCGGCGCTCATAGGTGGCCTTGGGCACCAGGCGATACTTGAACTGCGCATCGCCCGGCGCCAGCAAAGCCGCCATGCGCTCCAGCGCCCGCAAGGGGAGGCCCACTTCGATCTTCGCCATCAGGTCGAAGGGCGAGGGCACCTGCGCTTCGCGGGCGGGCAGGCCCAGCACCTGCGTCACCGTCTGCGCCGCCGTCTGGGCGCCCTGCAAATGGGCGGTCACGATCCACCTCCGGTTCATTCGAGACCAAAAATAGTCTCAGATGAGGCGAACCGCAAGGTGACGCGAAAATGGCGGACCGGCGGGGACACCGCCGACCCGCGATACATCAGGCGCTCGCGCGCGCCCGCAGATCGGCCGCCAGCGCATCCGGCACGGTGATGCCCTGCGCGTCCGCCGTGCGGCGCAGGCCGAGGCGGCGGTCGCCGGGCAGGCGCGTGCCCTCCTGCGCCAGGATGGCAGAAAGCAGCACCTCCAGCCGCGCCAGGGCCTCGGGCCCGCCAAGGCGCACCGGGTCCATCACGAGGAAGAGATGGCCGATGGCGGGCGAGGGGCCGTCGGCGGTGAAGAAGGAGGAGGCCTCGAAGCCGAACTGTCCGCCGGTCAGCGCCGCCGCCAGCACCTCCACCATCAGCACCAAAGCCGCGCCCTTGGCATCGCCCATGGGCACCATGGTGCCCGCCAGCGCCGCCTTGGCGTCAGTGGTCGGCTTGCCGTTCACGTCCAGCGCCCAGTCATCGGGGATCGGCTCGCCCTTCTGGGCGGCCACCATGATCTTGCCGCGCGCCACCTTGCTCAGCGAGGCGTCGATGACCAGCGGCGGGGCGTCCAGGCGTGGCACGGCGAAGGCCACCGGATTGGTGCCGAAAATCCCCACCGACCCGCCCCAGGGCGCAATGGCCGACGGCGAATTGGTGAAGGCCAGGCACGCCAGCCCCCGCTGCGCCATGCGCTCCGCATGATGGCCGAGCACGCCCGCATGGTGGGAACGGAACACGGAGACGGAGGCAAGCCCGGTCTCCGCCACCCGCTCGGCCGCCGCATCAAGGCCGGCGGCGATGGCGGGGAAGGCAAACCCCGTCGCCGCATCCACCCGCAGCGCGGCGGAGGCGGTCCAGGTCAGGACGGGCACGGCGGCGCCATCCACCTTGCCGGAGGCCACCTGGTCCGCATAAGCGGGCAGGCGCGAGAGGCCGTGGCTGGCAATGCCGTCTGCCTCCGCCTCCACCAGGGCGTCGGCGACCGCGCGGGCATTGGCGGGGCTGGTGCCGGCCTTTTCCAGGACGGCGACGGCGAGGGCGCGGGCCTCGTCGAGGGTCAGGGACACGCTCATGAGCGGGGCGCCTCCAGCGCGCGGGCGACATCGCGGGCGATGACCGCGCTGACGCGCACGTTGGATTCCTCGGTCACGCCCGCAATGTGCGGCGTGAGGATGAGGTTCGGCACCCCCACCAGCGGGCCGCCACCGGGCAGCGGCTCGCGGTCGAACACGTCCAGCATGGCGCCGCCCAGGCGCTTTTCCGTAAGCGCCAAGGCCAGCGCCGTCTCGTCCACCACGCCGCCACGGGCGGCATTGATGAGCACCGCGTCGGCGCGCATGCGGGCGAGCGCCTCCGTGCCGATGAGGCCGCGCGTGGCATCGGTAAGCGGCACATGCAGGCTCACCGCGTCGCTTTCAGCCAGCAGCGCGTCGAGGGAGACGGGGCGCGCCTGATGCTCGGCGAAGGCGGGATGGTCGGCGGGCAGGAAGGGATCATAGGCCACCACCTGCATGCCCAGGGCCACCGCGCGGCGGGCCACCTCCCGGGCGATGGCGCCGAAGCCGACGAGGCCGAGCGTGCGCCCGCTCGCCTCGCGCCCCATGAGGCGGTTGCGCGGCCAGCCGCCATCGGCCACCTCGGCGGTGGCGAAATAGGCGCCGCGCAGCAACATCAGCACGCCGCAGATCACATATTCGGCGACGCAAAGGTCATTGGCGCCGGTGGCCGGGCACACCTTGATGTTGCGGGCGCGGCAGGCGTCCACATCGATATTGTCGAGGCCGACCCCGAGCCGCCCCACCACTTCCAGCTTGCCCGCCGCTGCCAGCAGCGCGCCGCGGACCTGGGTCCGGTTGCGCACGATCAGCGCGCGCGCCTGCGGCACCAAGGCGGCGAGATCCGCCGGGCGGTCCACGAGGGTGGGGTCATAGACGAGGTCATAGGCGGCGCGCAGCGGCGCGAGCGCGCTCTCATCCATGAATTCGGTGACGACGATATGGGGCATGGACGGTCCGTGCGGATGCAGAACGGGAAGGGGCCGGAGCGCGGAATTCGCTGGAACGGCCGACGAACTTTGCTATCATATATAAGATATATGAGTGGAACAAGACCTGCGGGCAGCCGGGGTGCTGGGGCGGGGCAGAGGCCAGGGCGGCGGGGGACGCGGGACTTTACGGCTCTGGTACCGGATCTGAGCACACTCGATCGTCCGTCACTCCAGGAGGGCTGAGTGCATTCGTCTCTGTCCCGACGGGGAGGGGACGTTTCCCCGCACGGATTGATCCAATCCGCGCGGATCGCGCTCTAGCCTCGCCGCGATGGCGGCGGCTATACACAGTGTTACAATGTGATTGGGCGGACGGGCGGCGTGGCGAAGACAACGACAAAGACAGCGGCGGATGCGGCGCCCCCGGCCCCGGGCCTCGCCCTCAAGCCGCTTTACCGGCAGGTGCGTGACACCCTGATCCGCCGCATGGTGGATGGCATCTGGGCGCCGGGAGAGCCCTTGCCCAGCGAGATGCAGCTCGCCGCCGAGCTGGGGGTCAGCCAGGGCACGGTGCGCAAGGCGCTCGACGAGATGGCGGCGGAAAACCTGGTGGTGCGCCGGCAGGGGCGCGGCACCTTCGTCGGCCGCCACGACGAGGACCGCATCCTGTTCCAGTTCTTCAAGCTGGTGGCCGATGATGGCGAGCGGCGCTTTCCCGAAAGCCGGCCCCTCTCGCTCACCCGCGGCAAGGCCAGCGCCGCGGAGCGGTCGGCGCTGGAGCTGGGGCCGAACGCGCGGGTGGTGCGCATCCGCCGCCTGCGCGCCTTCGACGAGACCCCGCTCATCTGCGAGACACTCACCTTGCCGGACGCGCTCTTTCCCGGCCTTGGCGACACGCCCATTCCCAACAATCTCTACGGCCTCTATGCCAGCCGCTATGGCGTGACCGTGGCCCGCGCCCGCGAAAAGCTCAAGGCAGTGGCCGCCACCGGCGAGGATGCCGTCCATCTGGGTGTTCCCGAGGGCACGCCGGCCCTCCTCATCGACCGGCTCGCTCTGTCGCTGGAAGGCACGCCGGTGGAATGGCGGGTGAGCCTGTGCCTCACCAATGGCTTCCACTACCTGGCCGACCTCACCTGACCCTGGCTTGACCTTGGGCCCGCCATAGTCAGGAGGCATCGACGCCCCGGTGCTCCGGTGCCATTGTGCGCCGGCACCCTGCGCGCCAACAGGCAAGGAAACGAACATGGCCGCCTATCGCGAGCTCGCCGCCCATCTCGGGCGGGCGTCCGCCCTCTCCAACGCCATCGGCATCCTCCAGTGGGACAACGACACCATGATGCCGAAGGGCGCGGTGGGCACCCGCTCGGAGAGCCTCGCTTTGCTGCGCGTGCTCCATCACGGCCTCGTCACCGATCCCAAGGTGGGCGACCTGCTCGCCGCCGCCGAGGACAGCGCCGATGCGGATGGGCTCGGTCCCTGGGAGCGCGCCAATCTGCGCGAGGTGCGGCGCATCCACACGGTGGAAACCGCGCTGCCCTCCGATCTGGTGGAAGCCTCCAGCAAGGCGGTCTCTGTCTGCGAGATGGCCTGGCGCACGGCGCGGGCCGAATCGGATTTTACCGCCCTCCTGCCGCATCTGGCCGAAGTGCTGCGCCTGCAGCGGGAGATCGGCCGCGCCAAGGGCGAGAAGCTCGGCCTTTCCCCCTATGACGCGCTCCTCAACGATTACGAGCCCGGCGGCCGCTCGGCTGACATTGATGCCCTGTTCGCCGATCTCGCCGCCTTTCTGCCCGGCTTCACCGAGGAAGTTCTGGCCGTGCAGGCCCGCCGGCCCGCCGACCCGGTGGCGGAAGGGCCCTTCCCGGTGGAAGCCCAACGGGCGCTCGGCGTGAAGATGATGGGCGTGCTCGGCTATGATTTCGATCGCGGGCGCCTCGATGTCTCCACCCATCCCTTCTGCGGTGGCGCCGACAATGACGTGCGCATCACCACGCGCTACGACACGGCGGACTTTGCCCGCGCCCTCATGGGCGTGATGCATGAGACCGGCCATGCCCTCTACGAGCAGGGCCGCCCGCAGGCGGTGCTGAACCAGCCGGTGAGCGGCGCGCGCGGCATGAGCCTGCACGAGAGCCAGTCTTTGCTGATGGAGATGCAGGCCTGCCGCAGCAAGGAATTCCTGCGCTTTGCCGCCCCGCTCATGCGCGAGGCCTTCGGCGGGTCCGGCCCCGCCTTCGAGCCGGAGGCGCTGTGGCGGCGCTACACCAAGGTGGAGCGCGGCTTCATCCGGGTGGATGCGGACGAGGTCACCTATCCCGCCCATGTGATCCTGCGCTACCGGCTGGAAAAGGCGCTCATCGGCGACGAGATGCCCCTCTCCGAGCTGCCCGCCGCCTGGAACGCCCAAATGCGCGACCTGCTCGGCGTGGTGCCGCCCAATGACCGCCTGGGCTGCCTCCAGGACGTGCACTGGCCGAGCGGCGGCTGGGGCTATTTCCCCACCTATACCTTGGGCGCCATGACCGCCGCCCAGATCTTCGATGCCGCCAAGCGGGCCGAGCCGGACGTGCTCCCGGGCATCGCACGGGGCGATTTTGCGCCGCTGGTGGGCTGGCTGCGCGCCAACATTCACGGCCTCGGCTCGCTCTATGAAAAGGACGAGTTGCTCACCCGCGCCACAGGCCGGCCGCTCGATGCCGCCGTCTTCAAGGCCCATCTGCGTCGACGCTATGTGGACGAAGCCTGAGGCATGCGCCCTGTCATTTTGTGGGAACCTGAAGTTGTTCTAATGTGTTGCGATTGAGGCGATGGCCGGTCGGAGGGATCCGGTCGGCGCCGCATCGGGGAGACGCGCGCGCCGGGGCGGGGGCCCGGCAACGCCCTTTTCCCGAGGGAGAGGGACCTTGGGCTTTCTGGCCGCGCTCATCTATTGGCTGATCGTCGCCCTCTGGGCGGGGATTTTCGCAACGGTTTGCGTCGCCTATGCCCGCAACCCGAAGACCTTCGGCACGGTGCGCCTGCTCCTGACCGTGCTGCTCATCGACACCTTCCGCAACATCTTCGAGAACACCTATTTCGGGCTTTATTTCGGCGCTCTCTACGGCTTCCTGCCCCATGCCATCGTCGACACGCTGGGACAGCCGACGCTGCTCATCGTGCCCAAGATCCTCAATGTGGTGGCGGCCTGCGTGGTGCTCGGCCTGCTGCTGCTGCGCTGGCTGCCCATGGCCGCACGGGAGCGGGAGCAGACGGTGCAAGCCATGCTCCAGGCGGGCGCCGACCTCCAGCAGGAAATGGAGGAACAGCGGCGCCTGTTCGAGGTCTCGGTGGACCTCCTCCTGCTCATCGATCACGACCGGCGCCTGCGCCGCGTCTCCGAAAGCGCCCGCGCTTTATTGGGGCGCAGCCCCCAGGACATGATCGGCCAGCCGGCCACCGTCTTCCTGGATGCCGCCTCCGTGCCCCGGGCGGAAATCATGCTCCAGACCGCACGGTCCGGCGTTGCCGTGCACGATTTCGAGGCCGATTGCCGGCACAGCGGCGGCCACCTGGTGCCCATGGCCTTTTCCGGCGTATGGTCGCCGGAGGCGCGGCGCTTCTTCGTCATCGGGCGCGACCGCTCGGAGCGCCGGGCCGTCGAAGCCCGCCTCGACCATATCGCCCATTTCGACGTCCTCACCGGGCTGCCCAATCGCGCCAGCCTGACACGGGACCTGGACGACGCCCTCGCCGAGGGAGACGGCGCAGCCGCCGCGCTCGCGGTGGCGATCCTCGATCTCAACCGCCTGAAAGACATCAACGATACGCTGGGTCACCAGACGGGCGACCTGCTGATCGCAGCCGCCGCCAGGCGGCTCGAAAGCATGGCCGGGCCGCGCATGCGGCTCTATCGCTTCGGTGGCGACGAGTTCGTCTTCCTCCTCACCGAGCCCGGCGCCGCCACCACCATCACGGAGACCTTCGCCGCCGTGCTGCGGCAGATGGAGGCGGCCTATGATCTCGACGGGCACCACCTGTTCATCGGCGCCAGCCTTGGCCTTGCCCTGGCGCCCGACCACGGCCTGACGGCGGAGGAGGTGCTCGCCAGCGCCGATCTCGCCCTCTACGAGGCCAAGGCGTCCGACGTGCGGCGGGTCTGCCTGTTCACGCCGGAGCTGCGGAAGCGGGCGGTGGTGCGGCAGGACCTGGAGACGCAGTTGCGCAGGGCCTGCGCGCGCGGCGAGTTCGAGCTTTATTATCAGCCGCAGGTACGCCTTTCCGACGGCGCCATCGTGGGCGCCGAGGCGCTCCTGCGCTGGCGCCATCCCGAGCGCGGCCTCCTGCTGCCGGCCGAATTCATCGAGGCCCTGTCCCGCAGCCCCGCCGCCCTCGACATCAGCACCTGGATCCTGAAGACCGCATGCGCCACCGCCGCCGATTGGCGCGCCAAGGACCTGCCGCCCTTGCGCATGGGGGTGAACCTGTTCCCGGCCCAGATGCATTGCGGCACCCTGGTGGACGATGTGGAACAGGCATTGGCCGCAAGCGCCCTCGACCCCTCGTGCCTTGAACTGGAGATCACCGAAAACATCGCGCTCGGCCTCGACGAGGATCTCACCCGCGCTCTACTCGCCTTGCGCGAGCGGGGGGTGGGACTGGCGCTGGATGATTTCGGCACCGGCTATGCCTCGCTGAGCTACCTGATGCGCTATCCGCTGACCCGGCTGAAGCTCGACCGCAGTTTCGTGTCCAACCTCTCCGACAGCGCTTCCTCGGAGGACACCGCCATCGTCCGCTCCATTGTGGGCATGGCGCACAATCTGCGGCTCTCGGTGGTGGCGGAAGGGGTGGAGACGCAGGAGCAGGCGGACTTCCTGCGCCGGCGGGCCTGCGAGGAGGCGCAGGGCTTCCTGTTCGCCCGCCCCCTCACCCGCGGCGCGTTCGAGGCATTGCTGGCGAGCTCCGGACAGGCGGAGCGTCGCCGCCTGCCTTGAGGTAGGATCGCGGCCACCTGAAAGAATCGGATCAGAGACGCCGCCCATGAGCGCCCCCGCCCCCGCCTCCTCTCCCCTTCCCGCCGGCATCCATGTGGTGACGGGCGGTGCCAGCGGCATCGGCGCGGCCTGCGCCCGCGCGCTCGCGGCCGCCGGCGCGCGGGTGGCCGTCGCCGATCGGGATCTTGCCCGGGCAGAAGCGGTGGCGCAGGAGATTGGCGGGCGGGCCTTCGCCCTCGACGTCGCCCATGAGGAGGACGTGGAGCGCTGCGCCGCCGCCATCGAGGCGGAATTCGGCCCGGTGGACGTGCTGGTGAACAGCGCCGGCATCCTGCAGGTGCCCCTGCGGCCCCACGACCTGCCCATGGAGGCGTGGGACGCGGTCATCAATATCGACCAGCGCGGCACCTATCTGGGCTGCCGCGCGTTTGCGCGGGGCATGCTGAAGCGGCGGGCCGGCTCCATCATCAACATCGCCTCCATCACCGGCTCGCGCTCCGTGCCCATGCATGCCTATGCCCCCGCCAAGGCGGCGGTGATCGCCATCAGCCGGTGCCTGGCCGCCGAATGGGGGCCGGCGGGCGTGCGGGTGAACTCCATCTCGCCCGGCTATACGCTGACCCCCGCCCTCCAGGCCGCCATCGATAAGGGCGAGCGGGATGTCTCCAACCTCGCGGGCAATGCGGCGCTCAATCGCCTGGTGCTGCCGGAAGAGGTGGCGGACGCGGTGATCTTCCTGGCCGGGCGCACATCCAGCGCCATCACCGGCATCGACCTGCCGGTGGATTGCGGATGGCTGGTGGCCACCACCTGGCACACCTATGGCGGCACCCGCCTGCCGGAGTGACGCTTGGCGGTGGGCGGGTTGACGGGCAGGTTGACGGCAAAGGCGGGGTCCGCTTTCTTTCCAAGTCTATTGCGGCCAAAGCCGACGGGTTCGTGCATTCTGTCCGCCGCACCCGTGCGCCGCCGCCGCGCACTCCTCCCCGCCCCGGAGCCCTTGATGAAGACTGCTCTGTTCCGGAGCCACGGCCCGCTTTTCCTCGCCGTCTTCCTGGACATCTTTTCCTTCGGCCTGATGTACCCGCTCATCGTGTCCCTGTTCGACGGGCCGGGATTTGGCGGGCAGGTCACGCCGGAAAACCGCGACACGCTGATGGCGTTGGCCTTCTCGCTGTTTCCCATTGGCGCCTTCTTCGGCTGCTCGCTGCTGGGCGAACTCTCCGACGCCTTCGGCCGGCGGCGCACCCTGGTGGTGTGCATGGGCGGGCTGGCGCTGGCCTATGGGCTCATGTGGCTGTCGCTGGAAATCAACCTGCTCTGGCTGTTCTTCCTCGGCCGCGTGGTGGCCGGCCTCATGTCCGGCACCGCGCCCATTGCCCAGGCCAGCATGGTGGATGCGGTGGCGGAAGAGGAGCGCGGCGCGGCCATGGCGCAGGTGACCGCCGTCAACACGCTGGGCCTTCTGGCAGGGCCCGCCATTGGCGGCGGGCTCGGCCATTTCGACTTCCGGGCGCCCTTGGCCTTCGCGCTCGTCCTGTGCGCGCTCAACACCTGGCTGCTCGCCCGCGCCCGCTTCGGCGAGGAGGCGCCGCGCCGGGCGTTCCAGTTCAGCTGGAGCCAGCCCTTCCTGCTGTTCGCGCGGCTGAAGGAGCGGCCTGCGGCGGTGCCGGCGCTCGCCTCCTTCTTCCTGTTCCAGCTGGGTTTTCTCATCTACTACACCTTCATCCTGGTGCTGATGCAGCGCGTCTATGGCTTCGGCACCGCCGGCATCGGGCTGTTCTCGGTGGTGATGGGGCTCGGCTTCATGGCGGGCTCCGCCTTCTTCTATGGCCGGGTGGCGGAGTGGCTGAAGGAAGAGCGCAAGATCGCCATTCTCGGCCATGCCATCTGCGGCACATTGCTCATCGCTTCCGCCCTGCCGGTGCCGGCCATCGGGCAGATGGCGCTCACGGTGGTCATCTGCATTGCCAATGTGTTCGGCTATGTGTCGCTCTTGACCGCCGCCTCCAGCCGGGTGCCGGAGACCGAGCGGGGCTGGGTGCTCGGCCTGTCCGCCGCGGGGGTGGCGGTCTGCGTCTTCCTCTCCGGTTTCCTGACGCGACTCCTGAGCACCTTGCCGGTGGAGAGCTTTCTCGTGCTGGGTGGCGTCCTGGTGCTCATCGCCATCCTCCCCGCGCTCGCCATCCGCCCGGCGGCGGGGGAGACGGGCGCGGAGCAGCCAACGCGTTGAGAAAGCGGGCCTCGGGCAAGCCTCACCGACCAGTGTCCCGACCATCGGGCGGAACGACGCCCATGGTTACGGCGGCATAAAGCATATTGTTAGGAAGTTTTTGGCAGCCTGACCTCATCGGCACGTCGCCACATCGCCCGCCTAGAAGGGCAATGGGGAAGCCGGAAGCGCCCGGTCGAGCTGCGAGGATCATGACCTATATTGCCTGGACCCATGACGAGGCCCCCGTCCGGGACCGCCGTCGCCGCCCCCGGCAGGGTGCGCCCATCAGCTTCATCGGCGCGCTGGTGATCGCCACCGGCGCCATCGGCGCAGCCGCGGCCATCGCCGTCCACGGCAATCCGTGGGCCGGGGGGGCGCCGGTGACCACCTCGCACCTCTCCCCGCTCTCGCCCATCTCCCGGTTCCTGCCGCCACGGCCGCCGCGCACCGAGCCGTTCGCGCTGGCCGTCGCCGGCGAGGCGGTGGCGGAGGCGGCCACCTTGCCGTCCGCTGGCGCGGTGCCGGTGGAGCCAGGCTGGATGACCGCCGCAATGCCCTTCGACATGCGCGCCGCCAGCCTCGAACTGGCCCAGGCGGAGATGGAGGAAGTGGTGGCGGACGTGGCCACCGCCGGCATCCCCTTGCCCGCCCGCAATCCCCTGCTCGCCTTGCGCACGCCCACCGCCGAAGCGCTGGCGGACGCGGCGCAGAAGGACGGCATCCGCCTCATCGCCCCGCCCCGGCCCATCGTGGGGCCGCAGCCCCGCCCCGAGCGGCAGATGGCCTCGCTGGCCCCGGTGGCGCCGGACGAGGAGCGCCAGCCCCGCGTGCTCGAACGCGCGCCCGAACCGGACGAGCCGTCCACGGGCATCACCTTGCCCACCCCCGGCAGCCGCTTTGCGCTCTATGACATCGAGGGTGGCACGGTCTACCTGCCCAGCGGCGAGCGGCTGGAGGCCCATTCGGGCTATGGCGAGAATTTCGACAAGCCCACCAGCGTCCACCGGCGCATGGTCGGCCCGACCCCGCCCAACACCTACAAGCTGACCATGCGCGAGGCGCTGTTCCACGGCGTGGAGGCCATCCGCCTCACCCCCATCGGCGACGGCAAGATGTATGGCCGCGACGGCTTCCTGGTGCACACTTATATGCTGGGCGCGCGCGGGGATTCCAATGGCTGCGTCTCGGTGCGGGACTATCAGCGGTTCCTGACCGCCTATAAGCGGGGCGACTTCAACCGCCTGGTGGTGGTGCCCCGCCTGCCGCCCTCCGCCGGACAGACGCCCTCGCTTCTGTCGTGGCTGATTCCCAAGGCCAATGCCGCACCTGCCAAGTCCCGCTGATGACCCCGCGCGCCGGGCGGCTCAGGCGCCGCCCGGCCGCCAGCTTGAAAGCTCCGCCGCCCGCGCGAGACGCCGCTTTGCAGTGAGATAGCCGGGCACTTCCACCAGCGCCCCGTCCAGTTCCACCCGCGCTTCGCCCTTTTCCCGCGCCGCCTCGAAGGCACGCACCAGCCGCTCGGCGGCTTCCACCTCCGCCGACGCGGGCGTGAAGGCGGCGGTGATGACCGGCGCATGGGCGGGGTCTACCGCGCTCTTGGCCCGGTAGCCCAGGCGCCGGGCCCAGCGGGCATCGCGGTCCGCGCCTTCCCGATCCGCCCAGGTATAGGGGCAATCCACCGCAACGATGCCGGCCGCCACGCATTCCACCAGGAAGCGCTGGCGGGCATAGGCCAGTTCCAGGCTGTCGGGCTCGCGCTCGGCGCCAAGATCGGCGGCGAGATCCTCCGCCGCCAGGAGGCAGGCGGTGACGCGCGGGCTTGCCGCCGCGATGGCGCCCAGTTGCACCAGCCCACGGGCGAATTCGATATTGGGCAGCAGTGCCGTGCTGCCGGATGGATAGCCATAGGCCTGTTCGAGCCGGCTGACGTGGGCATCCAGCTCCGCCACCTGCCGCGGCTCGGCCACCTTGGGCAAGGCCACGATGTCCGGCCGCCCGGCCATCACCGCCTCCAGATCCTCAAGCCCCCCGTCCGCGAGCGGATTTACGCGCACCGCCACCACCGCCCCCGCCGCGCGCCAGCCGGCATAGATGCGCGGCGCCATCTCGCGGGCCTTGGGGCGCAAGGCGGGCGGGGTGAAATCCTCCAGCTCCTGGATCAGGACATCGGCCCCGCAGGCGGGCGCGGCCGCCAGCACGCTCTCATTGGCGCCTTCCAGGAACATCCAGGTGCGGCAAAGGCGTGCCGGGCGAACGGAGGCAGGGGGCGAGAAGGGGGGCGAGAAGGGGGACATGCGGCATTTCCTCGGCTGGGTCCGGCTCTCGACGTTTCGGTCGGTTTGGCAGGTTGATCGCCTTTGTGGGGCGAGGCTGGAGGCAGGCGCAACCTCCTTTTACGTTGCACCTCCAATGCTTAGCTCAAGGCCTACGTATAAATACTCAGGATTGAGTCAGCCCCGCGCAACCTTGGACCCGTAATTTCCCACTCACCAAGCGGTCGTGCCGCCCGCGTGGACACCCATCACCACGGGAACGATCCCCCTCCGGAGGGGCGGGGCCCGTCCCCTTCGCATATGGTCAGGACCCATCAATGCCGGCCGTCGCCCTCAAGCGCAATGACATCTCCGCCACGTCTCGGATGCCCCTGCTGGAGGCGCTGCCGGTGGCGGTGATGCTGGTGGACCCCCGCACTTTCCGCATCACCTATGTCAACGCCAAGTCCAAGGCGCTGCTGCGCTCCATCCAGTCGGTGCTGCCGGTGCCAGCCGAGGCTGTGGTGGGCCAGTCCATGGACATCTTCCACAAGGACGGGGCGCGCGTGCGCCAGCATCTGTCCGACATGCGCAACCTGCCCCACTCCGCCCGCATCCATGCCGGCAGCGAGATTCTCGACCTCCATGTGGACGCGGTGCGCGACGCCCGCGGCAATTGCGAGTACCTCCAGCTCACCTGGAGCGTGATGACCGCCACGGTCAAGGCTGAGGCCCGCAATGCCCGCCTGCTGCAGATGCTGGAGGAATTGCCGGTCAACGTAATGACCTGCGACCGCGAGACGCTGCGAATCGACTATGCCAACAAGACCTCCATCGAGACCTTGCGCCGCATCGAAGCCCATCTGCCCATCAAGGCGGATGCCCTTATCGGCACCTGTATCGATGTCTTCCACAAGAACCCGCACCACCAGCGCAAGATGCTGGCCGATGCCAGCTACCTCCCCCACGAGGCCCGCATCCGCGTCGGCCCGGAGACGTTGCACCTGCGCGTGACCGCAATTACCGGGCCGGACGGCTCCTATGACGGCCCCATGGTCACCTGGTCGCTGATTACAGACAACATCACTTTGGCGGACCGCGTCACCGGCATCGTCTCCGACATGCGCCGCACCTCGGAGGCGGGCGAGGGCGCAAGCGCGCAATTGCTCTCCCTGACCGAGCGCAGCGAGGAGATGGCCAATACGGTCTCCTCATCGGCGACGGAAATGTCGGCCACCTTCGACGAGATCACCCATCAGATCCGCCGAGCCTCCACCATGTCGCGGGAGGTGACGGAGCGGGCGACCGCCTCCAACGCCCTGGTGGGCGGCCTGACCACCAGCGTCGAGCGCATCTCCAATGTCACCGCGCTGATCGAGAAGATCGCCGCCCAGACCAACCTGCTCGCCCTGAACGCCACCATCGAGGCGGCGCGCGTCGGCGAGGCGGGCAAGGGCTTCGCGGTGGTGGCCCAGGAGGTCAAGGCCCTGGCGCTGCAGACCGCCAATGCCACCCAGGACATCCGCCACCAGGTGGAAGCCGTGCAGCACAGCGCCGCCTCGGCGGCCGGTGCGGTGGGCGAGATCACCCACAGCGTCGGCGAACTGAGCAATGTGTTCACTGGCCTGTCGGCAGCGGTGGACGAGCAGGCGGCCATCAACCGCTCGGTCAGCGAGAGCATTGTCGGCGTCTCGACGGCCTCCTCGCAGATCCGCAATGCGGCCACCGGCGTGCGCACCGTGGCCGGCGAGGTGTCCGGCTTCGCAGAGCGCCTCACCTCCGAGGTGGAAACGCTGCTGAAGCACTGACGCCCGGCGCGGGGCGCCCGCTCAGGCGCCCTGCAGGGTCTCCAGGAAGCGCACGGCCGACCCGCCCGAGGGACCGGTCAGTTCCCCTTCCCACATGACCTTTCGGCCGCGCACGAAGGTGCCCACCGGCCAGCCCGTCACTTCCACGCCCTCATAGGGCGACCACTGGGACTTGGAGGCGATCCAGTCCCGCGTGATGGTGACGCGGCGCTTCAGGTCCACCACCGTGAAGTCGGCATCATAGCCTTCCACGATGCGGCCCTTGCAGGCGATGTTGAACAGCCGCGCCGGACCGGCGCTGGTCAAGTCCACGAAGCGCTCCAGCGACAGGCGCCCCGCCGCCACATGGTCGAGCATCATGGGAACCAGGGTCTGCACGCCGGTCATGCCCGACGGCGTATTGGGATAGTCCTTGGCCTTCTCTTCCAGCGTGTGGGGCGCGTGGTCGGAGCCGAGCACGTCCACCACGCCCGAAGCGATGCCGGCCCACAGGCCGTCCTTGTGGCGCGCCTCGCGCACCGGCGGATTCATCTGGGCGAGGGTGCCGAGGCGCTGGTAGCAGTCGGGGGCCGTCATGGTCAGGTGATGGGGCGTCACCTCAACCGAGGCCACGTCCTTGTGGTCGGCGAGATAGGCCATTTCCTCGGCCGTGGTCACATGCAGCACATGCACCCGCGCGCCCACCTCACGCGCCAGCGTCACCAGGCGCCGCGTGGCGGTCAGCGCCGCCACCTCGTCGCGCCACACCGGATGGGACGAGGAATCGCCCGGCACACGCAGGCTTTTGCGCTCATTGAGGCGCGGCTCGTCCTCGCAATGGAAGGCGGCGCGGCGGCGGATCACCTTCAGGATGGCCTTCACGCCGGGATCATCCGCCACCAGCAGCGAGCCCGTGGACGAGCCGATGAAGACCTTGATGCCGGCCGCACCCGGCAGGCGCTCCAGCTCCGGCAGGTCAGCCACATTCTCGTGGGTGCCGCCCACATAGAAGGCGAAGTCGCAATGCATGCGGCCATTGGCGCGCTTCAGCTTGTCTTCCAGCGCTGCGGCGCTGGTGGTCTGGGGATTGGTGTTCGGCATCTCGAACACGGCGGTGACCCCGCCCATGACCGCCGCGCGCGAGCCGCTTTCCAAATCTTCCTTATGGTCGAGGCCGGGCTCGCGGAAATGCACCTGGGTGTCGATGACGCCGGGCAGGATGGTGAGCCCCGTGCAGTCCACCACCTCGCCCGCCGCGGCGCTCGAAAGGCTGCCAATGGCGCGAATGCGGCCGGCGGTGACGCCGATGTCGGCGGCGCCGATGCCGGCGGGGGTGACGAGCGTGCCGCCCTTGAGGATGAGGTCGAAGCTATCAGCCATGGCGCGCTCGCTCTTGAGAGGGACCGGGCGGGGCTTTAAGTCTGAATTGAGCATCTGACAAGGACAGGGCCATGCCCAACGCCATTTCCCCGGCTTTCCCCTTCGCCCGCCTCGATGACCGCGCCTTGGTGCGCATCAGCGGACCCGAGGCCCGCCACTTCCTGCACAATGTGGTGACCTGCAATGTGGAGAGCCTTCAGCCGGGCGGCGCCCGCTTCGGGGCGCTCCTCACCCCGCAGGGCAAGATCATCTCCGACTTCCTGATCTACGCCCCGAAGGACGCGCCCGATACCTTCCTCTTGGACGCCCCGAAGGCCCTTGTGGGCGACCTCATCAAGCGCCTGTCCATGTATCGCCTGCGCGCCAAGGTGGAGATCACGCCGGACGAGGCCCATGCGGTGGCGGCCCGCTGGGGCGCCTTCCAATTGCCGGAGGGCGCGCAGGTCTTCCCCGATCCGCGTCTTCAGGCGCTGGGCGAGCGGGTGGTTCTGCCGGCGGTGGATGCCCCGGCGGGCGATCCGGCGGGCTATGAGGCCCACCGCATCGGCCTCGGCATCCCCAAGGGGGGCGCCGACTTCGCCTATGGCGATGCCTTCCCCCATGAGACCGACATGGACCAATTGGGCGGCGTCGACTTCAAGAAGGGCTGCTATGTGGGCCAGGAGGTGGTGAGCCGCATGCAGCATCGCGGCACCGCCCGCACCCGCGCCGTCATCGCTGTGTTCGACGCCGCGCCGGAAGAGGGCTCGGAAATCCAGGCGGGCGAAAAGAGCGTGGGACGCATCGGCTCCTCGGCGCGTGGCCAGGGCATCGCCTTGGTGCGGCTCGACCGGGCGGCGGATGCGCTGGCCGCCGGCCTGCCTCTGGTCTCGGCCGGCGTCCGGGTCAAGCTGAAGAAGCCCGGCTGGGCCGGCTTCGAGATGGCCGGGGCGGACGGCGAGGTCTGAACCGCCGCCCTATGGACTGTGCCGCCGGGGAGAACCGCCCCGCGCCTCTCCCCGGCGCCCCCCCCCCGCGCTACCCCCGCACGAAGAAATGCTGCGGCACCGTTTCGCCCTTCAGAAAGGCAATCACATTGCCGCAGGTGATAAGGGACACCTCGCCCCGCGCCTCTTCCGTAACCCCGCCAATATGCGGTGAAACCACCACATTTTCCAGCTGCCACAATGGGTTGTCGGCGGCAGGCGGCTCCGGCGCGAAGGTGTCGAGGCCGGCGCCGGCGATGCGCCCCGCGCGCAGCGCCTCCACCAGCGCGCCCTCGTCCACCACCTCGCCGCGCGCGGTGTTGATGAGGAAGGCGGTGGGCTTCATCAAAGAGAGCGTGCGGGCATTGATGAGGTCCCGCGTCTCCGGCGTGAGCGGGCAATGCAGGCTCACCACGTCGGCGGCGGCGAGCATCGCGTCCAGGTCGGTGGCGCGGGTGACGCCATCCGCGAAGGCGGCATCGGGCGCGAACGGATCATAGGCCTCAACGCGCATGCCGATAGCTCCGGCCATGCGGGCCAGGTGCCGGGCGATGAGGCCGAAGCCCACGAGGCCCAGCCTGCGGCCGCGCAGTTCGTGGCCCTGATAGGCCTTGGCCGCCCAGCCGCCGCCGCGCACGAAGGCATCCTGCCGGCGCATGTCCTTGATGAGGGCAAACATCATGGCCAGCGCATGCTCGGCCACCGAAGGAGCATTGGCGCCCACCGCCGCCAGCACGGGAATGCCCAGCGCCTTGGCCGCCGCCACGTCGATGTCATTGGTGCCGGCGCCGTGCTTGTGCACCAGCTTGAGGCGGGGCGAGGCCTTCAGGATGTCCGTATCGATCCGCTCCACGAGACGGACGATGAGCGCATCCGCCTGCCGGCTGGCGAGAAGGTCGATCACCTCGCTCTTGGCGGGATAGGGGCCGGCGGACAGGGAGGTGATCCCCGCCGCGCGGAGCATTTCCTCCCCGGCGGCGGTCACGGGGCCGCCCAGGCTGACGACGGTGAAGCTCATGGCGCGCCCTCACGCCACGGCTTCGGCATAGCGCGCGGAGAGCGCCGCGATCTCAGCATCCGCCTCGGCGGAGATGAGCACCGGCGCGCGGCTGGCGCCCACTTCCGGGATGGCATGGCGCAAGGCGCGCTTGACCAAAGCGGGCGGGAAGCCGTGGGCATAGAGCTCCTTGCGCAGCGTGCTGAAGCGGGTCTGCGCCGCTTCGGCGGCGGCCAAGTCGCCCTTGTCGAAGGCCGCGCTGATGGCGTTCAGCGTGACGGGGGCCACATTGCCGAGCCCGGAAATGTTGCCGGCGGCGCCATTCTTCAGGCCGTGCAGGATCAGCGAATCCGGGCCCACCAGCACGTCGAAATCGTCCCGTTCGCGGGCGATGGCGAGGAAGCCGTCCAGGCTCTCCTGCGAGCCGGCACTGTCCTTGATGCCGATGATGTTGGGATGATCCGCCAGGATGCTCGCCGTCTCGGGTGCGATGGTGTTCCCGGTGCGGGCGGGGATATTGTAGAGATAGACCGGCAGGGAGAGCGCGTCCGCCACCTTGCGATAATGGTCCACCAGTTCGGCCTGCGAGCAGGCGATGAAGGACGGGGTGATGGCCGAGACCGCCTTCACGCCGAGCTTCTCGATCTGCTTGCCCAGCGCGATGGTCTGGTGGGTGGAGATTTCCCCGATATGGGCGAGCACCGGCTGGCGCCCCGCCGCCGCATCCACGCAGATGCGGGCCACCTCGATCTTCTCTTCGAACGACAAGGCGTAGAATTCGCCATTGGTGCCGGCGCAGAAGATGCCGTTGCCGGCGCCGATCTGCCGTTCCACCTGGCGGCGCAGCGCCGCGCGATCGACCGTCTCCGTCGCGTCGAAGGGCGTGACGATGGCAACGAAGGTGCCCTTGATCTTGGTCATGTCCTCAGCCTTTCCAATTTTGCTGTCGGGCCCGCTCAGTAGGCGGCCTCGTAAAGCGCGAGAATTTCGTCGCGGCTGATGTCGCGCGGATTGTTGTCGAGCAGGCGCCGGATGGCGTGGGCCTCGGTGGCCATGACGGGCAGGTCCTCCCGCGGCACGCCATAGGCGGACAGGCGCATCTGGCAGCCAAGGCCGGCGCACCAGCCATAGGCGGCGTCCAGCACCACGGCCGGATCGGCGGAGGGCTTCAGGCCCAGCGCTTCAAGCACGAGGGCGGTCTTCTCCGGCACGGCGGGGGCGTTGAAGGCCAGCACATGGGGGAAGATGAGCGCATTGGCCGCGCCATGGGCGATGTGGTGGCGGGTGCCCAGCGGATAGGCCACCGCATGGCCCGCCGTGGTGTTCACCGGGCCGAGGCAGAAGCCGCCATAGAGCGAAGCGAGCGCGAGGCCCGCGCGCGCCTCGGTATTCGAGCCATCGCGGATGGCGGCCGCCAGGTGCTGGCCCACCAGCCGCGCGCCTTCCAGCGCATAAAGGTCGATGGTGGGATGGGCCTTGCGGCTGGTGAAGGCCTCCACGCAATGGGCGAGGGCATCGACGCCGGTGGCCGCCGTCACCGCCGGGGGCACGGACAGAGTGAGGTCGGGATCCACCACCGCAAGGTCCGCCTGCATGTGCAGGCTCTGGACCGCGAGCTTGTTCTGGGTGACGGGATCGGTGACGAGGGCGCGCGTGCCCGCCTCGCTCCCGGTGCCCGCCGTGGTGGGCACCTGGATGAGGGCGGCGCCCTTGGCATTCACCTTTTCCGGCCCCACCACCTCAGCCAGCGACTGCCCGGAGCCGGGCAGCACGGCGGCGAGCTTGGCCAGATCCATGGCGCTGCCGCCGCCAAAGCCGATCACCACGTCCGGCCGCGCCGCGCCGGCACGGGCGAGCAGAGCCTCCAGGTTCGGCACATCCGGCTCAGGCTTCACCTCGCCGAAGACGGTGACCTCGCCCTGAAGGCCGAGAAGATGGATGCGGGCGGCATTGAAGGCGTCGGCCACCACCAGGATGCGGGAAAAGCCCTTTTCCGCGATCCAGCGCGGCACGGACGCCACCGTCCCGGAGCCGAACAGGATGCGGGGCGGGCGCGCCAGTTCGATGGGCGCGGAGAGACCTGCGGTCATGATGTCGCCCTTCCTTCAGTGCGTGCCGGAAGCGGCGAGCTTCTCGGCGTAGTCGATGGCCTCGATGAGGCTCAGCTCGTTGGCGATGCCCTTGCCGGCAATGTCGAAGGCCGTGCCGTGATCCACCGAGGTGCGGATGATGGGCAGGCCCAGCGTGATGTTGACGCCGGACAGGGCATCCCAGGTGCCCGTCTCCGGATTGACGTTGAAGCCCAGCAGCTTGACCGGGATATGCCCCTGGTCGTGATACATGGCCACTACGGCATCGAACTGGCCGGCGCGCAGCTTCACGAACACGGTGTCGCCGGGCACGGGGCCCACCACGTCCAGCCCGTCGGCGACGCATTTGGCAATGGTGGGGGTGCTCACCTCGATGTCCTCGCGCCCGAACAGGCCGCCCTCGCCCGCATGGGGATTGAGCGCGGCCACCGCGATGCGGCGGCGGGAGAGGCCGAGGCCCTTCAGCGTCTGGTCGGTGAGGTCGATCACATAGCGCAGCCGCTCAGGCGTGAGCTTGGCGGGCACGTCCTTCAGGGCGATATGCGTGGTCAGGTGGCTCACCCGCATATTGCCGTGGGCGAGCATCATCACCGAGCCACGGGCCCCCGTGAGGTCGGCCAGCATGTCGGTGTGGCCAGCATAATGATAGCCGGCCTTGTTCAGCGCTTCCTTGTTGAGGGGCGCCGTCACCAGGCCCTGCACGCGGCCGGCCTGGGCAAGGCGCACGGCGCGCTCGATGGCCAGGAACGCAAAGCGGCCGCCATCAAGGCTCAGCACGCCCGGGCGGATGGGATCGCCCTCCGGCCCCGCCTGGAGGCAGGAGAGCGCCGGCCATGCACTGTCGGCTTCGCTCACCTCAGGAATGGGCAGGGTGGAGCCGAGCAGCGCCTGCGCCTCTTTCAGCGCCGGATTGGAGCCGATGATGAGGAGCCGCAAATCGCCGGCGGCGAGCCGGTCCTTCAGCCGCTCGCAGGCCTTGACGATGATCTCCGGCCCGACCCCGGCCGGGTCGCCCATGGTGACGGCCAAATGCGGCGTCATGCGCGCGCTCCTTGCATTGGAAAGATCAGCCGCCGCAGCAGCAGGGAATCACCGAAGGCGCCGGATTTCGACACCACATGCACCCCATCGAACCGCCCGCCCCGCAGGACGGACACGGGAATGCCGGTCTCGAAGGCGCCCAGAAGATCGAGCCGCTCCGCGCCCAGGGAAAGACTGAGGGACCGCAGCGTCTCGCCGCCGGAGACCACCAGGGTGCCCGGCGCCGGAAGGGCCGACAGAAGACGAGCAAACTCGTCCGCGATGCGCTGCGCCGCCTCGGGGCGCGGCGTGCCATCGGGAAGGGCCAGGGAGAGAAGCGCGACGCCTTCGCCCTGAAGACGCGCCGCGACGCGAACCGCCTCGTCCCCCCCGCCCTGGGAAATCTGGAACGCCGCCCCGCCACAGGCCTCCACCTGCGCCCGTGTCACCGGATGATCGGTGCCGAACAGGCCGAGAAGCGGGCGCGGCAAGGCGCGCGGATCAACCAAAGCAGGCTCTACCTCGCCCGCCAGCGCAAGGGCCAGCCCGCCGCTGCCGCACCACAGGATGCGCCCGCCGGCAGAACGTCCGTCGCGCGCAATGGTGGCGAGGTCCGCCTGCGTCTCGACATCCCACAGGCTGAGGCCGAGGGGCACCGCCTCGCCCGGGCGGCAGAGCTGCACCGGAAAGCCCAGCGCCGCGAGCCCGGCGGCGAGATCCTCGCCCACCGGACGGGCGCCGTCCGTGCGCTTCAGCATCTGGATGCCGCCGCGCGTGACCCGGCCATGATGGGGGAAAGCGGGAGCGATGATGCAGCGCTCGAACGCCATGGCCTCATGCCAACCGGCGATTTCCGCCGCACCGCGCCCGCGCAGGAGGCTGTCCAGCTTGCAGAAGAAAAGCGGGGCGCCACAGGCCGGCGCCTCCGACAGGCAGGCGGCGAGGGAGGCCACCGTCCGGCGCGCTGTCGCCAGGTCCGTCTCGCGGGTATCGCTGTCGATGGCGAGGCTGCCGCCGGCCATCGCAGGCGCTCGCAGATGAACGGGCAGCGGCCGGCCCGGACGCACGAAGGCCATGGCGGAATCGAGCGCGCCGGTCAGGTCGTCAGCGATCAGGCGGAGATCGCACGCTGTTTGGGGTACGGCCTGGGGCGCGGTTTGGGCCATAAGAGTGTCGTATGCCGGCCTCGTCATGGGCGCCGCCCCCGTGCGCCCGGGCCGCGCGGTGCGCGCATGCTGCGGACGAGAATGGGGTTCACCGGCGTCTCCCTGGCATGGACGGCCTTGGGCCGCGTCCGTGGTGGGGTGATACGCCCGTCGCCGCGCTTGTGTCAACATGTTGTAAGGTTGAAAATCTCCTGAGAAAGCGCCGGAACGCGCATCGCCCCTTGCCAACGACCGATGCGCGGGCAATGTGTTATAAGACGAGCGGGCGGATTTGCCCAGGTCGAGACCGTCACGGTCGCCGCCCGTCCGCTCCGTCCTGTTCTGGAAAGTTGTCATGGCCGATCGCGACACCCCCGAGGATGTTTCCTTGACCGCCCCCATCACCGATGCGGGGCAAGAGGGGACGGAGGGCGGGACCGACCGCACGCACCGCACGCCCCTGGTGCAGCGCGTCTACCAATTGCTGCTCACCAAGATCAGCCGCGGCGACTACCAGCCCGACGAAAAGCTCCCCGGCGAGCACGAACTGGCCGGCCAGTTCCTGGTGTCGCGCCCCATCATCCGCGAAGCCTTGCGCCGCCTCAGGGACGAGGGCCTGATCTATTCGCGCCAAGGGGCGGGCAGCTTCGTGAAGGTGCGCGTGGAGGAAAGCCGCGCCATCGGCTATTCCCCCGTGGAGACCATCGCCGACATCCAGCGCTGCTACGAATTCCGCCTCACCCTGGAGCCGGATCACGCTTATTACGCCGCTTTGCGCTGGAACGAGCCGGCGCTGGCCGCCATCGCCGCCGCCCTCGACCTGATGCGGGACGCCACCCAGGCGCACCGCCACCGGGAGGATGCGGACTATGCCTTCCACTGCGCCATCGCCCAGGCCTCGAACAACCATTATTACATCTCGTCCATGCAGGCCCTGAAGGATCACATCGCGGTGGGCATGAAGTTCCACGGTGTCTCACTCATGGGGCCCCATTCGGGTCTGGCGGGGGTGTTCAAGGAGCACCAGGGGGTGTTCGACGCCATCCGCCGCCGGGATGCGCAAACCGCCCGCACCCTCATGCGCCAGCATCTGGAAGGCTCCCGCGATCGCATCTTCGAGGGCCGGACGCTCGATCTGTCCCTTTGAGGACAAGGCGAGGCAAGCCCGGCGCCTCGAGATCCGCCATCCAGCTTCGCGGGCAGGAATACCTGTCCATGCCCCGCTCCTGACGCAGGGTGGCCACGCCGCGTCTTGCGCGATCGAGGCGCCAAGGGGCGGATCTCCGTCGCGAAAAATCATGACATCTTGACAAATAGTGGACAAGTCCTCAGGTTGACTCTCGGACGTTCGCCCGCGCGTCGTCCCCGAGCGGAGCCGCCCGGCTCCCGGCTGACGGCCTCTTGGCCGCACACAGAAAACACGGAGGAAGCTGTGAAGCTCAGATCCATCGCCGCTGCTTGCCTGTCGCTCGTCCTCGCCAGCCCGGTGATGGCACAGCCGGCCTATCCCTCCCGCCCGGTGACCATCGTGGTGCCCTTCTCCTCCGGCGGCACGGCGGACATCATCGCCCGCATGGTGGCAGAGAACCTGCAGAAGAAGCTGGGCCAGCCCTTCATCGTCGAGAATATCGGCGGCGGCGGTGGCGTGACCGGCGTGGACAAGGTGGTGCGCTCCGCGCCCGACGGCAACACGCTGGTGCTCGCCTCCACCTCGAACCTCGCCGTCCACCCGACTCTTTATGGCGAAAAGTTCCCCTATCGCACCCTGCGCGACCTCAAGCCCATCGCCCAGGTCTCGGTGGTGCCCAATGTGCTGGTCATCAATCCCAGCAAGATCCCGGCCCGCACCGTGCCCGAGCTGATCGCCTATCTGAAGGCGAACCCGGACAAGGTCTCCTTCGGCTCCGCCGGCATCGGCACCACCCAGCATCTGGCTGGCGAGATGTTCATGCAGAAGACCGGCACCCAGATGGTGCACGTTCCCTATAAGGGCTCGTCCGCCATGCTGCCGGACCTGCTCTCCGGCAATGTGGAACTGGCCTTCGACAATGTGCCGCTGCTGCTGCCTTATGTGAAGAACGGCAAGCTGGTGGCCCTCGCCGTGGCGACCCCCGAGCGCGAGGCCTTCGACAAGAACCTGCCCACGGTGGCCGAGTTCGTCCCCGGCTTCGAGGCGACCGCTTGGCACGGCTTCCTCGCCCCCGCCGGCACGCCCGACGAGATCACCAACAAGCTGGCGGCCGAGATCGACGCCTTCATGAAGCAGCCCGACACCATCGCCAAGATGGAAGCCATGGGCGTGACCCCGGTGTCCGATTCCTCCCCCGCCAAGTTCACCGATCTCATCAAGTCGCAGACGGCGCAGTGGAAGGAAGTCATCGAGAAGGGCAACATCAAGCCCCAGTGATAAGATTCGCGCGCGGCGGGCCTCGGCCCGCCGCGGCACCAAGAACAGAACGGGAGAGACGCCATGCGGCCGAGCTATGTGAAGCTGGTCGAGAACACCCCGCTGCCCCGCATGGCGCTGGTCCGACAGAATTTCTTCGCCGCCCCGGCGGTGGAGCCGCAAGCGGCGGTGCATGACGCCCTGGCCTCCGCCGGCTTCGTGCGGGAGGCCATCCGGCCCGGCATGTCGGTGGCCCTCACCGTGGGCAGCCGAGGCCTTGCCAGCCTGCCGGAGCTGGTGCGCGCCATCGTCTGCGAACTCAAAGCGCTGGGCGCCCATCCCTTCATCGTGCCCTCCATGGGCAGCCATGGCGGCGCCACCGCCGAGGGCCAGGCCAAGGTGCTGGCCCAGCTGGGCGTGACCGAGGAGACCGCCGGCTGCCCCATCCGCTCCTCCATGGAGACGGTGGAAGTGGGCGTGCTCGACAATGGCATGTCCGTGCGCATCGATCGCCTCGCCTTCGAGGCGGATGGCATCGTGCTGTTCAACCGCATCAAGCCGCACAGCGCCTTCCGGGCCCAGAATGAAAGCGGCCTCGTCAAGATGCTGGCCATCGGGCTGGGCAAGCAGTCCGGCGCCGACAATTGCCACGCCTGGGGCTTCAACCATGTGGGCCGCTTCATCATCGAGATGGCGCGGGTGAAGCTGGCCACCTGCAAGGTGCTGTTCGGCATCGGCACGGTGGAAAACGCCTATGACCGCCTGTGCAAGGTGGTGGTGCTCCCAACCGAAGGGCTGATCGAGGCCGAGCGCGCTTTCCTCGCCGAAGCCATGCGCAACATGCCCCGCCTGCCGCTGGGCCCCCTCGACCAGCCCTTGGCCTCAGGCCCCTTGGACGTGCTGCTGGTGGATTATGTGGGCAAGGAATTTTCCGGCAGCGGCATGGACCCCAACATCACCGGCCGCCCCTCCACCACCGCCATCAAGGGCGGCCCGAGTGTCTCGCGCATCATCGTGCTGGATGTGACCGACAAGAGCCAGGGCAATGCCAATGGCGTCGCCCGCGCCGATGTCATCACGGAGCGCCTGTTCAACCGCTTCGACCGGGAGGCGGTCTATACCAATTCGCTGACTTCCGGCGTCCTCATCGCCGCCTCGCTGCCCATGGCCATGCCCGACGACAAGACCGCCATCCAGGCGGCGGTGAAGACGTGCGAATCCCAGACGCCGGATGCCATCACCATGATCCGCATCCCCAACACGCTGCACCTGGAATATCTTTATGCCTCCGAGGCCCTGCTGCCGCAGATCGCCGGCCGGCCGGGCATTGAGATCCTCAGCGAACCCCGCGCCATGGGCTTCGACGCCGACGGGCGCCTGCTCGACCCGTGGCCGGACCTTGGGCCGGACCTGCCCCATTGAGCCCCGGCCCGGAAGAGCCGGCCGTGCCCCTTCACATCCATCTCGACCCCGTGGGCGGAATTGCCGGCGACATGTTCGTCGCCGCTTTGCTTGACGCCCGTCCGGACCTGAAGCCCCGCGTGCTGGCCGACATCGCCGCCGTGCTTCCGCCGGGCGTGGGGGAGGCGCAGATCGCCGAGGTGGTGAATGGCGGCATCGCGGCGCTGCATGTCTCCTTGGTGGGTCCAGGCGAGGCCCCGATCGGCGGGACGCGCCATCCCTCCCATAGCTCCCATTCCCATGCGCAGGCGTCGGCGAGTGGTGATGGCGTGGGTGAGAGCCACTCACACTCTCGTGCCCACGCCCATGCCCACGCCCATGCCCATTCCCATGCGCATGCCCATGCCCATGCCGAGGCTCACCCGCACGCGCACCCTTGCCCTCACGTCTCCGGCCCGTCCGGCACCTTCGCGGACATGCGCGCCCACATCCGCGACGCCCGGCTCAGCCCCGGCACGGCAGAGGCCGCCATCGCCATCCTGACCGTGCTGGCGGAGGCCGAGGCGCGCATGCATCGCATGCCGGTGGAGGCGGTGCATTTCCATGAGATCGGCGACTGGGATTCCCTCATGGACGTGGTGGCCGCCGGCAGCATTGCCGCCGCCCTCCCCGGCGCCAGCTGGAGCCTCTCCGCTCTGCCGCTGGGCGGCGGGATGGTAAAGACCGCCCACGGCCTCCTGCCCGTGCCCGCGCCGGCGACACTGGACATCCTCACCGGCTTCCCGTGGCGCGATGACGGGGTGAGCGGCGAGCGGGTGACACCCACCGGCGCGGCCATCCTGCGCCATCTCATGGGAGACGCACCGGCTGCGCGGCCGGCCCTCGCCAGCCTCAAGGCGGTCGGCTATGGCGCCGGCACGCGCAGCTTGCCGGGCCTGCCCAACATATTGCGGGCGAGCCTGTTCTCGGGGGCAGACAGCGTGACGCGCGAGACCCACTTGGTGGAACTCGCTTTCGACATCGACGACATGACCGGCGAGGAAATGGCCCACGCCGCCGACCTCCTGCGCGCCACCACCGGGGTGCGCGACCTGCGCCTCGTGCCGGGCCTCGGCAAGAAGGGCCGGCCGCTCACCACCTTCGCCTTGCTGTGCGAGGACGACCGGCTCGACGCCATCAGCGATGCCGTTTTCCTGCAAACCTCGACCCTCGGCCTGCGCTTCCACGCCGTGGAGCGGCGCGTGCTTGCCCGCACGCACGGCCACGCGGCGGATGGCCGCCCGGTGAAGCATGCCACCCGTCCCGACGGGCAGGTCACCGCCAAGGTGGAGGCCGATGCGCTCTCCGGCCTCAGCACCCTCGCCGCGCGGCGGGCGGCCGGACGGAGCGAGCCATGACCGCGCCCGACGATCTGCCCCGCCTGCTCGCCCTGCTCGATACCCTGCCCCCGTTGGCGGTGGCGGTGAGCGGGGGCGTGGACAGCATGACCCTCGCCACGCTGGTCCACCGCCATGCGGCAACGCCGCCGCTGATCATCCACGCGGTCTCCCCCGCCGTCCCCGGCCAGGCCCGCGGGCTCATCACGGCCCATGCGACAGCGGAAGGCTGGAACCTGCACCTGCTCAATGCCGGCGAGCAGGACGATCCGCGCTATCGCGCCAATCCGTTCGACCGCTGCTATTTCTGCAAGGCCAACCTCTACGGCGCCATTGCCGCCGTCACCGAGCGCACCATCGCTTCGGGCACGAACCTGGACGATCTCGGCGAGCACCGCCCCGGCCTGAACGCCGCGCGGGAACATGGCGTCGTCCATCCCTTCGTGACCGCCGGCATCGGCAAGCCGGGCATCCGCGCCCTGGCCCGGCACCTGGGGCTCACCGCCTTTGCCGAGCTTCCCGCCCAGCCCTGCCTCGCCAGCCGGGTGGAAACGGGCATCGCCATCGACCCGCGCGACCTCGCCTTCATCGACCGCACGGAGGGAGAGGTGCGCCGCCTTCTGGGCGCACACCAGACCGTGCGGGTCCGCCTGCGCCGGGACGGCGTGCATCTGGAATTGCGCCCGGCCCCTGCGCCGGATGCGATGGCGGACCTGACTGCCCTCATGGAGACCGCCTGCCACGCGGAAGGCCGGACATTCGCGGGCCTCGGCGCCTATCGCGTCGGCAGCGGCTTCGTGCGGAGCGCCGCGGAATGAGCGACGCCCTGAACCCGGACGCGTGCATGGATTGGGGCCGGGACGCCCGCACCGGCCTGCCGGAAGCGGTCTATGCCAAGGGCAAGACCGATGCGCAGCTCGCGCAGATCCTCACCGCCGCCCGAAGCCTCAGCCGTCCGGTCCTCCTGACGCGCCTTGCCCCCGATCAGGTGGAGCGACTGCCGGACGTCCTGCGTGGCGGCCTCGACTACGAGCCCGTCTCCCGCACCGGCCTTTTCGGTCCCGTTCCGGCCTGCGCCGGGGAGCCGGACATCGCCGTCGTCGCCGCCGGCCTCGCCGACATGCCGGTGGTGGGCGAGGCGGTGCGCACCCTCGCCTTCTGCGGCGTGGGCGCGCGGGTGATCGCGGATGTGGGCGTGGCCGGGCTCTGGCGGCTCATGGACAGGCTGGAAGAGATCCGCCGCGCGCGCATCGTCATCGCGGTGGCCGGCATGGAAGGCGCGCTGTTTTCGGTGCTGGCGGGACTGATCCAAGCGCCAATCATCGCCGTACCCACCTCCGTGGGACAGGGCGTGTCCGAAGGAGGCACCGTGGCGTTGCATTCGGCCCTGGCGAGCTGCGCGCCGGGCCTGGTGGTGGTCAATATCGACAACGGCTTCGGCGCTGCCCAGGCGGCGCTGCGCATGCGCGCGCTCACCTCTGGGGTGCAGGCGGGCACCTGACGGGCGGATGCGCATACCAGCGCAAGCCTGAGGCAAGGCACAAAATACATGCTCCGGCCGTTATTCCCCGTCCGGCGAGGCGTGTCGATGTTTGGAAAGAATGCTGAGGCCGCCCTGGCCCTCAAGGCTCTCGATCGCGCCATGGCGGTCATTGAGTTCACGCCCCAAGGGGAGATCCTTGGCGCAAACGAGAACTTCTTGAAGGTGGTCGGGTACAGCCTCGGCGAGGTCAAAGGCCGTCATCACCGCCTCTTCGTAAGCCCCGCTTATGCGGAAAGTGCCGATTATCGCTCCTTCTGGACCAATCTCGCCCAAGGCCATTTCCAGGCCGGGGAGTTCAAGCGCATCGCCAAGGGAGGCGCGGAGGTGTGGCTGGAGGCAAGCTACAATCCGGTCATCGACAATTCGGGCCGCGTCCTGAAGGTGGTGAAGTTCGCCGCCGACATCACCGCCCGCAAGCTGCGCAGCCTGGAAGATGAATGTCAGCTCGCCGCCATCGGGCGCTCGCAGGCTGTGATCCACTTCCAGCTCGACGGGACCATTCTCCAGGCCAACGAGAACTTCCTGAAGACACTCGGCTACCGCCTCGACGAAATCCAGGGGCGCCATCATTCCATGTTCGTGGCAAGCGAAGAGCGCGGCACGCCGGCCTATGGGGAATTCTGGAAGGCGCTCCAGCGGGGCGAGTTCCAGCAGGGCGAGTTCCGTCGCATCGGCAAGGGCGGGCGCGACGTGTGGATCCAGGCCACCTATACGCCCATCGTGGACGACACTGGAAAGCCCTTCAAGGTGGTCAAGTTCGCCTCCGACATTACAGACGCGGTGCAGCGTCGCATGATGCGGGCGAAGGCGCAGACCGAGATCGCCAGCGACCTGACGCTCATTTCCGACGATGTGAGCAAGACCAACATGCAGGCGGCCTCCGCCTCCGCCGCCACCGAGCAGACCGCCAGCAACGTGCAGTCGGTGGCCGCCGGGGCCGAGGAACTTGCCTCCTCCGTGGAGGAGATCCGCCGCCAGGTGCACCAGTCGAGCGAATTGGCCAAGATCGCCGAGGTGGAGGGATCGCGCACCAATTCCATCGTCTCGGGCCTCACCGGCGCGGCGCAGAAGATCGGCGACGTGGTGGCTCTCATCAATTCCATCGCCGACCAGACCAACCTCCTCGCCCTCAACGCCACCATCGAGGCGGCGCGGGCGGGCGATGCGGGCAAGGGCTTCTCGGTGGTCGCCTCCGAGGTGAAGACCCTGGCGGGTCAGACCTCCAAGGCCACCAGCGATATCGCCGCCCAGATCGATGCGGTCCAAAGAGCCAGCGAGGAGGCCGCCAAGGCCCTGTCTTCCATCACCCAGACCATCTCCGATCTCAATGCGGTGGGCGCCGTGATCGCGGCGGCGGTGGAGGAGCAGACGGCGGTGACCCGCGAGGTCTCCAGCAACATGCATGTGGCTGCCCAGGGGGTGGAGACGGTCCGCCTCAATATGCGCGAGATCGCCGCCGCCACCGGCCGCGTGGAGGAGGCGACCCGAAAGGTCCGCACCGCCTCCGCCGCCATCGCCTGAATCGTTCGCCAACACCGCGCCACGCGCCAGATACGGCGTTCCGCAATGGGGGTCGATGCAAGCCTCAAGCAAGACGCGCGCCCCATCGTCGCAGACGTGTCCCTCCCGCCCCGAGATGCGACCATGTTTGGAAAGACGTCCGAAGCCGATCTGGCCCTCAAAGCCCTGGATCGCGCCATGGCGGTGATCGAGTTCACGCCCGAGGGCGAAATCCTCACCGCCAACGAGAATTTCCTGAAAGTGGTGGGCTATAGCCTTTCGGAAGTGAAGGGCCGCCCCCACCGCATCTTCGTGCCACCGGCCCTTGCCGAAAGCCCCGACTACAAGGCCTTCTGGGCCAATCTCGCCGCGGGCCGCTTCCAGGCCGGCGAATTCAAGCGCATCGGCAAGGGCGGCAGGACGGTGTGGCTGGAGGCAAACTATTTTCCGGTGATCGACTCGTCCGGGCGTGTGGTGAAGGTGGTGAAATCCGCCGCCGACGTCACCGCCCGCAAGCTGCGCAGCCTGGAGGACAAGTGCCAGATCGAGGCCATCGGGCGCTCGCAGGCGGTCATCCATTTCGAGCTGGACGGCACCATCCTGGATGCCAACGAGAATTTCCTGAAGACGGTGGGATACAACCTTGAGGAGATCAAGGGCCGCCACCATTCCATGTTCGTGGAGCCGCAGGAGCGCGGAACGCCCGCTTATGCGGAATTCTGGGCCTCGCTCCGGCGCGGCACGTTCCAGCAGGCCGAGTTCCGCCGCCTTGGCAAGGGCGGGCGTGAAATCTGGATCCAAGCCACCTATACGCCCATCGTCGATGACACCGGCACCCCGTTCAAGGTGGTGAAGTTCGCCACCGACATCACCGCCTCCGTCCAGCGCCGGGCATTGCGGGCCCAGGCGCAGGCCGAGATTGCAGCCGACCTCACTTTGATTTCCGAGGATGTGGCGAAGACCAACATGCAGGCGGCCTCCGCCTCCGCCGCCACCCAGCAGGCCGCCAGCAATGTGCAGTCGGTGGCGGCCGGCGCCGAGGAACTGGCGGCGTCTGCCGACGAACTGCGCCGGCAGGTGCAGCAATCGAGCGAACTCGCCAAGGTCGCGGAGTTGGAAGGTTCCCGCACCAATTCCATCGTCGCCGGGCTCACCGGCGCGGCGCAGAAGATCGGCGACGTGGTGGCCCTCATCGACACCATCGCCAACCAGACCAACCTCCTCGCGCTCAACGCCACCATCGAGGCGGCGCGGGCGGGAGAGGCGGGCAAGGGCTTCTCGGTGGTCGCTTCCGAGGTGAAGACCCTGGCCGGCCAGACCTCGAAGGCCACCAGCGAGATCGCCGCGCAGGTGGATGCGGTGCAGCAGGCAAGCGAGGATGCCGCCCGGGCGCTCTCCGCCATCACGCGGACCATTGCCGACCTCAATTCCGTCAGCGCGGCCATCGCGGCGGCGGTGGAGGAGCAGACGGCCGTGACCCGCGAGGTCTCCGGCAACATGCATGTGGCCGCCCAGGGGGTGGAGACGGTGCGCCTCAACATGCAGGAGATCGCCCGCGCCACCGGGCGGGTGGAGGGCGCCACCCAGAAGGTGCGCACCGCCTCGGCCGCGCTCGCGTGAGGGCAAGCCCGTCCGCCGCGCGGACCGGGCGCTCATGCCCTTGGAATGGCTCTATTCTTTCTCCACCGGCTCGACACATCAGCCCCGGCTGCTACGGTGCCGGGGACGTGGACACGGGATCTGGGAGGGACGGGCGTGAAGCTGCGCACCATCGCCGCGCTGGGGATCATCGGCATGGCAGCCGCCGGCTGCGTGACCGCCACCGAGCAGAAGGAAAACATGCTGGCCGCCGCCGGCTTCCGCATGCGCCTTGCCGATACGCCTGAGAAGGTCGCCTCGCTGAAGCGCATGCCGCCGCATAAATTCGTGGTGCAGAACCAGAATGGCCAGCCGGTCTATCTGTACGCCGACCCCTCGGTCTGCGGCTGCCTCTATTACGGCAGCCAGGACAATTTCCAGGCCTACCAGCAGATGGTCTTCCAGCAGCGGCTGGTGAACCAGCAGGAAATGGCGGCCATGATGAACCAGCAGGCCGCCTTCGCCTTCGATTACGGCCCGTGGGGCCCGCCCTTCCTCTATTGAGGCGCGCGTTCAGCCCCCGGCCCGGGGCGCGGCGCGGCCGATGCGCAGGCCCGCCGCCTCGCGATCGAAGGTGTCGGGCGTGACGCCCGCCGCGCGCAATTCGTGCTTCTGGATCTTGCCGCTGGAGGTCTTGGGCAGCGCCTCCAGCGTGCGCACATAGCGCGGCACCATATAGTGGGGCACGGTCTCCGCCAGGAAGCGGATGAGCCCGGCCGGATCGAGGGTTTCCCCCTCCACCGGCGTCACCACCACCAGCACCTCGTCCTCGGAAAATTCGCTGGGCACCGCCACCGCCGCGCATTCCTTCACCGCCGGATGGGTGCGCACCTCCGCCTCCAGGGCGAAGGAGGAAATGTTCTCGCCGCGCCGGCGGATGACATCCTTCAGGCGATCCACGAAGAAATAGGTGCCGTCCGCCTCCCGCCGGAAGCCGTCGCCGGTATGGAACCAGCCATTGCGCATGGCCTCGGCGGTCGCTGCGGGATTGTTGTAATAGCCCTTCATGAGCGCCCAGGGCCGGCGGGAATGGATGACCAATTCCCCGGTCTGCCCGTCCGGCACCTCCAAATCGTTGGCATCGACGACCTTGAGGTCGATCCAGGGGCGCGGCGTGCCGGCAATGCCCTTGGCGGTGATGCCCGGTCCCGCGTGCAGGGGGCTCGAAATCTCCGTCATGTTGTAGATGGTCCAGGCCTCCACGCCAAAGCGCTCGGCAAAGGCCGGGCCGTCCTCCCCGAACGGCGTGATGAAGGCGCGGCGCAAGGGATGCTCGCGCTCACCCGGCGCGGGCGGCGCCTTCAGGAGGAAGCTCGCCATCACCCCCAGGAGCAGCACATAGGTGGACCCGGTCTCGCGCACCGCCGGCCAGAAATCGGAGGTGCGGAACTCCCGCATCATGCCGATGGAAAGGCCACGGGCGAGCTGGGCATAGACATAGAGCGTCGAGCCGCAATGGAAGATGGGGCCGCAAATCAGGCAGCGGTCATCGGGCGCCACCTCGAAGGCGTCGGGCCCCATGCAATAAAGCTGGGTGTAGGAGGACATCACCCCCTTCGGGTTCCCCGTGGTGCCCGAAGTGTACATGATGGCCTGCGTGTCCCAGGGCTCCACCGGCGGTTCGGGGGCGGGCGGAAGGGGCGCGGCGGGGTCGTCCTCCAGGATCTGCACGCCGAGGCCCGGCAAGGGAGCGGCAGTGCCGTCCACGGTGAGGACCGTCTTCAGCTTTCCAGGGGAGAGACCCTCCAGCCGCTCCACCAGCGCGGCCTCGGCCACCATGAGGGGGGCGTCGGCATCGTTGAGGATGTGCTCCAGGGGCTTGCCGCGGGCGGCGGTGTTCAGCGGCACATAGACCGCGCCGAGATAATTGATGGCGAACCAGGTGGCGAGCAGGTCCGGCCCGTTGCCCATGAAGCACAGCACATGCTGGCCGCGCACCACGCCATGGCGCGCCAGCGTCGCCGCGCGGCGGCGCACCTGTGCCAGCGTCTGCGCATAGGTCCAGGTCGAAGTGGCGGCGGGGCCGGGCCAGAACTGCACGAAGGGCGCATCGGGGCGCTCCGCCGCGTGCCGCTCCAGCAGGTCGCGCAGCACCGCATGCTGGCGTGACAAGGCGGCTTCCCGCTGGCTCATGGCGCTCCTCCGTCTCATTCTTGGTGGCGCGCATGCGCCTTGTGCCGGCCGTTGCCAAGGCCGCTTCGCCATGCAACATACTCAGTAGTATGTAAAACACAACAGGTGCGGAGGACGGCTCATGGGCATGGTGGAGATCGAACGCGAGGGCGCCCTCGCCGTGGTGCGCTATGACCGGGGCGCCAAGGCCAATGCGCTGAATGGGGAGGCCATTGCAGAGCTCACCCGCGCGGCGCAGGCGCTGGAGGGCGAGCGTGACCTCTCCGCCATCCTGCTGACGGGAACACCGACCCGCTTCAGCGCCGGCGTGGACCTCGGCGATGCCAGCCTGTGGGCTGCGGATGCGTCTCTCCCCATGCGCCACCACATTCTCGGCGCCGGCGGGCGCATGGTGGAGGCCTGGCGGCGCCTGCCGCAGATCGTCATCGCGGCGGTGGAGGGACCGGCCATTGGCGGCGGCGCCATCCTGGCCCTGGCGGCGGATTTTCGGGTGATGGCCGAGGGCGCGGTGCTACGCTTTCCCGAGGTGCGGCTCGGCATGACGCTGGGCTGGGGTGGCCTGTCGCTTTTGTGCGCGCTGGTGGGCCCGGCCCGCGCCAAGCGCATCCTGTTCCGCGACGAGACCATCGACCCGGCCGTGGCCCTGGCAATGGGCCTTGCCGATGAGACCGCGCCACGGGGGGAAGCGCTCGCCGCCGCCCGCGCCCTGGCGGCCGAAATGGCCGGCAGCGCCCCCCTGGCGGTGGCCATGACCAAGCGCGCCATCGACGCCGAGCTCAATGCCAACTGGGCCGCGCCTTATGAGGCCGACCAGTTCCTGCTTGCTCGCCTTGTGAACGAGACCGGACGCTGATCTCCTCGCCTCACCCGAACCGCAGGGAGCCGTCATGACCACGATTACGGAACCGCCGGGCCTCGTCGGCCTTCCCATCCACGCGGTGCGGGTGCCCGTGGCCTGGGTGGATTATAACGGCCATATGGGCGATTACGCCTATGGCATCGTCTTTTCCGATGCGGTGACCGCCTATATGGACCGCATCGGCGTCGACGAGGCCTATCGGGCGGCGAGCGCGGCGACGCTCTACACGCTGGAAAGCCGCATCGGCTATCTCAAGGAGTGCCACGAGGGCGCGGCGCTGACCGTGGACCTGGTGGTGCTCGCCGCCGACCGCAAGCGCATCCACACCTTCATGCGCCTCCTGAATGCCGAGGGGTCGGAACTGGCCTTGTGCGAGCAGGTGCTGATGCACGTCTCCCGCGCCGCCGGCGCGCCGCGCGCCGCGCTGTTTCCGCCGGAGATCCAGGCGCGCGTGGATGGGGATGTGGCCGCCCACGCCGCCCTCCCCCGCCCCGTCTGGCTCTCGCGCCCCATGGGGCTCGCCAGGGGCGGGTAAGGCAAGGCCGCCCGTCAGCCCTGCACGGCTTTCGCCCGGGCGACGATGCGGTCCACATGGGCAAGGCCCGCTGCCGTCTCGATGGGCGCATCGAGGCGGGCGATGGCGTCGAAGGCGGCCGCCACCGCCTCCGGGGTGCGCTCGCCCTCGGGCAGGTAGACGCCCTCGGTCTCCACGATGGCCATGCGCGCCACCGTGCCGGCGCCGGCCAGCAAGGCCGTGCGGCTGGGGGCAGCCTCGCTGACGAGATAGAGCGCGGCGGGGGTAACATGCTCCGGCGCCAGAAGCGCCAGCATCTCCGCGTCCATCATGTCGCCGGTCATGCGGGTGGCGGCGGTGGGCACGATGGCATTGACGTGGATGCCGTATTTTTCGCCCTCGAAATGCAGCGTGTTCATGAGGCCGAGCAGGCCAGCCTTGGCGGCCGCATAATTGGCCTGGCCGAAATTGCCGTAGCTGCCGGAGGTGGAGGAGGTCATCAGCACCCGGCCATAGCCCTGCCGGCGCATGGTCTCCCACACCGCCTTGGTGGCATTGGCCGAGCCGAACAGATGGACCCCGATCACCGCCTGGAAATCCGCCATGTCCATCTTGGCGAAGGTGCGGTCGCGCAGGATGCCTGCATTGTTGATGAGGATGTCGATGCGCCCGAACGCCTCCAGGGCGCGGGCCGCCATGGCCTCCATGTCCGCCAGCACGGTGACATTGCCGCCATCGGCGAGCGCGGTGCCACCGGCGGCGCGGATCTCTTCCACCACCGCATTGGCGGCGGCGCTGGACCCGCCTGTGCCGTCGCGGGCGCCGCCGAAATCGTTCACCACCACCATGGCGCCGCGTCGGGCGAGCTCCAGCGCGTGGGCGCGGCCAAGCCCGCCGCCGGCGCCGGTGACGATGGCCACGCGGCCGTCGAAGGACATGCTCATTGGTTTTTTTCCTTGAAGATCAGGACCAGCCATTCCGCTGAAACCGCCGGGCGGTCTATGCCCTCCAGCTCCACCGCAGCGTCGAAGCGCACCAGGGTGCCGCCGCTGCGGGGGGTGCGCTCGGCCACCGTGAAGCGGCCGCGGATGCGCCGGCCCACGGGCACCGGGGCGAGGAAGCGCACCTTGTCGAAGCCGTAATTGATGCCGACCTCGCCCTCGCCCGGCAGCTGCATCACCGAGGCGGCGAATTTGGACAGAAGCGAGAGCACCAGGAAGCCATGGGCGATGGTGCCGCCGAACGGGCCTTCGCTGGCGGCCCGCACCGGGTCCACATGGATGAACTGATGGTCGGAGATGGCGTCGGCGAACAGGTCCACCAGCGGCTGGGTGACGTCCAGCCAGGGGCTGACCAGAGGCGGGGCGCCCGCATCGGGAATGGGAGGAAGCATGGGAGACTCTTCGGGCGTTCCGGCGGGCTCTTGAAGGGCGCTTCGCACCCCTGCACGCTGAGGCGCACGGCCGCTTGCGGTGACAACATACTCAGTAGTATGCAGGAGCAGGCTCTTTGTCCAGAGCCTCTCGGCGAGCGGCGCCAGGGCAGCGGAAGCAGGTGTGGGAATGGCGGACGGCAAGGCGCGGGTGATGCGGAGCGAGGGCGCCGGACCGGCGGAGCTGCTGGACGCGGCCGCCGCCTGCTTCATGGAGCAGGGCTTTGCCGCCACCTCCATTGACGACGTGGCGCGCCGCCTCAACGCCACCAAGGGGCGCATCTATCACTATTACGCCTCCAAGACCGACCTCTTCTTCGACGTGCACCGGGAGGGCATGGACCGATTGTTCGTGGCGGTGGCGCGGGCGGCGCAGACGGCCGAAGAACCTGCCGGCGCGCGGCTGGCCGCCATGCTGGAGGCCCATGCCGTGGCCATGATGGACAATCACGCCTTCATGGCCGTGGTGGTGCAGGGGGTGCACATGCATCGCATGGCACCCACCACACCGGGCCAGCGCCGCACCCTCGATGCGCTGATGGACATGCGCCGCCGCTTCGAGGGCCTGTTCCGCGAGGCGCTGGACGCCGCCATCGCCGATGGCAGTGCGCGGCCCTGCACCCCGTCCGTGGCGGTGAAGGCCATGCTGGGCGCCATCAACTGGATGTCCATCTGGTATCGCCCGCGCGCGGGCGAGACCGAGGCCGACCGGCGGGCATTGGCGGCGGAGATGGTGCGTCAGATCCGCGTCGGCTTTGAGCCCTGACCCTTAAACGCCCGACCGGCCGATCCCCACCGGTCGGAAGGCCGCCGCAAGGGCCGCGCCGGAGGTCAGCGCGAGGCCGCCGCCAAGATCGTTCACCCAATGCACGCGCAGCATCGGCGGCGCGGTAGTGAGTGCTGCCACCGCGACCTGGAAGCCATCGGCAAAGGCGCCGTGCGCGCCCTCCCGGTCCAGGCGGGCCAGGAAGGCGAACGGCGCTTTGCCCCCCAAGGGCCAGCGCACAAGCTCGCAAGGGGCGAAGGCGCAGGAGATGTCCTGCGGCGACAGGCTGAAGCCGCGCCCCACCGCCTTCACGAGGCTTTCCTTCAGGGTCCAGAGCGCAAGCAGGGCCGCGCGCCGCTCCTCCGGCGCCATCACGGACAGGGCGACCCGCTCGTCGGGGGCGCAGAAGACGGGGGCGATGCGCTCCATGTCCGCCTCGGCCGAGAGCGGCTCCACATCCACCCCCACCTCCATCCCCTCCGCGGCGGCTATGGCCACCAGCCCGGCGCCGTGGCTGAGCGTGAAGGCGAGGCCGTCGGCGTCCACGGGCGAAGGCTTTCCATGGGGGCCTGTGGTGAACCGCCACTCGATTGGCGGGAGGGCGGGCCGATGGTGGGAGAGAACATGACGCGCCAGGCCATGGGCCGCGACGAAGTCCCGCCGGGTGGGCCCCTCCGGCAGGCGGGCCGCGCGGGCGCTCTCAGCGGCGTCGAGGAGATCGGCGAGGGCGGAAAGGTCGGATGCGGCAAGGCCGTCGGTGGGCGCCAGATAGAGATCGAGCGCCAAGCTCACAGGCTGACATGCCCCACCGCGAGGCCGATGCCCGCTCCCACCGCCAGGACCAGAATCAGGAGGGCCGCCACCAGCTCCGGAACGCTGAACATGCGCCCGCCTTGTTCCCTGCGCACCCGCATGAAGAGCAAGGTGCCCGGCGCGAAGATGAGACAGGACAAAAGCAGCATTTTGGTCCCGGCCGTCCACACCACGCCGAGTGCGCACACGGTCGCGATCGCGCTGTACACCATATCCCGCCGCCGTGCTTGCTCCGCGCCCGCATAGAAGCGCCCGCCGAGGGCAAGCTGCAGGCCGAAGGCGCTCACGAACACATAGGGGATGAGGGCGGTGACGCTGGTCAGGGCGACAACGAAGTTGAACGCGGACTCCGCCATCAAGGTCAGGAACAGGAAGAGCTGCGCCGCTCCGGTGGTGAACCAGATGGCAGCGGCCGGCGCCCCGCGGGCATTCTCGCGAGCCAGGAAGGCGGGCATGACGCCCCGCTTGGCGGCGGCGCTGAGCACTTCGGCGGCAAGCAGCGACCAGGCCAGGAAAGCACCCAGGACCGACACCAGCACCCCTACGCTCACAAAGGCCCGCCCCGTCTCGCCGATCACCGCCGCGAGCACGCCGGCGACCGAAGGATTGTGAAGATGCGCCAGTTGCGCCTTCGGCAGGAGGCCATAAGGCAGGATGGTCACGAGGATGAACAAGGCCAGCACGCCGAGGAAGCCGATCACCGTCGCCCGACCCACATCCTCGCGCCTGCGGGCAAGGCGGGAATAGACGCTCGCCCCCTCAATGCCCAGGAACACGAACACCACCACGAGCAGGGTCTGGCGCACCTGCTCCAGCACGCCCTCCACGCTCACGTCCGCCAGCCCGATGAAATTGAGCTCGAACAGGTCCCACCGCGCCGCGGCGGCGACGATCACCAGGAAGACCCCCAGGGGCACAAGTTTGGCCAGCGTCACCACAGTGTTGATGGAGGCCGCCTCCTTCACCCCGCGCAGCAACATCACATGGAACGCCCACAGGATGGCGGAGGCCCCTGCCAGCGCCGCCAGCGTGTCGCCGGCGCCGAACAGGGGGAAGAAGGCGCCCAGCGTGGACATGGCCAGCACCAGGAAGGTCACATTGCCGAGGAAGGCGGTGGCCCAATAACCCAGCGCGGCGATGAAGCCGGCATAGGGGCCGAAGCCTTCCAGGGCATAGGCATAGATGCCGGCATCGATATCCGGCCGGCGGTCGGCGAGGCTCTGGAACACGAAGACAAGCATCAGCATGCCGATGCCGGCAAGGGTCCAGGCCACCAGCGCGCCGAGAATGCCGGTGGCGGAGCCGAAGGCGGCGGGCAGCGAGAAGATGCCCCCGCCCACCATGGAGCCCACCACCAGGCAGGCGAGCGCCGCCAGCGACAGGCCGGGCGGGCGCAGGCCGGCGGCGGGGGCGCGGCCGTCATCGGCGGGCAGGGCGGCGTCGCGGAGGGAGGAGGGCACCGTCATGGTGGGCGTTCCGATGGGGGCCGTTCGGCAGGCCATGGGACGAGGCAGGCGCCTCGGCCCTTCAAGAGGGTCATCCGGCGGCGGCGGAGGGCGCCGCCAGACCGGGTGAGGAGGGCGAGGTCACGACCCGGGCGCCTTGCGCCGGTGCGCGCCGGCTTCCATCAGCCGAGCGGCTGGGCCGGAGCGCCGGCCCAGCGGGTGTTGGCGGGAATGGCCTCGCCTTTCATGACGATGGTCAGCACGCCCAGTTCCGCATAGTCGCCCACGCGGGTGTCGTAAAGCACCGTGGCGAGGGCGCCGATGGAGGCGCCCTTGCCGATGGCCACCTTGCCGATCTTCATCACCCGGTCCTCGAACAGATGGGTCTGGATGTTGGAGGTGGCGTTGACGGCGGCATAGTCGCCGATGGTGACGCAGTCGAACTCGGTGATGTCGGTGGTGTCCATGAACACCCCCTTGCCGATCTTGGCGCCGAACAGGCGCAGCGCCCAGGGCAGCATGGGCGTGCCACGGAAGGCATCCAGCAGGATCTTGCCGGCGGTGCCCCAGTAAAGCGTCGTCATGGCCTCGGTGCGCAGCGCCCACCAGGACCACAGGCCGTGATTGCCCGGCCGGTAGGTGCCCATGACCGCCCATTTCACCGCCAGCACCACGCCAGCCAGGATGAAGGAGCAGGCGATGCAGGTGGCAAAGAAGATGGGCAGGAACTCGGCCCATTCCTCCGCATCCTCCAGCGCCGGGAACAGCACATAGTCCGCCGCCAGCGTGCCCAGCGTGATGAACATCATGGTGGGCATGGAGGCGCTGAACAATTCGAACACCGCCCGCAGCACCCGCCGCCAGAGCGGCGGGCGGAAGGTGTGGCTGACATCCGCATTGTCGAAGCGCTGGCGCACGGGCAGGCGAATGGGCGGGCTGCCGAAGCGCGTCTCGCCCGGCAGCATGCGCTCGCCGGTGGGGGGCTTGGACTTGATGCCGATGAGCGCACCCTCGGGAATGTCGGCACCCGGGGGGAGGACGGAATCGTTGCCGATGAAGACCCGGTCACCGGTACGCACGGTCTTCAGCGTCATCCAGCCGCGCCGCACATCCTCGTCGCCCAACGTCACCTCGTCGGCCACGAAGCACTTCTCGCCGATCTCGATGGTGTCGTAGCGGCCGGCGAAATTGGTGGCGATTTCCGTGTCCTTGCCGATCTTGGCGCCCATCAGGCGATACCAGCTGCGCATATAGATGGTGGAGAAGAGGGAGGAGAGGCTCTCCAGCATCACCTCGGCCGCCAGCGCCACCGTCCATTTGCGCACATAGAAGGCGGAATGGATGGAGAAGGTGCCCGCCGGCGCAGAGGGCAGGACGATCCAGCGGATGGCCGTCACCAGCACCACGGTGCCGAGCATCAGCAGCATGGCAGTCGGCCAGGTGATCAGCGGCAGATACCACTCGAAGCCCAGTATGGCTTTGAGCTGGTCGTCATAATGCTCGAACACATAGAAGGCCGGGAAAATGGGCAGCAGGCTGATGGCCGGCATGAACAGGACCATGAGGCCGTAATAGGTGTTCATGAGCTTCTGCATGCCGGGCGTCGGCTCAGGGGCGGGCGCTGGCCAGGTGGAGGGGTCCACCCTGCCGATCTTGCGGCCGGGCGAACCGTCCCAATGCTCGAAGGCCGGGACGCGGGTGCCGGGCAGGAGGGCGGTGAGGTCGGCAAGCTCGGCGCCTTCCTCCACCACCGTGTCATGGGCGAGCGCGCAGGAGGTGCCGATATAGGCATCCTTGCCGATCACCACGCTGCCGATGACCAATTCGTTGCCGATCACCTCCGCATTGCCGATGGAGATCTTGGCGCCCAAGGTCACGTCGTCGCCGATCTCCAGCAGGTCGATGGCGCCCGCATGGAGGCCGGAAATGGTGACGCGCTTGCCGATCTTGGCGCCCAGCAGGCGCATGGTGGCGGCGGCGAGCGGCGAGCCCTGCATGAGCCCCAGATGGCTGAATTCAACCAATTGGCGCGACAGCCACCAGCGGAAGAAATAAAAGCCCCACAGCGGATAGCGCCCCGGCGTTGCCCGCCACAGAACGAGGCGCTTGCCCACCACGCCCACCAGCGCGATGCCCAGCGTGACCAGCGCATAGACGCCCATCAGCTCCAGCACCTCGTACCAGTGGATCGCATCGTCGCTCATGATGAGCGCATACATGACGAAGATGGTGAGCCACGGCCCGGTGAGCGCGAACAAGAGGAGCGGGACGCAGCAGGCCTGGGCAAGGCCGCACAGGATGCGGCGCATCAAAGGCGGCGGCTCGAAGCTGAGATCCAGGACGCGGCGGGGATTGGCCAGGGCCCGCTCGTCAAGACGCGCCGCGATCGCCCGCAGGGTGCGCAGGCTGTAGAGGTCTTCCAGCGTGATGGCGGGCAAGGCGGGATTGTCGCGCACGGCGGCGAGGAAGGTGGCAGCCAGCAGCGAGTGGCCGCCGAGATCGGCGAAGAAGTCCGCGTCAAATCCGATGGACTGGCCGGGGAAAAGAGGCTTGGCGGCGGCGAGCAGGGCGGCTTCGGTCTCGGTCTCCGGCTCCTCCTGCTGCTCGGCCTCGGCCGGGGCGGAGAGCGGGGCGGCTTTCAGCGCCTTGCGGTCCGCCTTGCCGGAGGTCAGGCGCGGCAGGACAGCCATTTCCTCGAAATGGGACGGCACCATGTAAGGCGGCAGCGTCTCCTTCAGCGCCGCCCGGAGCGCCGCCCGGTCGAGCGGCACGCCGGCTTCCGGCACCACGAAGGCCACCAGTCGGTCGATGCCGTCATCCCGCCGCAGCACGACGGTGGATTGCGCCACGCCGGCCAAGCCGGACATGCGGGCCTCGATCTCGCCCAGCTCCAGGCGGAAGCCGCGCAGCTTCACTTGGTCGTCGATGCGGCCGTGGAACAGGAGGCGCCCATCTTCGGTGAGGCTCACCGCGTCGCCGGAGCGATAGAGCACCGGGTCGGAGCCATCGCCGCCGAAGGGATTGGCGATGAACTTTTCGGCGGAGAGTTCCGGCCGCTTCAGATAGCCACGCGCCACGCCGGGGCCGCCGATGAGCAGCTCGCCCTCGATGCCCGGCCCGACCAGTTGGAGCTGCTCGTCCACCACATAGCAGGTGTAATTGGGGATCGGCCCGCCAATGGTGACCGGCCCGTCCACCGTCACCTCGTCCACGGTCGCCACCACGGTGGCCTCGGTGGGGCCGTAGGAGTTGAACACCTTGCGGCCGGGCTTGCACCAGCGCTGCTTCACCGAGGGCGGGCAGGCCTCGCCGCCGAGGATGATGATGCGCAGCGAGGGCACGTCCTGGGGCATCATGGCGAGCAAGGTGGGCACCGTGTCGAGCACGGAGACCTTCGCCTCGGCCATCAGCGCGGGCAGCTTCTCCACCTCGCCCAGCACGCGGGAGGAGGCCACCCAGAGGGTGGCGCCCACCAGATACGGAATGAAGATCTCTTCCAGCGACAGGTCGAAGGCGATGGAGGCGCCCTGGAAGGACACGTCGGCCTCGGTCATTCCATAGACCAGGTTCGCCGAGCGCAGGTAATGGCAGATGTTCCGGTGCTCGATGACGATGCCCTTGGGCTTGCCCGTGGAGCCGGACGTGTAGATGGCATAGGCCGGGTCGTTCCGCGTCACCCCATCGGCGCGCAGGTCCAGGGGACTGGAATCCTTGCTCTCCGCCAGCAGGTCCTGGAGCGGGGCGGGAGCGGCGGGCAGGTCGCGGTTGAGCTTGCCGGCGGTCACCGCGTCGATGATGACGATGCGGGCGGCGCAATCCTCCAGGCACTCGGCGATGCGGTCCGGCGGGGCGTCCATGTCGAAGGGGATATAGGCGGCGCCGCTCTTGAGGATGCCGAGCAGCGCCACATGCAGGTCCAGCGAGCGGGACATCCAGATGCCCACGAACTGCCCCGGCCCCGCCCCCCGCGCCCGCAGCGCATGGGCCACCCGGTTCGCCCGCGCATCCAGCTCCGCATATGTGACGCGCTCGGCACCAAAGATGATGGCGGTCTGGTCCGGCGATCGGGCGACGGTGTCGGCGAAGATTTCGGGGAGCAACTCGTCCCGCAGGAGGGAGGCGTCCTTGTGCCCGATCAGCACGCCCGGTCGAACGGTGCTCGTGACTGCATCCATCATGGCCATTCCCCGCAGTGGCGCCCCCGAAGCCGGGCCGGGCGGGGTGCTCGCCCCTGCACCTCCACCAGGAACATCCGGCGCGAGGTTGAATGAATATAGACCAAGTCCTATTGGCACAATAGTAAACGACTCTTCGATCCGTTACCTAATCTTTCAATAGCTTTCTCTTTGCTTTTCATGACTGCCTTGGCGAAATCAACTTCAACCTGTGCTGGAAGACCGGCCTCGGCACCGCCTGTCGCCGCGGCGGCGTGACAGGGCCGTGCGTAGAAGGCATAAGAAAGCGGGGGAGAAGGAGGCAGCGCGATGGGGGATCGGCATCCGGTCAGCCTCGCCATCGTTCACATGCTGCCGGATCTGTCCGCGCAGCACGGCTTCGCTCTCGGGCCAGCGCTCTCCCGCGCCGGCATCCCCGATGTGCAGGACATCCATGCGGGCGCCGTGGTGGCGCGGGCTCAGATGTGCACTTTGCTGCAAGCGGCGGCCCGTCAGGCGGGTGCGCCCCTGTTCGGCTTCGCGCTCGCCGGCGCAGCGCGGCCCGACGCGCTGGGCCTGATGGGCCGGGCCCTGTTTTCCGGCCGCACGCCGCGCGAGAGCCTTTCCGCCCATGCCCGTTCCATGCCCGCCATCCAGAGCGGGGTGAAGCTGAGCGTGGAGCGGGTGGGTGACCGCGCCATCTGGCGCCATCACATGGAAGACAGTGACCTTGGCCATGCCAGCGTGCTCAATGACGGCGTTGCCGGTTTCATGACGGGAGTGTTTCGCGCGCTGCTCGGCGCGGATGCCGCGCTTGAGATCGGCCTGCCCCACCGCCCGCAGGTGGCGCCCCACCGTTATGAGGACGCGCTCCAGGCTCCAGTGACCTTCTCGGGCGGAACGCTCTCCTTCACCTTCGACGCCGCACTCCTTGACCGGCCGTCCGCCCTTCCCGGCCCCTTGAGAGACCTCCCGCTTCCGCCTGAGCGCCGGCTGGACGCCTCGGACCATGTGCCGGGGGATGAGCGCCTCCTCCAATGCCTGCCGCTCATCTTCGAGAGCGCGGCCCTGGCGGGCACGCTCTCCCTGGCGGATGCGGCCCGGACACTGGGATTTTCACCCCGCAGCCTCCAACGGCGCCTCGAAGCGCTCGGCCTGACGTTCGAGTATCTGGTGGATGAGTGGCGCAGGGGCGAGGCGCAGCGTTATTTGTCCCAAACCGGCTTGCCGGTGGCCAGCATTGCCCATGCGCTTGGCTATTCCCACCCGGCCCACTTCATCCGCGCCTTCCGGCGCTGGGAACGCGCGACGCCTCTTGCCTATCGGCGGAACGCCGGCCGAGCCTGTGCCTGACCCGCCGGGCCGCTGCGTCAGGGCGGCCTTGGCGCCAAATGGCAATTGTGACCCCCTCGGTCCTTGGCTACAGGAACGCTTTGTCGCACCCGGGCAAGGCTGGCTGGTGTGCGTCACGAGACAGGCATGCAGGACCACAAGACCCACGCGCACACAGAACGTCACCGGAAGGATCGTCTTTCCCAGGAGCCTTTCTCCCGAGACGCTCGGGTTCCGGCTTCGGAGATGGTGTGGCTGGAGGGCGGCACCTTCAGGATGGGGTCCAACGACCATTATCCCGAGGAAGCCCCCGTCCATGAGGTGGCCGTGGACGGCTTTTGGATCGACCGCTTCCCAGTGACCAATGGGGACTTCTCCCGCTTCGTCGCCTCCACTGGCCGCGTCACGCTGGCGGAGCAGATCCCCGACGCGCGGCACTATCCCGACGCGGATCCCGACCTCCTGGTGCCCGGCTCGCTCGTCTTCACGCCCCCCGCCACCTGCCCCACCCTCGGCGATTGGACGCAATGGTGGCGGTTCGTGGAAGGGGCGAACTGGCGCCATCCCGCCGGCCCCGGCAGCGATCTTTCTGGCCTGGAACACCATCCCGTGGTCCATGTGGCCCATGCGGATGCGCTGGCCTATGCCCGCTGGGCCGGCAAGGACCTGCCCACCGAGGGAGAGTGGGAATATGCCGCGCGCGGCGGGCTCGACGGCGCCCCCTATGCCTGGGGCGAGGACCTGGCGCCGGGCGGCATCCACCGCGCCAATACCTGGCAGGGCCGCTTCCCGGTGGAGAACCTGGCCCTGGACGGCTTCATCGGCACCTCGCCGGTGGATGCCTTCCCGCCCAACGGCTTCGGCCTTCACGACATGATCGGCAATGTGTGGGAATGGACCGCCGACTGGTACCGCAACCACCATGTGCCCTCCTGCTGCCTGCCCCGAAATCCCCGTGGCGGGACCGAGGCCGGCAGCCGTGACCCGGCCGATCCCGGCCTTCCCATGCCGCGCAAGGTGATCAAGGGCGGCTCGCACCTGTGCGCGCCCAGCTATTGCTCCCGCTACCGGCCCGCCGCCCGGCAGGGCCAGACCATCGATTCCGCGACCGGACATATCGGCTTCCGCTGCGTCCGGCGCGTCACCACCCAGGACAGACCATGACCGACACCGCGCACCCCGCGACAGATACCCGCCCCTCCGGCCCCAGCCGTCGCGACGTCCTCGCCGGCTCGGCGGGCTTCATGGCGGCGGTCGCCGGCCTTTCCGCCCTCGCCGCCCCCGCGCGCGCCCAGTCGGGCGGCGCCGGCGCGCCGCGTCCGCACATCCTTTACATCCTGGCCGACGACCTCGGCTTTGCCGACGTGGGCTTCCAGGGCTCGGACATCAAGACGCCGAACATCGACAAGCTGGCGGCCACCGGCGCCAAGCTCGGCCAGTTCTACACCCAGCCCATGTGCACCCCCACCCGCGCGGCGCTGCTGACCGGGCGGTATCCGATGCGCTACGGGCTCCAGACCGGCGTCATCCCTTCCGGGGCCAGCTACGGCCTGGCCACCGACGAATTCCTGCTGCCCCAGGCGCTCAAAAGCGTCGGCTATTCCACCGCCCTGGTGGGCAAGTGGCATCTGGGCCATGGCAAGCGGGACTACTGGCCGCGCCAGCGGGGCTTCGATTATTTCTATGGCGCCCTGGTGGGGGAGATCGACCACTTCAAGCACGATGCCCATGGGGTGGTGGATTGGTATCGCGACAACACCGTGGTCCATGAAGAGGGCTACGATACCGAGCTGTTCGGCGCCGATGCGGTGCGGCTGATCGGTGGCCACGACCCCAAGACCCCGCTCTTCCTCTATCTGGCTTTCACCGCCCCCCACACCCCGTTCCAGGCGCCCCAGGCCTATCTCGACCGCTATGCGGACATCAAGGATCCGTCCCGGCGTGCCTACGCGGCCATGATCACCGCCATGGACGACCAGATCGGCAAGGTGGTGGAGGCTTTGGAAAAGCGCGGCATGCGCGAGAACACGCTCATCGTGTTCCACTCCGACAATGGCGGCACCCGCAACAAGATGTTCGTGGGCGAGGGGGCGGTGGCCGGAGAACTGCCCGCCAGCAATGCCCCCCTGCGCGACGGCAAGGGCTCGCTCTATGAGGGCGGCACGCGGGTGGCGGCGGTGGCCAACTGGCCCGGCCGCATCGCGCCCGGTACCCTGGACGGCGTGATGCATGTGGTGGACATGCTGCCCACCCTCGCCAAGCTCGCCGGCGCCAGCCTTTCCCTTTCCAAGCCGCTCGACGGCATGGATGTGTGGACCTCGCTGGCCAGCGGCAAGGGCTCGCCCCGCCCGGGCGTTGTCTACAATGTGGAGCCCACCCAGGGCGCCGTGCGCGAGGGCGCCTGGAAGCTCTATTGGCACGCGGTGCTTCCGCCCAAGGTGGAGCTGTTCAACCTGGACCAGGACCCCGGCGAGAAGACCGATTTGTCGGCGAAGCATCCCGACAAGGTGGCCGCCCTCCAGGACCATGTGGTGGCGCTCGCGCGCACCATGGCCCCGCCGCTCTTCTACCAGGCGGCCCTCAGCGCCACCCTCTCCGATGCGCCGTCCACCCCGACGGACGCGCTCTATGACCTCGGCCTGAAGGACGATTGATGCGCCGCAAGTCCTTCTCCCGAAAGGCGGCGCTCGGCGCTGCCCTGGCGCTGGCCGCCACGGCGCCGGCCGGCGCCGCCGACCTTGCCACCAAGGCGCAGGTGGCCCCGCCCCCGATCCCGGTGGCAACGGCGGACACGCCCACCTTCCTGTTCACCGGCTATCTGTGGGCGAGCGCCATGAGCGGGCAGACCGGCACGCTGCCGCCTTTGCCGCCGGTGAATGTGGACATGAGCTTCGGCGACATTCTCAAGCAGTTTGACGGCGGCATCATGGGCGCCGGCGAGATGCGGGTGGGGCGCTGGGGCTTCCTGGCGGACGTGATGTTCCTCCAGGTGTCGCCCTCCGCCAGCCTGCCCGGCCCCTATGCGGGCAATCTGGAAATCCGCTCCCGCAGCCTGACCCTCCAGGGCGATGTGCTCTATCGCCTCTATGAGGCGGCGGGCACCAGCGTCGATGTGGGCGCGGGCCTGCGCTATTGGCTGCTCGGCAACCGCCTGAGCTTCGACAATGCCTCGCCCTTGCCCAGCTTCAGCTATAGCGAGACCGAGGGATGGGTGGACCCGCTCATTGTCGGCCGCTTCACCACGCCGCTGGGCGGGGACTGGAGCCTCACCGTGGTGGGCGATATCGGCGGCTTCGACGTGGGCTCGCGCCTGACCTACCAAGCCATCGGCACGGTCAACTACCAGTGGACCAGGCAATTGGCCCTGCGTGCCGGCTATCGCTATCTGTCGGTGGACTATAGCTCCGGCAAGTTCCTGTATGACGTGCAGCTCCAGGGGCCCGTCATCGGCGCCACCTATCGCTTCTGAACGAGAAAGGCCCGGAGGGGGATCCTCCGGGCCTTTCTTCATTCAAGAGACCTGAGTTCTACTTGGCCTTGGCCGTCCCATCGCGCTTGGCGATAACCGCCGGGCAGGCGCTCTGGGAGAGCGGGCGGAAGGCCTCGTCGCCGGGCAGCGTCGCCACCAGGTCATAGAGGTCCCACTCGCCCTTGGAGGCGGCCGGCGACTTCACCTGGAACACATAGAAATCGTGCACCATGCGGCCATCCTCGCGCAGCTTGGCATTGCGCACCACGTCGTCCTTGATGGGCAGTTCCTGCATCTTGGCCACCACGGTCTCGGCATCGTCGGTCTTGGCCGCCGCCACCGCCTTCAGATAGTGCAGGATGGAGGAATAGACGCCCGCATGGATGGCGGACGGGATCTTGCCATTCTGCGCCTTGAAGCGCTCGGAGAAGGCGCGGGTGCCGTCGTCCAGGTCCCAGTAGAAGCCTTCGGACAGCAGCGTGCCCTGGGCGGTGGGCAGGCCGACGCTCTTCACGTCGAGGGCGGTGAGGAAGAAGGCCACCAGCTTCTGCTTGGAGCCCATGATGCCGAACTCGCGCGCCGTCTTGATGCCCGAGACGGTGTCGTTGCCGGCATTGGCGAGCGCGATGATGTCGGCGCCCGAGCCCTGCGCGGTGAGCAGCGGCGAGGACAGGTCCACCGCCGGAAAGGGGTGGCGCACGGAGCCGAGGAACTTGCCGCCCTTGGCGCTGACCACGGTCTTGGTGTCGGCCTCCAGCTGATGGCCGAGCGCATAGTCCGCCGTCACCAGGTACCAGGAGGTGCCCGGCTGGGTCAGGCGGTTGGCGATGCCGGCCACCTGCACATAGGTGTCCCACATCCACTGCACCACATGGCCGGGCTGGCAGGCATCGCCCGTGAGGCGCGCCGTGCCGCCGGGGAACAGGGCGACGCGGTTCTTCTCCTTCACCAGCGGCGCGATGGCGAGCTGAATGGAGGCGTTGGACATGTCGGCGAGCACGTCGACATTTTCCTCGTCGATCCATTTGCGCGCCGTGGCGGAGGCGATGTCGGCCTTGTTCTGGTGGTCGGCCGAGATCATCTCGATCTTCATGCCCTTGCACTCGGCCTTCAGGCAGTCGTCGATGGCCATCTGGGCGGCGATCAGCGAGCCCTTGCCGGTGATGTCCGAATAGACCCCCGACATGTCGGTGAGCACGCCGATCTTCACCGTGCCATTGGAATTCTCGGCGAGCGCGGGGCCGGCGGCGAGGCCGGCGAGCGCCAGGGCGCAGCCGGACAAGGCGGCGGTGCGGAATGTCTTCAACATAGTCATCCTCCCAGATGTCTCTTTGTCGTGAACGCGCTCACCAATGGGCCATGGGCAGGCCCGCCACCGGCGAACGGAAGGCGGGAATGCGGGTGCCCCGGAGGCTGCCCACATAGACGGTGCGCAGGTCCGGCCCGCCAAAGGTGATGCTGGCGAACCAGGGGGCGATGGTGCCGCCACAGGCGAGCATCAATTCGGGCGTCGCCGCATCCGCCGCGAAGGCGTCCATGAGCGTGCGCCCGGCCGCGCTGTCCTTGTCGTCATCCAGCAGGATGCGCAGGTCGCCCTCGGGGGTGAGCGCGAAGATGCGGTCCGTCATCACATGGGTGCCCCACAGATTGCCGTGGGCATCGAAGGCGATGCCGTCGATGAAGGCGCCATGGTCGGACGGGCCGAAGACTTCGCGGTCAGTCAGGCTGCCATCGGGCTGGACGCGCAGGCGCGTGACGTGGCGCCCGCAGGTCTCGGCCACATAGAGCCATTCCTCCTTGGCATCGAGCCGGATCTCGTTGGTGAAGCGAAACCCGTCGGCGACGATGCGCAGCCGGCCCTGGTCGTAGAGGGCGATATAGCCGTCCGCCACATTGGGGCTCATGGCCCGCATCCAGTTCTTGATGCGGGTGGAGATGGTCAGCCAGATGCGGTCGCGGCTGTCGCGCAGCACGAAGTTCACCTTGCCGATGGGCGCGCCATCGATGCTGTCGGCGAGCACCCGGCTCGCCCCGTCGCGGGTCATGATCTCCAGCCGGTCGGTGCCGAAATTGGAGATCAGGATGTCGCCATTGCGGGCGAAGGCGAGGCCGTTGGGCAAGGTGCCGGAGACAAAGCGCGTCTCCTCGTCGGTGGCGGCGGAAAAATCCGTCGCCTCGGTCTGGGTCACCAGGCGCTGGGTGCCGTCGGGGCGGATATGAACCACCCCGCCGCGCGCATCCGCGCTCCACAGCGAGCCGTCGCGCTCGGCCAGGATGCATTCCGGCCGCTGGAGGCCCTCCCCCACATAGGAGAGGCCCGCCGGTTCCACCGTGAAGCCGTCGAGGGGGTTGGGCGCGGCCATCAGAAACTCACGCGATCGGCGCCCTTGAGGCCGAGCGTGGCGCGGGCCTCGTCGGGGGTGGCGATCTCGTGGCCCAGTTCCTCCAGGATGCGGCGGATCTTGGCCACCTGCTCGGCATTGGAGGAGGCAAGCTGCCCGCGGCCGATGAACAGGCTGTCCTCCAGCCCCACCCGCACGTTGCCGCCCATCATGGCGGCCTGGGTGGCGAACGGCATCTGGTGGCGGCCCGCCGCCAGCACGGACCATTGGTAGTCCTTGCCGAACAGCTTGTCGGCCGTGCGCTTCATGAACATGAGGTTGTCCATGTCGGCGCCGATGCCGCCCAAGATGCCGAAGATGAGCTGCAGGAAGACCGGCGGGCGGAACCAGCCCTGGTCCAGGCAATGGGCGAGGTTATAGAGGTGGCCCACGTCGTAGCATTCGTGCTCGAACTTGGTGCCGTGCTCCTCGCCCAGCATCTTGTAGATCCGTTCGATGTCGCCGAACGTGTTGCGGAAGATGAAGTCCTTGGTGCCGAGGAGGTAGGGCTCCTCCCACTCGTGCTTCCAGTTGGAATAGCGCTTGGCCAGGGGGTGCAGCGCGAAATTCATGGAGCCCATGTTCAGCGAGCACATTTCCGGCGCCGCCTGAAGCGGGGCGGCGAGGCGCTGCTCCACGGTCATGTTGAGGCCGCCGCCGGTGGTGATGTTGATCACCGCGTCGGTGGCCTGCTTGATGCGCGGCAGGAATTCCATGAACACCGCCGGATCGGGCGTCGGGCGGCCGTCCTTGGGGTCGCGGGCATGCAGATGCAGGATGGCCGCGCCGGCTTCCGCCGCCGCGATGGCCTGCTCGGCGATCTGGTCGGGCGTGATGGGCAAAGCGTCGGACATGGTGGGCGTGTGGATGCCGCCCGTCACCGCGCAGGTAATGATGACCTTGCTCAAGGTTGCGTCTCCCGAGGCGTGTTCGATGTCAGGGGGCCGCGCGGGGATCCCGCGCCGGCAATCAGTCGGGCAGGATGGCGACCGCCCGGGTCCAGCCGGCGGAGGCCGCGCGGATCTTCACCGGAAAACAGGAGACCGTGAAGCCGGTGGCCGGCAGCACTTCCAGATTGTGCAGCTTCTCGATCTGGCAATAGCCCTTCTCGCGTCCGGCCTTGTGGCCTTCCCAGATGAGGGAGGCATCCCCCGTCTCGGCAAAGCGCCGGGCGGTGAAGGAAAAGGGCGCATCCCAGCTCCAGCCGTCCGTGCCGACGACGCGAATGCCCTGGTCGACCAGGTGGAGCGTAGCGGCGCGGCCGAAGCCGCAGCCCTTGTCCACATAATCTGCTTGGCCATAACGGGCGCCGGCGGCGGTGTTGGCGATGACGATGTCGAGGGGCTGGAGGCGATGGCCGATGCGGGCCAGCTCGGCGTCGATTTCGTTGGGGGTCACCACATGGCCATCGGGCAAATGGCGGAAGTCCAGCTTCACGCCGGGGCGGAAGCACCAGTCGAGGGGGATCTCGTCGATGGTGCTGGCCCGGGCCCCGCCATCCATGGTGGGGTGATAGTGCCAGGGGGCATCCACATGGGTGCCGTTATGGGTGGAGATGTGCGCCGTCTCCACCGCCCAGCCCATGCCATCGGGAAGCTGCTCGGGCTTCAAACCCGGAAAGGCCCCGGCCAGTACGCCGGCGGTCTCCGCATGGGCGGAATAGTCGATGCGCACCCGCTGGAAGGGCGGGTCGGCGGGGACGTCATTCTCCAGGGGGATGGAGATATCGATGAATCTCGGCAAGGGCGCTTCCGTCCGGTTTCGCGCGGCGCGCTTTCGGCGCCTTCTTTTATACATGCGTATATTTTTTTGTACGATTGTTCAACATACAATCCGATGCTGCTTACCGACCTCGTCGACGGAGGGGTTTTGCGCCCGGCGGCGCGGCCCGCCATAGTACGCATGTTGCGACAGGATCAGGCCCAAAAAGACCAGAATGGACCGGGAAGAGACCATGGCCCCGCCGCCCGAGGAAAACGCCCCGCCCGCCAAGACGGCGCGCAAGCGGACCAGCGGCCGCGCCGCCGCTCCCACAGGCGCGCCCAAGCCGGCGCGGGCGCGTCCCCGCTCGGCCGTCCCCGCCGCCGAGGCGCAGCGGCCCGACCGGCGGGCGGACATATTGGAAAGCGCGGAAATCCTGTTCGCCGAGCGCGGCTATGCGGCCGTCTCGGTGCGCGACATCGCGGCGCGCGCGGGCGTGCCGCTGGCGCTGGTGGGCTATTATTTCGGCCGCAAGCCTGAGCTCTTCGCCACCGTCTTCGAGCACCGCAAGGTCAATCTGGATGAGCGCATCGCGCGCATCCGGGAGGTGGGCGCCAAGGGGCCGGGACGAGGCCGGGTGGAGGAGATCGTGCGCGCCTGGGCCGAGCCCGTGGTGCGCCTGCACGGCACGGCGAGCGGGGATTCCTTCTCGCTGCTCGTCGCGCGCACGGCGTGGGACCCGGGGCCGGAGGCCACCGCCATCATCGAGCGCTTCTATGATCCGCTGGTGGACGCCTTCCTGGAGGCCATGGGCGCCGCCCTACCCGGTACGGAACGCGGGCGCCTGCTGTGGGCTTATGAATATGCGGTGGGAGCGCTGCTCATGTATGTGGCCGACAAGCGCATCGAGCGCCTGTCCGGCGGCACCGCCACTGCCGGCGATCCGGCCGTGTTCGAGCCCTTCGTGCGCTTCGTGAGCGCTGGCATTCCCGCCGCCGTGGAAGCCGGTGATCCCGCGGGCCTCGAAGGGCGGGAGGGACATAAGACAAAATAAGACAAACAGTCTTTGTCATATTTTGTCTTGACGATCCGCCCCTGCGGCCGCACACCTTTGGCACGGCCTCCTTCCCGGCTGGCCGAAGGAGCGACAGCCATGATCCCCGCCGACCGGCACCTTCAGATCGGCTCCATCCTGTTCGACGGGCTGGACCAGATCGACTTCACCGGCCCCTTCGAGGTGCTCTCCCGCATCCCCAATTCCACCCTGCATGTGGCCGGCAAGACCACCGTGCCGGTGAAGGACACGCGCGGCCTCACCCTCGTGCCGGACAAGACCTTCGCCGAGGTGCCCCGACTCGACGTGCTGCACGTGCCCGGCGGGCCGGGGCAGGAAGCGCTGATGGAGGACGAGGAGACCCTCGCCTTCATCCGCCAGCAGGCGGAAGGCGCGCTGTTCGTGCTCTCCGTCTGCACCGGCGCCCTGGTGTGCGGGGCGGCGGGCCTGCTGAAGGGACGCCGCGCCACCACCCATTGGGCGGCCATGGACGTGCTGCCCCTGCTCGGCGCCATTCCGGTGCATGACCGGGTGGTGATCGACGGCAATGCCATCTTCGCCGGCGGCGTGACCTCCGGCATCGACGGCGCCTTGCAGCTCGCCGCCTTGCTGCGGGGCGATGCGGCGGCCCAGCAGATCCAGCTCTATATGCAATACCAGCCCGAGCCGCCCTTCGATGCCGGCACGCCGGAGCGCGCGCCCGCGGCGGTGGTCGCCGCGGCGCGGGAGATGTTCGCCCCCATCACCGCCCGCCGCCTGGAAACGGCCCGGCGCGTGGCGGGTCGGCTGGGCCTGACGGCGTGAGCGCGCGGGGGCCGCTCAGGCTCCCCGCACCACCACCTCGTCCCGCAGGATGGCGGCAAGGGCACGGGCGAAAGCGACAGCCTCATCGTCCTCCAGCGCGCTGGTGGTGATGCGGATTGCGGGCGGAGCGGCGAGCCGGAAGGCGGCTCCCGGCCGCGCCGTCCAGCCCGCATCCAGAAGGCGGCGCGTCACCGCATCCTCGTCCGCCACGGGGATCCACAGATTCATGCCGTCCCGTCCCCGGGCCTCGATGCCCTCGGCGGCCAGCGCAGCCCGGGCGGCCTCCCGCCGGCGGGCATAGCTTGCCCGCGCCCGCGCCACCTGCTGGGCATGACCGGGCACCGTGAGCACCGCCTTCACGCAGCCTTGCAGGATGGAACTGACCCAGCGGGCGGAACAGGCGGCAAGGGGCAGGCAGGCGCGGCGCACCGCGCGGCTGGAACTGACCACCGCCAGCCGCAGGTCCGGCCCCGCCACCTTGGACACCGAGCGGATGATGGCCCAATGGGGCCGGTCGGGCGCCACCAGCGTCATGGCGGGCGCCACGGAAAGGGGGGCGAAGTGGTCGTCCTCCAGCAACAGCACGTCGGGATGGGCGCGCAGCACGTCGCCCAAGGCGGCGCGGCGCGCCGGGCTCCAGAAACCGCCCAGGGGATTTTGCGCCCGGGGGGTGAGGATCACTGCCCGCGCCCCGGCCTCAAGCGCACGGGCAAGGCCCTCCGGCGTCACGCCTTCCTCGTCCACCGCCATGGGGAGGACGGGGTATCCCGCCTGCCGGGCAAAGCCCAGCGTGGTCATGAAGCAGGGATCCTCCACCCCGAGCGGCGCGCTGGACGGCACCATCTTGCGCAGGATGAGCCCCACCGCGTCGAACGTGCCGGAGGCCAGCCACAGATCGCCCGCGGGCAGACCGTCGCGGCCAAATTCGTCACGGAAGTGCGCCATCAGCTCGGGATCGTCCGGGGCATCCTCATAGGCACGGGGCTGCCAGGCCAAGGTCTTGAGCACGGCGTTGAGGTCCGGCAGCAAGGCAAGGTCGGGATTGCCGCCCGACAGGTCGCGCGCGGCAGCGCGCCGCGCCAGGGGCGCGCCCGTGGCCGGCGCGATACGGCTGCCCTGCCGCCCCCGACCCTCCAGCAGCCCGGCCGCCGCCAGATGCCGATAGGCCACCGCAACCGTGTTGCGGTTCACCCCCAATTGCTCCGCCAGCCCTCGCACCGTGGGCAGCGCCTCCCCCCGCGCCAGCTGTCCCCCTTCCACCGCCACGCGGATGGAGTGGGCGATCTCGCTGGGGGTGCGGCCGGCAATCACGGGGTTCTCCTCGAAGGGATTCTGGCTGGACTGAGGACCAGACTAAGACTCTGCACTGCAGACAAAGTCAAATTGTCTGCAATGTTGGTGCGGCCGCGACGGCGCAGGCCGTGCCGCTCGCCTCCAGGAAATGCTGGAGGCGGGGCACCATGAAGTCCAGGAAGGCGCGCACCCGCCGGGGCATGCGTGGGCCGCCGAGGAAGACGGCGTGCACGCCCTCCTCATCGGGCGCGATCACGTCGGTGAGCACCTCCACCAGGCGACCGGCCGCCACGTCTTCCCGCATATGGAAGTCCGCGAGGCGGGCGAGACCGACGCCGGCCAGCGCCATCTGGCGCAGCGTCTCGCCATTATTGGACAGCAGCGCGCCGCGCACCGCCCGCTCCGCCACACGCCCGCCCTCCCGCATGGGCCAGACCGGGACGGCGCGGCGGAAGTTGAAGCCCAGGCAATTGTGGTGGGCCAGATCCTCCACCGTGCGCGGGATGCCGTGGCGCTCCAGATAAGCGGGCGCGGCCACGATCTTGCGGCGCGCGGTGCCCAGCCGACGGGCGGTGACGCCGGAATCCGGCAGTGGGCCGACACGGAAGGCCACGTCGGTGCGATCCAGATAAAGGTCCACCAGTTCGTCGGACAAGGACAGGTCCAGCACGATATGGGGATAGGCCTGCCAGAAGGCGGGCAGCAGCGGTTCGAGGCCATGAATGCCCAGCGCCACGGAAATGTTCACCCGCACCGTGCCTTCCGGGCAGGCGGCATCGCGGGAGAGATCCCGCTCCACCTCGTCCAGTTCCTGGAGCAGGGCCTGGCTGCGCTCATAATAAAGCTGGCCCTCGGCGGTGAGCGACAGGCGGCGGGTGGAGCGCTCCACCAGCCGCACGCCGAGCCGCGCCTCGATGCGCGCCACCAGCTTGCTCACCGTGGAGGGCGTCATGCGCATGAGCCGCGCCGCCTCGGAGAAGCTGCCCGCCTCCACCACCCGCAGGAAGACCTGCATCTCGCCCGCGCGATTATCCATGCGCTCCCACCACCTGTGATCTCGGTTCACAGATCATGGGACGCGCGGGGCGATTATCAAGCCCGCTCGCGCGGCCTATCTCCGGCGTCATGTGCCATTCCCGCACCCGCCCGGCCGCCTTGGCCGAAGGTGCCTGCCCGAAAGAGGCCCCATGCAGACCGTCACCACGCACGGCGCGACCCTTCCCGCCCTCGGCTTCGGCGTCTTCCGCATGTCGGATGCCGAGGTGGAGCGGGTGGTGCCCGCCGCCCTTGAAGCCGGCTTCCGCCATTTCGACACCGCCCAGATCTATGCCAACGAGGCAGCGCTCGGCCGCGCGCTGGAAAAGGCCGGCGCCCGGCGGGAAGACCTGTTCCTGACCACCAAGGTGTGGGTGGACAAATATGCCCCCGGCCCCTTCGCCGCCTCTGTGGATGAAAGCCTGGAGCGCCTGAAGACCGACCGGGTCGACCTGCTCCTCCTCCATTGGCCGGGCGAGGCCGTGCCCATCGCCGAGCAGATCGCGCTCCTCAATGAGGTTCAGGCCGCCGGCAAGGCGCGCTTCATCGGCGTCAGCAACCAGAACATCGCGCAAATGCAGCAGTCGGCAGCGCTGTCCAAGGCGCCCATCGTCACCAACCAGGTGGAGCTGCATCCCTATCTGCCCCAGCTGGCGCTCGCCACCGCCGCGCGGGAGGCGGGCATCGCGCTCACCGCCTATTACGGCATGGCCGATGGCGCGGTTCCCAAGGACCCGGTCCTCCAGGCCATCGGCGCCCGCCATGGCAAGAGCGCGGCCCAGGTGGCGCTGCGCTGGCTGGTGCAGCAGGGCTATGTGGCCCTCTCCAAGACCGCCCGCCCGGAGCGGGTGAAGGAGAACATCGCCATCTTCGACTTCGCGCTGGATGAGGCGGACCTCGCCGCAATCGCCGCGCTCGCCCGGCCCGACGGCCGTCTCGTGAACCCCCGCGGCCTCGCCCCGGCCTGGGATGCGTGAGGATCTCGCCATGGACCAGAACACCACCGCCCCGCAGGCCACGCACGAGACCCCGCACGCGGGCTGGGCGCTCTTCGCCCTCGCCATCGGCGCCTTCGGCATCGGCACCACCGAGTTTTCGCCCATGGGCCTCCTGCCCGTGATTGCTGAGGGGGTGGATGTCTCCATCCCCACCGCCGGGCTGCTCATTTCCGCCTATGCCATCGGCGTCATGGTGGGCGCGCCCATCATGACGCTGGCCTTCTCCCGCTTCGGCAAGCGCACGGCGCTGATGCTGCTCATGGCCATCTTCACCCTCGGCAACATCATGTCGGCCCTGGCGCCGGGCTATTTCACCCTGCTCGCCTCGCGCCTCGTCACCAGCCTCAACCATGGCGCCTTCTTCGGGCTCGGCGCGGTGGTGGCGGCGAGCGTGGTGCCGAAGGAGCGGCAGGCGAGCGCGGTGGCGGCCATGTTCATGGGGCTCACCATCGCCAATATTGGCGGCGTGCCCGCCGCCACCTGGGTCGGCCAGCAGGTGGGCTGGCGCATGGCGTTTGCCGGCACGGCAGTGCTCGGCCTCATTGCCATCGCGGCCCTGTGGATCGCCTTGCCGCACGGGGCGGCGGGCCGCATGCCGGACGTGCGGCGGGAATTGTCCGTGCTCACCCGTCCCGCCGTGCTCCTGGCGCTCGCCACCACGGTGATGGGCTCGGCCGCCATGTTCGCGCTCTACACCTATGTGGCGCCGGCGCTCACCACCATTACGGGCGCCTCCGGCGGCTTCGTGACGCTGGGTCTCGTGCTCATCGGCCTTGGATTTACCATCGGCAACTGGCTGGGGGGGCGGCTCGCCGACTGGTCGCTGGAAGGCGCGACGCGGATCTTCCTCGCCTCCGTCGTCATCATCATGCTGGTGCTGCCCTTCGCGCTGCAAAGCCATGCGGGCGCCGCCATCGGCCTGCTCGTCTGGGGCGCGGCCACCTTCGCCCTCGTGCCGCCGGTGCAGATGCGGGTGATGGAAGCCGCCGCCGAGGCGCCGGGCCTCGCCTCCGCCATCAATATCGGCGCCTTCAACCTGGGAAATGCCGTGGGCGCGGCGGTGGGGGCCGCCGTCATCAGCCTCGGCCTTGGCTATGCGGCGGTGTCCGTTTCCGGCGCCCTGCTGGCCACCGCCGGCCTTCTGCTGGTGGTGGCAGGCGGGCGCCACAAGGCGCGGGCCCTCGCCTCCTGCGGCGCCTGACCGGACGCCCTTTTCACGCGGACACCCCCCGGCCCCGGCCGGGGGTTTTTTTGTGCCCGGCCACTGGCCCGAAATCTTTATGAGATTTTTATTTTTACCCTGCGTCCGCCGTCTCGAATTTTTATGCGCGAAGTGACACCTTGATCCTACAGCGCCGCGACAGAACATGTCGCCGCTGAACACGACCGCGAGATTTATTCCCCGGCCGATCATCTTCGCATGAGCCAGAAACGATGCTCGATATTCTGATGATCCTCCTGGCCACGGCGCTTTTCGCCCTGGCCATAGGCTACAGTTACGCCTGCAACCGGCTCTGAACCGCACCCCATGCCGTCCTGATCTTCAGGCGGCCGCGCAGGAGCGCCCCATGACCTTCGACTTCGTCCTGGGAGGCCTCGTCACCGCGGGCCTCCTCTTCTACCTCACGTTCGCGCTGGTTCAGCCCGAGCGTTTCTAACTCTCTGTCCACGGCATGTTCCAGGCGCGAGCCGTACGCGGCGTCGCGCGGACGTGCTTTCGGGAGGCACCCTTGACCCTCAATGGCTGGATCCAGGTCGCGCTGTTCTGCGCGATCGTGCTGGCGCTCGTCCGGCCGCTCGGCGGCTATATGACCCGCGTATTCGCGGGCGAGCGCACCTTGCTTTCCCCGGTGCTGAAGCCGGTGGAAGGCGCCCTTTATGCCTTGGCCGGCGTCGATGCCCGGCGCGAGCAGACCTGGCTTGGTTATACGCTGGCCATGCTGGCCTTCCATGTGGGCGGCTTCGTGCTGCTTTATGCGGTGCTACGCCTGCAGGACGTGCTGCCCTTCAACCCGCAGGCCATGGCCGCCATGCCGGCGGACCTGTCGCTGAACACGACGGTGAGCTTCCTCACCAACACCAATTGGCAGAATTACGGGGGCGAGAGCACCCTGTCCTATCTCAGCCAGATGCTGGGGCTCACCCACCAGAACTTCCTGTCGGCGGCCACCGGCATCGCCCTGTCGCTGGCGCTGGTGCGCGGCTTTTCGCGGGCCTCGGCGCAGACGGTGGGCAATTTCTGGGTGGATGTGACCCGCTGCACCCTCTACGTGCTGCTGCCGGCCTGCGTGGTCTTCACGCTCTTCCTGGTCTGGCAGGGCATCCCGCAGACGCTTGGTGCCTCCGTGGACGCCACCACCCTGGAAGGCGCGCAGCAGACCATCGCGGTGGGCCCGGTGGCCTCGCAGGTGGCCATCAAGATGCTCGGCACCAATGGCGGCGGCTTCTTCAACGCCAATGCCGCCCATCCCTTCGAGAACCCCACCGCCTTGTCCAATTTCGTGCAGATGGTCGCCATCTTCGCGCTGGGCGCCGCCCTCACCAATGTGTTCGGCCGCATGGTGGGCGACGAGCGGCAGGGCTGGGCGATCCTGGCCGCCATGGGCGTCCTGTTCCTGGCCGGCGTCGTCGTGGCCTATGGGGCGGAAGCCGCCGGCACCCCGGCGCTCCATGCCCTCGGGCTCGACGGCGGCAACATGGAGGGCAAGGAGGTGCGGTTCGGCATCCTCGGCTCGGCCCTGTTCGCGGTCATCACCACCGCCGCCTCATGCGGGGCGGTGAATGCCATGCATGACAGCTTCACCGCGCTCGGCGGCATGATCCCCCTCATCAATATGGAGCTGGGCGAGATCATCATCGGCGGCGTGGGCGCGGGGCTCTACGGCATGCTGGTGTTCGTGGTGATCGCCATGTTCGTCGCCGGCCTCATGGTGGGCCGCACGCCGGAATATGTGGGCAAGAAGATCGAGGCGAAGGAGGTCAAGATGGCCATGCTGGCCATTCTCGTCCTGCCGCTGATGATGCTCGGCTTCACGGCGATCGCCACGGTCCTGCCCGCGACGGTGGCGGCCATCAGCAATCCCGGCCCCCACGGCTTCAGCGAGATCCTCTACGCCTTCACCTCCGCCGCCGCCAATAACGGCTCGGCCTTCGGCGGGCTTTCGGGGAACACGCTGTTCTACAATGTGACGCTGGCCATCGGCATGTTCGCGGGACGCTTCTTCATGATCGTGCCGGCCATGGCCATTGCCGGGTCGCTGGCGGCCAAGAAGACCGTGCCGGCCTCGGCGGGCACCTTCCCCACCCATGGCGGCCTGTTCGTGGGCCTGCTGGTGGCGGTGATCCTGATCGTGGGCGGGCTCACCTTCTTCCCGGCCCTCTCGCTCGGCCCCATCGTGGAGCACCTGGCCGCCATTGCCGGCCAGAGCTTCGGGGCGGGAAGCTGAGGCGCGCCATGGTCGCGAACCCACACCACAGGCTCACCCGACGGCCAGACCCGCGCCGCCGGGGACCCCTCGCCTCCGAAATGATCCTCATCGCCGCGATCGCCTGCCTCATGGCGGCGGTGGCCATCCAGTCGGTCGTCGCCCTCGTGGCGCATCTGACGGCGCGCTAGACCTCTTTCCGGGAGCTTCTCCCATGACCCGACCCCGTACCAGCCTGCTCGACCCCGCCATTCTCGTGCCCGCCATCGGCGCCTCCTTCCGCAAGCTCGACCCGCGGCTGATGGTGAAGAACCCCGTCATGTTCGTGGTGGAGGTGGTGGCCCTCCTCACCACCCTGCTGTTCGTCCGCGACCTCGCCACGGGTGGCAGCGACCTTGGCTTCTCCTTCCAGATCATCCTGTGGCTGTGGTTCACGGTGCTGTTCGCCAATTTCGCCGAGGCGGTGGCGGAAGGGCGTGGCAAGGCGCAGGCCGATTCCCTGCGGCGCACCCGCACCGAGACGCAGGCCAAGCTCCTCACCGGCACGGGCACCGAGACCCGCGAAGTGCCCGGCACCTCCCTGAAGGTGGGCGACGTGGTGCTGGTGGAAGCCGGCGACGTGATCCCCTCCGACGGCGAGGTGATCGAGGGTGTCGCCTCGGTGAACGAGGCCGCCATCACCGGCGAGAGCGCGCCCGTGATCCGCGAATCCGGTGGCGACCGCTCGGCGGTCACCGGCGGCACCACGGTCATTTCCGACCAGATCAAGGTGCGCATCACGGCGGCGGCGGGCTCCACCTTCCTCGACCGCATGATCGGTCTGGTGGAGGGCGCCGAGCGGCAGAAGACGCCCAATGAGATCGCCCTCAACATTCTCCTGGCGGGCATGACGCTCATCTTCGTCTTCGCCACCGCCAGCATCCCGAGCTTTGCCGCCTATGCGGGCGGCACCATCTCGGTGGTGGTGCTGGTGGCCCTCTTCGTCACCCTCATTCCCACCACCATCGGTGCCCTGCTCTCGGCCATCGGCATTGCCGGCATGGACCGCCTGGTGCGCTTCAATGTGCTGGCCATGTCCGGCCGCGCGGTGGAGGCGGCGGGAGACGTGGACACGCTGCTGCTGGACAAGACCGGCACCATCACGCTGGGCAACCGGCAGGCCTCCGCCTTCCGGCCGGTGAAGGGGGTGAGCGAGCAGGATCTGGCGGATGCCGCCCAGCTCGCATCCCTTGCCGACGAGACGCCAGAAGGCCGCTCCATCGTGGTGCTGGCCAAGGACAAGTATGGCATTCGCGGCCGCGACATGGCGGCGCTGGGCGCCCAGTTCGTGCCCTTCACCGCCCAGACCCGCATGAGCGGCGTGGACGTGGACGGCGCCAGCGTCCGCAAGGGGGCGGTGGATGCCATCCTGGCCTATGTGCAGGCCTCCCCCGCCGCCCGGCCCCAGGCCGGCGCGGAAACCGTGCGGGAGGTGACCGCCCTCGCCGAGGAGATCGCCAAGGCCGGCGGCACCCCCCTCGCCGTGGTCAAGGACGGGCGCATCCTCGGCGTCATCCACCTGAAGGACATAGTGAAGGGCGGCATTCGCGAGCGTTTCGCGCAATTGCGGCGCATGGGCATCCGCACGGTGATGATTACCGGCGACAACCCGCTGACCGCCGCCGCCATCGCGGCCGAGGCGGGCGTCGACGACTTCCTCGCCCAGGCCACCCCGGAGGCCAAGCTGCGCCTGATCCGCGAAGAGCAGGCCAAGGGCAAGCTGGTGGCCATGTGCGGCGACGGCACCAACGATGCCCCGGCCCTCGCCCAGGCGGACGTCGGGGTCGCCATGAACACCGGAACGGTGGCCGCCCGCGAGGCCGGCAACATGGTGGACCTGGATTCCGACCCCACCAAGCTCATCGAGATCGTGGAGATCGGCAAGGCGCTGCTCATGACCCGCGGCTCGCTGACCACCTTCTCCATCGCCAATGACGTGGCGAAGTATTTCGCCATCATCCCCGCCATGTTCGTGGCCTTCTACCCGCAGCTCTCGGCGCTGAACGTGATGGGGCTGGCCTCGCCGCAGAGCGCCATCCTCTCGGCCATCATCTTCAACGCGCTCATCATCATCGCGTTGATCCCGCTGGCGCTGAAGGGCGTGCGCTTCCGGCCCATCGGTGCCGCGGCCCTGCTCCAGCGCAACGTCCTGATCTACGGGCTCGGCGGCATCATCGTGCCCTTCGCCGGCATCAAGGTCATCGACCTCGCCGTCGCCGCGCTGCACCTGGTTTGAGGAGACCCATCATGTTGAAGGAAATCCGTCCCGCTTTGGTGCTGGTGGTCCTGCTCGCGGCCCTCACCGGCCTTGCCTATCCCCTCGCCATGACCGGCCTGGCGCAGGTGCTCTTCCCGGACAAGGCCAAGGGCAGCCTCGTCTCCCGCAACGGCATGGTGATCGGCTCGGCTCTCATCGGCCAGGCCTTCACCTCGGAGCGCTATTTCCACGGCCGGCCCTCCGCCACCACGGCGGCGGACCCGGCGGATGCCACCAAGACGGTGGCCGCGCCCTACAATGCCTCCAACTCCATGGGCTCCAATCTCGGCCCCACCAATCCAGCGCTCGCCGAGCGTGTGAAGGCCGACCTTGCGGCGCTCCAGGCGGAAAATCCCGGCGTCCCCGTGCCCATCGACCTCGTCACCACCTCCGGCAGCGGGCTTGATCCGGACATCAGCGTGGAGGCCGCCCTGTTCCAGGTGCCCCGCATCGCCAAGGCGCGGGGCCTCTCCCCGGACATGGTGCGGCAGGTGGTGGAGCGCACGGCGGAGGATCGGACGTTCGGCGTGATCGGCGAACCGCGCGTGAATGTGCTTGAGCTTAATCTTGCGCTCGATCGCATCGGCGGCCAGTCCTAACCTGAGCCGAACCGCGCCGCACGGCGAGACGAGACCCCACGATGCCCGAGGAACGGGACGCTGACACCAGGCCCTCCCCCGACGCCCTCCTGAAGGAGGCGGAGCGGGAGAGCCGCGGTCAGTTGAAGATCTTCCTCGGCGCCGCCCCCGGCGTCGGCAAGACCTATGAGATGCTCGCCGCCGGCCGCGCGCGCCTGCGCCAGGGGGTGGATGTGGTCATCGGCGTGGTGGAGACCCATGGCCGGCGGGAGACGCAGGCCATGGTGGAGGGCTTCGAGGCCATCCCCCGCCGGACCGTCTCCTATCGCGGCCGCACGCTCGACGAGATGGACCTGGACGCCATCCTCAGGCGCCGCCCGGGCCTCGTTTTGGTGGATGAGCTCGCCCACACCAACGCCCCCGACAGCCGCCAAGCCAAGCGCTACATGGATGTGGAGGAACTGCTCGCCGCCGGCATCGACGTCTACACCACGCTCAACATCCAGCATGTGGAGAGCCTGAATGACGTGGTGGCGCAGATCACCCGCATCCGGGTGCGCGAGACGGTGCCGGACGCCATCATCGACCGGGCCGACGAAATGGAGGTCATCGACCTCACCCCGGCCGATCTCATCCAGCGCCTGCGGGAAGGCAAGGTCTATGTGCCCGACACGGCACGGCGGGCCGTGGCCAATTACTTCTCCCCCGGCAATCTCACCGCCCTGCGGGAACTGGCCCTGCGTCGCACCGCCCAGCGGGTGGACGAGCAATTGGTCAGCCATATGCGCGCCCACGCCATTTCCGGCCCCTGGGCGGCGGGCGAGCGGGTCATTGTCTGCATTTCCGAGGACAAGAGGGGCGCGAACCTCATCCGCTATGCCAAGCGCCTCGCCGACCGGCTGCGGGCGCCCTTCACCGCGCTTTATGTGGAAGGCCAGCGCAGTTTCCAATTGAGCGAGCCGGAGCGGGACCGGGTGTCCGACTTCCTGCGCCTTGCCGAGCATCTGGGCGGGGAGGCCATCACCCTCCCCGGCAGCACCCGCATCGCCGACGACGTGCTGGGCTTTGCCCGTGCCGCCAATGCCACCCATATCGTCATCGGCAAGTCGGACCGCTCCCGCTGGTTCGAGATCCTGCACGGCTCGGTGGTGCATGATTTGGTGCGCCGGGCGGGCAACATTTCCGTGCATGTGATCGCGGGCGAGGGGGCGAGCGGCGGGGCGGCGTCCCCTCCCCCGGCCGATCCCCTTCGGGCGCGGCTGGATGTGGGCGCCTATGCAGTGAGCGCCGTTGCGGTGGCGGCGGCCACCCTCATCGGGGTGGGGCTGCGGCAGGTGATGGGCCTGCAGAACATCGCCCTGGTCTATCTCACCGCCGTGCTGGTGAGCGCGGTGCGCTTTGGCCTGTGGCCGGCGCTCGCCACCTCGCTGCTGGGGGTGCTGGCGTTCAACTTCTTCTTCATCCCGCCGCTCTACACCTTCACCATCGCCGACCCGGAAAACGTGGTGGCGCTGTTCTTCTTCCTGGTGGTGGCGGCCATTGCCAGCAATCTGACGGCCCGGGTGCGCGGCCAGGCGCTCGCCGCCCGCGCCCGCGCCAAGACCACCGAGGACCTCTATCTCTTCTCCCGCAAGCTGGCGGGCGCGGGCACATTGGACGACCTGTTGTGGGCCAGCGCCTTCCAGATCGCCTCCATGCTGAAGGTGCGCGTTGTGATGCTGCTGCCCGGCGGGGACGGGCTTTCGGTGAAGGCCGGCTATCCGCCGGAGGACCAGATGGATGCCGCCGACATCGCCGCCGCCCGCTGGGCGTTCGAGAATGACCGCGCCACCGGGCGGGGCGCCGACACGCTGCCGGGCGCCAAACGCTTCTTCCTGCCCATGCGCACCGGGCGCGGCGCCGTGGGCGTCATCGGCATCGACCGGGACAAGCCCGGCCCCCTCCTCTCGCCGGAGCAGCGGCGCCTGCTTGACGCGCTGGCGGACCAGACCGCCCTTGCGGTGGAGCGGGTGCATCTGGTGGCGGACGTGGAGGCGGCGCGGCTCGATGCAGAGACCGACCGCCTGCGCTCGGCCCTGCTCACCTCCATCTCCCACGACCTGAAGACGCCGCTCGCTTCCATCCTCGGAGCGGCGGGCATGCTGCGGGGCTATGCGGACGCGCTCACCCCTGACCAGAGGGGCGAGATGCTCACCACCATCGAGGAGGAGGCCCAGCGCCTCAACCGCTTCATCGCCAACCTCCTGGACATGACCCGCCTGGAATCGGGCGCCATCACCCCCAACGCCGCTCCCCACGACGTGGCCGAAGTGGTGGGCAGCGCGCTGCGGCGGGCGGGGCCCATCCTCAAGGGGCATGAGGTGGAGGTGGACCTGCCGGCGGACCTGCCCATGCTGCCTTTGGACCCGGTCCTGTTCGAGCAGGTGCTGTTCAATCTCCTGGACAATGCAGCCAAATATGCCCCCGCCGGCACCAAGGTGCGCCTCCAGGCCTGGCAGGATGGCGGCCATGTGGTTGTGCAGGTGGTGGATGAGGGGCCGGGCATCCCGGTGGGCGACCTGGAGCGGGTGTTCGACAAATTCTATCGCGCCCGCAAGGAGGATCAGGTGCGGGCGGGAACCGGGCTCGGCCTTGCCATCTGCCGCGGTTTCGTGGAGGCCATGGGCGGCAGCATCACGGCGGCGAACCGCATCGACCGGCCGGGTGCCGTCTTCACCATCGACCTGCCGCTGATGCGGCGGGTGCGCGAACTCAGAAGGCTCCCATGAGCGCGACCGTCAAGCTCCTGGTGGTGGATGACGAGCCGGCCATCCGGCGGCTGCTGGTCACGGGCCTTTCCACCCAGGGCTATGAGGTGGTCAGCGCGGCCACCGGCGCGGACGCCTTGCGCCGCGCGGCGGCAGAGGCGCCCGACCTCATCATTCTCGATCTCGGCCTGCCTGACATTCCCGGCCGCGACCTGCTCCAGCGCTGGCGGGCGGAGGGGCGGGACTGCCCGGTGGTCATCCTCTCCAGCCGCACCGACGAGCCGGGCATCGTGGAGGCGCTGGACGCGGGGGCCGACGACTACATCACCAAGCCGTTCGGCATGAACGAATTGATCGCCCGCATCCGCCTCGCCTTGCGCCATCGCCTGCAGCAGCAGGGGGAAAAGCCGCTGTTCCAGCTCGGCGACCTCTCGGTGGATCTGGTGCGCCGGGTGGTGAAGGTGAAGGGCGAGGAGGTGAAGCTCTCGCCCAAGGAATACGACATTTTGCGCATCCTGGTGCAGCATGCGGGCAAGGTTCTGACCCACCATTACATCCTCTCCCAGGTATGGGGCGAGGTGCATGACCTGCAATATCTGCGCGTCTATGTGCGCCAGCTGCGCCAGAAGCTGGAGGATAATCCGGAAAAGCCGCTCTATATCCGCACCGAGACCGGGGTGGGCTATCGCCTGTCCGAGCCGGAATAGCCACCGGGCCATGTGTCAGCGCCCGCTATCTCCTTGTTTTGACGCATTTCGTTCACGGGAGCCGATTCCCACGTCGCGCGGAAATGCTCTATGGCTGTCTCGGCGCGCCGGTTCCGGCGCCCCCCATTCCGGAGAGCCCCATGTCGGATGCGTCCAGCCCCTTCGTTTTCGAGCACGTCCACATCCAGGCAAAGGACGCGGCGGCCTCCGCGCACTGGTTCGCGGACATGCTGGGCGCGCAGATCATTCACGGGCCGGTGCGCGCCGAAGCGCGCGTCGGGGGCCTGCGCATCTTCATCGAGCAGGCGGGCGAGGGCCTCACGCCCGAACCGGACCATCCCCATGGCGGCCTCGACCATATCGCCTTCCGCGTGACTGACCTGGAAGCGGTGGTCGCCGGCCTCAAGGCCAAGGGCGCGGTCTTCACCAAGGACATCACGTCGCCTCGGCCCGGCCTGAAGATTTCCTTCGTCACCGGGCCGGACGGCATGTCCATCGAACTTCTGGAGCGCGAACCCGGCGCCTGATGAAGGATCAGGCACCGAGGCCTCGCCTCACTGCTTCTGGATGCCGGCGGCGTCGATGACCGCCGTCCACTTGGCGATGTCGGCCTTCAGCCGGTCTTCCAGCTCAGCGGGCGTGCTGGACTTGGCCTCGATGCCGAGGTCCAGCAGCTTCTTCTTCACCTCGGGGCTCGCCACCGCCTCGACGATCGCCTTGTTGAGGGTGGCGATGACCTCCGGCGGCGTGCCCGCCGGGGCGAAGATGGCGTTCCAGGAGGTGACCTCGAAGCCTTTCAGGCCGCTTTCGTCCACCGTGACGATATCGGGGGTCGCCGGCGAGCGGGTGAGGCCGGAGGTGGCCATGGCGCGCAGCTTGCCGTCGGCCATCATGGCCTTGGCGGCGGCGAGGCTGTCGATGGCCACGTCCACGTCGCCGCGGGTGGCCGCGATCATGAGATCGGGCGTGGTCTTGTAGGGCACGATGGTCAGGTCGACGCCCGCCATGGACTTGAACAGCTCCGCCGACAGGTTTTGGCTGGAGCCCACATTCACCGTGCCCATATTGAGCACGCCCTTATTGGCCTTGGCGAAGGCGATCAGCTCCTGCACGCTCTTGTGCTTGGAGGCGCCGCCGGTGACGAACAGGAAGTCGAACTGGCCGAGCATGGAGACGGCGGCGAAGTCCTTCACCGGATCGAAGGGCAGCTTCTTGAACAGCGGCACCGAGATGGCCGTGCCATTGGTGAGCAGGATCAGCGTATAGCCGTCCTTGCCGCCCTGGAGCGCGGCACGGGCGGCGGTGATGCCGCCGGCACCGGGCTGGTTGTCGATGATGAATTGCTGGCCGAGCTTCTCGCTCAGCTTCTCCATCACCACCCGTGCGGTGATGTCGGCGATGCCGCCCGGCCCGAAGGGCACGATCACCCGCACCGGGCGGGTGGGATAGGCGGTGTCGGCTTGCGCAGGGGCAAGGCCGGTAAACAGAGCGGCCACCACCGCGCAACCCGCGGCGATCCTGGCGAACAGGGTCATGTCATCCTCCCGTTGAGCGGGCGGCGCCGGTTCCAGTCCGGGGTCCGCCGTGGAATGGGTCAGTCTTTGGGCAGTTCGTCCACATAGACGAGGCCGGCGGCGGCCAGCGGCTCGCGCATGGCATACATGTCGAGGCCCAGCACGCCGGAGGCGAGGCGGGCGCGCTTGGAGCCCTCATTGGCCTCGCGGGCGGCGGCCTTTTCCGCCACTTCGGCGGCGCGGGCGCGGGGCACGACGACGACACCGTCATCATCGGCCACCACCACGTCGCCCGGATGGACCAGGGCACCGGCGCACACCACGGGCACGTTCACCGAGCCCAGCGTCGCCTTCACCGTGCCCTTGGCCGAAATGGCGCGCGGCCAAACCGGGAAGCCCATTTCCGTGAGCGTGCGGATGTCCCGGCAGCCGGCATCGATGACGAGGCCCACCGCGCCCTGCGCCTTGAAGGAGGTGGCGAGCAGGTCGCCGAACATGCCGTCCGTATTGTCGGTGGTGCAGGCCACCACGACGAGATCGCCGGGGCGGATCTGCTCGGCGGCCACGTGCAGCATCCAATTGTCGCCGGGCTGGGCGAGCACGGTGATGGCGCTCCCCGCCACCTGGGCGCCGGCATAGATGGGCCGCAGATAGGGCTTCATGAGGCCGATGCGCCCCATGGCCTCGTGCACGGTGGCCGAGCCGAAGCCGGCCAATTGGTCGACCACCGCCTGATCGGCGCGCACGACCTTGCGAACGACGACGCCGATCATGCCAGTTCCTCCAGGACCATGGGGAAGAGCCGCTGATAGGCTTCGCCATAGGTCATGGCGCGCCCGGAATTGCGCCCGCCCTGCATGCCGCGATTGAGCGCCACGCGGGTGTAATAGTCCCAGAGGTGCTTCTGGGCGGCCAAGACCTCGAAGGCGGCGCGCTTGGTCTCCCACACATCGTCGATATTGAGGATGACATTGGGCTTGAAGTCGCACTGCTCGGGCTGGTGGGGCTCGAACAGGAAGACCGGCGGGGCGGCATAGGCGCGGGCGGGGTCCGGCTTGTGGCCCGCCGCCTGGGCGATGATGCGGGCCTCCTGGGCGAGGCGCGTCGCCTCCGGATGGTCCACATTATAGGGGTCGTTCAGGGAGTGGGTCAGCACGAAGGCCGGCTTCTCCTCCCGATAGATGTCGATGAGCCGATCCAGGATGGCCTCGGTGCCGCGCAGGGGATAGTCGCCGGCATCGAAGAACTCGATCTCGGCGCCCAGGACGCGGGCGGCCTCGGCGGCCTCGGCCTTGCGCTGGGCCTTCACCTCTTCCAGCGAGACGCCGGCACTCTTCCAGGCCCACTGGCTCTCGCCGCGCTCGCCATAGGAGAGGCAGGCAATCTTGACCCGGTAGCCTTTGCGGGCATGGAGCGCGATGGCCCCGCCCGCGCGCCAGACGAAGTCGCCGGGATGGGCGGTGATGACAAGAGCGGATTTGGCTTCAGCCATGATGACCTCTGGATGAGCTTGGATGTTCAGACGACGCCGGGGCGCACGAAGACGCGGCCGTCGAAGAGGGGGCGAGCGGTGCGCAAAAGGCCGGCCCGCAGCACTTCCGGCGCCGCGTCCGTGCCGCCCATTTCCAGGCGCACGGAAAATTCGCCGGTGGGATGCTCCACGCTCACCGTGCGCACCGCCCCGCCGGGCATCTGCGCAACTTCAGCGGCCGGAGACCCCGGCAAGGCGCAGGCGGTGGCCACCGTCACCGCCGCGAACACGCCGATGGAGGCGTGGCATTCATGGGGAATGAAACTGCGGGTGGAGACCGCGCCGCCCGCGCGGGGCGGCGCCACCAGGATCATCTTGGGCACCACCTTGGGGCCCACGTCCCCGAGATTCATCAGCGGCCCGGCGGCAAGGCGGATTTCCTCCAGGCGCGCCTTCAGCGCGGTGTCCTTGTCCAGCACGTCGCGGGGCTCATAGCCGGTGCGGCCGACGCTGGCGGCGGTGAGCACCACGCAGGGCATGCCATTGTCGATGAGGGTGGCGCGCACGCCGGCCACCTCGTCCACCACGCGGCCGGTGGGCAGGAGCGCGCCGCAGACCGAGCCGGCGGCATCAAGGAAATCCACCGCGATGGGGCTCGCCGTGCCCGGCACGCCATCAATGCGCGCCTCGCCGCCATAGACGGGGCTGCCGTCCGGCGTTTCCACCGTGAGTTCGGCGATGGTGCCGGTATTGATGGTGCGCACCTTCACCCGCGTGCGGGGAGAGACCGCCTGCACCAACCCGCGCTCGATGGCGAAGGGGGCAACGCCGGCGAGGATATTGCCGCAATTGGGGGTCGTATCCACCATCGCCTTGTCCACCCCCACCTGGGCGAACAGAAAGTCGATGTCGCAGCCCGGCAGATCGGAGCGCGAGATGAGGGCCACCTTGCTGGTGAGCGGATGGGCGCCGCCCACCCCGTCCACCTGGCGCGGGTCGGGCGAGCCCATCACCGCCAGCAGGATGGCGTCTCGCCGGGCCTTGTCCGCCGGCAGGTCCGAGGCAAGGAAATAGGCGCCCTTGGAGGTGCCGCCCCGGATCAGCATGCAGGGAAGGGAGATCTGGTCGCTCATGACATCACCTCGCGCCGCACCGGGCGGCCCTCATTCGGCGGGGAAGTCGAAGAGGCGGGCGGGATTGTCCACCAGCACCTTGCGCTGAAGCTCCGGCTCCGGCGCGAACAGGGGCACGAGGTCGACGAGGTCGCCGTCATTGGGCATCACCTTCACATTGGGATGCGGCCAGTCGGTGCCCCAGATCACCCGGTCGGGCGCGGTTTCCAGGATGGTGCGGGCGAAGGGCACGGCGTCATGGAAGGGCGGGCCAGCCGTGGAGACGCGCTCGGCGCCACAGATCTTCACCCAGCACTTCTCGTCGCGCTTCATCAGCTCGATGAGGGTGCGGAAGGGCAATTGGTCGAGGCCCTCATTGGCCTGGACGCGGCCCATATGGTCGATGGTGTAGGGCACCGGCAGGCGGGCCAGCATGTCCGCATAGGTGGGCAGGTCGATGGCGTCGAAATGCAGGTCGATGTGCCAGCCGAACGGGGCGACCATGGCCACGATCCGGTCGAACACCGCCATGTCCGGCACCCCGCCCAGATGCCGCACGAAATTGAACCGGCAGCCCCTGAAGCCGCCCACATGGAGCGCCTCGATGCCCTTCTCGTCGATGGTCCCGTCAATATTGGCGACGCCCCGGTAGCGGCCATTGCTCTGGGCGATAGCGTCCAGCGCCACCCGGTTGTCGGTGCCGTGGACGGAAGCATTCACGATCACCGCCCGCTCGACGCCGATCTTGGCATGCAGCGCCTTGAACGCCTCCAGCGGCGCATCCGGCGGCGTGTAGGAGCGCTTGGGATCGTAAGGGTAGACATTCCCCGGCCCGAAGATGTGGCAATGGGTGTCGCAGGAGAGCGGCGGTAGCTTGAAGGCCGGGGTGCGCGTGTGCGGATCGGGGCCGGGAATGGAGCGGATGGCGGCGGTCATATCTTTGGCTCTGCTCGCAAAAAGAAAGGTCAGCTGGGGAAGCCGAACAGGCGGACCGGATTGTCCACCAGGAGCTTGTGGCGCTGGCCGGCATCGGGGGCATAGAGGGGGACGAGGTCCACCAGGTCGCCGTCATTGGGCATGACCGGGACATTGGGATGGGGCCAGTCCGTGCCCCACACGCAGCGGTCGGGCGCGGCGGCAATCAGCGCCTGGGCGAAGGGCACGGTGTCGGTGAAAGGCGCGCCGGTGGCGGACATGCGCTCCGGGCCGGTGATCTTGATCCAGCCCTTCTCGTCCGTGCGCATCAGCTCCACCAGCGCCTGGAAGGGCGGCTGCTCCAGCCCGCCGGAGGCCTTCACGGCGCCCATATGGTCGATCACATAGGGCAACGGCAGAGCGCGGAGCAGCGGCACGAATTCGGGGATCATGGCCGGTTCGAGATAAAGATCCACGTGCCAGCCATAGGCCTTCACCCTGTCGACGATCTTGTTGAAGCCCGTCATGTCCGGCCGGCCGCCCAGGCGGGCGAGGAAGGTGAAGCGGCAGCCGACGACGCCGGCATCGGTCAGCGCCTGCAATTCCTTGTCGGTGGTGGTGTCGCTGACATTGGCGACGCCCTTGTAGCGGCCCTTGCTGGCGGCGATGGCGTCGGTGACGGGGCGGTTGTCGGGGCCATGGACGGTGGCGTTGACGAGGACGGCACGCTCCACGCCGATCTTGGCATGCACCTCCTCGAACAGCTCCAGCGGCGCGTCCGGGGGCGTGTAGCTGCGCTTGGCCCAATAGGGATATTTGGAATTGGGGCCGAAAATATGGGTGTGGCTGTCCACCGATCCGGCCGGGGCCTTGAAGGTGGGCGTCTTCACGTTGGGATCGGGGCCCATGATCATCGGTGCGGTCGCTCCCGTCTGCGCCATGGCCGCAAGCGGCAGCCCGCTCAGGGTGGCGGCGAGGCCGGAAAGGCAGGTCCGGCGTGAGATGTGCGGCATGGTGCGTTTCCCCAGATGTCCGCTCTTCCGGCGGCAAGACTTCAGGCTTTCTTGACGGCGCCCCGCTGCTGGGCATCGGCCACCGCGCGGGCGAGGTCCGGCACCAGGCCGAGGGCGGCCAGCATGTCGGCGGCTTCCCGCATCTCGGCGGCGCGGCGCACGCCGTGGGTGGCCACCCGCTCGGCCATGTTGGGCGCGAGCGTTGCGAAGTTCATGCCGGGAAAGCTGGTGTCGAGGGAGGAGAAGACCTCGGTCTCCACGTCGAAGGCCTTGGCGGCGCGGGCGCAATCCACGATCAGCGCCTCGATGCCCTTCACCATGATGGAGCGGCAGAGCTTCATGGCCGAGGCGCGGCCATGCACGTCGGACACCGGCCGGATGTTCATGCCCAGCGGCACCAAAGCGGCGGCGACCGCCTCCGCCTTCGGCCCGCCACCCAGAATAGGAACGGCGATGCGCGGCGCGCCCACGGGCGCCATCACGGCGCCTTCCACATAGTCCGCCCCCACCGCTTCCACCGCGCGGGCGGCGGCGACCTTGGTGTGAGGGGCGGCGGAATTGATGTCGAAGAGGATCTGGCCGGGCTTGAGATAGCCGGCGGCGTCCTGCGCCACGGTCAGCGCCTGGTCGGCGGTCACGGCGGAAATGACGATGTCGGCACCCTCCGCCGCCTCGGCCGCGCTCGCTGCGGCGCGCACGCCATCGGCCTCGGCCCGCGCCAGGAGGGGGGCCGCGAGGGCGGGGTTGGCGAACTTGATGTCGTAGACGGCGACCGCGTCGAGGCCGTTCTTCAGGAGGTCATGGGCGAACAGGGTGCCCACTTCGCCATAACCGATGATCGCCAGCCGCAGGGCCATCTTTGCGTCCTCTCCCGTCGTCGCGTCTCAGGCGCGTTGGGCGGAAGGTGACGGTTCGGCACAGATGAATCAAATGACAGTTTTTTCGTCATTCATGAAATTCATGCATCTGGCGGATCGCGATCCTCCCCCGCCTTGCCCCTGCGCCGCGCCTTCAGCCGCGCGCGCACCAGATCCAGCAAGGCGCTGGCGGCGGGGGACAAAGGCGTGCCGCGCTTGGTGAAGACAACCAAGGTGCGGGTGATGGAGGGGTTGCGCAGGGGCAGCAGGGCGAGGCCGGAGAGCCGATTGCGCTCCAGCGCCAGATCGGGAACGACGGTGAGCCCGATGCCGGCCTGCACCATGCTCACCGCCGTCTGGATGTGCTGCACCTCATAGCGCCAGTTCAGCGCCTCCCGACGGCTGCCCAGCGCATCGTCGATCAAGGCGCGGTTGCCCGCCTGGGGGCTGATGCGGATGAGCGGCACGCCTTCCAGCGCGCTCCAGCTGGCGCTCCCTTCCGTCACCAGGGGGTGCCCCTTGGGGCACAGGAGCACGAACTGCTCCTTGCGCAGCGGCGTCATGTCCAGGTCCCAGACGGCGGCGGTGACGATGCCGATGCCGAATTCGGCCGCCCCCGCCCTCACCAGGCCGGCAATCTCGGAAGCGGAATTGTCATAGACCTTCACCGCCACGCCGGGATGAAGCTCCGCGAAGGTCTTGAGCGCGTGCGGCAGATGGCTTGCCGCGATGGTGGGCAAGCAGCCGATGGCGATGCGCGCCTCATGCCCCCGCGCCTTCTCGCGCAGGGTCTCGATCTCCCCTTGCAGCGCGGAGAGCGCGGTGCGGGCCTTGGGAAGGAGCGCCTCGCCATCGGGGGTGAGCGTGACCTGCCGGGTGGTGCGGATGAGCAGGCGCACGCCCAGATCATCCTCCAGCTTGCGCAGGCGATGGGAGAGCGCGGTCTGGGACAGGTTGAGATGGGCCGCCGCCCGCAGGAACGAGCCGCGCTCGGCAATGGCGAGGAAGGCCTGGAGGCCGAGGAAATCGATCCGCATGCCCTTTGCTTGGCACGGGGCGGCGGGCTTGGAAAGACGGGCGTTGGAAAGACGGGGCTAAGCGAGGTCGCGCCGCTCCAGCCTCACATAGGTCACCGGCGCCTCGTCGCCCGGCGCCTGGACGGAACCCTCCACGGCCACCTCGCGCCAGACCGCCGGATCATAGGGCGGCAAATGCACGTCGCCCTCGGGGGAAAGGTGCACGCGGGTCAGCTCCACCCGCCGGGCCACGGGCAGCGTGTCGGCAAACACCTGACGGCCGCCAATGACCATGATGGCGTCCGCCCCCATCTCGCCCGCCGCCGCCCGCGCCAAGGCGAGCGCGTCCTCCAGCGTGCGCCCCACCCGCACGCCCTCGGGCGCCGTGAAGGACGGGTCGGCGCTCACCACGACGGAGATGCGCCCCGGCAAGGGCCGGCCAATGGACTGGAAGGTCCGCCGCCCCATGAGCAGCGGCTTGCCCCAGGTGAGGGCGCGGAAGCGCTTCAAGTCCGAGGGCAGGCGCCAGGGCAGTTCCTGCCCGCGCCCGATCACCCCATTCTCGCCCACCGCCACCACATGGACGAGGGGCAGGTCCCGTTCAGGCATGGGCATGGGGCGCCTCCAGTCCGGCGAGGGCGGCCTTGGCGGCCGCAAGGCCGGTGAGGTGGGCGCCGTGACAGGTGGAGAAATCGTGCAGGGACACGGCTTCCCCAGCGAAATGGATGCGCGCGTCGAACGGTTCCGACAAGCGCGCCCGCAGGTGCGCCTTGCCCGGCAAGGCGCAGGAATAGCCGCCGCCGATAAGGGGATCGGCGGTCCAGGAGGTGGCGCGGGTTTTCACGATATGCCGGCGCACATCCGCGCCGAAGGCCCGCACCAAAGCCTCCACTGCCTCGATGGCCAGCGCCGTCTCGCCCTCAGCCACCAGGCGCGCGGCGGAGGGGCCGGCCAGGTGCGCCACCACAACGGGCTGTGCGCCGGGCAGGATCTGGAAATTCACCGGGGCACGCTCTGAATTGGTGCTGTCGAAGGTGCTGACCCCGGTGCGCTCGTCAAAACCGAACAGGTCGCGGTCGAAGCCGATGGCCACCTTCTCCACCACGCCCAGCGGCAAGGCGGCGAACGCGTCCTCCAGCTCCACCGGAAAGCCCGGCCGCACCGCGATGGCACCCCGCGCCAGCACGCTGGTGGGCACGGCGAGGATCACCGCCCGTGTCCGCACCGTGCCGTGCGCGGTGGTCAGCACCAGATCGCGGCCGGAACGGTCGATGGCGGTGACGGGGCAGTTGAGCGCCACCGGCACGCCGGCGCCATGGGCCGCCACCAGGGCGCCATAGCCCTCCAGCACGGGCCAATTGTGCCCGGTGTCCGAATAGGCCGCATAGTCGGCGGTGGAAATGTCCTCGGGAAACGCCGCCGTGATGAGGGAGAGCCAGTGCCGCACCAAGGGTGCCCAGCGGCCGGCATCGGGGATCACCTCGGTGGCCGCCACATCCTGCCCCGCCTTGCCGGCGGCGATCATGGCATCGAAGGCGCCATCCAGCAGGCTGGCGGCCTGCGCCACCTCCTCGCCATTGGCCCAGCCGGGGCCGGTGTGCACATGGCGCAGCAGCGGCCGCTCGCGCTTGAGATAGGAGAAGCCCAGGCGGTCGGCGATGGGCGCGAAGGGATTGCGGTCGGCGGAGTGCAGCCAGTGGCAGCCCAGATCCCAGGGTTGGGCGAAGCTGGTGGCATCCGTAAAAGCGCGCCCCCCGATGCGGCCGGCGGCCTCGAACACGGCAAAGCGCACGCCGGCACCCTGGAGCACGGCGCCCGCGGCAAGTCCCGCCGCGCCCGCGCCGATGACGGCCACATCAAGGTCTTGCACGGCATCACCTGAGGGGTTGGACGGGCCGGCCGGTCAGGCGTTCACTTCTTGCGGAAGACGTCGAGGCGCACCACTTCCGCGCCCGCCTGGGGCTTGTCCTCGCCACTCTGTTCCTTGGCGGGCTCGTTCTTGGCGGTGACCTTCTCGGCCTCGCCATCGGCCTTGCGGGCGCTGGCGAGCGCCGGCTCGGACGCGGCGCCCCGGATGGAACGGATGGGAGAGGCGGTCGGCAGGGGCGTAGGCGCGGCGGCGGAATTGTCTTCCTCCGGCGCCGGCTCCTCGCTGGCCTCGGCCTCCGCGATCTCGAACTGGAGGCCGAACTTCACGGACGGGTCGAAGAAGCCCTTCAGCGCAGTGAACGGCACCAGCAGACGCTCGGGCACGCCGCCGAAGGACAGGCCCACCTCGAAGGCGTGCTCGGTCACGTTCAGGTCCCAGAACTGGTGCTGGAGCACGATGGTCATCTCTTCCGGATACTTCTCCCGCATGCGCGTGGAGAGCCGCACGCCGGGGGCGCGGGTGTCGAAGGAGATGTAGAAATGATGATCGCCCGGCAGGCCGTCGCGCGCAGCGTCCACAAGCACCCGGCGGACCACGCCGCGCAAGGCTTCCTGGGCGAGAAGATCGTAGCGGATATGATCGACCGACGACATGGGGACGTTTGAACTTTCCGGGCGTGGGCTTCGGCCGGAAGACCCCTGCGCATTCCCCGCAGGACCGGTGGTTCCGCCCCTCCGGCGAATGGGCGAACGGCCCATTCCCCTCCTTCAGGTCCGGCCGGGCCCGGAAGGAAGTGGAGGCTTCTGTTGCCAGGTGCCTCCGAACCCCGCCTAGCCAGTGCTACCCGGTAGGACTTTTATTTCGGTACCTTTACCGCTCACGCGGCAACGGCAACCGGAGCATAGTTGTCATTCGCAACTATAGGTCGGCCCGATATCGGCGGAACCATGCCGAGCGAAAGAAAGCCCTTTACACCCTCGTCGATCCTGGTTCGCCCCCGCCGGAGCCCGCGCGCGTGCGCTTCACGGGCTCTGGTGGAGGCGCCGGGTACTGCCCCCGGGTCCGAAAGGCTTATTACGACAACCATTTATCGCCATAGCCGGCTTGCGCCGGCCCCATGAATATAGGCGGGGCCGGCCTGCGATGAAAGGGGCGCGCCCGCTTTTCCCCGCGACGCATGCGTCAGCGGTGCCAGGGCACCTTAGGACGAGGAGTCGTCCGACAGCGGATGAAGGTCTCGGACCATGGCTTTCAGGCGTTCGTCCAGCACATGGGTATAGATCTGGGTGGTGGAAATATCCGCATGCCCCAGCAGCGTCTGCACGATGCGCAGGTCCGCCCCATGGGCCAGGAGATGGCTGGCGAAGGCATGGCGCAGCACATGGGGGGAGAGCTTGGCGGGGTCGACCTCCGCCGCCACCGCCAGGTCCTTCAGCTCGCGCCCCGCCTGCTGGCGGGTCACGTGGCCGCTGGCCGCGCCGGAGGGAAACAGCCACTTGGTGGCCTCCAGCCCCGCCGCCACCCGCGCGGCCAGATACTCCGCCATGGCCGTTTTGGCGGCGCTGCCCAGCGGCACAAGCCGGTCCTTGCTGCCCTTGCCGGTGACCACGATGGCATCCGCCCGGCTGCGGGCGGCGCTGGCCGGCAGGGCCACCAGCTCGGAGACGCGCAGGCCGGTGGCATAGAGCAATTCCACCACGGTGAGGGTGCGCAGGCGCCGCAATCGCTCGGCGGGCGTGCCGGGCTCCTGGGCGCGGGCATGGGCGGTGGAGATGAGGCGCGTCACCTCCTCCTCGGTGAGCACCTTGGGCAGCGGACGGCCGCGCTTGGGGCCTTCCAGCACCGCCGCCGGATCGTCCCCGCGATGGCCTTCCGCATAGAGGAAACGATGGAATTGCCGAAGCGCCGAGAGGCGGCGGGCGACCGTGGTCGCCTTCATGCCGCGATGGGAGAGATCGGCCAGATAGGCCCGAAGGTCGCTGGTATCCGCCTTGTCCACCGCGACGCCGCGGGTGGCGAGGAACTGGCCGAGATCGGCCAAGTCCCGGCGATAGGCGTCCAGCGTATGGGGGCTCGCCGCCCGCTCCACCGCCTGCATATCCAGGAACAGGGCCAGCGGCCCGGCCGCGCTCATTTGCTGTAGCGGTCGTTGGGCACCGTGAAGGTCACGTCGCGGGAGATGGGCTGCACCTTGTTGGCAAGCCAGTAGGCCCCGCCATAGATGCCTCCGGCGAGGACGAGGATGACCACAAGGAGCCGGATCAGGCTGGGCAAGACTGCCTCTTTAGCTTCCCGCGAATCGCTTGCGCCGTGCGCCCTTCACAGGTGACATGGTGCGGCGCGGCTTTCAACCGCCATTGCCGCGCCGAAAGGGGGGTGCTATCGGCCTGCCCCACGGGCGCCGTTGAGCCGGCGCAGCAGGAGGACGGTGGTGACGGGTCCCTCAGCGACGGACAGGCCGGATGCGGCGGCCGAGGCGCTTCTGGCGCGGCTCGGGCGGCGCTGCATCGTGCTGGTGGGCATGCCGGGCGCCGGCAAGTCCTCCGTGGGCCGCCGCCTCGGCAAGCGCCTCAACCTGCCCTTCCTGGATGCGGACGAGGAAATCGTGCGCGCCGCCGGCATGAGCATTCCCGAAATTTTCACCCAGCACGGCGAGGCCGAGTTCCGCGAGGGCGAGAAGCGCGTCCTTGCCCGCCTGCTCCAGAACGGCCCCACCGTGGTCGCCACCGGCGGCGGCGCCTATATGAATGCCGAGACCCGCGCCAACATCTCCCGCTACGGCATCGCCGTGTGGCTCCATGCGGACCATGCCACGCTGCTGCGCCGGGTGAAGAAGCGCACCGACCGTCCCCTGCTCGCCCAGGGCGATGCGGGCGAGCGCCTCGCCGCCCTCCAAGCCGAGCGCGAGCCGGTCTATGCCCTGGCGGACCTCACCGTCGAATCCCGCGACGTGGTGCACGAGACGGTTGTGGAAGACGTGATCACCGCTCTTCTGCGCCACACGCAAGGTCCCGCCCCAACCGGTGACGCGCCCAACGGCAACGCCCCCTTGGGGGACACCAGCGGCTCCTGACGCCGCCTTTCGTTCAAGGAAGTCTTATGCCTGACGCCGCAGCCGCCCGCCCCGCCGAGCCCCGCCTGGTGCGCGTGGACCTGGCCGGGCGGCCCTATGACATCGCCATCGGGCCGGGCCTCCTCGCCGAGATCGGCCCGCGCATCGCCGCTCTGCGGCCGGGCGCGCGGGTGGCCATCGTCACCGACACCCATGTGGCCGGCCATCATCTCAAGACGGTGGAGGCCTCGCTCGCCGCCGCCGGCATCCCCTCCTCCGTCATCGAGGTCACGCCGGGCGAGAAGACCAAGGGCTATGCGGGCCTCGAACAGGTGACCGAGGGCCTGATCGCCGCCCGCATCGAGCGGCGCGACCTGGTGTTGGCGCTGGGCGGGGGCGTGGTGGGCGATCTCGCCGGCTTCGCCGCCGCCGTGGTGCGCCGGGGCGTCGACGTGGTGCAGGCGCCGACCACCTTGCTCTCCCAGGTGGATTCCTCCGTGGGCGGCAAGACCGGCATCAATTCGCCCCAGGGCAAGAATCTCATCGGTGCCTTCCACCAGCCGGTTCTGGTGATCGCCGACACCGCCACCCTCGACACGCTCCCCGCCCGCGAGGTCCGCGCCGGCTATGCGGAGGTGGCCAAATATGGCCTGCTTGGCGATGCGCCCTTCTTCGAGTGGCTGGAGCAGAATGGCCGCGACGTGATTTCCGGCGGCCCCGCGCGGGTGGAGGCGGTGGCCGCCTCCTGCGCCGCCAAGGCCGCCATCGTCGCCCGCGACGAGAAGGAGACCGGCGACCGGGCCCTGCTCAATCTCGGCCACACCTTCGGCCATGCGCTGGAGGCGGGCGCCGGCTTCTCCCAGCGCCTGCTCCATGGCGAGGCGGTGGCCATCGGCATGGCGCTGGCCTTCTCCTATTCCGCGAAAATGGGCCTGTGCTCGGGCCAGGATGCGGTGCGCGCCACCCGCCACCTGGAAGCGGTGGGCCTGCCCACCCGCATCGCCGACGTGCCGGGCGACTTGCCGGACACGGACGGCCTCATGGCCCTCATCGCCCAGGACAAGAAGGTAAGCCGGGGGGCGCTGACCTTCATCCTGGTGCGCGGCATCGGCGCCGCCTTCATCGCCAAGGATGTGGACGCCGCCTCCATCCGCGCCTTCCTGGACGAGATGCGCGCGGCCTGAGCGGTCAGGCCGCCCCACGCAGCGCGTGTTCCGACAGATCGGTGATGCGCGCGCCGGTGCCGGTGAGCGGATTGTCGGGATCATAGGCATAGTCGAGCGTCTCGAATCGCATGGAGAGCGCGTCGATCATCAGGAGCTTGCCCACCAGACCCTCGCCGAAGCCGACAATGGCGCGGATGACCTCAAGGGCCGCGAGCGAACCGGCGATGCCCGCCAGCGCCCCCAGCACCCCCGCCTCCGCGCAGGGCGCAACCGTGCCGGGCGGCGGCGGCTCGGGGAAGAGGCAGCGATAGGTGGGATAAAGCGTGCCGTCCGGCCCCCTCTCAAAGGGCTTCAGGGTGGTGATGGTGGCATCGAAGGTGCCGAGCGCGGCGGTCACCAAGGTGCGGCCGGCGAGCGCGCAGGCGTCCGATACCAGATAGCGGGTGGCGAAATTGTCCGAGCCATCCAGCACCACGTCCGCCGCCGAGATCAGCTCCATGGCATTGGCGGGGGTGAGGCGGGTGGCGTGGAGCGTCATGTCCACATGGGGATTGAGCGCGGCGACGCGGTCGCGGGCGCTCTCCACCTTGGGCCGGCCGATATCGGGCGTGCCGTGGATCACCTGCCGCTGGAGATTGGAGAGGGACACCTCGTCATCATCCACCAGCGCGATATGCCCCACGCCGGCGGCGGCGAGGTAAAGCAAGGCCGGCGCGCCGAGGCCGCCGGCGCCCACCACCAGCACGCGGGCGGATTTCAGTTTCTGCTGGCCGGGCCCGCCCACGTCACGCAGCACGATGTGCCGGGCGTAGCGCTCGATCTCCTCCGGTGAAAACGCCATGAAATTACAAGTCCTTCACTGGCCCGCGCGGCAAGGCCGGGGCCTTTGTGCATCATCCCGGCCCTGAAGGCCGGATCAGGGCGCCGCGCGCCGTTCGCTCTCCTGCGCGGCGAGGCCCTCGGCGAGGGCGAAACCATAGAGAACGAGGCACGGCCCTTCCGCCCCCTCGGCCACCGCTCTCTCCACCGCCTCCGCAAGGCCACCCAAGGGGGCGCTGACCACCACCTCCTGCGGCCGGCTGACGGAAAACACCGCCAGCGCCGGCACCTGCGGGTCGATGCCGGCATCGATGAGCCGGCTTACAAGCTCCGCCAAAGTGCGGCGGGGCATATAGACCACGGTGGTGGCGGCCGGGTCGGACAGGGCCTTGAAGTCCAGGTCCTCCGGCAGCTTGCCGTTGCGGGCATGGGCGGTGACCAGTTGCAGCCGCCTCGCATGGTCGCGATGGGTCAGCGAGGTGACGAGCCGGCTCGCCGCGCCCTGGGGCGAGGAAATGCCGGGAACCACTTCCACCGGAATGCCGGCGCGGCGGCAGGCGGTGATCTCCTCCCCCGCCCGGCCGAAAATCATGGGGTCGCCGCCCTTCAGGCGCACCACGCGGCGGCCCTCCTTGGCCAGCGACACCATCAGCGTGTTGATGTCGCTCTGCTTGCAGGAGGGGCCATAGCCGGTCTTGCCCACCAGCATCTTCTTGGCCTCGCGGCGGGCGAAATCCAGCACCTCGCCGGAGACGAGGTCATCGTAAAGCACCACCTCGGCGGATTGGAGGGCGCGCACCGCCTTGAGCGTCAACAGCTCGGGATCGCCCGGCCCGGCGCCCACCAGCACCACCGAGCCGGTCTCAGGCGCGGTGCGCTCGGTTTCGGCGAGCGCGATCAGTTCGGCCCGGTCCCGCTCGTCGGGCGCCCGTTCGGGGGTGGCGAGCGCGCGGGCGGTGAAGGCTTCCCAGAAATGCCGGCGGCCGTGGAAGGAGAGGCCCAGCTGCGACACCGCTCCCCGCCAGCGCTGCGCCGCCTGCGCCCACCGGCGGAACCCCAAAGGCAGGATGGCCTCGATCTTCGCCCGCACCGCCTGCCCGAAGACCGGGGCGGCACCATCGGTGGAGATGCCCACCACGAGGGGCGAACGGTTGACGATGGCCCCGAAAGCAAAGTCGCAGAAGGCCGGCTTGTCGATCACATTGACCGGGACACCCGCTCCTTTGGCGGCGGCGCGGAAGGCCTCCGCCTCCCCGTCATCCTCGGCATCGGCAATGGCAAGGGCCGCGCCTTCAAGGTCGTGCCCTGTCCAGGCCCGCTCGATCAGGTGGATGACGCCCTCGCGCCCCTCGTCCGGCTGCGCCATCTCGGCGGCCAGCGTCACCATCTCGGCGCAGGGATGGGCCGCATAGACCTTCACCACCGCCCCGGCGGCGCACAGAAGCTCGGCCTTCCACACGGCGGGCGGCCCGCCGCCGGCCACCACCACCGGCTTGCCGGCCAGCGCAAAGAAGACCGGCAGCCGCGCCAACGCATCCATGCGCCCGCTCGCCGTGGGGCGCGGGGCGCGGGGGGGAAGGATCTTGTCGGCCGGTGGGGCCATGTCGTCGTCCATGTCTTAAATTCAGGCGCTTCTCTGCGGTGCTTATAGCGCCACTTCCACAAATGTGCGGCGGCGGGGGTAACTTCGCAAGCCAATGAGGGCTCCTTGCCCGCATTCAGGTCCAAGCCTATAATTTGAAATCATGCAAGAAACGGGTGGGGAAGCCGTGAAGGTTTTTCTGAGCTGGAGCGGGGCCCAGAGTAGGCAACTCGCGCGGATCCTGAAGGATTGGCTTCCGAATGTACTGCAACATTGCGAACCTTGGATGTCCGATTGCGACATTTCAGCAGGTGAGCGCTGGAGCGTCGAAATCGGGCGCAACCTTAGCGAATGCAACTTCGGCGTAATCTGCGTTACACGAGAAAATATTCAATCTTTATGGATTGCATTTGAGGCTGGAGCGCTTTCAAAGTCGCTGACTGATAGCGCCGTAGTTCCGCTCCTGCTCAACCTTGAATATTCAGACATTCAAGGACCATTAACGCAATTCCAATCGATAAAATGCACAAAAACAGACATACTAAAGCTTTGTACTTCAATCAATTTGAAATCCGAATTCCAGATTTCCGAGCCGATTTTGAACACAGCAATTAACGCACACTGGAGCAGCCTTGAAGATCGGCTGACGCACATCACTCCAGAAATGGAGGACCATACACCCAAACGGGACACAAGAGATATTCTTGAGGAAATACTAAATCTCGTCCGCATCATTGACCAGAAAACTGAACAGTCCACGGCCGCAAATATCAACACTCTCGCCCGTTACAATGAGTGGAGCCACCTCCTCGGCTTGGACGACGTGTCGGCAAGTCATATAAAAGGAGACGATCCCAAGAACCAAACGAAACGCATCTCTGATTTCTATAGGATTAAAGATAAAAGCGCTGAAGAATTTTGGAAAAATAACATAAAAGAATCGGTATCAGGCTCTGAATTAGTTGATGCATTGAGAGAACTGATACTTAACACTTCCAAGGAAAAGGGGTGACGTGAGTTGCGCGGCAGCGCAAGGTTTCTGATAGCGCAGCTCCACTCGCCAGTGTGCGCAGGAGGCCAGTGACCGCTCACACCAGCCTGAGCACATCTCACCAAGGATCCCGCCTTGCCCGGGACAAGCCCGGGCATGACGTTTCGAGGGATCGACGAGCCTCTAAACAGAGTGCCTAACCCCCTCAGTGCGCCTCGTCCCAATTGTCCGCCGCGCTCGCCTCCACCTTTAGCGGCACGGCCAGCGACACCGCCGGCAGCGCCGCCGTTTCCATCACGTGGCGCACCAAGGGCAAGGTGGCGCCCACTTCCGCCTCGGGCACCTCGAACACCAGTTCGTCATGCACTTGCAGGAGCATGCGGGCGGAGAGGCCGGCCTCCTCCAGCGCGCCTTCCATGCGGATCATGGCGCGGCGGATGATGTCGGCGGCGGTGCCCTGGAGGCGGGCATTGATGGCGGCGCGTTCGTTGAAGGCGCGCACGGAGGGGTTTGAGGCGGCGATGTCGGGATAATGGCAGCGGCGGCCGAACAGGGTCGTCACATAGCCATGCTCGCGGCAATAGGCCTTGGTCTCGTCCATATAGGCGCGGATGCCGGGGAAGCGCTCGAAATAGCGGCGGATATAGAGCCCGGCCTCCTCGCGCGGAATGCCCAGCTGGTTGGCGAGGCCAAACGCCGAGATGCCATAGATGATGCCGAAATTGATGGCTTTGGCCCGGCGGCGCACCTCGCTCGGCATGCCCTCCACCGGCACGCCGAACATTTCGGAGGCGGTCAGAGCGTGGATGTCGAGCCCGTCCTTGAAGGCCTGCCGCAAGGAGGGGATCTCGGCGATCTCGGCGAGCAGCCGCAATTCGATCTGCGAATAATCCGCCGAGACCAGCTTGTAGCCCTTCTCCGCCACGAAGGCGCGGCGGATGCGGCGGCCTTCCTCGGTGCGGATGGGGATGTTCTGGAGGTTGGGCTCGGAGGAGGACAGGCGCCCCGTCGTGGTGGCCGCCAGGGCGTAGGAGGTGTGCACCCGCCCCGTACGGGGGTTCACATAGCCGGGCAGCGCGTCCGTATAGGTGGAGCGCAGCTTGGCGAGCTGGCGCCAGTCCAGGATCTTCTTGGGCAGGGGATGGCCGGCCTCGGCCAGTTCCTCCAGCACATTGGCCTTGGTGGACCAGGCGCCCGTGGGGGTCTTGGTGGCGCCGGGCAGGCCCATGCGGCCGAACAATATGTCGCCGATCTGCTTGGGCGAGCCCACATTCAGCCGCTCGCCGGCAATCTCGGCGATCTCATCCTCGATGCGCGCCGCGCCCTGGGCGAACTCGCCGGAGAGGCGCGAGAGCAGCGTGCGGTCGATGGAGACGCCCCGCGCCTCCATGCGGCCGAGCACCGGAATGAGCGGGCGCTCCAGGGTCTCGTAGACCGTGGTCATGCCGTCCGCCGGCAAACGGGGCTTCAACACCCGCCACAGGCGCAAGGTCACGTCCGCATCCTCGGCCGCATAGGCGGTGGCGGCCTCCAGCGGCACCTTGTCGAAGGTGATCTGCCCCTTGCCCTTGCCCGCGACCTCTGTGAAGGCGATGGGCTGATGGCCGAGATGGCGCACCGAGAGGTCGTCCATGCCGTGATTGGTGCGGCCGGCATCGAGCGCATAGGACATGCACATGGTGCAGTCGAGGGGCGCGACCTCAATGCCATAGCGGGCAAGGATGGCCGCGTCATACTTGACGTTGTGGCCGATCTTCAGCGTGCCCACGTCCTCGAACAGGGGCTTCAGGAGCGCCAGGGCATCCTGGAACGGGATCTGGTTGGGCAGCCGGCCCTCGCTGAAGAGCCCATCCCCCGCCCCCACATGGGCGAGCGGAATGTAGCAGGCCACATTGGGCGCCAGCGCCAGGGAGACGCCCACCAGATCCGCCTGCTGGCTGTCGATGCCGGTCGTCTCCGTGTCGAAGGCCACATAGCCCTGGTCGCGGGCGCGGGCGCACCAGTCGGCCAGCTCCGCCGCACTGCTGAGCATGGCGTAGCGGGAGCGGTCCACCTTCTCCGCGCGGGCCTCGGCGGCGCGGGCGGCCACGAGGTCGGAAGGCGAGAGAAGCTGCGGGCGGCCGGAGGGGGCCGGCGCGGCGCCAGCGGCGGGCGCGGCAGCAGCGGCCGGGGCCACCGGCTCGGCGGGGCCGGCGGGCAGAGCGGGAACGGCACCGCCGCCGGGGGAGAGCAGCGGGTCGGGCTCGATCTCGCCCGCCTCCACCCCATAGGCCTCGGCCACGCGGCGGGTGATGGTGGTGAATTCCATGGCTTTCAGGAAGGCGACGAGGCGCTTCGCGTCCGGCTCCTCGAGGACGAGGTCCTCCAGCGGCACTTCCACGGGGACCGCGCAATCCAGCGTCACCAGGCGCTTGGAGATGCGGGCCTTCTCCTGGTTGGCAGGGTCGAGCAGCGATTCGCGGCGCTTGGGCTGCTTGATCTCGCCGGCGCGGGCGAGCAGCGATTCCAGGTCGCCATAATCCTGGATCAGGGTGGCGGCGGTCTTGATGCCGATGCCGGGCACGCCGGGCACATTGTCCGTGCTGTCGCCGGCCAGCGCCTGCACGTCCGTGACCTTCTCCGGCGGCACGCCGAAATAATCCACCACCTCCTGCAGGCCGATGCGCCGCTCGGGACGCGCCCCGCGCCCGCCCGCCTCGCCGGAGGCCGGGTCATACATGGCCACCCGCTCGCCCACGATCTGCATCAGATCCTTGTCGGCGGAGACCACCAGCACGTCAGCGCCCGCCTTGGCGGCCTGGACCGCATAGGTGGCGATAAGGTCGTCGGCCTCAAAGCGCGCCATTTCCACCGGGATCAGGCCGAAGGCCTTGACCGCCTCGCGCATGAGGGGGAATTGGGGAATCAGTTCGTCCGGCGGATCGGAGCGGTTGGCCTTGTAGTCGGGATAGATTTCCTTGCGGAACGAATCTTCCGACTTGTCGAAGATGATGGCGAGGTGCGTCGGGCGGATACCCACGGCCCCCTCGCGAATGAATTGCAGGAGCTTGGTGCAGAACAGGCGCACCGCCCCGGTGGGCAGCCGGTCCGAACGGAAATTGTACTTCCGGTCCTGGTTGATGGACTGGAAATAGGCCCGAAACACAAAGGACGAGCCATCGACCAGGAACACATGGTCGCCGGGCTTGATCGGGCGGGGGGCAACAGACATCGGGGCATCCTGCGAAACGGTGCGCACGATGCCCGACCCTCCCGCCGCAAACAACCCTTGCTGTCCCTCTCCCCGCGCCCGCCGGGGTCAGCCGATGGTGCGCAGGGGCTTTTCCAGCACGGCCAGCACGCGGGGCAGTTCAGGCCCGCGCTTCAAAATCAGGCCGGTCTGGGAGATGACGCTATAGGCGCCCTGCTTGCGGGCGAGCTTGGGGTCCTTCTCGATGCGGTAGAGCGGCACGTCCATGGCGCGCCGGAAGATGGAGAAGACCGCCTTGTCCTTCAGGAAGTCGATGGCATAGTCCCGCCACTCGCCGGCGGCCACCATGCGGCCGTAGAGGTCGAGGATGCGGTCCAGCTCCCGCCGGTCAAAGGTGACGCGGGCGGGCGCGGGAGGAGCGGGGTTGGCGTGGGCGGGAGCGGCCGGAGATGCGGCGGCGGTGCGTATGGGTTCGACGTCTCCCATCGGGCCTCCTTCTTCAGGCGATCACGCGACCTCTTTGCAGGGAGACGGACTGCCGATCCTCCCGGGTCGCCTCTGCGATCCGAAGGCTTCGGATGCGGTGGCTGCCGCCATGATCGGCCCGATGGGCCATGCTGGCAAGGGCGATCGGGAGCCGGCTGAAAAGGCGATCACGGGGTCGTCAACGAAAATCACACTCTCGTCCCAATTGGGCCATGCCCTCGCCGTCGCCGGGGGCGAACTTCATACCCGTAGCAGGGCCGGTTCGCCGCCGCTCCGGTCTATCCCAGCCCCCCAGCCCCCCGGGGCGGTGCAGCGGACCGGCCACTGCTACACACTTCAAGATGGTACCCCTTCCTGAAAAGGTCGCTTCGGCGGCCTTTTTTCTTGTCCGGCGCACCTCTGGCGGCGCTCAAGGCAACGTGTGCCCGCGCCGGACGGCGCGGGTCGCCAGACCTCAGGATGGGAGGAGGGATCAGGGCAGCGCGAGCTTGGCGGCGCCGAGGATGGGGCCGGGCGCGCCGGGGGAACCGCTCTGCACCATCACCACCACCTGATCGACGCCGTCCTGCTGCAGGCGGCTCATGTCCACCTCATAGCGGGCGGCGGTGCCGGTCCAGGGACCGAGGCGAATCCAGCCGCGCACGATATTGGTGTAGGTGACGGTCTTGCCCGCATTCTCACCACGCCCGATGGACACCGCCTGGCTGGCAATGACCGGGCAGACCCACACATCAGCGGAAATCTCGGACGCGACCGGCACATGGGCGGTGCCGGTGGGGGCCGGCTCGCCTGCGGTGGCGCTGGCGCCTTCATGCCCCTTGGCGGCAGGCAGCTCGATGACCAGTGCGTCCTTCTCCCGCGTCAGCTTCACCGGCACGGAGAGCACGGTCTGTCCGGTGCGCTCCCGGGAGATGGCCTTTTCCACCGCGCGCCGGTCGCTGCCCTTGGCGGCGACGACCCCGTCCACCACCATTTGCGGCGTATAGATCATGCGGTCGCCGCGCAGGTCCGCATAGGCGCGCTGGCGCAGCGAATGGCCGTGCTTGGCCAGCGTGTCCTTCCAGCCCACATAGTCCCAATAGTCCACCGCCAGGGTGAGTGCGATCACCTGCGGATCGGTGGCAAGCTCGGAGAGCAGCGTGTCGGCGGGCGGGCAGGAGGCGCAGCCCTGACTGGTGAAAAGCTCGACCACCGCCTTGGGCTTCAGGTCGTCCGCGCGTGCCGCGCCACCCTGCAGGGCGGCCGCGAGCGAGAGGGCCAAGAGAAGGGAACGGGCGCGGAACGGGCTCATCTGCGGCGGTTCGACCTTTCAACGACGGGATGCCCAGGCTTAGGCCCCCGCCGGGGGAGAGGCTACTCACTTCGCAGTGAGAGGGCGCCCGAAACCTGCTGCCAAACTCCACCCGACGGGCAGGCAAACTGCTCTGCGACGAAGCGGCTACAGCCCTATTTAATGAACCGTATTATCTCGTCGTGATCATTTGCAGAGAATACATTTTGCAGAAACTCATTGAGGTCAGAGGGATCAGGATCCCACCTCCGACCATATACTCGCTCATCCCAAGTCTCATAATCATCGGGTGTTTCAGACAATATAACTCCAATTCCATAATGATCCGCTAAATCAATAATGCGAGCCGACTCTATACTTCTATTAAATTCATCATTAGTGCAGTTAAAAATCAAATAAGATCTATTAACATATTGGCGATGTGAAAGAGCTTCAAAAACACCTTCCACGCCTATTTTTTGGCGCGGCTTTATTTCAAATGAAATTATATCAATTATTGTATTTTTGAGAAACTTAAATTTTTGCATTGCGATCATTGAGATGTCGGGCCGGGTCCACTTTCCACCGGTGGTTTTTCGACCGCCATTCGCTGTATTTCTCGTAATGCAAGAGTAGTATCCTTCAGATCGACTCCAATTTTTATCGATCTGATCGAGCATCGGCTTATAAAGTGCAGACTCCGGACCCGCAGCTGCGGCCACATCTGGGGCGACGCAGGGCGTCCCGTCAAGACCAACACTTTGGGTGTCGTCTTGACTTTCCCTGGAAACCACAGAATCTCTCGTATCCAAAATCACAGCGGGCGGAATTATTGTCTTTCCGCCGGGACCACCATGTGCTTTCAGAATTTGGCCATTTGCCAAAAGTTGATTGCGTATTTTTAGGAATTTTTCTTTATCCCAACCAATTTTTTCCCTCAACTTTCGACTATTTACATCCCCCCCAAGATCACGCAAACACTCGAGAAAGATATCCTCATCATTTAACTGCAAGGGTTCTTCGACTTCAGTTGGCATTTGGCACCCATTCAAGCTTAAATACACAGAGAAAAGTGAAGGCCAACGCAGTTGCAATGGTCGCAAATTAGCAACTTTTGATTGAGTTTGTAGTCAAGAAAAAGGCGGCGCCCGCAGGCGCCGCCGTCCGCCTCACGCCGCGAGCGAGCGCAGCACGTAGGGCAGGATGCCGCCGTTGCGGAAATAGTCGAGCTCGTCGAGCGTATCGATGCGGCAGATGAGCTCCACATTCTCCACGCGGCCGTCGGCGAACTTGATCTCGGCGGTGAGCATCTGGCGGGGCTTGAGGTCGCCCTCGATGCCCTTGAGGGTGACGATCTCGTCGCCCTTCATGCCCAGCGTCTGCCAGCTCTCGCCGTCCTTGAAGACCAGCGGGACAATGCCCATGCCCACCAGGTTCGAGCGGTGGATGCGCTCGAAGGACTGGGCCACCACGGCGCGCACGCCCAGCAGCTTGGTGCCCTTCGCCGCCCAGTCGCGCGACGAGCCGGTGCCGTATTCCTTGCCGGCGAACACCACCAGCGGCACGCCCTCGGACTTGTAGAGCATGGCGGCATCATAGATGGGCATCTGCGCGCCATCGGGATAGTGGATGGTCACGCCGCCTTCCACGCCCGGCACCATCTGGTTCTTGATGCGGATGTTGGCGAAGGTGCCGCGCATCATGACTTCGTGGTTGCCGCGGCGGGTGCCGTACTGGTTGAAGTCCACCGGGCGGACCTGGTGCTCGATCAGGTACTGGCCGGCCGGGGAAGCCTGCTTGATAGAGCCGGCGGGCGAGATGTGGTCGGTGGTGATGGAATCCAGGAACAGGCCCATGATGCGGGCATCCAGGATGTCCTTCACCGGAACCGGCTCCTTCGTCATGCCGACGAAGTAAGGCGGGTTCTGCACATAGGTGGAGCTGTCCTGCCAGGCATAGGTCTGGCCGGTGGGCACTTCGATCTTCTGCCAGTTCTCGTCGCCCTTGAAGACGTCGGAATACTTTTCCTTGAACATCTTCTTGGTGATGTTCTCACGGATATAGGCGGCGATCTCCTTGTTGGAGGGCCAGATATCCTTGAGATAGACGGGCTCGCCATCCTTGCCCGTGCCCAGCGGCTCGGTGGTCAGGTCGATCTGGAGCGAACCGGCGATGGCATAGGCCACCACCAGAGGCGGGGAGGCGAGGTAGTTCGCCTTCACGTCGGGGTTCACGCGGCCTTCGAAGTTGCGGTTGCCGGAGATCACGGCGCCGGCCACCAGATCGTTCTTGTTGATGGCCTCGGAGATGGCTTCCGGCAGCGGGCCGGAATTGCCGATGCAGGTGGTGCAGCCGAAGCCCACCAGGTTGAAGCCCACCTTGTCCAGGTCTTCCTGGAGGCCGGAGGCGTTCAGATAGCCTTCCACCACCTGGGATCCGGGCGCCAGCGAGGTCTTCACCCACGGCTTGCGGGTCAGGCCCTTCTTCACCGCATTGCGGGCGAGCAGGCCGGCCGCGATCAGCACCGAGGGGTTGGAGGTGTTGGTGCACGACGTGATGGCGGCGATGGTCACGTCGCCATGGCCGAGCGTGAAGTCCTCACCGGTGACGGGCACGCGCTTGGCCGCCTCGCCGGGCTTCTTGAACTCGCCTTCCAGGGCGGCGAGGAAGCCGGTCTTGCTCTCGGAGAGCAGAACGCGGTCCTGCGGACGCTTCGGGCCGGCCATGGAGGGCAGCACGGTGTCGAGGTCCAGCTCCAGCGTGTCGGTGAACACCGGATCGGGAGTGTCCTTCTTGCGCCACATGCCCTGGGCCTTGGAATAGGCCTCCACCAGGGCGACGCGGCTGTCCTTGCGGCCGGTCTCGTCGAGATAATCAATGGTCTCGCGGTCCACCGGGAAGAAGCCGCAGGTGGCACCGTATTCGGGGGCCATGTTGGCGATGGTGGCGCGGTCGGCGAGGGAGAGGTGCTCCAGGCCCGGCCCGTAGAATTCCACGAACTTGCCCACCACGCCCTTCTTGCGCAGCATCTGGGTGACGGTGAGCACCAGATCGGTGGCGGTGATGCCCTCGTTGAGCTTGCCGAACAGCTTGAAGCCGATCACCTCGGGGATGAGCATGGAGATGGGCTGGCCCAGCATAGCCGCCTCGGCCTCGATGCCGCCCACGCCCCAGCCGAGCACGCCCAGGCCGTTCACCATGGTGGTGTGGCTGTCGGTGCCCACCAGCGTGTCGGGATAGGCGACCGTGACCTTGTGGCCGTCAATCTCTTCCTTCCGCGTCCACACGGTCTGGGCGAGATATTCCAGGTTCACCTGGTGGCAGATGCCGGTGCCGGGGGGCACGACGCGGAAATTGTCGAACGCGTTCTGGCCCCACTTCAGGAAGCGGTAGCGCTCCTGGTTCTGCTTGTATTCCTCGTCCACATTCTTCTTGAACGCGGCGTTGTCGCCGAAATAATTCACGATCACCGAGTGATCGATGACCAGATCCACGGGAACCAGCGGGTTGATGCGCTCGGGATCACCGCCGAGATTGACCATCGCGTCACGCATGGCCGCCAGGTCCACCACCGCCGGGACACCGGTGAAGTCCTGCATCAGCACGCGCGCCGGGCGATAGGCGATCTCGCGCTCGGCCTTGCCGCGGGAGACCAGCCATTCGGCCACCGATTGCACGTCTTCCTTGGTGACCGAGCGGCCGTCCTCGAAGCGGAGCAGGTTCTCCAGCAGCACCTTCATGGAGAAGGGCAGGCGGGACACCCCCGTCAGACCATTTTTCTCGGCCGCTTCAAGGCTGTAATAGACGTATTCCTTATCGTCCACCTTGAGGGTGGTGCGGCACTGGAAGCTGTCGAGGGAAGTCACGGCGGGTAGTCTCCGGTTCGATGATCGACCGACGCAATACGGCCTCGGAAACCGGGAGAGTGGTGCCCGGCCACCTTGGACGGTGCGGTTCAGCCGCTTTATAGAGCCATTTCAAAGCGCGGTCATGCGCTAAGACGAGCGAATGTGCAATGCATCTAAAGCGGGATCTGCCATGCCCCGAGGCCATGCCCTGGTCGGATGTGCTCCTGTGCGCCGAGGACCTCGCGCTGCAGCGGGGACTTCGCCTGCTCTTTTCGGGCCTAAGCTTTTCCGTGCGCTCCGGCGAGGCGCTCATTGTGGTGGGGCCGAACGGGGCGGGCAAGTCCTCCCTGCTGCGCGTCATGGCCGGGCTTTTGGGCGCCAATGCGGGCCGGGTGCGGCTGGAGGGCCTGCCCGGAGAGACGGCGCAAGGCGAGCACGTGCACTATCTCGGCCACCAGGACGCGGTGAAGGGTGCCCTTTCGGTGGCCGACAATCTCACATTCTGGCGTGACGTGCTGGGGTCCCCGGGCCTTGCCGTGGACGAGGCCCTGGACGAAGTGGGCCTCGGCGGCCTCGGGCGCCTGCCGGCGGCGGTGCTCTCGGCCGGCCAGAAGCGGCGCCTCGCCATCGCCCGGCTGCTGGTGGCCCGCCGGCCGGCCTGGATCCTGGACGAGCCCACCACCGCCCTCGACGTGACCGCCCAGGCGCGATTCGCCGCACTGGGGCGCGATCACCTGGCCGCTGGCGGCCTCATCCTCGCCGCCACCCACGCCCCCCTCGATCTGGGCGAAACCGCCCGCGAACTTCCCATCGGGAGGCCGGCATGATCGCCGCGTTCCTGGCGCTGGTGCGCCGCGACCTCGCCTTGGCCCTGAAAGCCGGCGGCGGCGCGGGGCTCGGCGTCGTCTTCTTCCTCTCGGTGGTCACCATCGTGCCCTTCGCGGTGGGGCCGGACATGATCCTGCTCGCCCGCATCGGCCCGGCGATTTTATGGATCGGCGCCCTGCTCGCCTCCCTCATCGGCCTGGAGCGCCTGTTCGCCCAGGATGTGGAGGACGGCACCCTGGATGTGCTGGCCGGCGCGGTGCTTCCTTTGGAACTGGTGGCCGCCGCCAAGGGCCTCGCCCATTGGATCGCCACCGGCCTGCCTCTGGTGGTGGCCGCCCCGGTCCTGGCCCTGATGCTGAACCTGGAACCCACCGCCATCGGCGCGGTGGTGGCCACCCTCCTGGTGGGCACGCCCGCCGTCACGGCCCTCGGCCTCATCGGCGCCGCCTTTGCCGGCGCCTTCCGACGGGGCGGGCTGCTCATCGCGGTGCTGGTGCTGCCCTTGGCGATCCCGGTCCTCATCTTCGCCGTCTCGGCCACCTCGGCGGCGGTTTCCGGCCCCGTGCCCTTCGGCACGCCGTTCCAGATCCTGCTGGGCCTTGCCTTATTCGCCTTGGTGCTGGGCCCGGTGGCGGCGGCGGCCGCGCTCCGGGCGGCGCGATAAGGGCTTCCGCACCGCTCATTTCGGCGCGGGGGCGGGCGCATCCGTGTGGGCGCGTACCAACTCCCGCAGGCGCGCCTTGTCGACCTCCAGCCCCAGTGCGGCCTCGGCGCGGTCGAGGGCCATGCGGGATTGCAGCCGCGCGGCAGCCTTGAAGGCGTCGTCGCCCATGCGGGACAAGGCCAGCAGGCATTTCTGCAACCGCAACTGCACCTCGATCAGGCCCGCCCCATCGCGCGCCATCAGCATGAAGCTGTCCTCGAACAGGTCCGCCGTCTTAAGGGGCGGCACATGGATGCGGGGAAACTCCGGCCCCTCCCCCTCGCCGTCCCGCTCCTGCGCGGGGCCGTCTGCCCAGAGGCTAAGGAGCCGCGTCACCCGGCCGATCACGTCGATGGCCGTGCCCGCATCATTGACGCCGGGCGAGAGCGCGCGGCAGCCGATCTCGCTCATCACCGCCAGGCCAAAGCGTGGGTCCTGATCGAAGGACCGCTCATCCCCCAGCGAGAAGGCGGCGCAGACGGCCGCCTGCAGGTCGTCGGCCTCCTCCGGCTTGCGCGAGTCCACCTTGCCGGGGTGGAGGATGTAAGCCAGCGGCACATGGGGGTAAACGAAGGTGCCCGGCACGGCGTTGAGCACCATGTCGGTATCATACTCCTCGCACAGCCGGGACAAAGCGGGCATGTCGATGTGCAGGATGTAGCCGATCCTGTCCGCCAGCACGGCCAAGGCACTGGCGGGCGGCGCCTTGGCCTCCGCGCGCAGGGGCGTCCCGCCCAGGCACGGGTCGCGCAGGCGGGCCTTGATGGCGCGCCGGGTGGCGTCCTCCACCCGGTCGGTGGTCTCCCCCACCCGCCCGAGCCGGGTGAGATGGTCGATCCAGCGCAGCAGCGAGACCACCACCAAAGCGATGACCGCGATGGTGACCACGAACAGCACCACGCGCCCCCGGTCGCCATAGGCGCCGGTCTTCAACACGATGAGCCCGACAATGCTGAACAGGAAGGAGCCGATGAAGGTGGCGAGCACATTCTGCGTCAGCGGGTCCTCAATGAGGAGCTTGGTGGCCCGGGGCGTCACATTGCTGGTGGCCGAGCCATAGGCCGAGACCATGACGCTCAGCGAGAAGGTGGTCACCGAGAGCATGCTGGAGGCGATGATGGCAAGCAGGCTGTCCACCGCGTCGGAGCCGATGCTGCCGGGAATGGTCCAGGGAATATAGCGCTCCGCCACCGCCGCGAGCATGGCGGCCAGGATGCCCAGCACCCCCAGCAAGGTGGCGCGCACCCAGAGCCGCCGGGTCAGTTGTGCCATCAACCATCGCCATTTGGGCATGCCAGCCTCCGTCCGGTGGGACCATACCGGAGATGAAGGCCGGGGGTGACTGTCTTGATCCATCGGCAACGCGGGCGCGACCGTTCTGCGGATGAATATACCTCTCACGGAATAAAAAGCTGAAGCATAGCCGTTCCGGCGCCCAGGTCTTCTTCGCGCAACGACGTCCCGCTGCACATCCCGGCGGCCGAAAATCAGCCGCCTCCCGCACCCTCTGCTTCACATTGCGCCCGCATGCCCGAAGCGGGGCAGGCCTTTCTTCGCGCCCTTTGCAAAAGTGGAAAGCCCGTTTGCAGAAGCTGCCTTCCGCCGCGCCGCGATCGCGGCTATCCCTACGTCACATCCATTCGGGCATCGGCCTTTCACGCGCCGCGGGGGCGGACGTGGAACGGGCGGCCTGCCCCGCGACGGGGCTCTTGCGGCGGCCACCGGGCCACCGCAGGACCACCTGTTTTCAGGCAGAGAGCATTTCCAAAGAAACGGGAACCGGTCCGCGTGGCGGAAATGCATTGGCGCTCTCAAGACACGGAGTGACGGCACCATGGCGGAGCAGTCGGGATTCGACCTGGTGCAGGCGGTGGCCGTGCTGGGTGCGGGCGTGGTGGGCGCGCCCTTGTTCAAGCGCATGGGCTTTGGCTCGGTTCTTGGATACCTGGCGGCGGGGCTGGTGCTTGGGCCCTTCGGCGTACGGATGGTGACCGAGCCCGAGGCCATCCTGCATTTCGCCGAGCTGGGCGTGGTGATGTTCCTCTTCATCATCGGCCTGGAAATGCGCCCGGCGCGCCTGTGGAGCCTCAGGCGCGAGATTTTCGGCCTGGGCGCCGCGCAGGTGCTGGCCTGCGGGGCGCTATTGACCGGGATCGGGGTGCTGGCAGGCCTCTCCGCGCCCGTGGCCTTCATCGCCGCCATGGGCTTCGTGCTCTCCTCCACCGCCGCGATCATGCAAATCCTGGATGAGACCGGGGAGACCTCCACCCCCGCCGGCCAGCGGGCCGTCTCCATCCTGCTGCTGGAGGACCTGGCCATCGTGCCGCTGCTGGCCTGCGTGGCGCTTCTGGCGCCGGCCGGTCCCAGCACCGGCGCATCGGGCTGGATGACGCTGGCGATCGCGGTCGGGTGCGTGGCCGCCGTGGTGGCGGTGGGGCGCTGGCTGCTGAACCCGCTCTTTGCCTTGCTCGCCGCCGCCCGCGCCCGCGAGATCATGACGGCGGCCGCCCTCACCGTGGTGCTGGGCACGGCGCTCCTCATGCAGGTGTCCGGCCTCTCCATGGCCATGGGGGCGTTCCTGGCCGGGGTGCTGCTCTCCGGCTCCTCCTTCCGCCATCAATTGGAGGCGGACATCGAGCCGTTCCGGGGGCTGCTGCTGGGCCTCTTCTTCATGGCGGTGGGCATGTCGCTGGATGTTGGCGTGGTCATCAGCCAGTGGATGCTGGTGGCGGCGGCGGTCGTCGCCTTCATGGTGGTGAAGGCCATCGGCATCTGCGCCGTGGCGCTGCTGTTCGGCGCCGACAAGCACGAGGCCATCAACCGCGCGGCCTTGTTCGCCCAAGGCGGGGAGTTCGCCTTCGTGCTGTTCGCGGCGGCGGCGGGCGCGGGGCTGTTCGACCCCATGACCCACGCCATCATGTCCTCCACCGTCATCCTCTCCATGGTTCTGACCCCGCTCACCGTGCTCGCCGCCCGCCGCCTCGTGCCAGCCAAGGCCGTGGACACGCACGGGCTGGAGGTGCCGGACGGGCTCACCGGCTCGGTGCTGCTGGTGGGGTTCGGCCGGTTCGGGCAGGTGGCCTCACAAGGGCTGCTCGCGCGGGGGCTGGAGGTGACCATCATCGACCGCGACCCGGAGATGATCCGCAACGCCACCAAGTTCGGCTTCCGCGTCTATTATGGCGACGGCACCAATCTCGACGTGCTGCACGCGGCCGGCGCCCACACCGCCCGGCTGATCGCGGTGTGCGTGAATGACCGCCACGCCGCCAACCACATCGTCGCCGTGGTCAAAAGCACCTTCCCCCATGCCGGCCTCATGGTGCGCGCCTATGACCGGCAGCATGCGGCGGAATTGGTGCACGCCCAGGTGGACTTCCAGCAGCGCGAGACCTCCGAATCCGCCTTCGTCTTCGGCCAGGCGGCGCTGGAATATCTCGGCCTGTCGCAAGAGGAGGCCGGCGAGACCATCGCCGACATCCGCCGCCGGGATGCGGAGCGCTTTGCGCTGGAACTGGCGAGCGGGCCCTATGCGGGCATGGGGCTCCTGCATTTCAACGCGCCCAAGGCCGAGCCGGTGCCCTTCGTGAAGCCGCTGAAAGCCGCCAAGGCGCTGAACCTTGAGGCGGAGCGCATCGCCGCCGCGCCGGCGCCTGACGCATCGTAAGGAGAGAAAGGGTATCCGCGGGGGGATGGGGAAAGCCCCGACTCGCGCTATATGAGCCCCCATGACGGCCATGCTGCGCGTTCACTCCCTCTCCAAGACCTATGCTTCCGGCCACACCGCGCTGCGCGACGTGTCGCTGGAGGTCAAGAAGGGCGAGATCTTCGCCCTGCTCGGCCCCAACGGGGCCGGCAAGACCACGCTCATCTCCATCATTTGCGGGCTGGTGAACGCCACGTCGGGCACCATCAGCGTGGACGGGCACGACATTGCGGCCGACTACCGCGCGGCGCGCTCCATCATCGGCCTGGTGCCCCAGGAATTGACCACCGAGGCGTTCGAGAGCGTGGTGGCGACCGTGAACTTCTCCCGCGGGCTGTTCGGCAAGGGCCGCAACCCGGCGCTGGTGGAGAAGATCCTGCGCGACCTGTCGCTCTGGGACAAGAAGGACGCCATGATCCGCACCCTGTCGGGCGGCATGAAGCGGCGCCTTCTCATCGCCAAGGCCCTCGCCCACGAGCCGCGCCTTCTCTTCCTCGACGAGCCCACCGCCGGCGTCGACGTGGAATTGCGCCGCGACATGTGGCGCGTGGTGCAGCGGCTGCGGGAAAATGGCACCACCATCATCCTCACCACCCACTATCTGGAAGAGGCCGAGGAAATGGCCGACCGGGTGGGCGTGATGCGCAAGGGCGAGCTCATCCTGGTGGAGGAGAAGGCCGCCCTCATGCGCCGGTTCGGCCGCAAGCAATTGACGCTGGATCTGGCCGCCCCGCTCGCCGCCGTGCCGGATGCGCTCGCCCATCACGGGCTGGTGCTGGCGCCCTCGGGGCTGCAGCTGACCTATTCCTATGAGGAGGCGGGCGAGGGCACGGCCATTGCCGATTTGCTGCGGGATCTTTCCGCCGCCGGCATCGCCTTCAAGGATCTCGCCACGCGGCAAAGCTCGCTGGAAGACATTTTCGTGGACCTGGTGCGAGAGGGCGCCCGATGAACCTTCATGCCATCCGCGCCATCTATCATTACGAGATGGCCCGCACCGGGCGCACGCTGCTGCAATCGGTGGTCTCGCCCGTCATTTCCACCGTGCTCTATTTCGTGGTGTTCGGCACCGCCATGGGCTCCCATGTGGGCCATATCGATGGGGTGAGCTTCGGCGCCTTCATCGTGCCGGGGCTGATCATGCTCACGCTGCTCACCCAATCCATCGCCAATGCCTCGTTCGGCATCTATTTCCCGCGCTTCACGGGCACCATCTACGAACTGCTCTCGGCCCCGGTCTCGCCGTTCGAGATCGTGACCGGCTATGTGGGCGCGGCGGCCACCAAATCCGTGATGATCGGCCTCATCATCCTCGCCACCTCCGCCCTCTTCGTGCCGGTGCAGGTGATGCACCCGGTGTGGATGGTGGCCTTTTTGCTGCTGACGGGCCTCACCTTCTCGCTGTTCGGCTTCATCATCGGCCTGTGGGCGGATGGGTTCGAGAAGCTGCAGATGATCCCCCTGCTCATCATCACGCCTTTGACGTTCCTCGGCGGCAGCTTCTATTCCATCGACATGCTGCCGCCGGCCTGGCGCACGGTGAGCCTCTTCAACCCCGTGGTCTATCTCATCTCCGGCTTCCGCTGGAGCTTCTACGGCATCTCGGACGTGGGCGTGGAGATCAGCCTTGCCATGACGCTGGTCTTCCTGGCCGTGTGCCTCTTCACGGTGCGGTGGATGTTCAAGACGGGGTATCGGTTGAAGAGTTGAGGGGGAGACACGACATCCGCCTCGGGCATTGACTAATCTTGAGACTTTTTTGATGCGTACAACAGTTCCATTGAAGGTATGCCCAGGACAGACATCCTGACGACAGCACTCTTCCCGCTCGCAAGTCGCCTTACAACAGATATATAGTCGTCTATGCAGACCCTTAAGTCTGCGTCAATTTTTGAGAATACAGAGGACTCGGTGCAGAATGAAAATGATTTTTGCCATCCTTGCACCTTCTTAGAAATTAGATCTAGAGATGAAATCTGAGAGTATTTTGGATCAAAATCTCCGCCTTTGTCGCAAAATTTTTTGATTTTCCTCTTGGATTCAGAAATTATTTTTCCGACATCTTCTTTGAACTTACGTGCAGATGCACTACTCGGCACGCACCGATTTGGCTGCAAGGTACAACCAAGGAAATCGATGGCGTTGACACACTGACCGCGGGCCGCTTTATCACTGCCCTTTGTCGGAGAGTAAATATCGAACCCCAACTTCCGCAGCCCATCTGCATATAAGTCCTTCGCCCGATCTATCGACTCTTCGGTGCGGGCGATCATGAGGATGTCGTCCACATACCTCACACAGATAACATCAAGTTCGTTCACTCTCTGGTCGAGATCGTAAAGTAGGACATTACCAGCGAATGTTGAGAGAGCAGATCCTTGAGCCACGCCAATCCCGCCAGCCGGAAATAATGACTTAAATTTCCCAAGCTCATTTTCATTATCAAGCTCAACGATTAATGACCGCTCGAACAGTCTCGTTAAATTTTCGTCTTTCGTATTATTAAGGACAAAATCCGTCACGATAGGCGTTGGTATTTTTGTGAAAAATGACTTTATATCACTTCTATAGTAGTACTTCGCCCCATCCGACATCCCGTCAAGAATTGTTTCGATTGCGCGCTTAACACCGCCGTAGGGAGCGACAAGCCCGCCAACCCCAAACTTGGACCTATTGACGTCGTTAATTTTTCCCAGACGCATATCTTCGCTAAGAATTAGCTTGGAGTTTGCTTTTTTTGGATCTTCACGTTTCGTGGGCTGCAATATTTGAAGAATTGCACGTTGCACAATTCGATTCTTCAAAGTGCCTATGGTGAGAGGCCTTGGATCTTTGCCTAAAGCAATTCTCGCCTTAGCATCCTTCAATACGCCCTTGGCCTTATCAAATTCAAACCTTCCCTCTCGGAGTTGAGAGATGATTCTCCTAAGATGTCGCTGATGATTGTGTTCGAAGTCGGCGGCGATGCCGTTCATCTCTTTGTTACTTGAGCGCAGAGCGCTGGCCTTCACATGCCGCCAAGCCGAGAAAATATTCTGCTCGGATTTTACTTCATCAAATAGGGACGGCATAAATTCTCCGCTCGGGCCCCCGTACATACGCTCCCGACCGTTGACTGGCATTCACCCACTGCGCACGGCAGAGCCGCGACGACAGACACCTTGGCAGCAATTGCAACCTTGGCGTGGTCACTCTGGCGCGTCATCTGCATGGACAGGTCCAGCTTCACGAACATCGCCATCGCAACCATGGACGCTACGGCAACGGATAAGCTCCGCTGGCCGGAAGCCCGCTTGACGCGAGCCCGTTTCGGGCAGTTAGACCGCATTGTTTCACCTTCCACCTTAACAGGTTTTTGGCAATGTCAAGCGGCTTCACCCAGGGCCGGCCCAACCGCCACAAATGGCTATCCGCTGTTTGGGGACCACCGGAAGGCGGCGTATTCACAGCTTCAATACCAACGGTCAGGCCAACCTCTCCCACTGCGCACGGCAGAGCCGCGACGACAGACACCTTGGCAGCAATTGCAACCTTGGCGTGGTCACTCTGGCGCGTCATCTGCATGGACAGGTCCAGCTTCACGAACATCGCCATCGCAACCCAGGAATCACATTATCGTACAGCTAGAGCTTGCATTCAAGGGGCGTTCACCAACCAACCATAGGCCGATAGCACTCGATGTGAGTTACAATTTTTCCTAGGTCTATCTTCCCATACGCCCCAACCCCTGCTATAGTCCCTCTCACCTCGCACCAAGGAGGGGCGCGTCCGGAGCGGCCTGACGGGTGGTGTGGGGCAGCGGGTGTCCGACGCGGCGGGGATTAACGCCTCCCGCCGCGCGAGAAAGGAGGCCGAAGGGGAAGGCGCACCGATCCGGGCCTGGTTCGTCCGGTGCTGATGGGAGAACCGATCACCCACGCGGCGCATCCTCCAAGCCACAAATCCCCGCGCGGGAGCGGACGTCATCCGGTTCCCCCACGACACTTAACACCCTGGCATGCCGCCGCATGCCGGCCGCTCCCGCCTCCCTCCACCCCTGCCCCATGGCGGGGTTATGGGCGCTGGGGCCCTCCCCGCCCCGCAAGCGCCTTTTGCATCCCCGCACGGGACGCGGCGGTCGCCCCGTGGCATCATCGCCTGATCTTCTCGCCCCGGCCGGCGCCGCGTGGCCCGCCCCCAAGAGAGGCGTCCAAGAGAAGGGAACGCCCAAGAGAAGGGAACGCCCAGATGAAAAGGGAACGCCCATGAGCTGGATGCCTTCCGTCGACCCCATCGCGGGCGATGCCCCAAGCTGCGATGCCCTCGACCTCGTCATCGTGCCCCGGGTGCGGGATCTGGGCGACGGCTTCTCCGTCCGCCGCGCTCTGCCCCACGGCAAGCGGCAGATGGTCGGCCCCTTCATCTTCTTCGACCAGATGGGCCCGGTGCAGTTCGTGGCCGGCCAGGGGCTCGATGTGCGGCCCCATCCCCATATCGGCTTGGCCACCGTCACCTACCTCTTCGACGGCCGGGTGATGCACCGCGACAGCGAGGGCAATGCGCTGGAAATCACCCCCGGCGCCATGAACCTCATGACCGCCGGGCGCGGCATCGCCCATTCCGAGCGCACGCCGGGCGATGCCCGCGCCAAGGCCGGCACCATGTATGGCATCCAGAGCTGGATCGCCCTGCCCGCCGACAAGGAGGAGGTGGACCCCTCCTTCCAGCATTTCTCCGCCGCCGATTTGCCCGTGGTGGCGGACAAGGGCGTCACCGCCCGCGTCATCGCCGGCTCCGCCTTCGGGGTCCGCGCCCCGGTGGGCATGCTCTCCGACTGGCTCTATGCGGAGGTGATGCTGGCGGCGGGCGCCCGCGCCCCGCTCGATCCCGACACGGAGGAGCGCGCCATCTATGTGGTGGAAGGCGAGGTGGAGATTGCCGGCGACGTGTTCGAGGGGCCGAGCCTGCTCATCTTCCGCCCCGGCGATGCCATCACGGTGACCGCCCGCCGGCCGAGCCGGATGATGTTCCTGGGCGGCACGGCGCTGGAAGGCCCGCGGCACCTGTGGTGGAACTTCGTCTCCTCCCGCCGCGAGCGGATCGAGGAAGCGAAAGAGGCCTGGAAGGCCGGCCGCTTCCCGCAGGTGCCGGGAGAAGAGGAGTTCATTCCCCTGCCCGAATAGGGAACAGCTGGAGGGAACAGGTTTGCGCCCCGCGCCGTTGTCCGCAGGACAAGCAGGACGCGCCCCAGATGCGGGTTCGCCCGCATTGAAACCGGGCGCGGGGCGGCGTATCCCCCGGCCTACCGATGATCGGCCCGCCGGCTTGAACGGTCGACGGGCCGGTCGCATTTGAAGGGCGGACGCGCCGTCACGGCGCGTCCTTGGAGGGACGAAGCATGACGACCCCCATAAGCCGCGTCGCCGTCATCGGCGCCGGCACCATCGGCGCCAGCTGGGCCGCCTATTTCCTCGCGCGCGGGCTGGAGGTGACGGTGTCCGACCCGGCGCCCGACGCCAAGGCCGCCACCGGCCGCTTCATCGCGGCGGCCTGGCCGACCCTCCAGGCGCTGGGCGGCGGGGCGGGCATCGATCCGCAGAGCTGGCGGTTCGAGGCGGACCCGGTGAAGGCGGTGGAAGGGGCGGACTTCGTCCAGGAGAACGCCCCCGAGCGCTACGAGGTCAAGAACGCCCTCCTGCCCAAGATCGACGCGGTGCTGCCGCCGGAGGTGGTGATCGCGTCCAGCACGTCCGGCCTGCTGGTGAGCCGCCTCTCCGAAGGCTGCCGCCATCCCGAGCGCGTGGTCATCGGCCATCCCTTCAACCCGCCCCACCTCATCCCGCTGGTGGAAGTGGTCGGCGGCCCCACCGCCAGCCCCGAGGCGGTCGACGCCGCCATGGCCTTCTACAAGGCCATCGGCAAACACCCCATCCTGCTCAACAAGGAAGTGCCCGGCCACGTGGCCAACCGCCTGCAGGCGGCGCTGTGGCGGGAGGCCATCCATCTTGTGGACCAGGGGGTCGCCTCGGTGGCGGACATCGACGCCGCCGTCAGCCAGGGGCCGGGCCTGCGCTGGGCGCTCATGGGCCAGCACATGATCTTCCATCTGGGCGGCGGCCAGGGCGGCCTTGCCCATTTCATGCACCATTTGCTGCCGGCGGTGGAAACCTGGTGGGATGATCTCGGCACGCCGAAGGTGGACGAGGCCCTCCAGCGCAAGCTGGTGGAAGGCGTCATCGCGGAAGCCGACGGCCGCTCCATCGCGGATCTGGCCGCCGAGCGGGACGCTTTGCTGCGCGAGATCCTCGCCTTGCGCGCCCGCCACGCGGACGCCGCCGCCCAGGCGGCCGCGGGCCCCCGTCTCGACGAGGCCCTGGAGGAAACCTTCCCCGCCTCCGATCCGGTCTCCGTCACCCGCGCCAAGCCCACCGAGGACATTACCGGCGCGGCGTAACCTTAAGGCGCGCCGCCCGTTGGCGGCGCGTTTTTTATAGACTGGCGGCAGAGTCTTTTTAGAGGCTGGCGGCGCCTGGAACCCCAAGGATCCGCAACGCCTGCCCCGCCGCCCGCTCGCCGGAGGCAAAGGCGCCGTGGACGGTGCCCCATTGGGTCTCGCTGGCATGCTCTCCGGCAAACAAAAGCTTGCCGGAGACGGTCTCGGTGAAGGCGCGGCGCAGGTTTCCGGCCCCCGGCAAGGCGCAGGAAAAGGCGCCCAGCGCCAGGGGGTCGCGGGTCCAGCGGGTGTGGTGCACCTTGCCCACCTTGGCCGCCACATCCGCCCCGAAGCTGCGGGTGAGCGCCTCCTTCAGGAAGCTGGCGCCGGCCTGGGGCGGGCCGGCGGCCAAGTCGGCGGCGAGCTTGCCGCCCACCTCCAGCATGTGCAGGTCGCTCCCGCCCATGCGGCCGACCAGGGCGAAGGTCCTGGCATCCTGCGCCTTCACATGGACGGTCTCGTCCGGCTGAAGCCGCAGGGGATTGCCGGGCAGCAGGAAGGCGATGTGGTCGTAGGCGCCGAGCGTGATGCGCTCCACCGCCGAGCGATAGCGCGGCGCGAGAGAGGGCGAGATCCGCACCTTGCCGGCCGCGATCAGGCTCGGCGGAATGGCCAGGATCACCGCACGCCCAGTGACCGTGCCGCGCGCCGTGCTCACCTGCGCGAGGCGTCCGCCCAGATCGATGGAGGTGACCGGCGTCTCCAGCCGCACCGCCAAAGGCTGGGCGAGCGCGGCCACCAATGCGCCGACACCGGCACGGCAGAAGACATCGTCCTCCCGCTCATCGGCGCGGGAGAAATCGACGGTGGAGACCTGGTCCAGGTCCTTGGCGCAGGTGAACGGCCCCATGACGAAGGAAGCGCTCGGCCCCCATTCGCCCAGATCCGGCAGCACCCGGGCGGCGGGCAGATCGCGCCCCGCATCGCCGGCCGCCACGATGGCGCGCTCGCCGCGGCGCACGGCGGCGACGAAGTCCTCATAGTCGCCCTCCCTGGCTTCCCGGCCATTCACATAGAGCCGGGCGCCGTGGGGCGCGGGGTAAAGGTCAAGGTTCTGGGCGGTGCCCCATTCCACCAGCGGATTGGCGTTGCCGCCATGCAGCCAATGGGCGCCGAGATCAAAGGGAACGCCAAAGATGGAGGTGTCGGTGACAGCGCGCCCACCCACCCGCTTGCCGGCCTCCAGCAGGGCATAGGTGCGCCCAGCGGCGGCGATGCGGCGGGCGGCGGCAATCCCGGCAACGCCCGCGCCTACGATCACCACATCCACCGCGCCGGAGGACGGCACCTGCCCCAAGGCCCGCGCGGCGCCGAGCGGGGCGAGCGCGAGGGAAGCCGCGCCGGCGAGCACCGCGCGACGGGAAAGATGGGAGGGGGGTAAGCGGCGCATCACGATGGCCGGCACGCTAGCATGAGGCGCGGACCGGCGCGACCGGGCAAGGCGCCGGCCTCACTTGCGCCGCGCGGCGACGAAAACGGCGGTCTCTTTCAGGATCTCCGCCCGCGCACCGAACGGCGCCAGCGCGCCCTTGGCGCTCTCCACCAGATCCACCAGCAGCGCACCCGCCGCCGCGCGCCCCAAGGCCGAGACCACGGTGGCCTTGCCGGCGGCGGCATCCTTGCCGACAGCCTTGCCCACCTCCTCGGCGGAGCCTTCGAGGTCCAGGATGTCGTCGGCGATCTGGAAGGCGGCGCCCAAGGCGCGGCCATACTCGGCCAGCGCGCCGCGCTCCACATCCGTGGCGCCGCCAAGCCGCGCGCCCATCTCCACGGCAGCGGCCAGCAGGGCGCCGGTCTTCATGGCCTGGAGGTCGCGGATGGCGTCGAGCGGCAAGGCGAGCGGCGTGCCGTCCCCGAAGCGGCCTTCGGCGGCCAGATCCAGCATCTGCCCCCCCACCATGCCGCCCATGCCGGACGCCCGCGCCAGCACCTGGACAAGGGCGATGCGCACCGCCGGATCGGGATGGGCATCGGGGCCGGACAGGAGATCGAAGGCGAGGGTGAGAAGCGCATCGCCCGCCAGGATGGCGGTCGCCTCGCCGAACGCCGCATGAACAGTGGGGCGGCCGCGCCGCAGGAGGTCATTGTCCATGGCGGGCAAGTCGTCATGGATCAGGGAATAGCAGTGCACGCACTCGATGGCGGTGGCGGCGGTGACGGAGGATTCAGTGGCGACGCCGAAGAGGGCCGCGGTCTCCATCACCAGGAAGGGACGCAGGCGCTTGCCGCCATCCAGGCTGCCATGGCGCATGGCGGCCATCAGCCGCTCCGGCCGCAGGCGCTCGCCCAGAGCCGGCGCATCGCAGAGCGCCGCGACGAGCCGCGCCTCCACGCGATCGGCCGCTGCCTCCATGGGCGCGGCGAAGGCAGATGCGGGTGCAGAGGGGGCAGCAGCGGTCACGGGGCTCACCGGGCAAGGTTGACGCGCGGTCCGGGGTGCCCCAACCAGACGACGCGGTCAAGGCGGGAACCGAGGCTTCGGCTGAGCCGTTAGACCCGCAAAGAGAGAGGGACGGGCGCCATGAAACTCCTGCGCATGCTCGTGCTGGTGGTCGTGGCGCTGGCGGCGGTGCCGCTTGTGCTCTCCCTTGCCTATGCAGTGATCAATCCCGTCTCGACCCTCATGCTGGGGCGCTGGCTCACCGGCGAGCGGGTGGAGCGGATCTGGACCCCCATCTCGGACATGTCGCCCACTTTGGTGCGCACCGTGGTGGCCTCGGAGGATGCCCGCTATTGCCAGCATTGGGGCGTGGACCCAACCGAGATCCGCGCCGCCATCGACCGCGCGGATGGCGAGGTGGAAGACGCCCGCGGCGCCTCCACCATTCCCATGCAAGTGGCCAAGAACCTCTTCCTGTGGCCGGGCCGCTCCTTCATCCGCAAGGGGATGGAACTGCCGCTCGCGCTGTGGCTGGACCTGGTCCTGACCAAGCGCCGGCTCTTGGAAATCTACCTGAACATCGCCGAATGGGGGCCGGACGGAGAATTCGGCGTGGCGGCCGGCGCGCAGCGGGCCTTCAAGGAGGGGCCGGGCGATCTTGACGCCCGCCAGTCGGCCCTGCTGGCGGTCATGCTGCCCAATCCCCATCGGCGCGATGCCGGACGGCCGGGGCCGGGCGTGCGCCGGCTTGCCGCGCGGCTGGAGACGCGCACCGTGCAGGAGGGGCCGGAGATTGTGGAGTGCCTCGGCCTTGCCCGCTGACCCTTGGGGAAGCCAAGCGCCCTCTCGAAACGCCTTGATCCCGCCCCGAGCGCCGGTCACAAGAAGGCAAGACCGGAAAGGACCCGCATGACCTCCGACGCCGCCACCCGCCGCACCCTCAATCCCGGACTGAAGATCGGCCTGGAACTGGGGCCGCTGGTGCTGTTCTTCGCCGGCAATGCCTATGGCGGCATCTATGTGGCCACGGGCCTGTTCATGGCGGCGACGCTCGCGGCGCTGGCGGCCATGTGGATCCTCGCCCGGCGCATCGCGGTGATGCCGCTCATCTCCGCCGTCGTGGTGATGATCTTCGGCACGCTGACCATCGTCCTGCAGGACGACCACTTCATCAAGCTGAAGCCCACCTTGGTGAATGCCCTGTTCGCGGCAGCCTTGCTGGGAGGCCTCGTCTTCAAGAAGCCGCTGCTGCCCTATGTGTTTGATGGCATGGTGCGTCTCACGGACGAGGGCTGGCGCATCCTCACCATCCGCTGGGGCGTGTTCTTCCTGGTGATGGCGGTGCTGAACGAGATCGTCTGGCGGTCCTTTTCCACCGACACCTGGGTCAGCTTCAAGACCTTCGGCTATCTGCCGCTGACCTTCCTGTTTGCCTTCGCCCAGGCGCCCCTTATGGCGCGCTATGAGCTCAAGGCGCCGGAGGCCGCACCTTCGACGTCGACGCGCTGACGCCGGAGGAGAGCCGCTCCACAAGCGGCATCAGCGTGTCGCGCACGGCCGCCTCGGTCAGCGGACCGACGAATTTGTGGGCGATGGTGCCGTCCGGGGCCAGCACGAAGGTTTCCGGCACGCCATAGACACCCCATTCGATGGCCGCGCGCCCGTTAGGGTCGACGCCAACCGCCGCATAGGGCAGGCCATATTGGCCGAGGAAGCGGCGGGCATTGTCCGGCGCGTCCTTGTAATTGAGCCCCACGAGGCGCAGGCGCGGATCGCGCGACAGGGCCATGAGGATGGGATGCTCCTCCCGGCACGGCGCGCACCAGGACGCCCAGACATTCATCAGCGTCACGCGGCCGGTGAGATCGGCGGGGGTCAGCCCCGGCACCGGCTGGGCGTCCCGCAGCAGGCCTGAAAGGGGGGCAAGCTCCAGCTTCGGCGCGGGGCGGCCCACCAGGGCCGAGGGTATGCGGGAGGGATCGCCCGCATAGAGCCGCACGAAGAACAGTCCGGCCAGCGCGGCAAACACCAGCACCGGCAGCAGCATGAAGATCCGGCGGCGGCCGGGAGACGGTGCGCTCATGCGCCCCTCCGGTCTGAGCGGCGGCGCAGGCCCCGCGCCTCAAGCTCGGCCAAGGCCCGCTTCTGGCCGCGATAGTCCAGCCAGAGCAGGACGGTCAGCACCAGGAGGCCCAGGCCCGCCACACCATAGGCAGCCAGGATGAAGAAGGCATGGCTCATGCGCCGGCGGCCTCCGCGGCGGCCCGCGCTTCCAGCGCCTGCACCCGGCGGCGCAGGATTTCCGTGCGCATGGCCAGGAGATGGAGCGAGATGAACAGGAAGGTGAAGCCCAGCGCGCACACCAGCAGCGGGCGCAGCAGCGAGCCGTCAATGGTCGGCCCGTCCATGCGGAACACCGATGCGGGCTGGTGCAGGGTGTTCCACCAATCCACCGAGAACTTGACGATGGGCACGTTGACGAAGCCCACCAGGGTCAGCACCGCCGCCGCCCGCCCGGCGCGGCTCGGGTCGTCGATGGCCGCGCGCAGGGCCATCAGGCCGAGATAAAGCAGGAACAGCACCAGCACAGAGGTCAGGCGCGCATCCCAGACCCAATAAGTGCCCCACATGGGCCGTCCCCACAGCGCCCCGGTAACGAGGCACAGGAATGTGAAGGTGGCGCCGATGGGCGCCGCCGCCTTGTGGGAGACATCGGCCAGGGGATGGCGCCAGACCAGGATGCCCAGCGCCGAGGCCGCCATCAGCGAATAGCCGAACATGGCGAGCCAGGCGAAGGGCACGTGGATGTACATGATGCGTACCGTCTCGCCCTGCTGGTAGTCAGCCGGGGCGGCGAAGGCCAAGCCAAGGCCGGCCGCCAGGAGCAAAACGGCAAGACCTGCCGTCCAGGGCAGGAGCCGGGCGGACAGGGCCAGGAAGCGGGTGGGGTTTGCCAGATCGAGCAGCGCCATGACCGCCTTCTAGACGACTTCTCGGATCGGGGGGAGTGGGACCATTCCTGAGGTGCGTCCCCTACGGTATGTTTTCACCCCGTGCCACTTTCGTTTAACGTGAGGCTCGATCCTAGAGAGCCGGCGCCCGGCTTCTCCCCTGTCGGAGCCGCGTTTGTCCCGCCGCCTCGTTCCCGCCGTCCTCCTTCTCGTGCTTCTGCTCGGGATCGGCTTGCTCATGGGGCGCGCCGGCTTCGTCGTGCTGAACGTGCCGGAAGCAGTGACAGCCGGCACATTCGAGGCCATGCGGGGGGATCTGCGGCAGATGCGCGCCTTTCTTCAGCGCATGCCGAAGGGCGCGGACCTGCACACGCACCTGTCGGGCGCCGTCTATGCCGAGCGGCTGGTCGCCTGGGCGTCACAGGACGGGCTCTGCCTCAGCCGGCCGGAGCAGGTGCTGCTGCCGCGCCCCTCCGATGCGCGGGACGATGCGCCGTGCGGTGCCGATCCCGGTCTGGTGCCGGTGGCGGAGGCGGTTTCCGGGCCTGGCGGACAGAGGGTGTTCGACCTGCTGGTGGACGCCTATTCCATGCGCGCCTTCGTGCCGACGCCGCAGGTGCCGTCCGGACACGACCAGTTCTTCGCCAGCTTCGGCAAGTTCGGGCCGGCCACTGGCGGGGCCGACACACCCGCGCGGCTCGATCGGGTCGCCGAGATGACCGTGGACCAGCTCCGAATCTATGACGCGGCTTCGGTCCAATATGCCGAGTTCATGTTCACCTTCCTGGAGAGCGCGGAACGGCGCCGCCTCGCGGCGGCCATCGGCACGCAGACCGAGCCAAAGGCCATGCTGGCGGCCCTTCAGCGCGCAGGGCTCAAGGAGTTTGTGCGGCGGCGGGCGGACGAGTTGGAGGGGCTGACCGCCCGGATCGATGCCCTCCTCGGCTGCGCCGGCGCGGCGGACCGGCCCGGCTGCGGCGTGGCCTATCGCTTCATCGCCCAGGTGAACCGCAACTCTCCGCTCGCCGAGGTCTTCGTCCAGACTGCGGTGGCGGCCGCCTTGGTGCGCGCCGCGCCCCGCATCGTGGTCGGGCTCAATTATGTGGGGCCGGAAGACTACCGCACCGCCTTGCACGACTATGGCACCCACATGTCCTATGTGGCGAGCCTTGCCCCGCCCGACGTGCCGGTGGCGATGCATGCGGGCGAATTGTGGCTGGGCCTCGTGCCACCCTCCGACCTCGATTTCCATATCCGCGCGGCGGTGGAGGTGGCGGGCGCACGCCGCATCGGCCACGGCACCGCCATCGGCTTCGAGAGGGACATGCCGGGGCTCCTCGCGGAAATGGCGCGCCGCAAGGTGGCGGTGGAGATCGCGCTGACCTCCTCTGACGTGATCCTGGGCGTGCGGGGCCGGGAACACCCCATCACCACCTATGTGGCCGCGGGGGTTCCAGTGGTGCTGGCCACCGACGATGCGGGTGTCTCGCGCATCGACCTGACCAACGAATATGTGCGCGCGGCCCGCGACCATGGCTTCGACTATCGGGCTCTGAAAAACTTTGCTCGCACGTCCATCCGCTCCGCCTTCCTGCCCGAGGCCGAGAAGGCGGCGCAGATGCAAAAGCTCGACGCCGCCTTCTCCCGTTTCGAGCAGCGCGAGGCCCAGCGCCTCTCCATGGGGGAGCGGGCGCAGGCGCTTCTGGCCGAGATCATCCGCGGCAGCCGGCGCGGTGGCGGCGCGGCCCTTTAGAGCAGGCTCCGCGACGCTCGGCTTGAGCATCTGCGCGCGAAGCGGGAACCGGTGCACGTGAAGGACGTGCATCAAAGCACGGAGGTGGCGCTCAAGCGTCCTCCTGAAGCACCGAAACACTCTAGAAGGGCAGCGCCTGCCCCAGAAGGAGCAGATTGACGAGCGCCAGCAGGATGAGGTTCCAGCGCTTGCCCCGCACGAAAAGAAGGGCGATCAGGGCGGGGATGGACAGGCTGTCCAGCAGGCTGCCTAGGGGATTGTCCAGATCGGGCATGGCATCGAAGACGCCGGTCTGGCTATAGAGCTCCAGGGCGAGCACGGCGCACAGGGTGAACATGTTTACGGCCAGCACGCCACCCGCCACCGTGCGGCGCACCAACATGTAATAGTCGTCAAAGTCGGCCCATTGCTTGGGCTCGGTCGGAAACACCAGGGTGGAAAGGGCGAAGTAGCCGCCGATCAGGACCATCATGGAGATGAGGCTAGGATAGGTACCGGGCAGGAGGGGGCCGAAATGCTGGAAGTTGATCCAGAAGGTCACCTGGTCCAGCACCATCATGGTGCCAAGAAGCGGCACAAGCCAGCCGATGCGCACCGCGCCCGGGCGGACATCCTCGGCCTTCAGCCGGATGCGCACCACCCGGGCGAAGCCCTTGAGCACTTCCGCAATGGCCAGCCCCAGGAGCAGCGTGAACAGCCGCGAGACCACCTCGAATTCGCTCATGGACCCCCATCCCGCCTGACGCAGTCACGCCGCACAGTGTCGCCGCGCAGCACAAAAGCCAAGCCTGCGATGCGCGGCTCCCGCTTACGGCGGCGCGGCGTCCACCACCCGGTTCCGGCCCAGCATCTTGGCCTCGTACATGGCAAGGTCCGCGGCCCGCACCAAGGCATCGGGCGAGGGGTGCGGCGGGTCAGATACCGCGACGCCCACGGACAGCGTGATGGAAATAGGGTGTCTCCCCATGTCCACGCGCATCTTCTCCACGCTGGCGCGCACCCGCTCGGCGACCCGGGCAGCGATCTCCTGCCCGGCGCCGGGCAGGAAAATGGCGAACTCCTCGCCGCCGATGCGGGCGACATAGTCCTCCTGGCGCACCGCATCCTTCAGCACGGCTGCAAGGGCCTTCAGCACCGCGTCGCCTCCCGCATGGCCGAACTGGTCGTTGACGGGCTTGAAGTGATCCACGTCCAGAAACAGGACCGCAACCGGACGCTGTGCGTTGGGCTCGGACATCTCGGCCACCATCAGGTCATGGAAGGCGCGCAGGTTGAGCAGGCCGGTGAGCGGGTCGCGATGGGCGGCGGCGGCGAGCAGGGCGTTCTTCTCCGCAACCAAGTGCAGCGCCTGCATCGCCTGGCGATGGAAGATGCGAAAGAAGAGGCCGGTGAGTCCGAGGGTGACGAGGAAGGACGTCGCTGCCACCGGACTGACCGTCATGGCCCCGGACAGCACCGCGGCGCCGAACACCGCATACGACACCAATAGCGCCAGGAAGGCGGCGCGGTAGCCGAGCACGAACAGGACCGCCCCCAGCGCCGGATAGAAGAGGAGGATCCGGAGCTGGTCCGACGGCATCAGGAACTGGGCTGAGGCGATATAGAGATAGAGGACGACGAAATAGACGATGGCCACCTTGCGGTGCGGCATCCATTGCCGCCGCAGCGTCACCAGCAGGGCGACAGTGACCAACGCGAATCCCAGGCTGTTCAACAGGTGGAGGGGCTCCACCGGCAGCCAGCCGCTCATCCCGCCCAGCAGGAAGGTGCACACCCAGGCGAGGGAAAGCGCGAGCACCGTCGACAGGAAGCTGCGCGAGATCAGATCTTCCTCCGGCAGGAGGGATGCGTCCGCGTCGACGCGAGATGACATCTAGCGCTCCAGCCCCTGAGCCCTTTGCATAAGTCCTTTGTACGGCCGAGGACCTGCTTGGATCAGCTTCTTGTTCCGCATTCTAAGATACGGCCAGAAATGAGGCAGCGGCAGCCAAGTTCGAAGGTTTTATGAAACCGCTAATGACCTTCTATTGCGGCAAGGAGGCAGAAATGCGTTGCGCCGCGTCAAGCAGCACGGGAAGGAAGCGCGTCTTCAGCGTTTCGGCGGAATTGCGACCCACATGGGTGGAGACGTTCAGCGCGGCGAGCACCTCCGAGCGCCGGTTACGGACGGGGACGGCGATGGAGCGCAGGCCCATCTCCAATTCCTGGTCCACCAGGGTCCAGCCCTGGCGGCGGGAGGTTTCCACTGCATCCTTCAGGGCCACCATGTTGGCCACCGTGCGCTCGGTGCGGGGCTCCAGCTTCACCCGGTCATAGAAGACGGCCAGCTCCGCCGGCGGGAGGCCGGCCAGCAAGGTCCGGCCCATGGAGGTGCAGAAGGCCGGCAGGCGGCTGCCGATGGACAGGCCGATGGTCATCACCCGCTCGGTGGGAACGCGCGCCACATAGACGATGTCGAGCCCATCCAGCACCGACAGCGAGCAGGATTCCTGCAACTCGTTCACCACATCCCGCATGATGGGCTGGGCCACCTCCCACATGGGCAGGGAGGACAGATAGGAGAAGCCGAGGTCCAGCACCTTGGGGCGCAGGGAAAAATACTTGCCGTCGGTCTCGGCATAATTCTCCCGCACCAGGGTCAGGAGGAAGCGCCGCGCCGCCGCACGGGAGAGGCCGGTATGCTGGGCCACCTCGCTCAAGGTCATGCGCGGCTTGTAGCGGGTGAAGGTGCGGATCACTTCCAGGCCACGCACGAGGGACTGGATATAGTCCTTGTCCTCGCTTTCCCCGCTCGCCCGCCCGCTCATTCCGCGCCCCCGCCGCCGAGCTGTCCGCCCGCTGCGTCATCATAGCCGTCCTCGGCCGCGCGTGCAGCGGCGAGCGCCGCCATGAGGCGGTCGTCGCGCCAGGCGACGCGGGCGTCCCAGTCCTCCAACGGCAGAAGCGCGCGGCGCTGGGCGGCGGCGCGGGCGACGAGATCCTCGTCCCACTGATCCGGCTGGCCGCGCTCGGCGCCCATCTGCGCGTAGCGCGCGCCCATGCGGCGGGCATGCTCGGCCAGGCCGCCGCGGTAATTGAGGTCGGCGGTCTCGAACGGCCCGATGAGCGACCAGCGCAGGCCGAGGCCGCCGGTCATCACCTGGTCGATGGCGTCCACGTCCGCGATGCCTTCCTTCAGCATCCAATAGGCCTCGCGCAGCACCGCGCCCTGGAGGCGGTTATAGATGAAGCCGTTCACCTCCCGCTTCAGCTCCACCGGCCGCTGGCCAGCACCCGCCATGAGCGCCCGGGTTGCGGAAATGGCGGCGGGCTCGGTCCAGGGGGCGGGAACCAGCTCCACGATGGGCAGCAGATAGACCGGGTTTGCCGGATGGGCGACGAGGCAGCGATGGCGACCCGCAAGGTGGTCCGTGAGTTCGGAAGCGGGGAAGGAGGAGGTGGAGCTGGCGAGCACCGCATCGGCGGGCGCGCGCCGGTCCAGCTCCGCGAACAGGTCGCGCTTGAGGTCGCGCTTCTCCAGCACGCTTTCCTGCACATGGACGGCGCCGGCCAGCGCCGCGTCCAGGTCCGGCGCCACGGTGATGCGCGCCAGCACGGCGGCAGGGGCCTCGTCCAGCAGGCCGTGGGTCCGCAGCCCGTCCAGGCGGCGGGCGATGCCGTCCAAGGCTTGGTTGAGCACATCGGCGCTCACATCGTAGAGCCGGACGCTCGCTCCCGCGCGCGCGAAGACGATGGCCCAGCCGAGCCCCATGCTGCCTGCCCCCACCAGCGCCACCGCGCGCCCCGCCAGATGAGCCATGCCAGCCTCCCTTGTGCGATTTACGTACAGCTTGTTCGCGATGCGAACAGAAACGATCCCTAAAAGCCTGTCAAGGCGACTCTTTAAAGCAAGGCTAAAGCACGGAAATTTCCTCTTATTTTCAGTATTTTCCCGCATACGCTCAGAATTCATGTGCAAATGCAGCATCGAATCTGATTGACGCCTCTCCGACACCAGCCCACACAAGGGTCGAATTTGTTCGCATTACGAACACAAAAATTGGGGAGCCAATGACCCAGGCTTATATCTGCGACGCCGTCCGCACCCCCATCGGCCGCTATGCCGGCGCCCTCTCCTCCGTCCGCCCCGACGACCTCGCGGCCCTTGCCATCAAGGCGCTGATGGATCGCGTGCCCGGCATCGACGCCGAGGCCATTGACGACATCATCCTGGGCTGCGCCAACCAGGCCGGCGAGGACAATCGCAACGTGGCGCGCATGGCGGGCCTGCTCTCCGGCCTGCCCATCGACGTGCCCGGCTCCACCCTCAACCGCCTGTGCGGCTCGGGCATGGACGCGGTGGGGACCGCTGCCCGCGCCATCAAGGCGGGCGAGGCCGGGCTGATGATCGCCGGCGGCGTGGAAAGCATGAGCCGCGCGCCCTTCGTCATGGGCAAGGCCGACAGCGCCTTTTCCCGCGCGGCCAAGATCGAGGACACCACCATCGGCTGGCGGTTCGTCAACGCGCAGATGAAGGCGCTGCACGGCACCGATTCCATGCCCGAGACCGCCGAGAACGTGGCCGAGGACTTCGCCATCTCCCGCGAGCGGCAGGATGCCTTCGCTTTGGAAAGCCAGCGCCGGGCCGCCGAAGCCTGGGCCGCGGGCCGCTTTGCCGACGAGATCATCCCCGTGCCGGTGCCGCAGAAGAAGGGCGACCCCAAGCTCTTCGAGCGCGACGAGCACATGCGCCCCGACACCAAGCTGGAAGACCTCACCCGCCTCAAGGGCGTGGTGAAGCCCGGCGGCACGGTGACCGCCGGCAATGCCTCGGGCGTCAATGACGGTGCCGCCGCGCTCCTCATCGCTTCTGAAGAGGCGGTGAAGCGCTATGGCCTCACCCCGCGCGCCCGCGTGCTCGGCATGGCCACCGCCGGCGTGCCCCCGCGTATCATGGGCATGGGCCCTGCCCCCGCCACCCGCAAGGTGCTGGCGCGCCTCGGCCTGACCCTCGACCAGATGGACGTGATCGAGCTGAACGAGGCTTTCGCCGCCCAGGCCTGCGCGGTGCTGGCGGATCTCGGCCTCCCCGACGATGCCGCCCACGTCAATCCCAATGGCGGCGCCATTGCGCTCGGCCATCCGCTCGGCATGTCCGGCGCGCGCCTGGTGGGCACGGCCATGTACCAGCTTGCGCGCACCGGCGGCCGCTACGGCCTGTGCACCATGTGCATCGGCGTCGGCCAGGGCATCGCCACCGTGATCGAGCGGGTCTGAGCCCGCTCCGAAGACAAACCCCCGACGTTTCCACCCTGGGAGGAAAGATGAAGACCAAGGCTCTCTATGCCGGCCTCATGGCCGGGCTGCTCCTGTCCAGCCCGGCGCTGGCCCAGTATGCCGGCGGCGGCGTCAAGATCGGCGTGCTCACCGACATGTCCGGCGCCTATTCGGACCTCGCCGGCAAGGGCTCGGTGGAAGCCGCGCGCATGGCCATCGAGGATTTCGGCAAGCCCATCAATGGCAAGCCGGTGGAACTGGTCTCCGCCGACCACCAGAACAAGGCCGACATCGCCTCCTCCACCGCCCGCGCCTGGTATGACACGCAGGACGTGGATGCCATCTTCGACATCAACGGCTCGGTGGCGGCGCTCGCGGTGCGCGACGTGGCCAAGGAGAAGGGCAAGGTCGACATCAATTCCGGCGCCGCCTCCATGGCGCTGACCAACAAGGCCTGCTCGCCCACCGGCCTGCACTGGACCTATGACGTCTATTCGCTGGCGGCCGGCACCGGCAATGCGGTGACCAGCGGCGGCGGCAAGTCCTGGTTCTTCATCACCGCCGACTACACCTTCGGGCATGACCTGGAGAACCAGGTGGCCAAGATCGTCAAGGAGAAGGGCGGCACGGTGAAGGGCGCGGTGCGCGCGCCGTTCAACAATGCGGACTTCTCGTCCTATCTGCTCCAGGCCCAGGCCTCGGGCGCCCAGATCATCGGCATGGCCAATGCCGGCGCCGACACCATCAACACCATCAAGCAGGCCCGCGAGTTCGGCATCACCCAGTCCGGCCAGACGCTCGCCGCGCTGCTGCTGTTCCTCACCGACATCAAGTCGGTGGGCCTGGACGCCTCCCAGGGCATGGTGCTGACCACCGGCTTCTATTGGGACTATGACGACAAGACCCGCGCCTGGTCCAAGCGCTTCGCAGAGCGCATGGGCGGCAAGATGCCCACCATGGTGCATGCGGGTGTCTATTCCTCGGTCCTCAACTATCTGAAGGCGGCCGACGCGGCCGGCACCGACGAGGGCGTGAAGGTCATCGCCAAGATGCGCGAGACCCCGGTGGAAGACATGTTCGCCCGCAATGGCAAGATCCGCGAGGACGGCCGCATGGTGCACGACATGTTCCTCGCCAAGGTGAAGGCCCCCAAGGATTCCAAGGGCCCGTGGGACTTCTACGAGATCACCCGCGTGATCCCGGGCGACGAGGCGTTCCAGCCGCTCTCCGAGAGCACCTGCCCGCTGGTCGCCAAGAAGTGAGCCCGCGCCGGCGGGGTGTGCAGACCCCGCCGGCTCCCCTTCCCGTAACGCGCGGCCGCAGGACGGGCGGCCGAGGAGCCGGTCCATGCTGTTTCATGTGCAGATGAACGTGAACATCCCCCACGACTTCCCCGCCGAGAAGGCGGACGCCATCAAGGCGGCGGAGAAGGCCTATGCGCAGGATCTCCAGCGGCAGGGCAAGTGGGTGCATCTGTGGCGCATCGCCGGCCGGTATGCGAACGTTTCCATCTTCGACGTGGAGAGCGTCGACGAGTTGCACACCCTGTTGTCCTCCTTGCCTCTCTTCCCCTTCATGGACATCGTGGTGACGCCCCTGGCGCGCCATCCCTCGGCGATCGGCTGAACAAGAAGAAAGCGGCCACACATGATCGACAAGACGAGACCCGATACGGCGAGCACCGTCGCCGACATTCCGGACGGCGCGACCATCCTGGTGGGCGGCTTCGGCGGGGCGGGCATGCCCCACCAGCTCATCGACGCGCTCATTGAACGCGCGCCCAAGGATCTGACCATCGTCTCCAACAATGCCGGCAACGGCACCACCGGCCTTGCCGCCCTGCTCCAGGCGGGCCTCGTGCGCAAAGTGGTGTGCTCCTTCCCCCGGCAGGTGGATTCCTTCGTCTTCGACAAGCTCTATCGCGACGGCAAGCTGGAGCTGGAACTGGTGCCCCAGGGCAATCTGGTGGAGCGCATTCGCGCCGCCGGGGCCGGCATCGGCGCCTTCTTCACCCCCACGGGCTACGGCACGCCGCTGGCCGAGGGCAAGGAGACGCGCATCATCGACGGGCGCGGCTATGTGCTCGAATATCCCATCAAGGCGGACTTCGCGCTGATCAAGGCGTTCAAGGGCGACCGCTGGGGCAACCTCATCTACCGCAAGACCGCCCGCAATTTCGGGCCGGTCATGTCCACCGCCGCCAAGGTGACGGTGGCCCAGGTGGAGGAGATCGTGCCGCTGGGATCGCTCGACCCCGAATCCATCGTCACCCCCGGCGTGTTCGTGGACCGCGTGGTCGCGGTCGGAACGGGAGCCTCGGCATGAGCAGCAGCACTTTCGTCCCCTGGACCCGCGTCGAGATGGCCAAGCTCATCGCAAGGGACATTCCCGAAGGCGCGGTGGTCAATATCGGCATCGGCATGCCCGGCCTGGTGGCGGACCACCTGCCCGCCGACCGGGAAATCCTGCTCCATGCGGAGAATGGCATCCTCGGCATGGGTCCCAAGCCCGGCGACAATGCGGTCGACATGGACCTCATCAATGCCGGCAAGGAGCCCGTGACGCTTCTGGAAGGCGGCGCCTTCTTCGATCACATGATCTCCTTCTCCATGATGCGGGGCGGGCACTTGGACATCGCCGTCCTCGGCGCCTTCCAGGTGGCGGAGAATGGCGACCTCGCCAACTGGGCCACCAATGACGCCAATGCCATCCCCGCCGTCGGTGGCGCCATGGACTTGGCGGTGGGCGCGGCCAACGTGTTCGTCATGATGGAACTGCTCACCAAGAAGGGCGAATCCAAGCTGGTGCACCGCTGCACCTATCCGCTGACCGGCCTTGGCTGCGTCAACCGGGTCTATACCGACCATGCGGTGCTGGATATCGACGCCGACGGCTTCGTCCTGCGCGAACTGGCGCCGGGCCTCACCCTCGACGAACTGAAGGCGCGCACCGGGTTGGAAATCCGCGCGGCCTGAGGCGGGAGACTTCCAATGGCTTATATGATCGAGACCTTCGACAAGCCCGGCTCGGCGGACCTGCGCACCGCCACCCGTGACGTGCACCTCGCCTTCCTGGACGCCCACAAGCACCTGCTGCTCGCCTGCGGCGCCAAGCTGGACGAAGAGGGCAATGCCGCCGGCGGCGGGCTCTATGTGGTGGACGTGGAGACGCGGGCGGAGGCGGAAGCCTTCATCGCCGCCGATCCCTTCACCACCGCCGGCCTGTTCGAGCGCGTGGTGATCCAGCGCTGGCGCAAGGCCTATGTGGACGGGGTCTGCTACCTGCCGGGAGCCCCGAAGTGACGTCCGGCGCAGGGCGCACCCTCGTCACGGGCGGCGCCAGCGGCATCGGCCTTGCGGTGGTCCGGCGGGAAATCGCGGCGGGCCGCGCGGTGGTGGTGCTCGACCGCGCCCCGCCCCCCGGCGACGTGGCCGCCGGCTTCATCGCCGTCGACATGATGGATGCGGCGGCCACCGATGCCGCGCTGAAAGCCGTGCTGGCGGACGGCCCCATCACCCGCCTCGTCAACAATGTGGGCCTGGTGCGGCCAGCGACCGTCGACGACACCACGCTCGACGACCTTGAAGCGGTCATGCGCCTGAATGTGGGCGCCACGCTCCAGTGCACGCAGGCGCTGCTGCCCGGCATGCGGGCGGCGGGCTTCGGGCGGATCGTGAACGTCTCCAGCCGCGCCGCCTATGGCAAGGACCTGCGCAGCGCCTATGCCGCCAGCAAGGCCGGTCTGCTCGGCCTGACGCGCACCTGGGCGCTGGAACTGGGCCGTGACGGCATCACCGTGAATGCGGTGGCCCCCGGCCCCATCGCCACCCCCCTCTTCACCGCCGCCAACCCGCCCGACGCGCCCCGCACCCGCGCCATCATCGAGGCCATTCCGGTCGGCCGCATGGGCACGCCGGAGGACGTGGCGGATGCCATCTGCTTCTTCCTGGGCGATGCCGCCGGCTTCGTGACCGGCCAGACACTGCCGGTCTGCGGCGGCATGACGGTGGGCAAAAGCGTGGTCTGAGGCCCCGCACAAGGCTCCGCGAAAGAAAGAGGCATCACATGTCCAACCCGCGCTGGACCCGCCGTCCCGAAGGCTCCACCTGGGGCGATTTCGGGCCGGACGATGAACTGGGCCGCCTCAACCTCATCACGCCGGAGAAGGTGCGCGCCGCCGTCGCCGAGGTGCGGGAGGGCCGCACCTTCTGCCTCTCCCTTCCGCTGGACCGGCCCGGTGGCAATGTGGTGAATGCCCGCCGCTTTCCCCCGGTCCTGGTGCCCACCGGCCCCGCCGAAACGCCGCGCTACAACGCCCTGCTGTGCCACGACGATGCCAGCTTCGTGGACGTGGTGTGCGACGACAAGGTGGAAATCTGCCTGCAATATTCCACCCAGTGGGACAGCTTCGCCCATGTGGGCGCCCTGTTCGACGTGAGCGGCACGGGGCGGCCGGAACCGGTCTATTATAACGGCTTCCGCGCCGGCATCGACATTGTCGGGCCCAAGGACGCCGCCGAGCGCGGCATCCCCTCCGGGGCCCGGCGCCTGGGCATCCAGAATGCCGCCGCCCATGGCGTGCAGGGGCGCGGCGTGCTGGTGGACCTGCTCTCGCCCTTCGGCGAAGACCGACACTTGGTGGGCTATGACGACCTGATGCGGGTGCTGGAAGCCCAGAAGGTGGTGGTGGAGGAAGGCGACATCCTCTGCCTCTATACCGGATTCACCGACCTCATCATGGCCATGGACGGTGCCCCCGATCCCGACCGCCTCGCCCGCGCCTGCGCGGTGCTGGATGGGCGCGATACCAAGCTTCTCGACTGGATCGCCGACAGCCGCATCTCGGCCCTGGTGGCGGATAATTACGCGGTGGAGCAATTGCCCGCCCGCAAGCTCGCCGCCAATTCCCAGGCGTCCATGCCGCTGCACCATCATTGCCTGTTCAAGCTGGGCGTGCCGCTCGGCGAATTGTGGTGGCTCTCAGGGCTGGCGGCGCGCCTGAAGGCCACCGGCCGCAGCCGCTTCCTGCTCACCGCCCCGCCCTTGCGCCTGCCCGGCGCGGTGGGCTCGCCCGTGACCCCCATCGCCACCGTCTGATCCCCGCCGGTCCCGTCGGACCGTCTCGCATCGGTCTTGCGGAACGCCTAAATCCGTCCGTTGTGTCTCCTGGAGCCCACCATGCCCTTCATCCTCACCGGCCCCCTCGTCACCCATTACGACCTCGCCGGCCCGGAGGGCGCTCCCGTCCTGCTGCTCGCCAATTCGCTGGGCACCAGCTTCCATGTGTGGGATGCCATCGTCCCGGCGCTCACCACCCGCTACCGGGTGCTGCGCTATGACATGCGCGGCCACGGCCTCACCGATGCCGCCCCGCTGCCGGGCGAGACGCAGGGCTATTCCATCTCGGAGTTGGCGGGCGACGCCTTGGCGCTCATGGATGCGCTGGGCATTGCGAAGGCCCATGTGGTGGGCCTGTCCATCGGCGGCATGGTGGCCCAGCATCTGGCGGCTTATGCGCCGGACCGGGTGGACCATGTGGTGCTGTGCGACACGGCTGCCGTCATCGGCCCGGCCTCGGTGTGGAACGACCGCATCGTCGGCATCCGCCGCGACGGCCTGCCCGCCATCGCGCCGGGCGTCATGGCCCGCTGGTTCACCGACGGCTTACGCGCAGCCCGCCCCGATCTCATCCGCGGCTATGTGAACATGGTCGCCCGCACCACGCTGGAGGGCTATCTGGGCTGCGCCATGGCGGTGCGCGATGCGGACCTGCGCGAGGCCGGTGCGAAGATCGCCGCGCCGGTGCTGGTGATCGTGGGCGACAAGGATCCCTCCACCCCGCCCGCATCCGCTGAAGCACTGGCGCAAGGCATTTCCGGCGCGCGGCTTGAGATGATCGCGGACGCCTCGCACATTCCTTGCGTCGAGCAGCCTGAGGCGCTCGCCCGCCTGCTGCTGGGCTTCCTTCCGGACTGAGCGGGCGGACCCTATGGCGCGCTGGCCCGCCCGCGCGCCATCAGTTCCGGCAGGCGCTGGCGATTTAGCGCCAGCCATTGCAGGGCCAGCAGCAAATAGCCATTGCAGGAGCGGCCGGGCTCAAGCAGCGTGAGCGCCGCGTCCACCGGCACGGTGAAGGGGCGCGTCACCTCCTGCTCGACCGCCGCGCCCGCCTGCTCCGGCACCCGGGAGGCATCCACGAGGCCGAGGAACAGGTCGCAGCTTTCGTCCGTCACGCCCGGCGTGGGTAGGAAGGTGAAGAGCGGCTCCAGGTGATAGGGCTCCAGCCCGATCTCCTCCAGGCATTCCCGCCGCGCCGCCTCCGCCGCGTCCTCGCCCCGCTCCACCCGGCCGGCAACGATCTCCACCAGTTCGCCCCGCCCGGTGGCCAGATGCGCCGAGAGGCGGAACTGGCGGATCAGCACCAGGACATTTCGCGCGGGATCCACGCACAGCACCCCGGCCACCCGCCCCACCCGGATCACGTCCCGCGAGAGCTGGTCTATGGTGCCGTCGGGATGGCGCAGCGTGACGCCATACTGCTCATAGGTGAGATAGGACTTCGCCAGGGTCTCAGGTGCGGACAGGTCGATATCCGCAATCGCATCGCCGAGCAGCCCGCCCGTCTCGCTCCCGCTCATTGCGCCACCACTCCGGCCTGGGCGGTCTCCAGATTGAAGGCCGCCGCGAACAGAGCCTTGGTATAGGCCTCGCGCGGCGCCTCGAACACCTGCCGCGCCGGGCCTTCCTCCACCACCTTGCCGCCCTTCATCACCAGGATGCGGCTTGCGAGCGCCGAGACCACCCGCAGATCGTGGGAAATGAACATGTAGGTGAGGTTACGCCGGCGCTGGAGGGAGCGGAGCAGGTCCACGATCTGCGCCTGCACCAGCATGTCCAGCGCCGAGGTGGGCTCGTCCAGCACCACGAAAGAGGGTTCAAGCGCCATGGCCCGGGCGATGGAGATGCGCTGGCGCTGGCCGCCAGAGAATTCGTGCGGATAGCGATGCCGCATCTCGGGATCAAGGCCCACATCCACCAGCGCCGCGATCACGCGCTCTTCCCGTGCCTGGGACGAGAGGCCGGGCTGATGCACCTCCAGCCCCTCCCCCACGATGTCGCCCACCGCCATGCGGGGAGAGAGGGCGCCATAGGGGTCCTGGAAGACGATCTGCATGTCCTTACGCAGGGGCCGCATCTGGGCAAAGCGCAGGCCGTCGATGCGGCGGCCGAGATAGGCGATGGGCCCGGCGGAGGAAATAAGGCGCAGCATGGCCAGCCCCAAAGTGGTCTTGCCGGAGCCGGATTCCCCCACCACCCCCAGCGTCTCGCCCTGGTGAACGGACACGGTCACCCCATCCACCGCCTTCACATGGCCGATGGTCCGCCGAAGGATGCCGCGCTTGATGGGGAAATGGACCTTCAGATCCTCGGTGGCCACCACCACCGGCGCGTCCGGGGCGGCGGGGGCCGGGTCGGGCTTGGGCTCGGCATGGAGCAGCGCCTGCGTGTAGGGGTGGCGGGGACGCTGGAAAGTGTCTTCCGCGCTGCCCTGCTCCACGATCTCCCCGTGCCGCATGACGCAGACCCGGTCCGCGATCTTGCGCACGATGCCCAGGTCATGGGTGATGAACAGCATGGCCATGCCCAGGCGACCTTGCAGCTCCTTCAGCAGCTTGAGGATCTGCGCCTGGACGGTGACGTCGAGCGCGGTGGTGGGCTCGTCGGCGATCAGCAGGTCCGGTTCGTTGGCGAGCGCCATGGCGATCATGACGCGCTGCCGCTGGCCGCCGGACAATTGATGGGGATAGGCGGACAGCCGGCTTTCCGGATCGGGCAGGCCCACCTCGTGCAGCAGTTCCAGCGTCCGCTTGCGGGCGGCCGCCGTCGACAGGCCGCGATGGAGGATGAGCATCTCCCCCACCTGCCGCTCGATGGTGTGAAGCGGGTTCAAGGAGCTCATGGGCTCCTGGAACACCATGGTCACGTCATTGCCGCGCACCCCGCGCAAGTCCCGGTCCGGCAAGGTGAGCAGGTCCTGCCCCTTGAACAGGATGCGGCCAGAGGGGTGGCTGGCGGCCGGATAGGGCAGGAGCTTGAGGATGGACAGGGCGGTCACCGACTTGCCGGAGCCCGATTCCCCCACCAGCGCCACGGTCTCGCCCGCGCCCACCTGGAAGGACACGCCCTTCACCGCCAGGGTATCCGTTCCGTCCCGGCGGAAGGCGACGGACAGGTTCTCGACGGACAGAAGGGGCGCGGCGGCTTCGGTCATGAGAGCTGCTCCAGAAGGGCAGAAAGGTCACGGGCGTTCGTGTCCACCACGGGCAGCGGCGCATGGGCCGCAAGACGCTTGTCGCCGGTAATGATGTGAGAGCAGCCTGTGCACTCGGCACTGGCCAAGTGTATGGCATCCGGCAGCTTCAGGCTGGGATGAGCGGCGCGAATACGGGCGGCGGTGAACAGGACATCACGCGAGACGGCGAGGCAATCCAGTTGGCCTCCCTCTGCCAGAAGACCAGCATAGATTTCGATGCGTGAAAAATCGCGCTCGCGGATGGGCGCCACCAGAATCTCCGCCACGGACAATTGGCTGGTCACAGCGGCGAAGTCGGCGGAACGATGCTCCATGATGGCGACCATAGCCTCCGCCGCTCGCGGCTCCCCCTCCATTGCCAGGATGATGGCATTGGCATCCAGATAGACGCGCACCGTCTAGCGATCCCACTCGTCGCGAAGCGCACGGATCCGCGCCACCGCCTCGGTGGCGCTGACCCCGCTACGCGCTAGCCGCATCCGCGCCTCCGAGGGGCCGACTGGGCGCGCATCGTGCAGAATCTGGTCCAGCCGCACGTCGAAAGGCTGGCGCGGAGAGCCACCTTCCACGGTGACGGTGACTGTGGCGCCGACGGGAAGCCCGTCCCGCAAATCCTCCGGCAGCTTCTCCACCGGGTAGTGTTCGCGCACGATCCTGGTCATGGGGTCATCTCCGCCGCCATCCTACCACACTCACCCGAAGGTCTTGCGCGGGTCGAAGGCGTCGCGGACGGCTTCGCCGATGAAGATAAGCAAGGTCAGCATCAGGCCCACGGTAAAGAAGCCGGTCAGCCCCAGCCAGGGGGCCTGGATGTTGGCCTTGCCCTGGGACAAAAGCTCGCCCAGCGAGGGCGAGCCGGGGGGCAGGCCGAAGCCGAGAAAGTCCAAGGCGGTGAGCGTCATCACCGAGGAGGACAGGATGAACGGCAAAAGCGTGAGGGTGGCCACCATGGCATTGGGCAGGATGTGGCGCACGATGAGGGTGAAATTGCCCACCCCCAGCGCCCGCGCCGCCTGCACATATTCGAAGTTGCGTGCCCGCAGGAATTCCGCCCGCACCAGCCCCACCAGCGCCACCCAGGAGAAGAGCAGCAGGATGCCGAGCAGCACCCAGAAGCCCGGCACCAGCACGGACGAGATGATGAGCAGCAGATAGAGGGAGGGAATGGCGGTCCAGATCTCGATGAAGCGCTGGAACAGGAGGTCCACCCAACCGCCGAAATAGCCCTGCACCGCGCCCGCCGCCACCCCGATGATGGAGGAGATGATGGTCAGGGTCAGGCCGAACAGCACCGAGATGCGGAAGCCGTAGATCAGGCGGGCCAGCACGTCGCGGCCCTGGTCATCGGTGCCGAGCCAGTTCATTTCCAGGCCCGAGCAGCCCGACACGCCCTTGCGCTCGGCCGCCGCCTTGCACTGCGCCTCGGTGAGCATCCAGGTGGGTGGCGAGGGGGCCGGCGTGGGCAGGTCGAGATTGTGGGTGGAATAGGAGAAATGGATGAGCGGCCAGATCATCCAGCCGCCTTTTTCCGCGATCAACTTCTTCAGGTACGGGTCGCGATAATCCGCCGTGGTCTCGAAGTCGCCGCCGAACGTGGTCTCCGGATAGGCCTTCACCACGGGGAAATAATAGGCGCCCTCATAGCTCACCAGGATCGGCCGGTCATTGGCGATGAACTCGGCGAACAGGCTGAGCACGAACAGGATGGTGAAGAGAACGAACGACCACCAGCCGCGCCGGTTGGCACGGAAGTTCCGCACCCGGCGCTGGTTGAGCGGCGAGAGCCAGCTGGGCTTGGCGGGGACGGCGGGCGGCGGGGACGCGGGAGGGACGGAAGCGAGCGTATCCATGCCTCACACCTCCCGGCTCTCGAAGTCGATCCGTGGGTCCACCAGCATGTAGGTGAGATCGGACAGGAGCCCCACCAGGAGGCCGGCCAGCGAAAAGATATAGAGCGTGCCGAACACCACCGGATAGTCTCGGTTGAGCACGCTTTCGAACCCCAGAAGCCCCAGACCATCCAGCGAGAAGATGGTCTCGATCAGGAGCGAGCCGGTGAAGAAGGCGGAGATGAAAGCGGACGGGAAGCCGGCGATCACGATCAGCATGGCATTGCGGAACACATGCCCGTAAAGCACCCGCCGCTCCGGCAGGCCCTTCATGCGGGCGGTGGTCACATATTGCTTGCGGATCTCTTCCAGGAACGAGTTCTTGGTCAACAATGTCATGGTGGCGAAGGCGCCGAGCACCATGGAGGTGAGCGGCAGCACCAAATGCCAGGCATAGTCGGCGATGCGCTCCGGCCAGGACATCTGCACCCAATTGTCCGAGGTCAGCCCCCGAAGCGGGAACCAGTCCAAGAACGACCCGCCGGCGAACAGGATGATGAGCAGGATGGCGAACAGGAAGGAGGGGATGGCATAGCCGACGATGATGACTGCCGAGGTCCACACATCGAAGCGCGAGCCGTCCCGCATGGCCTTGGCGATGCCCAAGGGAATGGAGATGGCATAGGTCAGAAGCGTCATCCACAGGCCGAGCGAGATGGAGACCGGCAGCTTCTCCGCGATCAGATCGAGCACGCCGATGTCGCGGAAATAGGAGCGGCCGAAGTCGAAGCGCACATAGTTCCAGATCATCTGGAGGAAGCGCTCATGGGCCGGCTTGTCAAAGCCGAACTGCTTTTCCAGCTCCGCGATGAATTTCGGGTCGAGCCCCTGGGCGCCGCGATATTTGGACGAGGCATCCGCTCCGCCCGCGCCCGGCGCCCGCGCACCGCCCGAGAAGTCGCCGCCTTGGCCCGAGACGCGGGCGGTGGCGGAGACGTCATCGCCGGTGAGCTGGGCGATCACCCGCTCCACCGGCCCGCCGGGGGCGAACTGGATGACCACGAAGGACACCAGCATGATGCCGAGGATGGTCGGGATCATCAGGGCCAGGCGTCGGACGATATAGGCGAGCATCGTGTCTCCGCTTTCCGCGTCACCGTGCGGTCAGGCCGGCGCTGCGTCAACCGCTCAGGCGGGCTTGTGCCACCAGGTGTCGAGGACGCCGGTGTCGTATTTGGGCGGGACGGGCGGGCGACCGAACACATCCCAATAGGCCACCCAGTGGGACGGCTTGTACCATTGGGGCACCCAATAGCGGCCCGCGCGCAGCACCCGGTCGAGGGCGCGGCAGGCGGTCACCAGCTCGGGCCGGGTCTGGGCGGCGAGCGCCACGCTGATGAGCCCGTCCACGGCACTGTCGGAGATGCCCGAGACATTGTTCGAGCCGCGCGTGCGCGCCGCCTCGCTGCCGAAATAGGCCCGCAATTCCTCGCCCGGATTGAGCGAGACGGAATAGCGGCGCACCAGCATGTCGAAGTCGAAATCCTTCAGCCGCGCCTGATATTGCGCGGGATCGACGATCCGGAAGGTGGCCTCGATGCCCAGCACCTTCAGATTGCCGATATAGCGCGAGGTGTGCCGCTCGAAGGCACCGTCATCGTCCAGGAACTCGATGGTCAGCGGCTGGCCCTTGCCATCCACCAGCCGGCCCTGCTGCACCACATAGCCCGCCTCCTTCAGGAGCGCGGCGGCGCGGCGCAATTGCGCCCGGTCCTGTCCGGAGCCGTCGGTGACGGGCGGCACATAGGGCTCGCCGAACACTTCCTCTGGCAGGCGGTCGCGATAGGGCGCGAGCAGCTTTTCCTCCGCAGGCGAGGGCTTGCCCTGCGCCATCAGGTCGGAATTCTGGAAGAACGAGACCGTCCGCTCATACTGGCCGAACATCAGGTTCTTGTTGGTCCACTCGAAATCAAAGGCGAGCGCGATCGCCTCGCGCACTGTGCGGTCGTAGAATTTCGGCCGGCGGGTGTTGAAGAACCAGCCCTGCGCACCCGAAGGCGTGTTGTCGGGCAGCACGTCCCGCTTCACCCGCCCGTCTTTCACCGCCGGGAAGTCATACTGGGTCGCCCAAGCACGGGAGGTGAATTCCTGTCGATAGAGATAGGCGCGTGCCTTGAAGGCCTCGAATCCCACCTCCCGGTCGCGGAAATATTCGTAGCGCACGGTATCGAAGTTGAAGCGGCCGCGATTGACCGGCAGGTCCGCCGCCCAATAGGTAGGCACCCGGTCATATTCCACGAACCGCCCCACCTCGAAGCGGCCCACCTTGTAGGGGCCGGAGCCGAGCGGCGGGTCAAGCGTGGTCTCCTCAAACTTGCGCGCGCTGTAATAGGCTTTGGAGAAGATGGGCAGGCTGGCGGCATAAAGGGGCACGTCGCGGGGGCGCTGGGCTGAAAAGCGCAGCACCACCACGCCGGGTCCCTCTGCCTCGGCGCCGGAAAACTCCTGGAGCGCCTGTCGGATCAGGGGATGGCCCTGGCTCTTCAGCGTCTCCAGCGAGAACACCACATCCTCGGCGGTCAGCGGCGTACCGTTGTGGAAGCGCGCTTCGGGCCGGAGCGTGAAGCGATAGACGCGCCCGTCCTCGGTGATGGTGACGGAGGAGGCGACGAGACCATAGAGGCTGTCCGGCTCGTCCGTGGCCCGCACCATCAGGGCGTCGAACACCAGCGCGAGGCCCTGTGCGCCGTCGCCCCGCAAGATGTAGCCGTTCAGCGAGTTGAAGGTCTGGAACGACTGGTTATAGGCCGCCGTGGGTCCGATGAGGGAGAAGGCGCCACCCTTGGGGGCGTTGGGGTCCACATAGGCGAAGTGGCTGAAGTCGGCCGGGTATTTCAGGTCGCCGAAGGCCGAGAGCCCGTGGCGCTCACCCGTTTCCGCCGCCCGGGCACTGCCATTGCCTCCCAGCACCGCCCCAAGGGGTGGCAGGAAGAGACCCGCGCCGGCGGCAGCGGAGAGCTTCAGGACGGAACGCCGGTCAAGGCCGCTCATGGCTTGGCATTCCCCACCTTCGCCGCCTTGGCGGCATCCCACCACCAGATGGTGGGGAAGCCGAAGGAATAGCGCGGCAATTGGGGCGGATGGGAGAACCGGTCCCAGCGCGCGGTGCGGGTGAAATTGAGCGTCCAGGCGGGGATGACGAAGTCGTTCCACAGCAGCACCCGGTCCAGCGCATGGGCGGCGGCCACCAGTTCCTCGCGGTCGCTGGCATAGATGACCTTCTCGATCAGCGCGTCCACCGCCGGGTCGGCGATGCCGGCATAGTTGCGCGAGCCGTCGCGCTTGGCCGATTCGGAGCCCCAGAAGTCGCGCTGTTCATTGCCCGGCGAGAGCGACTGGCCCCAGGCGGCGACGATCATGTCGAAGTCGCGGGCGCGGACGCGGTTGATATATTGGGCATTGTCCACCACCCGCACGGACACGGCGATGCCGAGCCGCTCCAGAGCGGGCTTGTAGAACAGGGCGACGCGCTCGAAGCTCGGCCGGTCCACCAGGATTTCCAAGGTGAAGGGCTCGCCCTTGGCATCCACCAGCTGGCGCCCCTTCACCTGATAGCCCGCTTCCTTCATCAATTCGGCCGCCTTGCGCAGATTGGCGCGGCGGGCTTCCTCGGTGCCCGCGACGGGATTCGTGTAGGGCGTGGTGAAGAGGGCGGGCGGCACCTTGTCCTTCACGCCCTGGAGGATATCCAGCTCCTGGCCAGCGGGAATCCCGGTCGCGGCCAGCTCGGTGCCGGCGAAATAGCTGGAGACGCGGGTATATTGGTCGAAGAAGAGGGTGTGGTTCATGCCCTCGAAGTCGAGCGCGTAATTGAGCGCGCGGCGCACGCGGGCATCCTGGAACTTGGCCCGGCGGAGGTTGGGCACGAAGGCCTGCATGACGCCCGACGCCCGGTTCTCGAACATTTCCAGCACCACCTTGCCGTCGGTGCGGGCCGGGAAGTCATAGGCCGTGGCCCAGTTCTTGGCCGAGATTTCCACCCGGAAATCATACTGGTCGGCCTTGAACGCTTCCAGCTCCACCGTATCGTCGCGGTAATATTCGTAGCGGATCTCGTCGAAATTGTTGGTGCCCACATTCACCGGCAGCTGGGCACCCCAATAATCCTTCACCCGCTCATAGACGATGGTCCGGCCGGGCACGAAGGACTTGATCTTGTAGGCGCCCGAGCCGAGCGGCGGCTCCAGGGTGCCCTGGGTGATGTCGCGGGGACGCCCGCTGCTGTCCGTGCCCGTCCACCAATGCTTGGGCAGGATGGTCATCTCGCCCACGATCTGCGGCAGCTCGCGATTGCCGCCCTGATCGAAGGTGAAGGTGACGTCGCGCTCCCCGGTCTTCTCCACCGACTTCACATGGCGATAATAGAAGGCTTGGCCGGGGCTGTTCTTGGTGATCACGTCGAAGGACCACACCACGTCGTCGGGCGTGATGGGCGTGCCGTCATGCCAGCGCGCCTCGGGGCGCAGGCGATAGGTGACGGAGGAGAAGTCGGAGGGATAGCGCAGTCCCTCGGCGATGAGGCCATAGGCGGTAGCCACCTCGTCGTAGGACTGGGTGGTGAGCGTATCGTAGATCAGCCCGAGCCCAGCGGCGGCGGCCCCGCGCGGGATCACAGAATTGAAGCTGTCGAAGGTCCCGCTCTCGGAGAGCCGCAACGCGCCGCCCTTGGGGGCGTCGGGGTTCACATAGTCGAAATGCTTGAAATCCGGAGGATATTTCGGACCCCCCATGAGCGAGGTCGCGGCGCGGAACGGGGCGTTGGCCTCCTGCGCCGACGCCGGACCCGCGCAGGCGAGAAGCGCCACGGCGAGGGCGAGGCGGCGGACCATCAGCTTCATGGAGAACTCCGGATCTGCGATGCGGGGGGATGCCACAGGAATAGCCGATTATGACCCCCGGCGCGACGGCAGAAAGATGGCGGCCGGCCCCCTCCGCCCCCCGCTCAAGCGAGCGTGACCGGCAAACGTGCCCTGTGCCGCCTTCCCAGCGCCCCCCTGCCGCACGATGGGATGGCCGGCATCGCGAGCCGGCCCCAACGAAAAAGGCCGCCCCGAAGGACGGCCTCTGACGGATCGAACCCCATCGAAGGGCAGGACGGCCCTTCAGGCTGCCCTCACTGCGGCTTGGCCTCGGAAGGCGCAGGCGCGGAGGGCGTTACCCCGCCCGGCGCAGCGCCGGCCGGCGCGGGCGCGGAAGGGGTCGCCTCCTTGGCCGGCTCGGCGGAGGCCGTCGGCAGGGGCTTGGGATCGTGGGACAAGGTGTTGAGATAAGCGATCAGGTCTGCCCGCTCGGTCTCCTTGCCGAGGCCGGCAAAGGCCATGGCGGTGCCCGGAATATAGGCCTTCGGATTGGCCAGGAAGGCGTTCAGATCCTGGGGTGTCCAGTCGCCGCCCTTGTCCTTCATGGCCGTGGAATAGGCAAAGCCCGGAGCGCTCGCCTTCGGGCGGCCGACAATGCCGTAGAGGTCGGGACCCACCTTGGCGCCCGCGCCTTCCTGGAAATTGTGGCAGGCCACGCACTTCTTGGCAACGTTGGCTCCCTTCTCGGGAGAGGCGGTGGCGAACAGCTGCTCGATCGGCACTTCCGCGGGCTTGGTGGCCACGGCTTCCGACGGGCCCTCTGGCACGGCGATCTCATAGCCGGGCTTGGCAGGGGCCTCGGGTGTGAAGATGATCTGCGAGACGATACCGAGACCGAGCGTGAGCGTCAGAGTTCCCAGCACCGCGCCCGCGATTTTGTTCAATTCGAAACTATCCATCGGCGCTTCGCTCCTCGGAGCCCCAAGATTCTAGCCAGTTCCGCGCGCACAGTTAGGCGGCGCGCCCTTAAGGGTGCTGCCGTTCGGACACTAATCATGTTGGTTCGCCCCGCGCAACCCGGTGGGGGCGCGCCCAAATGGCACGTTTGGCCTTGCCGTGCGCGCCTTTGAGGCGCCCCGTCACCGCCGATCCCAACGGCTTTCGCGATGCCGGCGCGCCCTCGGCGCCACTCGCCCACGCTGACGCAGCGGCCGCCACGCGGCGACCCGTCGCATCCGCAGGCGCCAGGTGACGCCGGAAACCGGGCCGCCGGACCCGCCACCGCAATTGCCGATGGACAGGAGCCGCGCGGCGGTGAATATCCGCCCGCCGCGCCATCACGACGCGCGGCCGGTGCCGCCGGGGGGATTCGGCCCGATCGAGGAAAGAGATATCCGGCCCGCCCAGCGCCGGCCCAGACGAGGAGAATGCCATGAGCCGCCGCATCGTGTTCCAGGGAGAGCCGGGCGCGAACTCGCACATTGCGTGCCGCGACACCTATCCCGACCATGAGGCGGTGCCCTGCCCCACCTTCGAGGACGCGTTTGCGGCGGTGGAAGGCGGCACGGCGGACCTCGCCATGATCCCCATCGAGAATTCCGTGGCCGGCCGCGTGGCCGACATCCACCACCTCTTGCCCCGGGCGAGCCTCAACATCATCGGCGAGTACTTCCTGCCCCTCTCCCACCAACTCATGGCGGTGAAGGGGGCGAGCCTGGCCACGCTGAAGACGGCACAGAGCCACGTCATGGCGCTCGGCCAGTGCCGCAAGGCCCTGCGCACCTTGAGCCTTGCCCCGGTCATTGGCGCCGACACCGCCGGCTCTGCCCGCGAGATCGCCGAGGCCCAGGACATCAGCCGCGCCGCCATCGCCTCGCGCCTCGCCGCCGAACTCTATGGCCTCGATATCCTGGCCGAGAATATCGAGGACGAAGCCCACAACACCACCCGCTTCGTTATCCTCTCCAAGGAGGGGGACTGGGCAAGCCCGGCCGAGGGGCCGGTGGTGACGTCGTTCGTCTTCCGCGTGCGCAACGTTCCCGCCGCGCTCTACAAGGCGCTGGGCGGCTTTGCCACCAATGGCGTGAACATGACCAAGCTGGAATCCTACCAGATGGACGGCCAGTTCACGGCCACCCAATTCTATGCCGACGTGGACGGTCACCCGGACGACCAGGGCCTGAAGTTCGCGCTGGAAGAGCTGGCCTTCTTCTCCCGCGAACTGCGCATCCTGGGCGTCTATCCCGCCCATTCCTACCGGCTGGGTCTGAACGGCCACGGCTGAGGGCGACGCGCCTTCAGTGGTCGAAGCGCAGGATGATGCGGGCCTTGCCGCCGACGCGGCCGAAGGTCACCTTGTCGCCGAGGCCCTTCAGGAGGTAGGCGGCAAAGCGCGCCACCTCCTGCGCGTCCCCCAGCAGCGCCTCCGGCGAGGGGCGCTCCTTGGGCACTTCCAGCACCGCGCCGTCATAGATCACGAACACGTCCAGGTGGGTCTCGTCGAAGCGCGCGCGCAATTCGACCGGACCCTCGGCGATGCCGTTATCCACCACCACCTCCAGCGCCTGGGCGGCAACCGGAATGGCGGCGGCGATTACGTCCCGCCGCGCCCCCCACATGTCGCCCTGCTGCTCCAGAAAGGTGCGCACGGTGAGGAAGGCATTGGCGCCCTCCTCGACCTGCAGCGCACTCTCCTTGGAAATGCCGATGCGCATGATGAGGTTGAGCAGCATGGCCGCGCAGATGGCCACCGTCAGCGGGTTTGAGAACAGCGGCTGGATGGCCGGATGCAACTGCTCCTTCAGCGGCAGCAGTGCCACCGACATGCCCGCCAGGATGGACAGGCCCACCAGGAACACCCGGCGCTCGGAGAGACGGCGGGAGAGGATGAGGTCCATGCCCGCCACCAGCAGATAGGCGGACGTATAGAGCAGGATGCCGCCGATCACCGGCGAGGGAATGAGGGTGAGCGCCACGATGGCCTTGGGGAAGAAGGCCGTGGCGAAGATCACGACGCCCGCGCAAATGCCGATGATGCGGGCGGTGGCGCCGGTGGCAAACGCCAGGCCCACGGCGGAGGAGGACAGGCCGCACTGGAAGCCCGTGGTCAGGCCGTTCAGGATGTTGCCGAGGCCCACCGTGGAGATGGCCCGCCCGGCGGCGCCCATGTCGGCCCGCCGCCAGTCCGCATCGTTCATCTTCTCCAGCGAGACGGTGGTGGAGAGCACGTCCATGAAGCTCATCATCACCACCAAAGCGAGCAGCGGGAACAGGCTCGGCGCCAGGGTCAGGCCCGGAAGCGCCAGCGCCGGCAGGTCCACGAACTCCACCTCGGCCAAGGTCTTCGCCATGTCGGGCTGAAGCACGCCGAACGGAACGGCCAGCAACCAGCCCAGGGTCGCGCCCGTCACCACCGCGAACAGCTTGAAGCGGCGCGGGGCGAACACGGTGATGCCCACGATCAGCGCCAGCGTGGCCATGGAGACGGTGAGCGCGCCCGGCCGGACAAGGGCGGCTCCCCCCTCCAGCCCCAGCGCCCGGCGAAGCGCCGGCCCCGCCAGCGACATGCCGAGCATGAGCACGGCGACGCCGCACACTTCCGGCGGGGCGAGGATGCGCATGGGCCGGGCAAGGCGCGCCATGAACACCTGGCAGACCCCCACCATGAGCGTGGTGGCCGCCATCAAGGGCGGCCCGCCCAGGGTCAGCGCCTGCACCGCCAGCGGCAAGCCGCTGGGCGAGGGAATGTGCACGCCCAGATAACCGCTGCCGATGCGGGTGCGCGCGCTCTGGAGAATGGTGGCAAGGCCCATGGACATGGTGCATGCGGTCATCACCGCCTGCATCTCGTGGGCACCCAGATGCGCCTCGCTGGCGGCCACGAGGGGATAGATGAGGAAGGTGAGGGCCAGCATGGCATGCTGGACCGAGAGCGGGACCAGGGTGGAAAGCGGAACCTTGTCGTCGAGGCCATAGACCAGGGTGGACGGCCGACGGGTGGGTCGCGCCGAGCCGCGCGGCGGCGCCAGCCAGCGCCGAACTCCTCTTGCGATCCGCCTCACATGGCCCAGATGGGCCGCTCCGGTCTGCTGCTCCACTGCCTCACCCGCTGCGGCGCGAATCGGGCCGCTGTTTTGCCGGCCCCATGGTGGACCGGCCGGACCGCGGAACTCAATCGTCACCGAAGCGATTCGTGACGCCCGAAGCAGGCGCGCGTCGCACCGGCGTCTAGACGCGCTCGACGAAGGCCCGCACCAGATGATGGGCGATGGCCACCGGCGGCGGCACGAACAGGCCGTCGGGGTGGGTGCGCGTGAGCATGCGTGCCGCCTCGCGCTTGCTGAACCAGCGGGCGCCCTCCAGCTCCTTGGCGTCCATGACGATCTCGTCGGACGTCGCCTCGGCGAGGCAGCCAATCATGAGGGACATGGGAAAGGGCCAGGGCTGGCAGGAATGATAGGTTACCCGCCCCGTGGTGATGCCCGCTTCCTCCAGCACCTCGCGCCGCACCGCTTCCTCGGCGGTCTCGCCGGGCTCCACGAAGCCAGCGAGGCAGCTCCACATGCCCGGCGCGAAATGGGGCTGGCGCCCCATCAGGCACAGATCGCCCCGATGGGCGAGCATGATGACCACCGGGTCGGTGCGCGGAAAATGCTGGGCGCCGCAGGAGGGGCAGTCCCGCCGCCAGCCACCCTCGACGATGCGAGATTCCGAGCCGCAATTGGAGCAGAAGCGGTGACGGCCGTGCCAGGCCAGCATCGCCTTGCCGCAGGCGATCGCGGCCAGGTCCCCAGGCGGCAGCTGGCCGGCAACGGCGATGGAGCGCAGATCGGACACGAAGAGGCCCGCCGCCTCCATCTCCTCGCGCCGGCCGGGATCAAAGCGCATGGCAAAGCGCGGCGCGCCATCCCTGAGGCCAAGGAAGATGGGGCGGATGCCGCCAAGGGCTTCCGCATGCTCGCGCTCGAACAAGGGCTCCAGCCACTCGCCCAGCTTACGCGCGGCCACCAGCTCGCCGCCCATGAGATAGATGCGGGCATCCCGCCTTGCGAGCAGGCTCTCCGCCTCGCCGCGCAGATGGGCCGCCCGGTCGAGCGGGCTGTCCACATAGCCAAGCGTCGGCCAGGGGCCGAGGTCGGGAAGGTCGGAGGAAGACATGGGAAAGGTCGCCTGAGGCGGTGGATGCGGGAGGCGGACGGTGGCACGGGCGGGGGCGAGAGGCAAGGTGGCAGGAAAGACGTGACGACGGACGGGAGGAAAGGCGGCTCCCCTTCCCCCTCACACTTCGAACGTCACCGCCACCGGCACATGGTCGGAGGGCTTCTCCCAGCTGCGCGCCTCGCGCAGCACGGTCAGGTCGCGGGCGAGCGGGGCCAGCGAGCGGCTGGTCCAAACATGGTCGAGGCGGCGACCGCGATCATTGGCGGTCCAGTCGGGGGAGCGGTAGCTCCACCAGGTGAAGAGCTTTTCCGGCGGGCTGACGAACTGGCGCATCACATCCACCCAGGGGCCGGAAGCCTGCCAGCGGCCCATGCGCTCCACCTCCACCGGGGTATGGCTGACCACGCTCAAGAGCTGCTTGTGGCTCCACACATCGCTCTCCAGCGGCGCGATGTTCAAATCGCCCACCAGCATGGCATGGCCGGCCGGATCGTTGGCCTGTTCCGCAAGGCGAGGCCATGCGGTGGCCTCGTCCAGGAAGGCGAGCTTGTGGGCGAACTTGGGGTTGAGGTCGGGATCGGGAATATCGCCGCCGGCGGGCACGTAGAAATTGTGGATGGTCAGCGGCGCGGAGAGCCCTTGCGCCACGGTCACCGAGACGTGACGGGCATCGCCCTTGCCGCAGAATTCCTGCCGTTCCACCGCCGCGAAGGGGAGCTTCGAGAAGGTGGCGACCCCGTGCCAGCCCTTCTGCCCATTGAGAGCGATGTGGGCGAACCCCATCTCCTTGATGGCATTGAGGGGGAACTTGTCGTCCTGGCACTTGGTTTCCTGGAGGCACAGCACGTCCGGCTTGAGGCGGGCGACGGCCTCCTTGACCAGGTCGAGGCGGATGCGGACGGAATTGATGTTCCAGGTGCAGACGGTCAGCGAACGGGCCACGGGCAGGTTCCGGTGGTTGGGGCAGGAGGGTGCCCCCGGCGGGGGCGCAGTTGTGCACCGCATCAGCCGCGCTCTGGTGCTGAAGGTCAAGTGCAGGGTCGCGCCCCACCGCAATGCGCGGTAAAATCATCACGCCTTCCGCGGCGCGACAGTTGACATATTCGCGCGGAAAGAATTGGAAAGCGGGTCACGGATGTGGGGCGCATCCAGGGAACGATGCGGGCGCGCCATGGGGCGTCCGGTCCGATCGAGGTCGAAATGAACACGGATCTGTCTGAGATCGAAGGCGCCCGCATCTTCGTCGCCGGCCACCGCGGGATGGTCGGGTCCGCCCTGGTGCGGCGGCTCGCCCGCGAGAAGGTGGAGGTGCTGACCGCCTCCCGGGCGGAGCTGGACCTTGCCTCGCGGGCCGGCGTGACCGCCTATATGAAGCGCGAGCGGCCGGACTTCGTCTTCATGGCGGCGGCCAAGGTGGGCGGCATCTTCGCCAATGATGCCTTCCCGGTGGACTTCCTGCGCGAGAATCTGGAAGTGGAGATCGCCACCGTCAGCGCCGCCCACGAGGCGGGCGTGCGCAAGCTGGTGTTCCTGGGCTCGTCCTGCGTCTATCCGAAGCTCGCCCCCCAGCCCATCCATGAGGACAGCCTGCTGTCCGGGCCGCTGGAACCCACCAATGAGTGGTACGCCATCGCCAAGATCGCCGGCATCAAGCTGTGCCAGGCCTTCCGCCGCCAGTATGGCGCGGACTATGTGAGCGTGATGCCCACCAACCTCTATGGCCCGGGCGACAATTACCACCCCGAGCATTCCCACGTACCCGCCGCGCTCATCCGGCGCATGCATGAGGCCAAGCTTGCGGGGGCGCCGAGCGTGACGGTGTGGGGCACCGGCACCCCCCGGCGCGAATTCCTGTTCGTGGACGATCTGGCGGATGCCTGCCTCCACGTCCTGCGCACCTATTCGGATGCGGAGCCGCTGAACATCGGCTGCGGGCGGGACATGACCATCGCCGACTTCGCCCATCAGATCGCGGCCGTGACCGGCTATCGCGGAGAGATCGTCTTCGACACCTCCAAGCCCGACGGCACGCCGCGCAAGCTGCTCGACGTGTCCCGCCTGACTGCGCTCGGATGGACCGCCCGGACGCCGCTCAAGGACGGCCTTGCGGCCGCCTATGCCGACTTCCAGGCCCGCTTCCATCCCGCCCGGGACTTATGCGCCTGAGGGCGGGAGCAGGCCGGGCGGCAGGCCGCCCGGCTTTCAGGTGAGACCGGGTCGTTCATCGCCTTCGGGTCATTGAAGGGCAGGTCGAGGGTGCGCGACGAGGACGAGAGGGTGACGTTCAAGGCGCCGTGATCCACGTCGAAACGACCGCCGTCCCAACGCGTGCGTCGCGCGCCGCGCCTATTGCAGCATCCGCTCGAAATTGATCACGAACAGCTTGGGGTCGGGCCGGCGGGTGTAATCCAGGTTCCGGATCGCCACCGAGGTGTCGTAGCCCTGCGGATCGGTCACGATCCACTGCTTGAGCTGGTAGTCCTTGGCGTCGAACAGCAGCAGCAGCTTGTAGGTGCCGAGCATGGGCACCTTCTCCTCCATCACCACCGTCACATAGAGATTGTCCTGGTAGACCCCCACCACATGGGGATCGCGCGCCAGGTCGATGGTCTGCGCCAGCAGGAAGCGCAGCGGGGTCTGGGACAGGGGGGTGATGTCCTGGGTATTCAGGCGCCGGTCGCGCACCGCCACCGACTGGCCGTTGGAGATCAGCTCCAGCGTGGCGGGGGAATCATATTCGAACCGCACGCGGCCGGGCTTCTGCATGTAGAAGTCGCCGGTCTTGCGCGAGCCGTCCGGGTCCACCTGCACGAAATTGCCGGAGAGCACCTGCACGCCATTCCAGTAATTGCTCACCTTGTCGATGATCACGTCCGGCGCCCGGTCCTGGTCGCCCTGCACGGGCGCCACCGCGCGCGGCTGGAAGGGCGCGCCGGGCTTGCCGGATGCGCTCACCTTGGCCCCGACCGCATTGGTGGTGGTGGCTGCGGGCGCGATCTGGGTCGGCGCCGCAGCGGCCTGGACCGGCGGCTCATTGGCGCTGGCGGGCCGGGGCACCGGAATGGGCGGCGGCGCGGCGGCCACGCTCGGCGGCGGGTTGGCGGAAGCGGGGTTGATCGCCTGGGCGTTCGGCGGCGCGGTCGGCGCCGCGGCGACCGCCGGGGTGGCCGGCGCGGGGGCGAGCAGCGGCAAGGCGGTCTGCGCCCCGAACAATTGGGACTGGGTGGGCTGGGCCGCGCCGGGAATGGAGCCGGCGGGCCGCAGCACCTCGCCCGGCGGCAGCAGCACGCCCTGGGCCCGCGCGGGCACGGCCGCCGCCATCAGCAGCGCGCACAGAACCGGCAGGACAAGACGAGGCGTCATGGCGACCTGAAAGGCAGAAGGACCGAGGGCGTTTCGGAACGGGGCGTGCGGGTGCGGCTGCGTCAACTTCACGTCCCTTTCCTAGACCGCCCTCATGGCGAAGCTGTGGCCCTGCGTCAGGCGCGCCGCCTATTCGGCGGCCTCGTCCGAGAGCAGGATCTCCCGCTTGCCCGCATGGTTGGGAGCCCCCACAACGCCTTCCTTCTCCATGCGTTCCACCAGCGATGCCGCCCGGTTGTAGCCGATCTGGAGCCGGCGCTGGATGTAGGAGGTGGAGCACTTCTTGTCGCGCAGCACCACGGCCACCGCCTGGGAATAGAGGTCGAGCCCCTCCTCCCCGAAGCCGCCCTTGTCGAACACGGCGCCGTCCTCGTCCTCGTCGCCGTCCGGGTCGGCCGTGACGGCGTCCACATAGGAAGGCGCGCCCTGGGCCCTGAGGTGACGGACCACGTCCTCCACCTCCTCGTCGGAGACGAACGGCCCGTGCACGCGATTGATGCGCCCGCCGCCGGCCATATAGAGCATGTCGCCCTGGCCGAGCAGCTGCTCGGCGCCCATCTCGCCGAGAATGGTGCGGCTGTCGATCTTGGAGGTCACCTGGAAGGAGATCCGGGTGGGGAAATTGGCCTTGATGGTGCCGGTGATGACATCCACCGAGGGGCGCTGGGTGGCCATCACCAGGTGGATGCCGGCGGCGCGGGCCATCTGGGCGAGGCGCTGGATGGCGCCCTCGATCTCCTTGCCCGCCACCAGCATGAGGTCCGCCATCTCGTCGACGATCACGACGATATAAGGCAGCGGCCCCAGCTCCATCTCCTCGCGCTCATAGATGGCTTCGCCGGTCTCGTGGTCGAAGCCGGTCTGCACCGTGCGGGCGATGCTCTCGCCGCGCTTCTCCGCATCGGCAACGCGGGCATTGAAGCCGTCAATGTTGCGCACGCCGAGCTTGGACATCTTCTTGTAGCGGTCCTCCATCTCCCGCACCGCCCAGCGCAGGGCCACCACCGCCTTCTTGGGGTCGGTGACCACGGGGGCGAGCAGATGGGGGATGCCGTCATAGGCCGACAGCTCAAGCATCTTGGGGTCCACCATGATGAGGCGGCACTGCTCCGGCTTCAGCCGATAGAGCAGCGACAGGATCATGGTGTTGATGGCCACCGACTTGCCCGAGCCGGTGGTGCCGGCCACCAGCAGATGGGGCATGCGGGCGAGATCGGCGATCACCGGGTCGCCGCCGATGGTCTTGCCGAGCGCGATGGCGAGCTTGTGGCCGCTATCGGAGAAGTCCTTGGTGGCCAGCAGTTCGCGCAGCAGCACTTTTTCCCGCTTGGAATTGGGCAATTCGATGCCGATGGCGTTGCGGCCGGGCACCACCGCCACGCGGGCGGAGATGGCGCTCATGGAGCGGGCGATGTCGTCGGCGAGGCCGATGACGCGGGACGACTTGATGCCCGGGGCCGGCTCCAGCTCGTAAAGCGTCACCACCGGGCCGGGGCGCACCTGCACGATCTCGCCACGCACGCCGAAATCATCCAGCGTGCCCTCCAGCAGGCGCGCCGTCTCCTGCAGCGCCTCCGGGCTCATGGCCGGCCCCTTGGAGGGGGGCGGGGCGGTGAGGAGCTTCAGGTCCGGCATCTGGTAGAAGCCGGGGCGGCGGGGCACGGGGGGCGCCTCGCGCCGGGACGGAGCGGGTTTGCGGGAGGCGCGGGCGGTGGGGGCGGCATCCGCGTCGTCATGGTCATCGCGAACGGACACCTCACGGCCGGGCGCGCCGCCAAGGCGGGGCTCCACCCGCCCGCCGGTCTCCACGGGACGGGTCTCGGAGGCGAACACCTCCCGCGCAAAGCCGCCGAGCGCCGCCACGCGGGGCGCCTTGCGGCGGGCGAACAAGCGGGCGCGCAAGGACAGAAGCGTGTGGGTGAAGGCGCCGAGCGAGATGGACCGCTGGTCCGGCGGCTCGCCGTCATCCTCCTCGGGGCCCATCTCCTCCTCCTCGCGCGGGGTGCAGCGGCCGCAGGCGAGATAAAGGCCCATGAGGGCCGCCGAGCCGCCGGCCACCCCTACCAGGAACATGTCGAACACCGAGGGCAGACCGCCCCGCACGACACCCAGGAGGCGGGGGAAGAGGTCGCCCACCGCCCCGCCCATGCCGCTGGGAATGGGCCAGGTGCCCAGGCGCGGCAGGATGCCCAGCACCGCGCAGGCGCCGAGCACGCCCAAGGTGAGGGCGCCGAGGCGCAGCTTCTCGCCCGGCAGCGGCCGATGGGTGAGGAGCCGCCAGCCCCAGAAGGCGAGCGGAAGCAGCAGCGCGAGGCAAGCCAGGCCCAGGAGCTGCATCAGGAGGTCGGCGATGATGGCGCCCGGCCGCCCCAGCGCATTGGCGATATGCCCCGCCGAGGCATTGGAAAGGCTGGGATCGGTGGCGGTCCAGGTCACCAGGGAGGCGAGCGCGAACAGCGCGCCCGAGAGCAGGAAGAAACCGGTGATCTGGCTGCTGCGACGCCTCACCGCCCGCCGCACCCCCTCAGGGATGACGTCAAGGAGCCCGAGCCCTGCGGGTCGCAGGGCGGGATTGGCAGAGGGGCGGCGGCGGGCCATGGGCATCGGCGCTCGGTCTCCTTCAGCTCAGGCCGGCGACGAGGCGCTTGAGCACCTCCTCGCAAGTGGGCAGGTCCTGGACCAAGGCGACGCGCAGATAGGCGTCGCCGGGATTGATGCCGTCGGCGTCCCGGCGGGCAAGATAGCCGCCCGGCACGGTGCGCAGGCCCTGTTCGCGCCACAGGCGCAGCGCGGCCTGTTCGCCGCCGCCGGCCGCCGAGACGTCGAGCCACAGGAAAAAGCCGCCCTCCGGCCGCTCATAGCCGAACCGGCCTTGGAGCAGGCCGTCGGCGAGGTCGAACTTGGCCTTGTAGAGCGCGCGGGAGGCCTCCACATGGGCCTCGTCCTCCAGCGCCGCGATGCCCACCATCTGCAAGGGCTCGGGCACCTGCGGCGCGGCCACCCAGCGGAAGGCCAGATATTCTTTCAGGAAATCCGCATCGCCGGCGCAGAAGCCGCAGCGCAGCCCCGGCAAGGACGAGCGCTTGGACAGCGAATTGAAGGCCACCGCGCCGGAAAAATCACCGTCGCAGGCTTCGAGGATGCCGGCGGGGGCCTTCTCGCCGAGATAGACCTCGGAATAGCACTCGTCGGCGAACAGATAGGCGCCATGGGCGCGGGTGAGCGCCAGCAGGCGCTTGAGATAATCGCGCGAGGCCACCGCCCCCTGCGGATTGGCGGGGGAGGCCAGGAACACGGCCACCGTGCGGGCGAGAAGCTCGGGGGAGAGGGCATCAAGGTCGGGCAGCCAGCCGCTTTCACGGGTGGTGGGCATCACCACCGCCTCGCAGCCGGCCAGTTCCGCACCTGCCGCATAGGCGGCATAGAAGGGATTGGGCAGCAGCATGACCGGCCGTCCGGGCCGCTCGGCAACGCGACGCTTGGCCACCACGGCGGCGGTCACCAGCCCCTCGCGGGAGCCGTTCAACACCAGCACTTCCGTGTCCGCATCCACCGGCCGGCCGATGTCATAGCGCCGGTCGAGCCAGGCGGCGGCCGCCTTGCGGAAGGCGGGCAGGCCCTCGGCGCGGGGATAGCGGCCGAAGCCCGCGAGCGAAGCATCCAGAACCGGCTGCACGAAGCCCGGCATGGCATGCTGGGGCTCGCCCACGGCGGCGGAGAGCGGCGCGCGGCCGGGCGCGATGTCCGCCAACAGGTCGGCGAGCCGGACGAAGGGGGAGCGGCGATCCTCCACGGGAGGCGCTGAGGGGGCGGAATGGGGCATCGGCACGGGGTTCGCGAAAGTTAAGGTAAACCATGCGCGATTTGGGTTAAGAGGCGCCTAACCGCAATGGCCCGGCCTGCCTTTCGCGGGAAGGCACCCGAGGCGGGACGTCGGCCCCCCTGCCTGGGCGCCGATCATCGCCTCAAAACCCACCCGAACAGGTCAGACCTGATCGCCCTGCCCCGCCAGAATGTCCTTGGCGGTGGCGCTGTCGCGGTCCATCTGGGCGATGAGGGCGTCGATGCTGTCGAACTTCATTTCCGGGCGGATATAGCCCACCAGGGCCACGTCCAGCTCCTGGCCATAGAGGTCGCCGGCAAAGTCGAACAGGTGCACCTCCAGCAGCGGGGCGCCGTCATCGAAGGTGGGGCGCCGGCCGTAGCTCGCCACCCCGTCCACCGTCCGCCCCCCCACACGCACGCGCACCGCATAGATGCCGAAGGCCAGTTCCGTGCCCGCCGGCAGCGCGAGATTGGCGGTGGGATAGCCCAGCGTCCGGCCCCGCTTGTCGCCATGAATGACGGTCGCCGCGATGCTCCAGGGCCGGCCGAGCATGTGCGCGGCATGGCCCACTTGGCCCGCCGCAAGAGCCGCGCGCACGGCGCTGGAGGAAATGGGATCGCCCTCGTCGCGCATGGGCTCCACCACCGCCACCTCGAAGCCATGGGCGGCGCCGGCCTCCTTCAGGAAATCCGGCGAACCGCCCCGGCCGCGCCCGAAATGGAAGTCGAAGCCCACCACCACCCCGGACACCCGGAAGTGGCCCACCAGGATCTCTTCGACGAAGGCATCGGCGGAAAGCGTCGCCAGCCCCGCATCGAAGGGCAGCACAATGGCCCCGTCCGCGCCGGTCGCAGCGAGGCAGGCGATCTTCTGCTCGGGCGGGGTGAGGCGGAACAGGATCTTGGCGGGCTGGAAGAAGCTGCGCGGATGGGGCTCGAAGGTGAGCGCTGCCGCCGGACGGCCGAGCCGCTCCGCCATTTGCTGCGCCACGCCGATCACCGCCTGGTGGCCGCGATGGACGCCATCGAAATTGCCGATGGCCACCACCGGCCGATCAAGCGCGGGCGGCACGGGGGCAAGGCCGTGCACCACGGCGAAGCTCGGATCGGCGGAGGGGGAACGTGTCATCGGCGACCGGACTGAAGGAACGGCAAGGCCCGGCGCAGCACAGCCCGGGCGGGCAAAGGGTTGAACCAGCGCCGCCCCACCGTCAAGCCGGGGCGACGCCGGGTGCGCCTTACCAGGCGAGACGAGGCATCACGCCACGCGGATGGGCATGGCCGGTGAAGAGATTGATGAGCGCCTCCGCATTGGGCTCAGCGCCACCCTCGGCGCCCAGTTCCGCCGCATGGATGCCGGAGGCGATGAACAGGCTGTCGAAGCCGGCCGCGGTGGCGCCCATAATGTCGGTGCGCAGGGCATCGCCGATGCACAGCACCTTCGGCGCGGCGGGAAGTCCGCCCGGCAGGGCGCCGGCGCGGGCCAGCGCGGTGTCATAGATGGGCTTGTGCGGCTTACCGCAATAGACGGTGTGGCCGCCCAGCTGGTCATAGAGCTGGGCGATGGCCCCGGCGCAATAGATCAGCTTGTCGCCGCGCTCCACCACAATGTCGGGATTAGCGCAGATGAGGGGCACATGGCGGGCCTTCAGGGCGGTGAGGGAGGCGCGATAGTCCTCCGCCGTCTCCACCTCGTCGTCGAACAGGCCGGTGCAGACGATCAGGTCCGCCTCGTCGGGGCCGGAGCGCTGAAGGTCCAGCCCGTCGAAGGTGGGCAGGTCCCGGGAGGGGCCGATATGATACATGCGCGCGCCGGGATGGCCGGAGAGCACCGCCTGCGTCACGTCGCCGGAGGTCACCACGCCATCATAGGCGGAACGGGGCACGCCCAATTTGTCCAGCATGGTGATGATGAAGGCGTTGGGCCGGGGCGCGTTGGAAACCAGCACCACCTTGGCGCCGCTGTCACGGGCGCGGGTGAGCGCATCGCCAGCGGGCGCATAGGCGGCCAAGCCATTGTGCAGCACGCCCCACACGTCGCACAGGATCAGTTCGTAGTCGGCAGCCAGTTCCGAAAGACCGGACACCGGCCGGGGTGCCACGAGCCTGCTCTCCATGTTCATGTCGTCCTCATCCTTCTCGCGCCGCGCGGGCCGATCGGTGCCCCGACGTGCCACGGTCCGCCGTCGATCACAAGAGGCATGCTGCATCGCAAACGATCCAGGGCACCTCCCGGCCAATCCGAAAACCTTTTGGCCCTAAGGCCCTCGCCCCTTCATTCCCCCTGCCCCGACCGCCTATAAGGGCGGCGTGACAGCGGGGGCATGGCACGCAATCTGGAACAGGGACCGCGCAGGGGCGGGCGGGCTCGTCTTTGAAGTGGGACACCCAATGAGGCAAACAGCCACCCTCACCGGCAGGTTCCAGACCTGCCTTGCCGCCGCCTTCGCAGCCGCAGCCCTCTTCACCGTGCCCGCCGGGGCGCAGCCTCTCAACCTGCCGCCAGTGCTGCGCGATGCCCGCTATTGCGAGATCCTGCCCATCCAGCGCGACGCGCTGACCTTCATCGCCTCCGTCTACAATACGCTGGGGCGGGACGATTGCCCGGCGGACAAATGGAAGGCGCTGACCGAGGCGGACGTGAAGCGCCGGTTCGATGCGTTCACGGCGGTGCTGAACGGGCCGCGCTATTTCCTCATGGACAAGATCATCGCCAGCGGCGCCACCAAGGCGGGCGAAATGGTGGACCTGGGCGGCATCGGCTTCGTCAAGCGCGCGGAGGTGAAGCTCTCCCTCTGGGACCTGCGCAACCCGCCTTATGCGGAGCACGAGGTGCACCGGGACACCACCTTCGTGTTCGAGGCCGGAAAGCCCACGTTCCAGCTCACCGCACCGGGCGGGGCGGTCTATGTCATGCAGTCCTATTCCAGGATGAAGGAGCCGGGCCTGACCTACGCGGCCCTGCCCGATCTCGGTAAGCGCCTGGAGCTCCCCAAGGGATGGACCTATGCCAAGGTCGTGCCCTCCGCCGACCTAGCGCTCGGCGCCGACGGCGTCGCCGTGGTGGTCCAGGACGACCTCGGCAACACCTACCAGCGGGTTAAGGAGGGGAAGTAACGCGGGGCGGGCGCCGCCTCACCCCCGCATCGTCACCCCCGGCAAGGCCTGGGCGAGGGTGCGGAAGGCGTCGCCGCGGACTTCGAAATTGGGGAACTGGTCGAAGCTGGCGCAGGCGGGAGAGAGCAGGACCACCGCCGGGTCGAGGCCATCGGCCTCGGCATCGCGGGCCGCGTGGGCGATGGCCTGGTCGAGGGTGCCGGCGATCTCGTGCGGCACCTGGCCCGCCAGCGTGCGGGAGAAGTCCTCCGCCGCCTCGCCGATGAGATAGGCCCGCTTCACCGCCCCGAAGAAGGGCTTGAGCGGCTCGATGCCGCCGGACTTGGGCTTGCCGCCGGCAATCCAATAGATGTTGGAGAACGAGGTCAGCGCCCGTTCGGCGGCATCCGCATTGGTAGCCTTGCTGTCATTGACGAACAGCACCTGGCCCTTGCAGCCCACCTCTTCCATGCGATGGGCAAGGCCCGGAAAGCGGCGCATGCCGATGGCGATCACTTCCGGCGCCAGCCCGATGGCGCGGGCGGCGGCGAAGGCGGCGGCGGCATTCTGGGCATTGTGGGCGCCGCGCAGGGAGGAGATGCCGGCAAGGTCCAGCCGGAAGCGCTCCACACCCTTCTCGCTCAGCACGATAGCGGTGCCATCCCGCCACACCCCATCCGCCAGCGGCCGCTGCACGGAAATGCGCACCACATGGGTGCCGGCCCGCTCGGCCCGATCAGCCATGGCGGCCGAATAATCGTCATCGACGCCCACCACCGCCGTGCCGCCGGTGGGGACGCCCTCCAGCAGGCCCTCCTTTACCGCCGCATAGGCCTCGATGGTGCCGTGGCGGTCCAGATGGTCGGGGGTGAGGTTGAGATGCACGCCCACGGAAGGGTCGAGGGTGGGGGCCAGGTCGATCTGGTAGGAGGAGCACTCCACCACATGCACTCGGCCGGAACGGGGCGGCTCCAAGGAGAGGATGGCCGTTCCGATATTGCCGCCCATCTGCACATCCCGCCCGCCGGTCGCCAGCAGATGGGCGATGAGCGCCGTGGTGGTGGACTTGCCATTCGTGCCGGTGATGGCGACGAAGGGGGAGTGGCGGGCGCGGGTCCGCCGCTCACGGCAGAACAATTCGATGTCGCCGATGATCTCCACCCCCGCCGCGCGGGCAAGCTCCACGCTCCAGTGGGGCTTGGGATGGGTGAGCGGCACGCCGGGGGAAAGAATCAGTGCGGCGAGCTGGGTGAAATCCACCTGCCGGAGGTCCACCACATTCAGGCCCGCCGCCTTGGCCTTGGCGCGACCGGCCTCGCCATCGTCATAAACGATCACCTGCGCGCCGCCCGCCACCAGGGCCTCAGCGGTCACAAGACCGGACCCGCCCAGGCCGAACACGGCGACAGGACGATCCTTGAAACTGGCAACGGGAATCATCGAACGGACCCGGACTGGAACCGGCAGCCCCCTGCCGGCAAAGCAGCCCAGCACTAGAACGGGTCGCGGCGGAAGGGAAGCATCCCGGCGCGGGCGCGGGCGGGCATTTCCACGCATGAGCGCCCTGCCGGTCACCGTGCCGCAACGTCAATCCGCCAGCGCCTCAGCAGTGCGCCCCGGCGTCGGGGGCGCAATAAAGGTTGTAGAGCGTCTCCATCACCGCCCGCACCTCCCGCCCGGCAAGGCGGTAATGCAGCGTCTGGCCTTCGCGGCGGCTGGCGACAATGCCCGCCGCCTTCATCTTGGCGAGGTGCTGCGACAGGGCGGAGGGGCTCAGTCCCACATCCGCCGCCAGGTCGCCGGCGGTGCGTTCCCCTTCCACCAGCTGGCACAGGACCAGCAGGCGCTTGGGATGGGCCATGGAGGACAGGAGGGCAGCGGCCGCATCGGAGTTGCGGACGAGCTCCTGGGGGATGGGGCCGGCATGCGGCGAAGGGAGGTTCAGGGCTGTTGACATTTTAGAGTTTCATGAAATACTAAAATCATTAGATCACAGGAGGCGGACATGAGCAATGTGGGTGGATTGGATCGGGCCATTCGGGCTGTCCTGGGGCTGTTGCTCCTGGCCTCGCCGCTGCTGGTGACCGGCGTGTGGACCTATGTGCTGCCGCTCATCGGCGTGGTTCTGCTCGGCACCGCCTCTATGCGCTTCTGCCCGGCCTATCGGCTGCTCGGCATCTCCACCTGCCCCATCAACACGCGGGCGGATGCCAAATAGGTGGTCCGGCGCGCGTCCGGTGACCCTCAATTGAGCATTCCGTACCGAGAAGACAAGTCTCGCGCCCCAGTTGGGCCGACAAGGTGAAATGACGTGACCCTTCCTGCAACAGACTTCACGCCGCTCCTTTCGGGAGTGGGCGGGCTGCTCATCGGCGCCTCCGTGGTGGTGCTGATGGCCCTCAACGGCAAGATTGCCGGCATCAGCGGCATTGCCGGGCGCCTGGTCAATACCAGCGCCCGCGGCCCGCTGCTGGAACAGCTTCTGTTCGTCGCCGGCCTCGTGGGCGGGGCGGCGGTGGTCGCGCTTGTCGCCGGCGGCGTGCCGCAGCATTTGCCGCCCAGCCTCGGCCTCCTGGCGGTGGCAGGCCTCCTGGTGGGCTTCGGCGCCACCATCGGGCAGGGTTGCACCTCGGGCCACGGGGTGTGCGGCATCGCCCGGCTTTCGGTCCGCTCGCTCACGGCCACCCTCGTCTTCATGGGGGTCGCCATCCTCGTCACCTTCCTGATGCGCCATGTGGGAGGCCTGTCATGATCGGTCTTGGTGCCCTCCTCGCCGGCCTGCTGTTCGGCGCCGGCCTTGCCCTCTCCGGCATGCTGGACCCGGCCAAGGTGCTCAATTTCCTCGATCTCGCCGGTCAGTTCGACCCGTCCCTCGCCGTCACCATGGCGGTGGCGGTGGCGGTCGCCTTCATCGGCTTCCGGGTGCTGCGCGGCTGGTCGCGGCCGGTCTTTGCCGGTGCCTTCTCCTGGCCCACGGCCACGGACATCACCCCCCGCCTGGTCATCGGCGCGGCCATTTTCGGCCTGGGCTGGGGGCTGGCCGGCATCTGTCCGGGGCCGGCCATCGCTTCGCTGGCGCTGCTGAACCCGGCCATCCTGGCCTTCCTGGTGCCCATGTTCGCCGGCATGGCGCTGGCCCATCTGGCGGTGGCCCGGTGTCCGCGCATCTCCGGCGCGGTGGAAATCCGCCCGGCCCAGACGAGCCGGTAAACCCGCCGCCGCCCGCCGGTTCAGGCCGGCGCGGCGGGGCTGAGCACCGGGGTCACCGTCACCTGCGCGCCCGGAATGAGGGCCTGCACCTCGCCAGCCACCTGGTCGGTGACCCCCTGCACGTCCTCCATGCGGCGCTCCGGCGCAAAGCCCAGCACCACGTCCACGCAGGGCATGTTGCCCGACAGGCGCGAGCGCACCGAAACCAGCGCGTCATAGCGGTCGAAATGGCGCACCAGAGCGCGGTTGATGAGGTGCTGCTGCTTTTCCTCCAGCGTCCGGTCCAGCAGCGAGGGCAGCGACTGGCGGGCCATGCTCACCGCCAGCTGCACCATCACCAGGGCCACGAAGGCTGATCCCGCCACCTCCGCCACCAGCGCGACGGTGCCGCCGGGAAAGCTGGCATTCACGGTGAGCGCCACCAGCACGATGGCCGAGGAGATGAGCTTGGCGAGCCGGGTGCGCACCTGCCCCATCATGATGACGGAGCGCCCGTCGCCCCCCGCCCGCCACAAGGCGCGGAAGACATAGGCGTTCTGCAGCGCATTCAGCGCCCCCACACCCACCGCGAACAGAAGACCGGCCTCCACCTGCTCGGGCGGATGCCACCAGCGATAGGCCGCCCCCACCCCGACCCACAGCCCGGCAAACCCCATGCCCAGGGCCACGGACAGGTTGGCGAACTGCTCAACCTTGCCGGCCCCATAGTCGAAATCGTGCATGCGGCCGCGATGGATGCGCCGGAGCACCCCCAGCAGCACCAGTTCCAACACCACCAGCAGGAAGGCGCGCACGGCCTCCGCCAGCATCATCAGCGAATTGGCGAAGACAGCAGTGGTGAACTGACCGGCGATGAGGACGAGGTCGCTGAGCGCCGCCAAAAGCATGGAGCGCTCGCGCTGGAGGGCGAGCGCGTCGGGCACCACGGGCGGTTCTGGCGCGGCATGCGTCAATGGCCCCTCCCCTCGCCCCCCATACGGGGCACGGGACAAGGCTAGTTCAGGCCGCGCGGGGAAGGCAATGGCGGCGGGCGACCGGCACCCGCGCGGCGGTCAGTGCGGTTTCAGCGCAGCTTGAGCGTGGCGAGGCCGAGCAGAGCCAGCACGACCGCGATGATCCAGAAGCGGATGACCACCTGGGATTCGGTCCAGCCCAGCTGCTCGAAATGGTGGTGGATGGGCGCCATCTTGAAGACGCGCTTGCCGGTGAGGCGGAACGAGACCACCTGCACGATCACCGACACCGCCTCCAGCACGAACAGCCCGCCGATCACCACCAGCACGATCTCGTGCTTCACTGCCACCGCCACCGTGCCGATGAGGCCGCCCAGCGCCAGCGAGCCGGTATCGCCCATGAAAATCTGGGCGGGCGGGGCGTTGAACCAGAGGAAGCCGAGGCCGGCGCCGATCATGGCGCCGCAGATCACCGCCAGTTCGCCCACCCCCGCCACGTAATGGATCTGGAGATAGTCCGCGAACAGCACGTTGCCGGCCAAGTACGAAATCATGCCGAAGGAACCAGCGGCGATCATCACCGGCACAATGGCAAGGCCGTCGAGGCCGTCGGTCAGGTTCACCGCATTGCCCGCCGCCACGATCACGAAGGCACCAAACAGCACGAAGAACCAGCCCAGATTGAGCAGCAGGTCCTTGAAGAAGGGAAAGGCAAGCGAAGAGGACAGGCCCGGCTTGCCCACGCTCACCATGATGACCACCGCGACGCCGGCGATCACCGCCTCGGCGGCGAGACGCGCCTTGCCGGAAAAGCCCGCATGGGTCTGCTTGGTGACCTTGAGATAGTCGTCATAGAAGCCGATGAGGCCGAAGCCCACGGTGACGCCCAGCACCGTCCAGACATAGATGTTGGCGAGGTTCGCCCACAGCAGCACCGCCACCAGCAGGCCGGACAGGATCATCAGCCCGCCCATGGTGGGCGTGCCTTTCTTGAGCAGGTGGGACTGGGGGCCGTCCGCGCGGATGGGCTGGCCCTTGCCCTGCTTCACCCGCAGCACCGAGATGATGCCCGGCCCGAACAGGAACACGAACAGCAGCGCCGTGACGATCGCCCCGCCGGTCCGGAAGGTGATGTAGCGGAAGACGTTCATCCCCGGGAAGATGTCGTGCAGCTGCGCAAGCCATTGAAGCATGGTCTATCCTTCGATCAGGGCTTCGCCGGGAGCCCGGAAGCGCTCGGCCAGCGCTTTCACCAACGGTCCCATACGGCTGCCATTCGAGCCCTTCACCATCAGCGTGTCGCCCGGCCGCAGACTGGCGGCCACCAGCGCGGCCAGCGTGTCGGAGGCCGGGGCATAGCCGCCGCGGCGGTCGCCCGGCAAGGCGTACCAAAGTTCGTGCATGAGCGGCCCACAGCAGAAAACGAGGTCGATGCCCGCGGCCTTCAGCGGTTCGGCCAACTCGCGGTGATGGCGCGGACCGTCCGTGCCCATCTCCAGCATGTCGCCGAGCACCGCGATGCGCCGTCCGCGCGGCCCCACGGGGGTGCGGCTCAAGACGTCGATGGCGGCGCGCATGGAGGCTGGATTGGCGTTGTAGCTCTCGTCCAGCAGCACAGCCGTGCCACCCGGCACGGTCAGTTGCAGCGGCACGCCGCGTCCCGGCGGCGGACGCAGCGCGGCGAGCGCGAGCGCCGATAGCGCCAGGTCCGCGCCCAGGAGCTTCACTGCCGCCAGCACCGCCAGCACATTCTGCACCACATGGCGGCCGGGCATGCCCACCTTCAGCGTCACCCGCGAACCCATCACATCGGCGACGATGACCGAGCAATGGGCCTGGAGCGACACGTCCAGGAGGCGGCAATCGGCGGCGGGGTCCGTGCCGAAGGTGACGATGTTCGAGGCGCCCTTGGCCTTGGCGAAGTCGGTCAGGAGCCGGAACTGGGAATTGTCCATGTTGAGGACGGCGGTGCCACCGGCCTCGAGCCCGTCAAAGATCTCGGCCTTGGCGGCGGCGATCTCCTCAATGCCTGAGAACTGGGCGATATGCACCGCCTCGACCGTGGTGATGATGGACACCTTCGGGCGCACCATGCGCACCAGGGGCGTGATCTCGCCGGGATGATTCATGCCGATCTCGAACACGCCATAGCGTGCCTCGCGCGGCATGCGGGCCAGCGAGAGGGGCACCCCCCAATGATTGTTGTAGGAGGCGGCGGACGCATGGGTGGGGCCATCGGCGGACAAGGCGAGGCGCAGCGCCTCCTTGGAGGTGGTCTTGCCCACCGAGCCGGTCACCGCGACGATGCCGGCCGTGGAGCGCGCCCGCGCGGCGCGGCCGGTATCCGCCAGCGCCCCGAGCACGTCGTCCACCACCAGGAGATTGGCGTCGGGCGGGAAGGCATCGGCGCGGTCGCGCGCCACCACCGCCACCGCCGCGCCATTGGAAAAGGCGCGGTCCACATAGGCATGGCCGTCGGAATTCTCGCCCGTGATGGCGAAGAAGGCATCGCCCGGCGCCAGCGTCCGCGTATCGATGGAAATGCCCCGCACGGGCTCAGGCGCCCCGCGCACGGTGCCACCGGTGGCGGCGGCCAGTTCCTCGATCCCATATAGCGGTTCGCTCATGCGCACGCTCCCTGGACTGCGGGGCGGCCCCCGCGGGCGCCCCTCACCTGACCGGCCACTGGCCGCGTCTGCTCTAGAGCCGGATCCGACCGGACTGATTCACTCTGGTCGGATCGCGCTCTCGCGCGGCCCGACCTCACTTCTGCCGCAGCGCAGCGCGAACGGCCTCGCTATCGCTGAAAGGAAGCGTCCGGTCGCCCATGATTTGGCCGGTTTCGTGACCTTTCCCCGCAACCACCAGCACATCCCCGCTTTGCAGCTCTCCCACGGCGACAGCGATGGCCTCCGCGCGGTCGCCGATCTCCCGCGCGCCCGGGGCGCCGGCCAGGATCTCGGCGCGAATCACCGCCGGCACCTCGCTGCGGGGATTGTCGTCGGTGACGATGACGGCATCTGCCTTCTCGACAGCGATCTGGCCCATGAGTGGGCGCTTGCCCTTGTCCCTGTCGCCGCCGCAGCCGAACACCACCACGAGGCGCCCGTGCACAGCAGGGCGCAGCGTGTCCAGCACGGCGGCCAGCGCGTCGGGCTTGTGGGCATAGTCCACGAACACCACCCGGTCCGGGTCATCGCCCACCCGCTCCAGGCGTCCGGGCACGCCGGGCAAGGTGGCGAGCGTCGCCAGCACGGCATCCCTCTCGGCCCCGCAGGCTTCCGCAAGGCCGGCGGCGAGCAGGGCATTGTCGGCCTGGAAGCGGCCCATCAGCGGCAGGTGGAAGGGCGGCGCCCCCGCAATCTCGATGCGCTGGCCGAGCCCTTCCGCCCCGATCGATCGCACATCCATGTCACCGCCCGGCCCGATGGCCAAGGTGGGCAGGCCGCGGGTGCGGGCATAGGCCAAGGTGGTCGCGCCATAGGGGGCCTCGGTGAGGGCCACGGCGGGGGCATCCTCCGGCAACAGCTCGGTGAAAAGGCGGAGCTTGGCCCGGTAATAGGCCTCCACTGTGGGATGGTAGTCCAGATGGTCGCGGCCCAGATTGGTGAAGCCCCCGGCCGTGAGCTTCACCCCGTCCATGCGCCGCTGATCAAGGCCATGGGATGAGGCCTCCAGCGCCATATGGGTGACGCCCTCCCCCGCAAGCCGGTCCAGCATCTCGTGGAGGCCGACGGGATCGGGCGAGGTGAGCCCGCCATAGGCCGTCTCGCGCGCGGTCACGAGGCCGAGCGTGCCAAGATAAGCCGCCTCATGGCCCAGTCGCGCCCAGATGTGACGCAGGAAGAAGGCGACTGAGGTCTTTCCGGCAGTGCCGGTGACCGCCGCGATCACCTTGGGCTGGCGGGTGTGGAAGCGGGCGGCGGCCAGCGCCAGGGAGCGGCGCACGTCGAGCGAAAAGGCCAGCGCCACGCCTTCAGGCAGATCGGGGGGCGGCGCCGAGGGCTCCATCAGCACCGCCACCGCGCCCTTCCTAACCGCGTCGGAAATGAAACGGGCACCGTCCGCATGGGTGCCGGTCACTGCGACGAAGAGGGCGCCCGGCATCACCTTGCGGCTGTCCGCGGTCAGGCCGGACACGGCAAGCCCCTGCGGCCCAGCCATCAGGCGGGCATGTCCGGCCAGGAGGTCGCCGAGGGGCATGTGGGTCATGGTCTACGCATCGTCTCCATCAAGCGGGGCCCCGCATCTCTTGCCGGTCCGGTTCTTGCCAGCCCGGTTCTCGCCAGTCCGGTTCTTGCCAGTCCAAGCTCCTGCAGGCGAGGCCGGCACCGGAAGCGGCGCGCTCACTGGCGCTCGGCCACCTTCTGGGTGCCCTGCGCGGTCTTCAGCATCTGGTCGGCCGTGGGCAGGTTCTGGCGCGGCATCACGTTCAGCATGGGGGCGATGCGCTCCACGATCTTGCCGGCGGTGGGGGCCGCATTCCAGCCGGAGGTGGCATAGCCGTGGGTGTCGGGCGTCGGCTGCGGCTCGTCCAGCATCACCAGCACCAGATATTGCGGGTGATCCATGGGGAAGACGGCCGTGAACGAGGTCAGCAGCTTGTTCTTGGCATAGCGTCCATTCACCACCTTCTCGGCGGTGCCGGTCTTGGCCCCAACCATGAAGCCAGGCACATCCGCCTTCCGGCCCGAGCCTTTTTCCACGTTCAGCCGCAGGAGGTAGCGCATCTTGTCGGAGGTTTCGGGCTTCAGCACGCGCGTGGCGAGCTTCTGCGCCTCCTCGGGTGTCCGCTTCATGAAAGTGGGCGGGATGAGGAAGCCGCCATTCACCATGGAATTGACCGCCATCACCGCCTGAAGCGGCGCGACCGCGATGCCGTGGCCGAAGGCGATGGTGGCCGAGTTCAGCTCGCCCCAGCGCTTGGGCACGATAGGCTCGGCGCTTTCCGGCAATTCGGTGCGCAGCCGGTCGAGCTGCCCCATCTTGCGCAGGAACGCTTTATGCGCCTCTACGCCCAGCGACAGCACCATCTTGGCGGTGCCAACGTTGGAGGAAACAAGGAAGATTTCGGGCACCGACAGCACCCGGTTTTCCGCGTGATAGTCATGGATGGCGAAGCGCCCGAAGGACAGCGCGCCACGCGCATCGAACGAGGAGTTCAGGGTGATCTTGCCAGAATCCAGCGCCATGGCGAAGGACAGCGACTTGAAGGTGGAGCCCATCTCGAACACGCCGGTGGTCAGGCGGTTGAGATAGGCGTCATCCTTGGGGTTGCCGCCCACATTGGGATCGAAGTCCGGCAGCGAGACCATGGAGACGATCTCGCCCGTATTGACGTCGATGACCAGGCCCATGGCGGCCTTGGCCTTGAATTTCTCGCGGGCGCGGGACAGTTCGTCGCGCACCGCATGCTGGACACGCATGTCGACGGACAGTTGCACCGGCTCCTGCTGCCGGTCGGTGGCAAGGCCAGCGAGGTGCAGCTCGGCAAGCCCCCGGCCGTCGACATATTTCTCGATGCCGGCAATGCCCTGATTGTCCACGTTCACATTGCCGATGACGTGGGACAGCGTCGGGCCATCGGGATAGATGCGCCGGTTTTCCTTCACGAAGCCGATGCCCGGCAGGCCGAGGCGGAAGATGGCGCGCTGCTGGGCCGGCGTGATCTCGCGCTTCAGCCAGGCAAAGCCCTTGCCGGAATTCAGCCGGGCGCGGGTCTCGGCCACGTCGAGGTCGGGCAGCACCTTCAAGAGGCCTTCCAGCGCCTCGTCGGGGTCGATCAGACGGCGCGGCTCGGCGAACAAAGAGGGCGACTTCACGTCGATGGCGATGATGTCGCCGTTGCGGTCGATGATGTCCGGACGCGCTGAGGCCACCGCCTCCGAGCCGCCGCCGCGCGCGCCATTGGGATCGGCGAGCACGCCCATCACGGTCAGCCGGCCGGCAATGGCCAGGAACACCAGCGAGAAGGCGAGCACCAGCAGCTTGAGCCGGGCGCGGGTGACGGTCTCCGCATCCACCCGGTCAAGGCCCAGCAAGGCGCGGTAGAGGCCCACGGAGAAGGAGATGGAAAAGCGGAACGTGCCCACCACAAGGCGCACCATCCCCATGCCCGTGCCATAGATGAGCCCGGCGACGCGCCGGCACAGGCCCAGGAACAGGTTCACGAAGAACATGACGAAGGCGACCGCCAGCTGGCGGAAGAAGTCGAGCACCGCCATACCGGCGCGGGCGGCAAGACCCGGCGCCTGCGGCGCGGCGGCCGCGCCAGGGGTGGCGGAAGAGACGGCAGGCCCGGCGGGGGCGCCCGGACTGACGAGCGCCGCGCCGGGCGGGGAAGGCTGGGGCGTGCGAATGCGGGGGGCGGTGGAGGGGTCCGCATGGGCAGCCCCGCGAGAAACGGCAGCCGGGGCGGGACGCTGGGTCGATGCCTCCGCCCGCGCGGCGGGGGCGAGCCCCGGTGCCTGGCGGGGAAGTTTCGTCGCGTCCTTTGCACGCCCTTGAGCCGGCGCGGCCGCCCGCCCCGTGTCAGCACCGGCCGAGGCAGGGGTGCGCGCAAAGGACTGGCGGAGGCGGCTCAGCAGGGATCCGAAAACGGGCATTGTCATTCCGGCCTCCTCAATGCCCGCCCGGCAAGCCGGCCGGTGGGAGCATGGGGGCAAGGCCGCCGCCGCCACCGGTCTGGACGGGGGCAGGCGCGGCCGGCGGGACATAAGCGGGAGCCGGCGCCACGGGGCGGGGCGCGGCGGGCGCGGTGCGCACCGGCGCGGCGGACGCCTGCGGCGTGCCGGCAGCGGGCTGGACGGGCGGCTTCGGCGTCACCGGCGTGTTGGGCGAGCGCAGGGCGGAGGACGGCGGCAGCACGGCGGCGCCGCCCGCGGCCGGAGCCGGAGGGGTGGGGGCGGGCGCGCTGCGGCTGACCGACGAGGTCACCAGCGGCGTGTCCACCAATTCCTCGATCATGCCGCCAATGCCGTCCTGACGGCGGGCGACCTTCTCGGGCAGGTCGTCCAAGGGGGAGATAGCTTCCACCGCCAGCGGCTGGAGGTCCAGATGGCGCTGCACCAAGCCCTGCACGAACAAAGGCGAGGTACGCTTGGCCCATTCGGCACGCATGACGGCGATGGCGTCGCGCTCGGCCCGGATGGCCTGGCGCAGATGCGCGAGGCGCTCCGCATCGGCGGTCGAGGCGTACTTCACCTGGTAGACCACCGCAGCGGTCACCAGGAGCGCCAGGACCACCACCAGGTTCGCGATGCGAAACATCAACGACGACTCCGCCCACGGCGTTGCGACAGTCCGGGAGGCAGCATCCCGGGCAGGTCCCCTTCCCCGTGCGCCGGAGCCTCCGTGCGCTCGGCTGCCCGCAGCTTTGCGGACCGGGCGCGCGGATTGATCGCCACTTCCTCGGGACCGGGCTCCACCATCCCCTTGGACAGGAGACGGAAGGAAGGGGCCGGTCCCTCGGCCTGGGGCAGGTGGCGCGAGGCGGAGGGAGCCTTGCTCCGGTGTGACAGAAAAGTCTTAACGATCCGGTCTTCCAGCGAGTGGAAGGTGACCACCACCAGCCGCCCGCCGGGCTTCAAGGCCCGCTCGGCCGCGGCGAGCGCTGCGGCAAGCTCGTCCAGTTCGCCATTCACGGCGATGCGCAGGGCCTGGAAGGTGCGGGTGGCGGGATGCACCTCGCCGGGCTTGGCCCACACCACACGGGAGATGATTTCAGCCAGCTGCCCGGTGCGGGTGATGGGCGCCTCGGCGCGCGCCTTCACGATGGCCTTGGCGATGGCCCGCGACTGGCGCTCCTCGCCCAGGCTCCAGATGAGGTGGGCCAGCTCCACCTCTTCCAGCTCCGCCACGAGGTCAGCGGCGGACGGCACGTCGCCGCCCATGCGCATGTCGAGGGGCCCGTCGCGGCGGAAGGAAAAGCCGCGCTCGGCCTGATCGAGCTGCATGGAGGAGACGCCGATGTCGAGAACCACCCCGTCCAGCGGCGCAAAGCCGTTATCCTCAGCGAGCACATCAAGCTGCGAGAAGCGGTCCTCAACCAGGGTGAGGCGCCCGCCGGAAGCGGCGACCAGGGCCGCGCCGCCGGCAATGGCGGTGGGATCGCGATCCACAGCCAGGACGCGGCAGTCGGCCGCATCCAGGATCGCCCCCGTATAACCTCCCGCGCCGAAGGTGCCGTCCACATAGGAACCGGCCTCCTTCGGCGCGAGGTGCGCGAGAACCTCGGCCAGCATAACGGGAAGATGACGGGCCGGTCCGCCTGCGGCGTCGGTGGGCCCGACCCCGCGGCCCGATTTCATCCCTTGCTGCCTCCGCTGTTCTCCGCCGAGGAACCAAGCGCGCGCCGAAGCTGCCGCACCTTCTCGGTGGCCTCCGCGAGATGGGCACGCAGGCGCTCGGGTTCCCAGATTCGGAACTTGTGTCCCAGGCCCACGAACGCCACCGCGTCCGTGATGCCCGCATGGGCTTTCAGCCCTTCGCTCAGCACCACCCGGCCCTCCGGGTCGATGCGCAGCGTCTCGCTGGTGCCGTACAAGGCGGCCGCCAGTTCCTCCCGCGCCTCCGAATAGGGCGGGTAACGGTCGATCAGGGCCTCGATCTCCGCCAGCAGGCGATTGCCGCCCGCATCCAGCGCCGGCCCGGCGAGGCTCGGATGGCAATAGAGATACTCGGTCCCATCCTTGGCCAGCACGGCGCGATAGGGCGCGGGGATGGAAACCCGGCCCTTGCTGTCCAGGCGCATCGTGTAGGTGGACACGAAGCGGTCCATGGCGGCCGTACTGCCCCCCGCATTGACCTGAGCAACCCCAAGGCCTCGCCCCGGACGCCCCGGTGCGAAGGCACGCCGATACCCCGGCGCCGCGTCGCTCTCCTGAATGTCTTTGGGTTAACATGGGATCTTATGGGCCGTCAATGAATCTGCATGGGAAGACGGCCCCCATTTACGGTCCATATACCTTAAGAATCCCTGAAAGCCGGGGCTTTGCCGGTGACCCGGGACGGGGCGGGCGGGCCGCATTGAACCTTGGCGGCGCCCGGCGTATTCCCTGGCCCGGACACGACACCTTCGGGCGGGCGCGATGCTGAATTCAGGCGTGGGCTATGTGGGCCTCATCGGCGGGGCGGGCGTGGGCCTGGCGCTCGGCGGGCCGCTGGGCGCGCTGGTGGGCGCGCTCGCCGGCCAGATCGCCGGCAACGTGGTGGACCGCCTGCTGGCACCCGAGCCGCGCGCGGCCGCCTTCTCGGTGGGGCTGATCGCCCTCTCCGCCAAGATGGCCAAGGCGGACGGCGTGGTGGTGCCGCAGGAAGTAGCCGCTTTCCGGGAGGTGTTCGACATTCCCGCCGAGGAGCTGGAGGCGGTGGCCCGCGTCTTCAACCTCGCCAAACAGGACACTGCCGGCTTCGAGGCCTATGCCCGCCAGATCGGCACTTTGTTCGCCGATGATCCCGACACCCGCGAGGACCTGCTCGACGCCCTCTTCCACGTGGCCAAGGCCGACCATGCCCTCCACGAGGACGAGCTGGTTTTCCTCGCGGAAGTGGGGCGGCTGCTGGGCTTCGAGGGCGTCGCCTATGAGCGCATCGAGGCCCGCCATGTGCGCCGGCCCGGCGATCCCTATGCGGTGCTCGACCTTGCCCCCGATGCCACCGACGCCGAGGTGAAGGCGCGCCGCCGCGCCTTGGTGGGCGAGCATCATCCCGACCGGCTCGCCGCCCGCGGCCTGCCGCCCGCCGCCCTCAAGCTCGCCAATGACCGGGTGGCGGCGGTGAATGCCGCCTATGACCGCATCGCCCGCCAGCGCGGCATGACCTGACTGGACCTCCCGCCCCCATGACCGAGCCCGCGCCCTTCCGCCCCGACAGCCCGCTGGTGGGGATCCTTGCCCCCTCCCCCAATCATGGGGAGCGCAAAAGCCCCATCGACATGCTGGTGCTGCATTATACCGGCATGACCTCCGCCGAGGCGGCGGTGGACCTGTTGCGCGATCCGGCGTCGCAGGTCTCCTGCCATTATGTGGTGCTGGAGGACGGCAGCATCATCCAGATGGTGCCGGAAGAACGCCGCGCCTGGCATGCGGGCGTCTCTTCCTGGGAGGGGCAGACCGACACCAATTCCCGCTCCATCGGCATCGAGATCGCCAATCCCGGCCATTCCAACGGCTATCCGCCCTTCCCCGAGGCGCAGATCGTGGCCGTGGCGGCACTCTGCCAGGACATTCTGTCCCGCCACCCCATCCGCGCCGACCGGGTGCTCGCCCATTCGGACGTGGCCCCCGCGCGCAAGGATGATCCGGGCGAGAAATTCCCTTGGCACCTCCTGCACCATGCCGGCGTCGGCCATCTCGTGCACGAGGCCCCGCTCACCGGCGGTCGCTTCTTCATGCGCGGGGATGCCGGCCAGCCGGTGGAGGCGCTGCAATCCATGCTGGCGCTCTATGGCTACGGGCTTGCCGTCACCGGCCTTTATGACGAGGCCACCGAACAGGTGGTGCGCGCCTTCCAGCGCCATTTCCGCCGCGCCAAGGTGGACGGGGTGGCGGACCTCTCCACCATCATGACGCTGCGGGATCTGATTGCGAGCCGGCCGGGGGATGATGCGCCCCGCCCGACACATCATGACCATGGCCATCCCCACTCTCATGATCCCGACGGACCCCGTCACACTTGACGCCAGCGCCCAGGGCGCCCATTGGTGCGCCCACCAGCCGGCCGGGCGGCCGCGTCACCTTCGGGTGCCGAGGAAAGTCCGGGCTCCACGGAGACACGGTGCCGGATAACGTCCGGCGGGGGCGACCCCAGGGAAAGTGCCACAGAAATCAAACCACCTGCGCGTGCGCAGGCCAGGGTGAAACGGTGGGGTAAGAGCCCACCGCGCGACCGGCAACGGAAGCGGCACGGCAAACCCCACCGGGAGCAAAGTCGAATAGGAACGGCATCGATGCGGCTCGCCGCCTCGAAGCCCTGTCTTCGGGACGCCGTTCGGGTTGACTGCTAGAGGCGCCGGGCAACCGGCGTCCCAGAGGAATGGCCGCCGCGCGGGAGAAATCCCGCCGTACAGAACCCGGCTTACAGGCCGGCTGGTGCTTTCCTCACGAGAAGCGGGGCGGCGCGGGCAAGAGCCCGTCAGGCCCCCTCCTCCACCCGCCGCGCGGACGTGGTGGCCCGCACGAAGGCGGCCACGAACATGGCGCTCAGGATGAGCACGATGGTGGGCGCGGGCGCGCTGTCCAGGAAGAAGGACAGATAGACCCCGGCGAGCGCGGCGGAGACCGCAACCACCACCGCCACCCCCAGCATGGCGCCGAAGCTGCGCGTCAGCAGGAAGGCGATGGCGCCGGGCGCGATCAGGAGCGCGATGGCCAGGATAATGCCCACCGCCTTCAGCGCCCCCACCACCGCCAGGGACAGGCCGCACAACAGCCCGTAATGCAACAGGTTCACCGGCAGGCCCACCACCCGCGCCTGGGCGGGGTCGAAGGCGAACAGCAGCAAATCCCGCCATTTCAGCACCAGGAGGCCGCCCACCACCAAGGCGATGACGGCGCTCTCGGCAATGTCGTCCCAGCCGACCCCCAGCATGTCGCCGAACAAGATGTGGTCCAGGTGCACGTCGGAGGCGATGGAGGTGTAGAGCACGAGGCCGAGGCCGAACATGCCGGAAAACACCACGCCCAGCACCGTGTCCTGCTTCACCCGGCTGTTGGCCTTCAGATAGCCCGCAAGGAGCGCGCAGGACAGGCCCGCCACGAACGCCCCCAAGGCCAGCGGCAGGCCGGCCATATAGGCCAGCACCACGCCGGGCAGGATGGCGTGGGAGACGGCATCGCCCATCAGCGACCAGCCCTTCAGCACCAGGATGGACGACAGGAGCGCTGTGGGCACCGCCACCAGCACCGCGATGATGAGGGCAAGGCGCATGAACTCGAACTGGAGCGGCTGGGCCAGCACGGCGAAGAGGCTCATGGCGCCACCTCCCGGCCCGCATCCGCCGCGGCGAGCGCCGCCGCGCCCCGCCGCCGGGCGGCGAGGAGCCCGTGCTTCGGCGCCCGCAGGAAGGCGGCCAGGAAAATCAGCGTCTGCAAGACCACGATGATGCCGCCCGTCGCCCCATCCAGGAAGAAGGAGGCATAGGCGCCGAAAAAGCTGGTCAGCGCGCCGATGGCCACCGAGAGCAGGATCAGGCGCGGGAAGCGGTCGGTGAGCAGATAAGCGGTAGCGCCGGGTGTCACCACCATGGCGATCACCAGGAAGGCGCCCACCGTCTGGAGCGCCGCCACCGTGGAGGCGGCGAGCAGGGTGAAGAAGACACCCTTCAGCAGCCCGGTATTGAGGCCGATGGAGCGGGCATGGGTCTCATCGAAGAAGGTGACCATCAAATCCCGCCACTTGGCGGTGAGCACCGCCAGCGAGACGAAGCCGATAAGCGCCAGTTGCAGCGTATCCTCCGGCGTGATGGCCAGGATGTTGCCCAGCACGATGGTCTGGATGTTCACCGAGGTGGGCGAGACCGACACCATGAACAGGCCCAGCCCGAAGAAGGAGCTGAAGATGAGGCCGATAATGGTGTCTTCCTTCAGCCGCGTCCGGGCATTGAGGAACAGCATGGCCCCCGCCGCCAGCGCGCCGGAAAAGAAGGCCCCGAGCGAAAAGGGCAAGCCCAGCATATAGGCGCCCGCCACGCCGGGGACGATGGCGTGGGAGAGCGCATCTCCGATGAGCGACCAGCCCTTGAGCATGAGATAGGCGGACAGGAAGGCGCACACCGCCCCCACCAGCGCGCTCACCCACATGGCGTTGACCATGTAGCCATAGGCGAAGGGCTGGAGCAGCAGGTCCATCAGGCCGCCCCCGCGTCCCGGTCGGCTTCCGGCAGGCCCACCACGAGGGGCCGCTCGTCGCCCGAGAGCACGCGCAGCCGCCCACCGGCATCGCCCAGCACGAAATGACGCAGCGTGCCGCCGAAGGTGCGGGCGAGGTTCGCCTCGATGAAGACCTCGGCGGTCGGCCCATAGGCCAGCACGGTGCCCTTGATGAGAATGGTGCGGTCGCAGAATTCCGGCACCGAGCCCAGATTATGGGTGGAGACCAGCATCACCCGGCCCTCCGCCTTCAGCGCCCGCAACAAGGCGATGATGGCGTCCTCGGTCTTCACATCGACGCCGGTGAAGGGTTCGTCCAGCAGGATGACCCGCGCCTCCTGCGCCAGCGCCCGGGCGAGGAACACCCGCTTCTTCTGCCCGCCCGAGAGTTCGCCGATCTGCCGGTGGCGGAAAGCCGCCATGCCCACCCGCTCCAGCGCCCCGTCCACCGCCGCGTGATCGGCGGGGCGGGGGCGGCGCAGGAAGCCCATATGGCCGTAGCGGCCCATCATGACCACGTCCTCAACCAGAACGGGGAAGGTCCAGTCCACCTCCTCGCTCTGGGGCACATAGGCCACCTTGTTGGATTTCAGCGCCGCCCCGACGGTGCCGCCGAGGATGGCAATCTCCCCCCGCGCCGCCCGCACGAAGCCCATGATGGCCTTGAACAAGGTGGACTTGCCCGAGCCGTTCACCCCCACCAAGGCCGCGATGGTGCCCGTGGGGATCTCGAACGTGGCATCCCGGAGCGCGGTGTGGCCGTTGCGATAGGTGACGGTGAGGTGGCGCACCGCGATGCCGACGTCCGGCGGCGCGTTCTCCGCCGGGCTCATGGCATGAGCGGAGTCTCTTGGCGCCGGGCTCATGGCATGAGCGGAGTCTCTTGGCGCCGGGCTCATGGCATGAGCGGAGTCTCTTGGCGCCGGGCTCATGGCATGAGCGGAGTCTCTTGGCGCCGGGCTCATGGCATGAGCGGAGTCTCTTGGCGCCGGGCTCATGGCATGAGCGGAGTCTCTTGGCGCCGGGCTCATGGCATGAGCCCGGTGACAATGGTCTGCGACGTCACCTTCATGAGGTCGATATAGGTGGGCACCGGGCCGGAGGCGTCCGACAGGGAGTCCACATAGAGCACCCCACCATATTTCGCCCCCGTCTCCCGCGCCACCTGCTTGGCCGGATCGGGCGAGACCGTGCTCTCGGAGAAGACGGCCGGGATATGGTATTTGCGCACCATATCGATGACCCGCCGCACCTGCTGGGGGGTGCCCTGCTGGTCCGCATTGATGGGCCAGAGATAGAGCTCCCTCAGGCCGAAATCCCGCGCCAGGTACGAGAAGGCCCCTTCCGAGGTGACGAGCCACCTTTGTTCCGGCGGAATTCGCGCAAATTCCGCCTTGATCGGGTCGATGGAAGCCTTGATCTGGGCCTTGTACGCCTCGGCGTTGGAAATATAGACTTGCGCGTTTACTTGATCGTGCCGCGCCAGCGCGTCGCGAATATTATCCACATAAGTCAAGGCCGCATTGGGCGACATCCAGGCATGGGGGTTGGGCTTGCCCGAATAGGGGCCCTGGGAGATGGCGATGGGCGGCACCCCCGCGCTCGCCACAGCCTCCGGTACGCCCTTGAGATTGCGGAAGAATTTCTGGAACCAGAGCTCCAGGTTCAACCCGTTCCAGATGATCAGCTGGGCATCCTGGGCCTTGATGAGGTCGCCGGGGGTGGGCTGGTAATTGTGGATCTCGGCCCCCGGCTTCGTCAGCGACTCCACCTCCGCCGCCTCCCCGGCCACGTTGCGGGCCATGTCGGCGATGATGGTGAAGGTGGTTATCACCTTGAATTTGCGTGATTTTTCGGCGCTGGCAGGCAGGCCCAGCGCACCACTCGCGAGCGTGAGCGCCCCGGCGGCCATGAGGCTCCGGCGGCTAAGAGGGGCGAAGGGGCGGATTGCGGGCGGCTGTCTCATGGGGCAAGCCTGCCACGCGCCCCTCGCAATTGCAACTCGTTCGCAAAAGCAAAGTTGAGAATTTGGCTTCCAAACGAAAACGGGGGCCGGCAACCGCGCCGACCCCGCCCTGTCAACCACCCCAGACGAGGCGTAACTTCATTTGTTGTCAGTGACTTGCCTGCCCCTGAAGCGGAGTTCAGACACGATCACGGACAGTACGATCAGCCCCGCGCCCACCAAGGCGAGGCCCGGCAGCCGCTCTCCGGCGAGACGTCCCACCAGCCCCGCCCAGACCGGCTCGCCGGCATAAATGAGGGTCGCCTTCGTGGGTGATACCCGCTTCTGCGCCCAGTTCATGGTGACCTGGATGAGCCCGCTCGCCAGCCCCAGACCCACGGCCGCGAACACCAGGTACCAGGAGAAGGCCGGCACGGCTTCCCCCACCACCGGCATGGCCACAAAGGCCACCAGCGAGGCCACCGCCAGTTGGACCACCGACACCCGAAGCGTGTCCACCTGCCCCGCAAACATTGAAATCAAAAGGATTTCTGCGGCGATGGCGACGGTCGCGGCCAGCGTGAACAGCTCGCCGCGCCCCAGCCCGAGCGAAGTCGCACCCGGCCCGGCCAGCAGCACCAGACCCGCAAAGGCCAGCGCGATGCCCGCCCAGGCCATGGCCCGGGGCGCCTTGCGCATGACGGCCCATTGCAGCAGCGGAACCAGCGGCACATACATGGCCGTTATGAAAGCCGACTGGCTGGACGTAATGGTCTGCATGCCATAGGCCTGCAGCGCGTATCCGAAGAAGATGCTGACGCCGATCAGAGTTCCGGCCACCAGCTCCCGCATGGTGACCCGCCGCAGCACGGGCAGGGCAATGAGCCCCAGAACCAAGGCCGCCGCGCCAAAGCGCAGTCCCACGAAAATGAGCGGTCCGGTGACCGCAAGCACCTGATGGACCACGAGAAACGTCGTGCCCCAGATCATGGTGATGAGCACGAGCGCCAGCTCGCTGCCCCGCGGCCCGGTCATCCAGGCGGGCAGCGGCCACCGGCGGGCGGGCGCCGCCACGGGAAGGCCGGGCTCCCGCTCCGATCGCGGTACCGCATCCCGGCGCACCGGACGGCGCGCCGCCTCGATGCCGCTGGAGGTCAGGAGCGGGCGATAGGCCTTTCCCAGCAGGAAAGGATTGTGTGGGAGCGAGATGCGCAACATAATGCGCAGGTCATAGGTGCAATATAATGCGCAGTCAAGCCTCTCCTACGGGTGCCGATGTGGCGGACGACCGCTCTCCTGACCCCGCTCCACGACCGGACGTGCTGGCCCATGTGGCTGGAAACGTTCGCCGATTGCGCCAGGCTAAGGGCCTGAGCCAAGCCGCCTTGGCAGAAGCGTCCGGGCTCAGCCGGCGTATGATCGTCGCCATCGAGACCGGCGAGGCCAACATCTCTCTGGCCAATCTGGACCGCCTGGCCGAGGCGCTGAGTGCTCCCTTTTCCGAGGTAGTCCGCGCGCCGGAAGCCCGCGACGGTGCCCGCATTGACCAGGTGCTGTGGCAGGGCCAGGCGCCCGAGAGCCGCGCGGTCCTGCTCGGCACCGCCCCCGCGCGGCTGGAAGCCGAGTTGTGGGTGTGGTCGCTCGCGCCGGGCGAGCGCTATGAGGCGCGCCCCGATGCGGTGGGCTGGCACGAGATGATCTATGTGATGGAGGGTACGCTCACCTTGGAGCGAGGCGGAGAGACCTCGATCATTTCAGCCGGAGACTTCCTGGTCTTCGCCAACACCGCCCCCTATACGTTCCGCAATGCCGGCCCAGACTGCGTCCGCTTCATCCGGAACATCGCGGTCTAGGCGCCGGAGAGCAGGCCCCCTGTCTGCCGCCGCCCGCTTCCCCTTGCATCTGATTGCGTTCCGGCTATATTAGCGATGTCCCCATGAGGGGATACCTCAGAGCCATCGCAGTCGAAGGTGATGAGAGTGGGTCCTTCCCAGGGCCCGCTCGATTTTCGTTTACCTGAACGCTCTTTCTGCGCGAACGCTCGAGCCCGGTCCGATGCCGGGCGAGGTGGAAAAGCCTTCACAGCCGCCCAGGCCCGGTCCTGGCGGCTCAGATACGTCCCGGAGGGACATGACCGACCCGATCGACGCTTTGGCCCTTGATGCCGGCGATCCTCACGAACCCCGCCTCATCACCGAGTCCGGGGTCGCGGCGCGCATTGCCGCCATCGTGGAGCCCGTGGTCGCGGATCTCGGCTACCGCTTGGTCCGGGTCAAGGTGTCCAGCCGCGATGGCGGGACGCTGCAGATCATGGCGGAGCGGCCTGACGGCTCCATGACCGTGGACGATTGCGAGGCGATCTCCCGGGCGGTATCACCCGTGCTCGACGTTGAAGACCCGATTTCCGGCGCCTATCGGCTTGAAATCTCCTCCCCCGGCATTGACCGGCCTTTGGTACGCCTGAGCGACTTCGTGCGCTGGGCTGGCCATGAGGTGAAGGCCGAGATGGCGGTGCCGGTCAACGGCCGCAAGCGCTTCCGCGGCATCCTTCTGGGTGCGGAAGGCGCGGACGCCCTGCTCAAGCGCACTGACGCGCCGGCGGGCGAGGATCCGTTGGTGAAGCTCCCCGCCGGCGATATCGGCGAGGCCAAGCTGGTCTTGACCGACGCCCTCATCACCGAGGCCCTGCGCCGGGCTCGCGCGGCCGAGCGCGGTCTGGAAGGTGACGAAGACGGCCTCGAGGACGAGCAGGACGTCACGGAAGACGATGCCGACCTCGACCGCAAGGACGCTGTCGATGCGGCAAATGCCGAGCGTGGCCATGCCCGTAAGGCCGCGGATCTCGCCGAGAAGAAAGCGCGCAAGCGCGATGCGAAGACCGCCCGCAAGGCGGAAAAGGAACAGAAGGCGGCGTCCGGCAAGAAGGCCAGCGGCAAGGCTCGCCTTTCCCCCACCGAACTCGCCGACCTGGCGATCACCAATCCGGGCTCCCGCGCAGCGCGGACCGGCAAGTCCAAAGCGAAGGAGACGCACTGATGGTTGCCGTCAGCGCAAATCGGCTTGAGCTCTTGCAGATCGCCGACGCGGTCGCTCGCGAAAAGTCCATCGACCGCTCCATCGTGATCGCGGCCATGGAAGACGCGATCGCCAAGGCCGCGCGCTCGCGCTACGGCCAGGAGACGGACATCCACGCGGACATCAATCCGCGCACCGGCGAACTGCGGCTGGCCCGCCATCTCCTGGTGGTGGACGAGGTGGAGAATTTCGCCACCGAGATCACCCTCGACGGCGCCCGTCGGCATAATCCGGCCGCTCAGGTGGGCGACACCATCGCCGACACCCTGCCCCCGTTCGACTTCGGCCGCATCGCCGCCCAGTCGGCCAAGCAGGTGATCGTGCAGAAGGTGCGCGAGGCCGAGAGGGACCGGCAGTATGACGAGTATAAGGACCGCATCGGCGAGGTCTGCAACGGCCTCGTCAAGCGCGTTGAGTACGGCAACGTGGTGGTCGACCTCGGCCGTGGCGAAGCCATTCTGCGCCGCGACGAGTTGCTGCCCCGCGAAGTGGTGAAGACCGGCGACCGTATTCGCGCCTACATCTACGACGTGCGCCGCGAGCCTCGTGGCCCGCAGATCTTCCTGTCGCGCACCCATCCCCAGTTCATGGCCAAGCTGTTCGCGCAGGAAGTGCCCGAAATCTATGACGGCATCGTCGAGATCAAGGCGGTGGCCCGCGATCCCGGTTCCCGCGCCAAGATCGCCGTTATCTCTCGCGACCAGTCGGTCGACCCGGTCGGCGCCTGCGTCGGCATGCGCGGCTCGCGCGTGCAGGCGGTGGTGAACGAGCTGCAGGGCGAGAAGATTGACATCATCCCCTGGAACCCCGACATCGCCACCTTCATCGTCAATGCGCTCGCCCCGGCCGAAGTGGTCAAGGTGGTGCTCGACGAAGATCGCGAACGGATCGAAGTGGTGGTCCCCGACCAGCAGCTCTCCCTCGCCATCGGCCGCCGCGGCCAGAATGTGCGCCTCGCCTCCCAGCTCACCGGCTGGGACATCGACATCATGACCGAGCAGGAAGAGAGCGAGCGGCGCCAGAAGGAATTCGCCGAGCGCACCAAGATGTTCGCCGAGGCCCTCGACCTCGACGAGATGATGGGCCAGCTCCTCACCTCCGAAGGCTTCACTTCGGTGGAGGAAATCGCCTACGTGCCGCTGTCGGAACTCTCCAGCATCGAAGGCTTCGACGACGACACCGCCACCGAGCTTCAGAATCGCGCCCGCAAGCACTTGTCGGATGTGGAAGAAGCCCTCGACGACGAGCGCAAGGCACTGGGTGTCGAGGATGAGCTGAAGAACGTGCCCGGCGTCACCTCCAAGATGCTGGTGGCCTTCGGCAAGGCCGACATCAAGTCCGTGGAAGACCTGGCCGGCTGCGCCACCGATGACCTCATCGGCTGGAGCGAGCGCAAGGACGGCGAGACTCAGCGTTTCCCCGGCGCGCTCGAAGGCTTCCAGCTGACCCGCGAGGATGCCGAACAACTGATCATGCAGGCGCGCATCGCCGCCGGCTGGATCAGCGAAGACGATCTGGCCTCCGCATCCGAAGAGGATGCGGAGGGCGCCGACGGCGCCCAGGCCTGAGAGAAAAGGAGATGACCCGGCGTGCTTGCGATCATGGACGAGGAAGAGACCGATGGGGGGCCGCGCGGGCTGAAGTCCGCGCGCGCGCCGCTGGCGCGTCTGTGCCTCGCCACGCGCGAGGTCACGCCGGTAGCGGACATGGTCCGCTTCGTGGTGGCGCCGGACGGCGCCATCGTGCCCGACCTTTCCCGTGAGCTTCCCGGCCGCGGCGCCTGGGTCACGGCCACACGCGAAGCACTGGCCACCGCGCTGAAGCGCCGCGCCTTCGGGCGAGCCTTTCGCGGCAAGGGGCAAGCCGCCCCCGATCTCGCCGATCTGGTGGAAGAGCGCCTGCTGGCGGACACCCGCGCGGCTCTGTCCCTCGCCAACAAGGCGGGACGCGTGACAACCGGAAATATGAAAGTGGAATCCGCCCTCGTCGGTGAGCCCGTGAGCGTGCTTGTGCATGCCAGCGATGCGGCCGCGGATGGGGTGCGCAAGCTCGACGGTGCAGTCCGTCGCAGAATGGCCGCCGGCATGGGCGCGGTGGCGATCGTGAACTGCCTCTCGGGCCTTGAATTGGACTTGGCACTGGGGCGGTCAAATGTGGTACACGCTGCGCTGCTCGCGCATCCGACGACCGCGGGATTTCTCGCGCGGTGCCGTAAGCTTGAGCGTTGGCGGCCCGCCCCACCCGCCAGTGCACTCAATCGGCATGCCCCGCCGGACGAACGGATGCCAGGAACGGATACGGAATGAACGATACTAAGACCCCCGGCGACAAGACCCTTCACCCCGCCCCCGGCAAGACGTTGACCTTGAAGCGTCCGGTGGAGCAGGGAACGGTCCGTCAGAGCTTCAGCCACGGCCGCTCCAAGGCGGTTGTGGTAGAGAAGGTGAAGCGCCGGACATTTGCGCCTGGCGAGGCTGCGCCCAATGCTGCGCCCGCCCCGACGCCTGCCCCGGCACCCGCGCCGGCGGCAGCGCGGCCTGCTGCGCCTGCGACCCCTGCTGCCCCGCGCCCGGCCGCGCCGGCCCAGCCTCCGGCACCTGTGACCGCCCGGGCGCCTGAGGCCGCGCCTGCGCCGACGCCAGCACCGGCACCGGCAGCGCCTGCCACACCGGCTGCACCCGCACCCGTCACCGCCAAGGCTCCAGTCGAAGCGCCGGCCACGCCTGCGCCCGCGGCCCCTGTCGAGGCGCCCGTCGCCAAGGCGGAAGCCCCCGCACCGGCCGCACCGGTCGTAGAAGCGCCTGCAGCGCCGACCCCTGCGCCCACAGCCGCTCCGGCGGCGGGCGCGTCTGTTTCGGCCAAGCCCGCGCCTGCGCCACAGCCCCCCGCATCCCCCGCGCCGCGGACCTCCGCGCCGGCCTCAACCCCGTCTCGACCGATGGATAATCGCACCACATCCTCGGGCGCGGCGTCGCGCCCCACTGGCTCGTCCTCTTCGGGCCCGGCTCGCAACGTCTCCACCGGCGGACAGCGGCCCGGCCAGGGCCAGCAGCGTCCGGGCCAAGGCAATAACCGCCCCGGCCAGGGCGGTCCCAATGCCGATCGCCGTTCGGGCGGTCCCGGCGGCGGCGGCCGGCCCGGCGCGCAGCGTCCGGGCGGCTCCGGCGTGGTTCTGCGTACGCTGACAGAAGAAGAGCGGAACGCCCGCGCCAATGCGCTTGCCGACGCCCGCGTCCGCGCGGTCGAAGAGCAGCGCATGGCAGAAGAGCGCCGCGTCGCCGAGGAGGAGGCCCGTCGCCGCGCCGAGCGCGAGCGCGCCGAGCGCGCCGAGCGCGAGGCGGCCGAAGCCCGCAAGCGCGAGGAAGAGAGCCGCCGGGCCCTTGAGGATGAAAGCAAGCGCAAGGCCGAGCAGGAGGCGCGCAAGCGCTTTGGCGAGGAGCAGGGCGCCGCGCGTAGCGCGTCCGCCACTCCGGCAGCCCGCCCGCTGACCCCGCGTCCGGCCGCAACCACCACGCCCACCGAGGGCGAGGATGAGGAGCGTCGTCCCGCCCGCCGCGGCGCCACGCCGCCGCGCCCCGCCGCGCCGGTCAAGCTGCCCAAGAGCCCCGGCAGCGAGAAGAGCCGCGGCCGCCTGACCCTCACCAACGCTCTGTCCAGCGAGGAGGAGCGTCAGCGTTCCGTCGCCTCGTTCCGTCGGCGCACCCAGCGCATGACCGGCCACCGGGCGATGGAGAGCAAGGAGAAGATCTCCCGCGAGGTGATCCTGCCCGAGACCATCACCATCCAGGAACTGGCCAACCGCATGTCCGAGCGTGCGGTGGACGTGATCCGCATGCTGATGAAGCAGGGCCAGATGGTGAAGATCACCGACGTGATCGACGCCGACACCGCCGAGCTGATCGCCGAGGATTTGGGCCACACGGTGCGCCGCGTGTCCGAATCCGACGTGGAAGAAGGCCTGTTCGACGTGGCCGACGCGCCAGAGAAGCTGCTGCCGCGGCCCCCGGTCGTCACCATCATGGGCCATGTCGACCACGGCAAGACCTCGCTCTTGGACGCCATCCGCAAGGCCAATGTGGTCTCCGGAGAGGCCGGCGGCATCACCCAGCATATCGGCGCCTACCAGGTGACCTCGCCGCTCGGCGGCAAGATTACCTTCATCGACACCCCCGGCCACGCCGCCTTCACCGCCATGCGCGCCCGCGGCGCCAAGGTGACGGATATCGTGGTTCTGGTGGTGGCGGCCGATGACGGCGTGATGCCCCAGACCATCGAGGCCATCAACCACGCGCGCGCCGCCAAGGTGCCGCTGATCGTGGCGATCAACAAGATCGACAAGCCCGACGCCAAGCCCGAGCGGGTGCGGTCCGAGCTGCTCCAGTATGAGGTGCAGGTGGAGAGCATGGGCGGCGAGACCCTCGAAGTGGAGGTCTCCGCCACCAAGCAGATCAACCTGGACAAGCTGCTGGAGGCCATCTCCCTGCAGAGCGAAATCCTCAACCTGACGGCCAATCCCGACCGCGCTGCGGAAGGCACCGTCATCGAGGCCAAGCTCGATCGCGGTCGCGGTCCCGTTGCCACCGTGCTCATCCAGCGCGGCACCATGCATATCGGCGACATCGTCGTGGCCGGTGCCGAGTGGGGCCGCGTGCGCGCCCTCATCACCGACGTCGGCGCCAATACTGATGCGGCCGGCCCGTCCTTCCCGGTGGAAGTGCTGGGCTTCAACGGCACGCCAGAGGCCGGTGACCGTCTTGCGGTGGTGGAGAACGAAGCCCGCGCCCGCGAAATCACCGACTATCGCCAGCGCCAGAAGCGCGAGAAGGCGGCGGCCCGGTCCGCCACCGTCCGCGGTTCGCTGGAGCAGATGATGAGCCAAGTGCGATCCTCGGGCCGCAAGGAATTCCCACTCATCATCAAGGGCGACGTGCAGGGCTCCGTGGAAGCCATCATCGGCGCGCTGGAGAAGGTCGGCAACGACGAGGTCCAGGCCCGTGTGATCCATTCCGGTGCTGGCGGCATCAATGAGAGCGACGTGACGCTGGCGGAGACCTCCGGCGCGTCCATCATCGCCTTCAACGTGCGCGCCAACAAGGAAGCCCGCGAGGCAGCCGAGCGGGCGGGCATCGAGATCCGCTACTACAACATCATCTACGACTTGGTGGATGACGTGAAGCAGGCCATGAGCGGCCTGCTGGCTCCGATCAACCGCGAAACCATGCTGGGCAATGCGCTCATCAAGGAAATCTTCGCGGTTTCCAAGGTGGGCAAGGTGGCGGGTTGCACCGTCACCGACGGCATCGTGGAACGCGGCCAGCATGTCCGCCTCATTCGCGACAACGTGGTGATCCACGAAGGCAAGCTGTCGACCCTGAACCGCTACAAGGACGCTGTGAACACCGTCCATGCGGGCCAGGATTGCGGCATGTCCTTCGAGAACTACCAGGACATGCGCGCCGGCGACGTCATCGAGTGCTACCGCGTGGAAGTGGTGCGCCGCTCGCTCTGAGCCGCTGGGCCGGCACCCTTCGGGGCGCCGCGACTGGAGATGGCGCGGGGCCTCGGCTCCGCCGCTTTCCCGAACCAACATCCCTCATCCCGGGTCCTGCGGCCCGGCGGTGAGGGCGTTTTTATGAGATGCGGCGGTCCGATTCCGCCCCGTCTCGCGTGAGGAGCGACGGGCGCGCCGCGCCGTCGGATGAAGGACCATGAGACAACAGAACAAGACCGGCGCCGGCCCCAGCCAGCGCATGCTGCGCGTCGGCGAACTGGTGCGCCACGCTCTGGCCGACGTGCTTTCGCGTGGCGACCATATCGACCCGGTGCTCTCCGGGCACATCATCACCGTGCCCGAAGTGCGCATGTCACCGGACCTGAAGATCGCCACCTGCTTCGTTATGCCACTCGGCGGCAAGGACATTGCGCCAGTGCTGAAGGCCTTGACCGACAATGCGCGCTTCCTGCGCACGGAACTGGCGCGCCGGGTGGAGCTGAAGTCGGTGCCTGAGCTGCGCTTCCGGAAGGACACCTCGTTCGACGAGGGCGCGCGCATCGACGCCTTGCTGCGTTCACCCGACGTGGCCCGAGACCTTGAGACCGATGGCGAGAACGAAACGGATCAATGATGCCCATCGCCGATGACCGCTCCCCGGAGCAAGATGACGGCCACGACGCCGCACAGGACACCGCCGTCTTGACTCCGGCCACTGCGCCCGCGTCGGACTATGACCGGCCGCGCTACAAGCGCGCCGGTGAGCCGCCGCGCCGCCCCCAGCGCGACCCCAACAAGCCGCGCGAGCCCAAGCGCGACATTGACGGCTGGGTTCTGCTGGACAAGCCCATCGGCATGACCTCCACCCAGGCGGTCACCGTGGTGAAGCGCCTGTTCGGCGCCAAGAAGGCCGGCCATGCGGGCACGCTGGATCCGCTGGCGTCCGGCTGCCTGCCCATCGCCTTCGGCGAGGCCACCAAGACCGTCCCCTATGTGATGGACGGCCGCAAGACCTATCGCTTCACCGTGTGCTTCGGCATCGAGATGGACACCGATGACGCGGAAGGCTCGCCCGTCGCGACCTCCGATGTTCGCCCCGCCGACGCCGAGATCGAAGCGGCGCTCGACCAGTTCCGCGGCGAGATCATGCAAGTGCCGCCGGTCTATTCTGCGCTCAAGATCCAGGGCGAGCGCGCCTATGATCTGGCCCGGGAGGGCGAGACCGTGGTGCTGGAGGCCCGCCCCGTGGTGATTCACCGCCTGGAAATCGTGTCCCGTCCGGACGCCGACCATGTCGTGATCGAGGCCGAGTGCGGCAAGGGCACCTATGTGCGCTCCATCGCCCGCGACCTCGGCCGGGCGCTGGGCACCTGCGGCCATGTCTCGACCTTGCGTCGCACCGCCGTCGGCCCGTTCCTGGAGGAGGACCTCGTTCCCCTCGACGAGCTGCGCGACCGCGCCGATGCGGGCATGCCCGCTTTGTCCGAGGCCATGGCGGACGTGGGCTGCGCCTTGGAGGAACTGCCGGAGATCGCCGTCACCCCGTCCGATGCGCACCGCATGCGCTGCGGCCAGAACGTAATCCTGCGTGGGCGCGATGCGCCCATCTATGAGGGGCATGTGGCGGTGTCCTGCCAGGGCTCGCTGATTGCCATCGGCGACATGGCGGGCGGCGAGGTTCGGCCACATCGTGTATTCAATTGGGCCAAGTCTGCGCCCAAGCCCATGCGCCGGTCTGCCTGAGACCGGGACCGCGAGGCGGCTCCGGCCGGCTTTCTCCGACATTTCGCAAGCCTCAAGGCCGCCGAACCTGCGTTTCGGCGGCCTTTTTGCGTCTGGGGCCGCGGGCCGCGCTCGAAGGTGGCATTGACGCTACGAGAGGCCCAACGAAAGTTGTATACAAAAATGTGAGCGCGATGCGCTGTTGCATCCCAAATACGGCATGCAACTTGCGTGGGGAGGGCCTTCATCAACCCCGGAAAGCGAGCCCATGCGCTTCGGATTGTCCTTCCTCTCTTCCGCCCTTGTCTCGCTGGCCCTTGCGGCCGGCGCTCCCATGGCAGCCCAGGCCGAAAATGTGGTGCGCTACGGCATCTCCATGGCCGACATCCCGCAGACCACGGGACAGCCTGATCGAGGTGCAGGTGCCTATCAATTCACCGGCTACACCCTCTACGACCCACTGGTCGCCTGGGAAATGAACGTGGCCGATCGGCCCGGCAAATTGGTGCCGGGCCTCGCCACCGAATGGAAGGTAGACCCGGCAGACCAGAAGAAGTGGATCTTCACCCTGCGCAAGGGCGTCAAGTTCCATGACGGCTCCGACTTCACCGCCGATGCGGTGATCTGGAACTTGGACAAGGTGCTGGACGAGAAGTCACCCCAGTTCGATAAGCGCCAGTCCGCGCAGGTGAAGACCCGCCTGCCCTCCGTCGCCTCCTATCGCAAGGTGGACGACTACACGGTGGAGATCACCACCAAGGACGTGGACAGCTTCTTCCCCTACCAGATGCTCTGGTTCCTGGTGTCGAGCCCCGCGCAATATGAAAAGCTCGGCAAGGACTGGGACAAGTTCGCGGCCAGCCCGTCGGGCACCGGTCCGTTCAAGATGGACAAGCTGGTCCCCCGCGAGCGCCTGGAACTGGTGCGCAATCCCGATTATTGGGACAAGAACCGACTGCCCAAGGCGGACCGGATGGTGCTCATACCCATCCCTGAGGCCGTCACGCGCACCAATGCCCTGCTTGCTGGCCAGGTGGACCTCATCGAGACCCCCGCGCCCGACGCCGTGCCGCAATTGAAAGCAGCCGGCATCAAGATCGTCGACAACGTCACCCCGCACGTGTGGAACTACCACCTCTCAGTCCTGCCCGGTTCGCCCTGGACCGACGTGCGCCTGCGCAAGGCGCTAAATCTGGCTGTCGACCGCGACGGCATCGTCGCCCTCATGAACGGCCTCGCCAAGCCCGCCAAGGGCCAGGTGGACCCGCAGAGCCCCTGGTTCGGCAAGCCCACCTTCGACCTGAAGTACGACCCGGCCGAAGCTGCGCGGTTGGTGAAGGAAGCCGGCTATTCCAAGGAAAAGCCGGTCAAGGCCACCTTCATCATTGCCACCGGCGGCACGGGCCAGATGCTGTCCTTGCCCATGAACGAATATCTCCAGGCCTCCTTCAAGGAGATCGGGGTGGACGTGGAGTTCAAAGTGGTGGAGCTGGAGGCGCTCTATACCCATTGGCGCAAGGGGGCGAAGGACCCCATCAATGCCGGCATTACCGCCAACAACATCGCTTATGTGACGTCCGACCCGCTCTATGCGCTCATCCGCTTCTTCGATTCCCGGCAGGTGGCGCCGGTGGGGGTGAACTGGGGCTATTATTCCAATCCCAAGGTGGATGCCCTCATCGACGAGGCGAAGCGCACCTTCGACGTCGCCAAGCAGGACGAGCTGATGGCCAAGGTGCATGAGCAGGTGGTGGATGATGCGGCCCTCGTCTGGGTGGTGCACGACACCAACCCCCATGCCCTCTCCCCCAAGGTGAAGGACTTCGTGCAGGCCCAACACTGGTTCCAGGATCTGACCACCATCGGCATGAAGTGAACGTGGCGCTCCGCGACCCATTGCAACCAACGGGCGCACGACCCGGCGGGCCTTGAAGGCCCGCCGGACTTTGCACTGGCTCGCACCCGGATTTTGTGTATAGTTCAGCCGCGCTCCCGAAAGGGGGCGCAACCCTTCCGTTCGACCTGGACCGCGCTGGACGACATCCCGGCCCGGCCCGTCGACGGTCTGGCAATCCCGGTTCCGCCTGAAATGGCGGTGGCGATTGCCGCCCTTCTCAACCGAAAGGATAATCCGATGTCGATCACGGCAGAGCGCAAGCAGGCGCTCATCAAGGACTATGGGGCCAAGGACGGCGACACCGGTTCGCCCGAGGTGCAGGTTGCGATCCTCTCCGAGCGCATCTCCAACCTGACCGAGCACTTCAAGTCCCATAACAAGGACAACCATTCCCGTCGCGGCCTGCTGAAGCTGGTGTCCCAGCGCCGCAGCCTCCTCGACTACCTGAAGCGCAAGGACGAAGGTCGCTACAAGTCGCTGATCGAGCGGCTCGGCCTGCGTCGCTGACAGGGCTCCCGGCCCTTCGGGCGCCGGCGTGATGGCCGGCCCGAAGGGTCTTGGGTCCCAAGGGCGCGTCCCGGTGCGGTGGCCTCCATCGCATGGGATCGCGCCCAAGCGCGCCGCATGACGCGGCGACGCATCGTGACGGACATGGGGTCCGCCGCGCGCCCGCGAAGTCTAGGGAAAGTCATGGCAGGATCGCCGGACGCTACCGTCGTGCATCGCCCCAATCCGGGGACGATGAACGGGCGGCGCGTCCGGCCGTCTTGCACATGGCTCTCCCGCTTCGCGCAATAGAGAGAGACATTCCATGTTCGACATCCACCGCGAGGAGCTGGACTGGGGCGGTCGCACGCTGGTCCTGGAGACGGGCAAGATGGCCCGCCAGGCCGATGGCGCGGTGCTCGCCAGCTATGGCGACACCACCGTTCTCGCCACCGTGGTTTCCGCCCGGGAGCCCAAGGCCGGCCAGGACTTCTTCCCCCTGACCGTGAACTATCAGGAAAAGACCTACGCGGCCGGCCGCATCCCCGGCGGCTATTTCAAGCGCGAGGGCCGTCCGTCCGAGAAGGAGACCCTGGTCTCCCGCCTCATCGACCGCCCCATCCGCCCGCTGTTCGCCGACGGCTACAAGAACGACACCCAGGTGGTGGTCACCGTTCTCGCCCATGATCTCGAGAACGACCCCGACGTCGTCGCCATGGTCGCCGCCTCCGCGGCCCTGACGCTCTCCGGCGTGCCCTTCATGGGTCCCATCGGCGGCGCCCGCGTCGGCTTCATCGGTGATGAATATGTGCTCAACCCCACCCTGGAAGAGGTGAAGGAAAGCGCCCTCGACCTGGTGGTTGCCGGCACCTCCGACGCCGTGCTCATGGTGGAGTCCGAGGCGAAGGAACTGCCCGAGGAGATCATGCTCGGCGCGGTCATGTTCGGCCACCGCCACTTCCAGCCGGTGATCGAGGCCATCATCCGCCTGGCCGAGAAGGCCGCCAAGGAACCCCGCGCCTTCGAGCCCGAGGATCACTCCGCCCTTGAGGCCAAGATCCGCGAGATCGCCGAGGCCGACCTGCGCGCCGCCTATAAGATCGTGCAGAAGCAGGCCCGCTACGAGGCCGTCGCCCAGGCCAAGGCCAAGGTGAAGAAGTATTTCGAAGGCCTCGCCGTGGAGGGCCAGCAGGCCCCCGCCCCGCAGGTCCTGTCCGAGGTGCTCAAGGGCCTCGAAGCCAAGATCGTGCGCTGGAACATCCTCGACGAGGGCGTGCGCATCGACGGCCGCGACGTGCGCACCGTGCGCCCCATCGTCTCCGAAGTGGGCATCCTGCCCCGGGCCCACGGCTCGGCGCTGTTCACCCGCGGCGAGACGCAGGCCCTGGTGGTCGCGACCCTCGGCACCGGCGAGGACGAGCAGTTCATCGACAGCCTGGAAGGCACCTACAAGGAGCACTTCCTGCTGCACTACAACTTCCCGCCCTTCTCCGTGGGCGAGACCGGCCGCATGGGCTCTCCCGGCCGCCGCGAGATCGGCCACGGCAAGCTCGCCTGGCGCGCCATCCACCCCATGCTGCCCGCCAAGCATGAGTTCCCCTACACCCTGCGCGTTGTCTCGGAGATCCTGGAGTCCAACGGCTCCTCCTCCATGGCCACCGTCTGCGGCACCTCGCTGGCCCTGATGGATGCGGGCGTGCCCCTGCGCCGTCCCGTGGCCGGCATCGCCATGGGCCTGATCCTGGAAGGCGAGAAGTTCGCTGTTCTCTCGGACATCCTCGGCGACGAGGATCATCTGGGCGACATGGACTTCAAGGTTGCCGGAACCGAGCGCGGCGTCACCTCGCTCCAGATGGACATCAAGATCGCCGGCATCACCGAGGAGATCATGAAGGTCGCCCTCGGCCAGGCGAAGGATGGCCGGGCGCATATCCTCAACGAGATGTCCAAGGCTCTCACCTCCGCCCGTGCGGAACTGGGCGAGCATGCCCCGCGCATCGAGGTGATGCAGATCCCCGTGGACAAGATCCGCGAAGTGATCGGCTCCGGCGGCAAGGTGATCCGCGAGATCGTCGAGAAGACCGGCGCCAAGATCAACATCGAGGACGACGGCACCATCAAGATCGCCTCGGCTGCCGCCGAGAGCATCAAGGCCGCCATCAACTGGATCAAGTCCATCGCTTCCGAGCCGGAAGTGGGCCAGATCTATGACGGCACGGTCGTGAAGGTGGTGGATTTCGGCGCCTTCGTGAACTTCTTCGGTTCCAAGGACGGCCTCGTCCACATCTCGCAGCTCGCCAAGGATCGTGTCGCCAAGACCTCGGACGTGGTCAAGGAAGGCGACAAGGTCAAGGTGAAGCTCATGGGCTTCGATGAGCGCGGCAAGACCCGCCTGTCCATGAAGGTGGTCGACCAGACCACGGGAGAGGACCTCGAGGCCAAGGAAAAGGCCGAGCGGGACGCCGCTAAGGAAGCCGCTGCCAAGGATGAGGCCGGCGCCGCCGAGTGAGGCACGCTTCTGCCTTTCCAGAAAAGAGAAGGGCGGCCCTGCGGCCGCCCTTTTTGTTTGCCCGTCCGTTGACGGGTTCTCAGGCCGCCCTAACCGTCCGCACGAAGTCACGCACCTGGCGTCGCAGATGCTCGGCTTGCCGGGACAGGTCCCGGGACGAGGACAGGACCTGCTGGGCTGCCGCCGAGGAGGCCTGCGCCGCCCGCTCCACTGCGCTGATGCTGGCGGTAACCTCGGTCGTACCGTTCGCCGCGCTCTGGATGCTGCGCGCCACCTCTCCGGTGGTGGCGTTCTGCTCCTCCATGGCGGCCGCAATGGCCGCCGCCGCCGCGCGAAGCTCGGAAATGGTCTGGCTGAAGCTCGAAATGGAGACCACCACGTCGCCGGTGGAGTCTTGGATGCCGTTGATCCGCGCGGCGATATCGGCAGTTGCCTTGGCGGTCTGTCCGGCCAGTTCCTTCACCTCCTGCGCCACCACCGCAAAACCCCGCCCCGCTTCCCCGGCCCGCGCGGATTCGATGGTGGCGTTCAGGGCCAGAAGGTTGGTCTGGCCGGCAATGGTGTCGATGAGGCTGACGATTGTGCCGATCTGGTCGGCCGACGTGCGCAGACCGTTGATCTGGCCGTTGGTCGTCTCCACCTCGCTCACCGCCTGCTCGGTCATTTGCGAGGAATGCTGGAGACGGTCTCCGATCTCTCGCGCGGAGGTGGAGAGTTCCTCGATCGCCGCAGCGACGGACTGCACATTGGTCGTCGCCAACTGAGCGGCGGCTGCGACAGTCGCTGCTTCGTTTGTGGCCTCGTCAGCCGTGGCATTGAGGCTTTCGGCCGCCTGCTGCAACTCGGTGGCGGCACTGGCCACCAGGTCCACCACCGCGCCGACAGCGGCCTCAAAGGACTGGGCGAGGCCGTTCATCTCTTCCCTGCGCCTCGCCTGGGCCGCCGCCTCTTCCTCCTGCCGCGCGGCCCGCAGGCGCTCGGCCTCCACGAGGCTGTCGCGGAAGAAGGCAAGGGCGCGGGCCTGATCGCCGATCTCATCGCTCCGGCGGGCATGGGGGATGGCTGTCTCGAGGTCGCCCCCCGAGACGCGCTCCATGGCGCCGGCCACATGCGCCAGGGGACGCGCAACGCCGACGATCGAATAGGCACCGGCCGCGATCGAGGCGAGAATTGCGACGATCGAAAGGGCCATAATCTGGCCCATCCCGTCGTCGAGGGCGTCGTTCGCGATGGCCTGCGCCTCAACGGCCTGCTCCGCGCTCTCCTTGGTGACCGTCGCAAGCAGCTTCGCCGCTTCGCGGGTGGCAGGTGCGAGAGCGTCCTGGACCAGCTTCTCCCGCGCCTGAATCTCCGCAAGCCCCTCGCGGATGGCAGTCACATAGCCGTCGAACAGCGAGCGGGCGGAGTCGAGATCGGGGGACTTGCCGAGGGCGTCCTGGAGATCGTCGAGGATCCGCATCCCCCGGTCCTGCATGGCGGAAATCAGAAGCAGCTGCTTGCGATCCTCTTCCAGGATGAAGGTCGCTGCCGCAAGGCTGATCCCGTCGAGCAATTGCTCCAGCTGATGCGCGCCATCTGTGGCCTCGGTCTTTCCCGCCGCCGTTGCCGTCGCAGCGAGCATGGAAAAGGCTCCGCGCGCGCGGGTGCCCAGGGCAATGCGGCTGTCAACCGCCTGGAGCTGGGTGGTCTGGGTCTCACGGATGTCCGCCACGGTACGGGCGATGTCGGCGAGGCGCGCCTTCAGCGTGCGGAACGTCTCTCTGTCGTCCTCGTGCGTTTCGATTTCCATCAGATGGTTGAGCTTCCCCTGCGCGGCGGCCACGTCCACCTTCACCTTTCGCAGCAGGTCGTCATTGTCCAGGCTCGCAAAGGATTGCCGCAATTCCCCGGCATTCAGCCGTACGGCGCCAAGAAGCAGGCCCACCGTCTCCGCATCCTTGAGGATTTCGGCTTGGCGGCGGGAATCTTCGACGGCCTCCTCAATGCGGCCCATGGCGATCTGGCGGCTGACGATCACGCCCGCGGACATGAGAACCAGAAAGCCCGCGACCAGACCGAGCTTCAGTCCGATACCCAACCGCATGCCGCGCATGCCACCTCTCCCAATGTTCAGACCGCTCAAGCCAACACACTTTGACTTGCCCGAGCCTTGCACTTGGGGAGGAGGAGTTCAGGTGGGCGTGGCGCAGCCTTGCAGGGTGAGGACGTCCAGGACCCGGATCAGGGGAATGGGCTGGACGGTAATCAATCCGTCGAAGGGACCGGACATCTCCAGAATGATGAACAGCGCGCCGGCAATGGACATGGAGCAGAGAAGCAAGGAGCCCACAACCACCGCGTTCCGAGGCGCGAACAGCCCGAAGCTGACGAAGATGAGCGTGAGCCAGATGATCAGAACCACCACGAACACGGTGGGTATGTTGGTCACCGCCTCCTGGCTGATGGTCCAGCGGCTGCCCAGAAGGCCTTGAAGCCGGTCCAGCACCGAGGATCGGATGGCGCGCTGGTCGTCATTCTGTGGCGTCCAGCCGCGTACCGCTGCGTCAATGTCGAGAAGGATCGCCCCGGTTACCGCGTCGGGAACCCCACTATCGTCCGCTCCTCGCCAGGTTTCCTGGATGACCCCCTGGGTGTAGCGCCGCAGCAGCGCCCGCGCCTCGCATGAGCCGGGACCGTAATGGCGCATATAGGTGTCGACGGTCAGGATGTTCAGGGCATAAGTATGAACGTCCTTGTCCGTTGTGTCGAAGCCGCCCTTCACGGACGCCGTCATGAGCCCGAGAATGAGGGACGCCATGGCCGCGATCATGCCCACGCCAAGCTTCACCGTATCCTGGGTCTCCTTGGACACATGATGCTCGGGCAGCTTGCGGGCTGCGAACAGGGCACCCAGGGCGCCGCCAAACATGAAAATGAAGACGATGAGCGACGTCAACCAGGGCGCCATGCCTGCCCCACTCCCTCTGGCGGGGCGGACGGGCCACCCCGATGTACCGACGACCGTCTTGCCCGCGCGCGGCGATCACCCCGGGCAGGGTTTTGCTTCCATGTAGGTGATCACTTCGACGAGGGGGTCCGGCGAGACCTGGATGGCGCCATCGAAGGGACCGGCCATTTCCACGATCAGGAACAGCGCCCCGGCGATGGAAGCCGAGCATAGAAACAAGGCGCCCACCACCACGGCGTTCAGCGGGGCGAACAGGCCGAAGCTGGAAAAGATGAGGGCAAGCCACAAGATCACAACCACGATGAAAGCGGTGGGGATCTGGGAGTTGCTGTCGCCTGACACTTTCCAGCGCTCGGTGAGCACCGAACGCATCTCGGCCAGGATAATGTCCTTCAGGGATTTCAGGCTGTCCGTGGCGGGATCAAGCCCGCGCACCACGTTGTCAAGCTCAGACAGGGTGACCTGTGCCGGGGCGTGCGTCTTTGGCTGAAGCCTGGCGGGCGCATCCGCCCAAGTCTGCACCAGGACTCCACGCGCATAGTCGCTAAGGAGGGCGTGGGCGGGGCAGGCCGCCTTCCCATAGTGGCGAAGATCCACATCCACGGAGAGCAGCGAAAGCGCGTAGCTGCGCACATCGGTTCCGGTGGAACTGAAAGAGCCCTGAACGGAGGCCACCATCAGGCCCAGGATCAGCGAGGCCACGGCAGCGATCATGCCCACGCCGAGCTTCACCGTATCCTGCGTGGCAGAGGAGAGGTGATGTTCAGGAAGCCGGGACGCCAGCGCCAGGGCGCCGAGGGCGCCCCCGAACATGCAGGCAAAGGACAGAGCCGCGACGGTCCAGGAAGTCATCGTGCGGAGCTTATGGAAGGGAGGAGACGTCAGGTGTGCCCATGCGGGCGCAGGACGGCACTTTAGTGAGGAGGCGCTGCCGTGGGCAACCTAAAACCCGGAAATATCATGCCTTTGGCCGTGTGACCGCGTGCGGCCGCCCCCCCATGCGGCAGTCCACATGCCGGCCCGGCTCCGCGGGGGAGCCGGGGTTGGCGCGGATCACTCCGCGGCGTCGGCCGGCACCTCGCTGGCGAGCTTGGCTTCCGCGTCCTCCTGCGTCTTGAGGACGTCAGGATGGGGCATGGAGATGATGTTGTACCCGCTGTCCACGAAATGCACCTCGCCGGTCACGCCGGTGGACAGTTCCGACAGGAGATAAAGGGCAGAGCCGCCCACTTCCTCAATGGTGACAGTGCGGCGCAGGGGCGCGTGCCGGCGCTGATAGTTGAACATCAGCCGCGCATCGGCGATGCCGGCGCCAGCGAGGGTGCGGACCGGACCAGCGGAAATGGCGTTCACGCGGATGCCCACCGGGCCATAGTCCGCCGCCAGATAGCGCACCGAGGCCTCAAGCGCCGCCTTGGCCACGCCCATCACATTGTAATTGGGCATGACGCGCGTGGAGCCGCCATAGGTCAGCGTAATGAGCGAGCCGCCGTTCGGCATCAGCGCCGCCGCCCGCTTGGCCACCTCGGTGAAGGAGAAGCAGGAAATCACCATGGTGCGGGAGAAATTGTCCCGCGTGGTGTCCGCATAGCGGCCCTTAAGCTCGGACTTGTCGGAGAAGGCCACCGCATGGACCAGGAAGTCGATGGCACCCCACTCTTCCTTGAGCCGGCTGAAGGCCTCGTCCACGCTGGCGAGGTTTTCCACGTCGCACGGCAGGATCAGGCTGGAGCCGAGGCTCTGGGCCAGCGGGCGCACCCGCTTGGCCATGCCGTCGCCTTGATAGGTGAAGGCCAGTTCCGCTCCCTGACCCGCAAGGGCCTTCGCGATTCCCCATGCGATGGAGTGGTCGTTGGCCACCCCCATCACCACGCCGCGCTTGCCCTTCATCAGGTCCTGCATCGCTGGCTATCCTTCGTCAGACACTGGCAGGGGCGATAGCAGACCTGATCGGCCGGCGCCACCTGCGCACGGGCGCTGGTCCGTGCTTTCCGCACAATCGCCCCAAGGGCCTTAACGATTTTGCACCATCCGCCGGTCAGGCGTTGGGATGCTTGAGCACCAGGCAGGCATTGGCGCCGCCAAAGCCGAAGCCGTTGGACAGCACATGGCCGAGCGCCACGTCGTCCATCCGCTCCCGCAGGATCGGCATGTCTGCGAACGCCGGGTCGATCTCGTCGATATTGGCGCTCTTGGCGATGAAGCCGTTCTGCATCATCAGGACGGAATAGATCGCCTCATGCACGCCGGTGGCACCCTGGGAGTGCCCGGTCAGCGACTTGGTGGCCGAGATGGGCGGCGCCTTGTCACCGAACACCGCGCGAATCGCCTCGATCTCCTTCAGGTCACCGATGGGAGTCGAGGTGGCGTGCGGGTTGATATAGTCGATCGGTGCCTTGATGTCGGCGATGGCCAGCCGCATGGCCCGCTCCGCGCCCTCACCCGAGGGGGCGACCATGTCGGCGCCGTCGGACGACACGCCATAGCCGACGATCTCGGCATAGATGCGCGCGCCGCGGGCCTTGGCGACTTCCAGATCCTCAAGCACCAGCACGCCGGCGCCACCGGAGATCACGAAGCCGTCCCGGTCCTTGTCATAGGCGCGGGAGGCGACCGCCGGGCGGTCATTATAGTTGGAAGACATGGCGCCCATGCCGTCGAACAGGACGGACAGGGTCCAGTCCAGGTCCTCGCAGCCGCCGGCGAACATGCGGTCCTGCTTGCCATAGGCGATCTGCTCATAGGCATTGCCGATGCAGATATTGGTGGTCGCGCAGGCGGCCGAGATGGAATAGCTCGGTCCCTTGATCTTGAACCAGGTGGACAGCGTCGCCGAGGCGGTGGAGGCCATGGCCTTCGGCACCGCGAACGGACCGACGCGCTTGGGTCCCTTGGTGCGGGCGGTGTCGGCGGCCTCGACGATGGTGCGGGTGGACGAGCCGCCCGAGCCCATCACCATGCCGGTGCGCTCGTTGGAGATTTCGTGAGCCTCAAGGCCCGCATCCCGGATCGCCTGGTCCATGGCCACATGGTTCCAGGCGGTGCCGCCGCCGTGAAAGCGCATGGCGCGCCGGTCCACGACCTCTTCCGCATTCAGGCTGGGCGCGCCATGGACGTGCGAGCGAAAGCCCAGATCGGCATAGTCCTTCGCAAAGGAGATCCCGCTCTTGGCCTCGCGCAGGCTGGCGAGCACCTCCTGCGTGGAGTTTCCGATGGACGAGACAATGCCCATCCCGGTGACGACAACGCGCCGCATGTCACTTCCTCAGGTGGAAAACCGCACCCTGCCCCGCAAAGATGGCGATGCCTTGTCAGCCGCCAATGGCCGACGGCGCCGCATCCTGCTGGAACAGGCCGACTTTCAGATCCTTTGCCCGATAGATGATCTCGCCATCGGCGGACAGCCAGCCATCCGCAATGCCGAGCACCAGCTTGGAGCGCATCACGCGCTTGAAATCCACGCCATAGACCACGTTCTGCATGTTCGGCAGAACCTGGCCGGAGAATTTCAGTTCGCCGAGGCCGAGCGCCCGGCCACGGCCAGGGGCGCCCAGCCAGCCCAGGAAGAAGCCCACCATCTGCCAGAGGGCATCAAGCCCGAGGCAGCCGGGCATCACCGGATCGCCCTTGAAATGGCAAGGGAAGAACCAGAGGTCGGGCTTCACCGCCAGCTCGGCGCGCACGAAGCCCTTGCCGAACGCGCCGCCGGTCTCGGAGATCTCCGAGATGCGGTCGAACATGAGCATGGGAGGCAGCGGCAGCTGGGCGTTGCCGGGGCCGAAAAGCTCACCGCGCCCGCAGGCGAGGAGGTCTTCATACTCAAAACTGGTCTGCCGGTCCGCCATTCTCGCTGGTATCGCCATGCTGCCCATGAAGGGATGATTCCTTGCGGCTCAAAGCGCGGCGCGATCAAATCGCCACCCGCATCCCTCGCCGACCGGCGCACTCCCTAACATAGGCGCCGCCGCGCTCAAAGTCATGAAAGCGTCACGCCCGCTCTTTGGAGCGCCAAAAATACCACGCCGGCGGAAAGAAGCGGCGGGAGGCGACAATTCGCGCAGGACAAGCCAAGCTGGCGCTGGCACCGGAGCGGGGCGGGTGCGTTGTCACCTCGGGATCACCGGCACTGGGAGAGGAGAGCCATGCTCAAGCAATTCCGCGAATTCGCCATGAAGGGCAACGTGGTCGACCTGGCGGTCGGCGTCATCATCGGCGCCGCCTTCGGCAATATCGTCAGCTCTCTCGTCGCCGACATCTTCATGCCGATCATCGGCGCGGTCACCGGCGGCCTGGACTTCACCAACTACTTCATCCCGCTGGCCTCCAGCGTGACGGCGGACAATCTGGAGGAGGCCCGTCGGCAGGGCGCGGTGGTGGCCTATGGGCGCTTCATCACGCTGGCCATCAATTTCGTCATTGTCGCCTTCATCCTGTTCTTTGTCGTGCGCGCCATGAACGCCTTGAAGAAGCAGGAGGCGGTGAAGCCGACGGTGGCCCCCACCCGCACCGAGGTGCTGCTGGAGGAAATCCGCGACCTGCTGGCCAAGCGCGAGGCCTGAGGCGGCCCGGGTCTTAGCGCAGGTCCGCGCCGACGGCCTGCGCGAGGGAGGAAAAGCCGTCCGCCTTCAGGCGGGCGGCGAGTTCCGCTTTGATGCGGCCGACCAGGGCGGGGCCCTGGAACACCAGCGCCGAATAAAGCTGCACCAGGCTCGCCCCGGCCCGGATCTTGGCGTAGGCATCCGCGCCGGAAGCGATGCCGCCGCACCCGATCAGCGGCACCCGGCCCTCGACAAGGCGGGCAAACGCACCGAGGCGCTCCGTGGACAGGCTCATGAGCGGACGTCCGGACAGGCCGCCGGTCTCGCTTTTGTGCGTGCTCCTCAGGCTGGCAGGCCGCGACAAGGTGGTGTTGCCGATGATGACGCCATCCACATTCTCTTCCAGCACCACCTCGGCAATGTCGGCAAGGGCGGCATCGTCGAGGTCGGGGGCGATTTTCACCAGGAGGGGAGGGCGCTTTGCCGGCTCTACAATGGTCTCGTCGCGCGCATTGCGGGCCGTGCCGATCACCGCCGCCATCTCGCTGCGCGCCTGCAGCGCGCGAAGGCCCGGGGTGTTGGGCGAAGATAAGTTGCAGACCAGATAGTCGGCGAGACCGCAGGTGGCGCGGATGCCGGCATCATAGTCATCCGCCGCATTGGCGGTTTCCTTGTTCTTTCCGAGGTTGGCACCGACGATGCCCGTCGCTCCCGCCGCCCGGCGCCTGGTGAGCCGCTCCACGAACGGGCCAAGCCCCTCCGAATTGAAGCCGAAGCGGTTGATGACCGCCTCGTCCTCGTCCAGCCGGAACAGGCGCGGCTTGGGATTGCCTGGTTGCGGGCGGGGCGTCACCGACCCCGCTTCCACATAGCCGAAGCCCAGGCCCAGCACCTCGTCCACCACCTCCGCATGCTTGTCGAAGCCGGCGGCGAGGCCCACGGGGTTTGGAAAGTCCATCCCCCACAGGCGCGAGGCCAGCACCGGATCGTCCGGCGCAGGCCGCACGGGGCGCAAGCCGGCGGCGAGCGCGCGGACGGTCAAGCCGTGGGCTGTCTCCGGCGAGACAAGCGGCAGAAAGGGACGGGCGAGGCCGTAGAGATCCATGATGCCGCAATCACTCGCTGGCGTGGGAGGCCCCGCCATGGGCCTTGGACCAGCCATGGGGATCGTGCAGGAAGGATTCGATCTCGGCGATCTGCTGGGGCGGGAAGCGATCCATCTTCTTCACCGCCGCCAGGATGTCCCACCAGGTGCACAGGCGATGCAGGGACAGGCCCGCATCATCCAGGATTCCCTGCGCCTCGGCGAAGATGTCGTAATAGAAGAAGACGAAGCAGTGGCCACACTCGCCGCCCGCATTGCGCAGGGCCTGGACGAAATTCACCTTGCTGCGGCCATCGGTGGTCAGGTCCTCCACCAGCAGGACGCGCTTGCCGGGCTCGAGGAAGCCCTCGATCTGCGCATTGCGGCCGAAGCCCTTGGGCTTCTTGCGCACATATTGCATGGGCAGCATCATCCGGTCCGCGATCCAGGCGGCAAAGGGAATGCCCGCCGTCTCGCCGCCCGCCACCGTGTCCACCTGCTCGAAGCCGATGTCGCGATAGATGGTGGAGACGCCAAAATCCACCAGCGTCTGGCGCACGCGCGGGAAGGAGATGAGCCGGCGGCAATCGATATAAACGGGGCTCGCCCAGCCGGACGTGAAGATGAAGGGCTCGCCGGTCGAGAAGCCCACCGCCCCCACCTCGATGATCATCTTCGCGGTCAGTTCCGCGATGGTGGCCTTGTCCGGAAAAGCTGTGACACTGGTCATGGGCGGTTTCCCCTCGTTCGACCCCGATGGGTTGGGCATATATCAGAGGCCGCGCGCGGCGCCATGGGAAATGCCCCCTGCAGGTTCGGCTTGGGGCCTGACCTGGACATGGCTGTCCTGCGCAAATGGCACGGCGGGCGCAACGGAGGGGGGACGGCGTGGCGGGCGAGATCTGGCAGCTTCTGGATGCACGGGGCATCGGCGGCATCGAGCGGCACGTGACGGTGCTGGCGCAGGCGCTCAGCGAAGCGGGTCACCCCTGCCGTGTGGTGCTGCTGGCCGATCATGGCGACAGCCCCTTCCTTGCCCGGCTGAGGGCGGAGGGCGTGGCCTTCACCGTGCTTGACGGGCGCTTCGGGAGCCTGCTTGCGCGCCTCAAGGCCGAGCGACCGAGGCTCGTGCACACTCACGGCTACAAAGCGGGCATCCTCGGTCGGCTGGCGGCCCGCATGGCCGGCATACCCTGCGCCTCGACCTTTCATGCCGGCGAACGAGCGCCCTTCCCCGTTTCGGTCTATCAGACCCTCGACGAGATCAGCTCACGGCTTGGCACCCGCATCGCGGTCAGCGCACCCATCGCCGCGCGCCTGCCCCAACCGGTGAGTATCCTGACGAATTTCATCCCCGTCCCTTCTGTACCGCCATTGCCACCCAACTCCCGGGTGGTGGGCTTTGTGGGCCGGCTGAGCCCGGAGAAGGGCCCCGACCTGTTCTGCGCCCTCGCCCGACGTGTCGCCGAAAGCGGCAAGGCGGCGGATGTGTCGTTCGAGATGTTCGGGGAAGGTCCACTCCGGGCGGAGCTTGAGGCGTCCTATGGGGACGTCGTGCACTTCCACGGTCTGGTGACCGATCCCACAGCCATTTGGCCGCACATCGGGCTTCTGTTGATGCCCTCCCGCGCCGAGGGCCTGCCATACGCCGCCATTGAGGCCATGGCGGCCGGCCGGCCGGTGGCTGCGAGCGCGCTCGGCGCGCTGCCGGAATTGATCCGCCCCGGCCAGAACGGGTGGCTGTTTCCGACCGGTGATCTCGATGCGGCCCAAGCCGCCATCATCGCATGGCACGCCGGTGGCGCGAAGGACCGAATGTCCTGGTCCCAGGCCGCCTGGCGCACCGCACGGGACGGCTATGGGACAAAAGCCCGGCTCGGCGATCTCCTCGCGCTCTATGACCGCATCGCGCCGGTCTAACCAAGGAGAGACGGTTCGCAGGTGCGCGGGATCGGTGGCTGTGCTTTCCTCGCGGGGCATGTGCCATTATCCAGGGGGACGAACCGCCTTCTTGGATGAGGGCCATTCACGACACCCGGCGCGGACCCGAGAGGATCGGGCGCCCCGCATCCGGCCCGTGCCCGACGGCGACGAGATTTTCACGCAATGGAAGGCCTTTACCAGCCGCCGCCCCTGAAGCGCACCGTCAGCCACTGGCGGGACATCCTGATCGCGCTCGTCGCCACGGGTACCATGTTCTACCTGTGGATCGGCGTGGAGGGGGCGGTATATCCGGTGCTGCTCGGCGCCTTGGCGATTGTGGTGGTCATGGGCTTTGACCGGCCCGCCATTCCCGTCATTCTGTTCGTGATCTTCTCCTTCCTGCGGGTGCATGAGGCGTTCGAGGTCCTCAATCCCTGGAAGATCCCGCAGACCCTGGCGCTGATATCCATCATCATGGTGTTCTGGCATCTGGTGCTGGCCCGGACCATGAAGCCCTTCTGGACCCGCGAACTCACCATCTTCGCCATCTTCTTCCTCATCGCCAGCGCGACGGTGGCCACCGCGGTGTCGCGGGAACTGGCCTATAAGCAATGGTCCGACCTGTTCTCGAAAGTAGGCCTCATCACGGTCATCGTGGCCTGGACCACCCGGACCCCAAGCGACTTCCACCTCATCAACCGCATGTTCGTGATCTTCGGCTCGGCGGTGGCGAGCGTTGCCATCTACAACAAGCTGAACGGGATCGGCCTCGTAGAAGGCACCCGCGTGACCATCGGGCGGGCCACCGGATCGGTGCTGGGCGACCCCAACGACCTAGCCCTCGCCCTGCTCTTTCCCTTGAGTTTTGCCGGCTCGCTCATCATCAGCCGGGTGAACATTTTCGACCGCCTTCTGGGCCTTGTGGGTTTCGGCACCATCTTTGCCGGCATCATCTGCACCCAGAGCCGCGGTGGCCTGCTGGGCATCACGGCCGTGCTTGCCCTGCTGGGCAGCCGCTTCATCAAGAGCAAAGCCCTGCTCATCACCATCGGTGTGGTGGGCGTGATCGGGCTGTTCGCGGTGGCGGGCATTTCCGGGCGACAATCGGGCGGGGCGGCGGAGGAAGGGATCGACGAATCCTCGCAGGGCCGCCTCAACGCCTGGGAAACGGCCTGGAACATGGCCAAGGCGCGGCCACTCACCGGCGTGGGCCTCGCCAACTTCGCGCCCAACTACTTCTTCTTCACCAATGATTGGGACGGCAAGCCGCACGCGGTGCATTCCACCTGGTTCGGTATCCTGGCCGAGACGGGATTTCCCGGCGTCGCGGTATTCCTGACCATGGTGGGCGCGACGGCCCTGGTGGCGCGGCGCTCGCTCAAGGTGGTGGACAGCCGGGACGTGGACCCGCGGCTGAAGACCGCCGCCGTCGCCCTGGCTGGCGGACTGGCGAGCTTCTGCGTCTCCGGCACCTTCCTCACCCAGGGCTTTTCCTGGCCCTTCTACATGATCTTCGCCATGACGGTCGCACTGTCACGGGTGCTCTCGCTTGATCAGCCGGAGGAACCTGCGCTGGCCGCCGACCTGCCTCCGCTTCCAGCCAGAGACACTGCCGCCGAAGCGAATGGCAGCATCCCAGGGCAGGCGCTCCAGCCCCCCCGATCCGCCACCTTCCGCTTGGGAGCCTCCGCACCGTGAGCACGGACCTCGTCGTGTTCGGCGAAGACTGGGGTGGCCATCCCTCCTCCACTCAGCACCTGGTGGGGCGTCTTCTGGCGCACCATCGGGTGCTCTGGGTCAATTCGCTCGGCCTGCGCCGGCCCAGGCTCGACGCCCACGACCTCAAGCGCGTCGCCCGAAAGGTGCGCGCCATGCTGCGGCACCGTGCGCCTCCCTCCGGGCCAGGCCGAACGCCGGAGCTTCCCGCCGGGCTCCAGGTGATGTCGCCGCGCGTTGTTTCGTGGCCGGGCAACCCCCTGGTGGAATGGCTCAACCATGCCTCGCTCGCCCGGCAACTGGGCACGGTTCTTCCCGCCGCAGGCATCCGTCGCCCCATCCTGTGGGCATCGCTGCCGAGTGCCGTGGCCGCCCTCGGCACGGCTGGGGAACGGGCGGTGGTCTATTATTGCGGCGACGATTTCGGCGCCCTCTCCGGCGTGGACCATGCGCCCGTGCTGGACATGGAGCAGCGTCTGGTGGCTCAAGCGGATCTCGTGATTGCGGCGAGCCCCGCGCTGGCCGCCCGGTTTCCGGTCGAAAAGACGCACCTCGTGCCCCACGGTGTGGACTACGACCTCTTCGCCGCTGCGGCGGCACGCCCGGTAGACCTGCCGGAGGGTCCTGTGGCCGGCTTCTATGGCAGCATCTCGGACTGGCTGGATATCGCGATGATCGCGCGGGCGGCGCAGGCCCTGCCCGGCTGGCGCTTCGTTTTCGTCGGGGCCGTGCATACCGATGTTGCCCCCTTGGCCCGTCTGCCGAATGTAGTCTTCCTCGGCCCGCGCCCCCATCATGCCCTGCCCGGCTACGTGCAGAATTGGACGGTGTCCCTGATCCCGTTCCGCGACACGCCCCAGATCCGCGCCTGCAATCCTTTGAAATTGCGAGAGTATCTGGCGAGCGGAACACCGGTGGCGGCAACACGTTTTCCCGCGCTGCAGCCTTATGAGAACCACGTCAGCGCTATCGATCCGGGTGGTGACCTGGCGCCTGCGATCCTTGCGGCATCCGACACCACGTCCCGTGAGGCAGCCGCAGCCCGCCGCGCGGCGGTGGCCGGAGAGAGCTGGGATGTGCGGGCGCAGGAGGTGGAGTGCCTGCTCTCCAGCCTTTAAGGGCGCCGTCTACTGCCCCTTACCCAGCACCATGGTGGTGAAGGTCCGCAGGATGATCCACAGGTCGGTCTTGATCCAGTCCACCGGATCCAGGAGGCGCATGGCATAAGCGTGGTCGTAGGAGACCTTGGAGCGCACATCCTCAATTGAGGCGTCATAGCCCTGATTGACCTGGGCAAGGCCGGTAATGCCCGGTTTCAAGCCGAAGGTGCGCTCCACATAGAAGGGGATCTCGGTCTCCAGCTTCTGAAAGAAGACCGGCCGCTCCGGCCGCGGCCCGACGATCGACATCTCCCCCTTGAGCACATTGATGGCCTGGGGCAGTTCGTCGATGCGAGTCTTGCGCATGAAGCGGCCGATGGGCGTCACCCGCGGATCGTTGGCCGAGGCCCACACCGCGCCGGTGCGTGCCTCGGCATCCACACGCATGGTGCGGAACTTATACAGATAGAAGAGGTGCGTGCAGGTGGGCGTCGACTGGCCGACGCGGATCTGGCGATAGAAGACCGGCCCCTTGGATGTGAGCTTGATGGCGAGGGCCACCGGTATGAAGACGATGATCAGCACCATCATCGCGATGGCGCCGACGACGATGTCGAACGCCCGCTTCCCCACGCGCACCAAGGGATGCGTGAAGTCTTCCCCGTCCAGTTCCACCTTGCTCTCCCCAGCCCGCGCCCAGCGCCCCTTGTCCCGTCCAGTCACCTGCCGGAAGGCACCCACCAGCCCCGCCGCATGGCCTTCCACGAAATAGGCCGCCAGCCGCGCCGGCTTCGGCAGCGCCTCCGGTGCCAGGATTGCGGCGGTGGCGAAGCCATAAAAGGCGACCTGTCCCGCAAATGCGAGCACGTACAGGGCAGACCCTGTGAAGGCGAGCACCAGATTTGTCGCGAACGCCAGCACCAGCAGGACCGGAGCCAGCGCCCGCAAGGCCTTGCCGGACAGGAACACAAAGGCGAGTCCAGGTCTGCGAGGGTCGGCGAGGGCCACCAGCCGCAGCGCCTGCTGCACATTGCCCGAAGCGATGCGGACCCGGCGGCGGAATTCCTGGCCGCGCTCGGTGCGCTCCTCCTCATAGGCCACCATGCCGCGGTCATAGATGGCACGCGCCCCGGCGGCGACCATGCGCATGGGCAGGACCACATCGTCATTGATGGTATCGGCGGGAAGCGGCGTGAAGAGCTCGCGGCGAAACAGGTAGAAGGCGCCATGCACGCCGATTGGCGCCGCCAGTGCGGCCTCGTCCGCCTTGATGGCCGTCTGATAGGCCCAATAGCGTGCCTCCCCGGCGCTGCCCGCCTGCCGCAGCGCATAGGTGGCGGCGACCACCCCAGTACCGGGATCGGCAAAGTGGGCTGCCGCCCGCTTCAGGCTGTCAGGCGACAGATGGGCGGAGACGTCGGACAGGCCGACAATGCCCGGCTTCAGGCTCCCGATGACATCGTTCAGCACCGCCACCTTGCCGCGATTGAGCGGGAAGGCTCGGATTTGCGCGTTCAGGCCGGCGCAAGCTGGTGATGTCAGCGCGGCGCGGGCCGCCTCCTCGGTGCCGTCGGTGCAGCCGTCACAGGCGACGATGACCGTGAGGAGGTGGTGCGGATAGTCGAGCCGCGCGCAATCCTCCAGCTTTCCTGCGATGAAGCGGGCTTCCTGATAGGCGGGAATGACCAGGGTGATGGGCGGCAGCGCATCTGCCGGCAAGGCGGCGGGCACGGCAGGCAACGGACGGCGGCGGGCGAGCGCCCGCAGCAGAAGGGGATAGAGCGCGTGGTGATAGACCACACCGATCACGCTGGCCCAGAACAGGATTTCGAGGGTCGGCTTCATGGCCGGGGAAGGTCCGTCAGTTCCTCATAGGCCGCCACCATGCGGTCCCACGAGAAATGGTCGAGAACGAAGGCGCGCAGGTCGGCCGGACGCGGTGCTTGAAGGGTGGTCTGGAGCGCGCCCGCGAGCGCGGCCGGGTCGCCCGGCGGCACCAGTTCACCACTCTCCGGACAGATCCCCTCTTCCACCGATCCCACACGGCTCGCCACCACCGGCACCCCGCAGGCCTGCGCCTCCAGCACCGAAAGGGGCAGCCCTTCATTGCGCGACGGCAAGCACATGACGTCGAAAGCCGGATAGACGGCAGGCATGTCGCCCCGATGACCGAGAAAGATCACGCGGTTCGCAAGCCCCAGCGCAGCGGCCTGCGCCCGCAAGGCGCCCTCGCGGCTGCCGTGACCCACCAGAGCCAGGTGCACTCCGGGCAATTTAGTCATCGCGGCGATGAGCACGTCATGGCCCTTCACCTCCTCCATGCGCCCCGCCGTGCCGACCAGGGGCACGCGAAGGGGCAAGCCGAGGCTCTCCCGCGCGGCATTTTGGTCGGCGGGCCGGAAGCGATCGGTATCGATGGCATTGCGGATCACGCGCACCCGGCAGCACGGCATGCCCCCCCGCACCACCTTGGCCACCCCCTCGGAAACAGCCACCACGCGCGGCCGGACCAGCGCCGAGAGGACACGCGCCATCTGGCGCCGGCGCGGCGCACCATAATGCCAGACATCATGCTCTACATAGGCCACCACGGGCACACCGGCCAGACGGGCGGCGAGACCGCCATAGAGCAGGGGGCCGATATGGTGAGTGACCACCGCTCTGGGCTTCAGCGCGCGCAGCCGCCGCGCGAGGCGCAGCACGAAGGCCGGCTGCAACCCCGCCGGCTTCTCCAGCCCCTCCACCGAAAACGAAGCTGTCGCCGGCCAGTGGGCGCGAATTTGGGCGGTGCTCCAGTCCAGGCTCAGCACCGGATTGACGCCGGGGAGCCTTGAGGCCAGATCGAGCGACAGCGTCTCGATACCTCCAGGGCTAAGGCGTTGAACGATTTGCACCATTCCGCCCGCCACGGCCGTCTCCCAACGGTTGCTGATCGGCACCAAATCAGCCGATCTTTACCCGCTATTAAGGTAAATCATTTGTTGTTGCGAGAGCGAGAGCGCTGCGTCGCAGCGTTCCGCGACGACGCGATCGGACGTCGCTCGGGGGAGTGTCATGGCTAGGCTGGTGGAGATCACGGACGACATGGACGCCGCGGCCATGACCCGCCTGAAGCCTCTGTTCGAGGAGCTGGGCGGCGGCGCGGACGACGTGACCCTCGATTTGTCCGGCGTGGAGTTCGTCGATTCGTCCGGAATTGGTGGAATCGTGTTCCTTTACAAGAGATTGCGCATCGCCGGCCGCAAGCTTCGGCTGCGCGGGGCGAGCGGCCAGCCGCTCCAGCTCATCACTCATCTGCGCCTCTCCGACTTGATCGAAGGCGGACGCAAGGCATGATCCCGCGCGGCACCCCTCTCCTGCTCCTGACCATGGGCCTCACTTTGTCGGGCTGCGCCAACGTCTCCCTCACGCCCTGGCCACCCGAGGGGACCGGCGGGCTGGCGGAGCGGCGCCCGTCCACGGATGCGCGAATCGATGCGTTGCAGCAGCGCCTGTTCCGCCTCGCCGAGCGCAATGCCCGCTACTATGCCGCCGCCGCCTTCCAGGACGCAGAGTTGATGATGATCCAGGTTCGACGGCTCTCGGAAGGCGGCTTTCCCGAGGACGCGGAAATCGAGATCGCCAAGCTCAAGCAGCAGTTGAACAAGGTCGAGCGCGAGGTGGCGGAAGCCACCACTTCTCGGAAGGGCCCATGACATGAGGGTGATCCGACCGCACCTGACCGCCCCCCAGCCGTGGCCCCCGCTGCGGCTGATCGCTTTTGCCTGGTCCCTGCTTCTTCTCCTGCTGGCCCTGCCTGGCGCCGCCAGCGCGCAGTCCGCCGGCGCGGATGATGACGCCCGGCTGCGGGCCGGCGATATCCTGGCCATCGCGCTGCCGGGCGAGCCTGCGCTCAACACCGACCTGCCCATCGACCGGCGCGGCCGCGTGACGCTGCCCGAAGTGGGACAGGTGGAAGTGGCCGGCCGCACCGTCACGGAGGCGGGAACGCTGATCCGCAACGCCTTGTCAAAGGCCTATCGTGATGTCGGCCGGTTGGCCGTCACCCTGAAGGAGCGGCGCCTCTACATCACGGTTCTCGGCTATGTGGGCAAGCCGGGCGAGGTGGACCTCCCCGCCAATGCCACGGTCCAGGAAGCCATTACCGCCGCGGGTGGACTGTTGCAGGGCGCCCAGCTGGACAAGTTGCAGGTCCGGCGCGGCAACCGCGTGATCGTGTTCGATTATAAGAGGTATTTGGACACCGGAAATCCTAAGGATATCCCCCAGCTCCAGCCCCTCGACGTGATCTTTGTGCCCTCCTCGCCGGCCACCGGCAACGTGCAGATCAATTTCGACGGCCGCACCCTGGCTGAACAGGGCGACGCGGCAGAAAGCACGCAGGCCATCAAGGTGTTCGGCGAAGTGAACCGTCCCGGCTCGTTCGCTTTCAAGGATGGACTGACGGTGGTGGACATGATCATGCGGGCAGGCGGCATCACCCGCTATGCCTCCATCGACCAGATCCGCGTCATAGAGGGCGGCGAGCCTGCGGTGTTCAACCTGCGCCGCTTCCTCGACACCGGCGATGCCAAGCTGATGCCCCCGCTGCGCCCCGGCGCCACCATCTTCGTCCCCCGCCAGGAGGAGGAGATCCGCCGCTCCGTACGCACTGTCTATGTCATCGGCGAGGTCAACCGTCCCGGCTCGTTGGAGGCACCGCCGGACGCCAAGCTCCTGGAAATCCTTGCCAATGCCGGTGGACCCACGCGCTATGCCGAAACCACGCGCCTGCGCATCCTGAAGGCGGACGGCTCGGTGGTGCCCTTCAACCTCGCCGCCTACACGGAAGGCGACAAGAAGGCACTGCCGGACATCATGCCGGGCGATGCCATCTATGTTCCGGAGAAGATCGAATCCGCCGACCGGCCGTCGTGGCTGAAGATCCCGCCCACCCGGGCCGTGGAGGTGATCGGCGCCGTCAACAAGCCGTCCCGCTATGAATGGTCGTCGGAAATGAGCCTGATGGACCTTCTGGGCGAAGCTGGCGGGCCGAACCAGCGCGGCGACATCGCCCATATCCAGATCGTGCGGGCGCGCGGCGACGGCAAGCCCATGATCTTCGACTTGGGCGCCTTCCTGTCCAATGGCGGCAGCGTCAATGACCTGCCGAAGATCCAGGCGGGCGACGTCATCCGCGTGCCCGAACTGCCGGAATCGCCCGTCGACAACAAGGGCAAGTGGGTGCAGATGGCGAAGGAAGATGTCATCTACATCATGGGCCAGGTGGCCGTGCCGGGGCGCTACGCCTTCAACAAGAGCATGACCTTCCTGGATATCCTGACCGCCGCCAACGGGCCGACCTCGACGGCGGACCTGCGCAATGTGCGCGTCTCACATCGCGGGCTGCCCGGCTCTAAGGTCACGCAGGTGAACCTGGCCCAGTACTTCGCCACCGGCGACGAGCGCCTCCTGCCCAAGGTGCGTAACGGCGACGTGATCTTCATCCCCGACCGCACCAATAAGGACTGGTTCGAGGATCCCAAGGAGACCACGGTGCGCGTGCTGGGCGCCGTCAACAAGCCGGGGCGCTACCGCTTCATTGCCGACATGACCTTGCTCGACCTCCTGGCCGAGGCCGGCGGACCCAGCAACGACGCCTATGCGCAGAAGATCGTGGTGGTCAATCTCGGCTGCTGCCGCGAGCAGGCACGGGTGTTCAACCTGATCGAATTCGCCCGCACGGGCGACATTACGAAGCTGCCTGTGGTACGGCCCGGCGACACGGTCTATGTACCCAACATCAACCAGAGCGAATGGAAGATCTTCGTCGACGCTCTGCAGAACATCATACCTGTCGTCGCTCTGATCGCAGCCTTTGGCGGCTGACCGTCCGAAGAAGGGAACGGGCACCATGTGGGGTAGAGGCCTGCGAGAGGTCGAATCGGTCTATCTCGCGACCTTCGGGCAAGGCTCGCGCGTAGTGGGGATCACCAGCGTGCGCAGCGGAAGCGGCGTCAGTGTGCTGGCGGCGGCCCTCGCGGAGCGTTGCCAGCGCCAGAACCGCGCCCTGCTGGTGGGATTGTCCGATCCCACCGCCGCGGTTCCCGCCCAGGCCACGCAATGGATTCCCACCGACGAGGACATCGCGAGCTATGCCAGCGCCGACCTGCGCGGCTTCGATAGCCTGATTGCGGCTCCGACCCCGGAGCAGAGCTTCTCGTTCCGCAATGCCGGCGCGGTACGGGCCATGTTCGACCGTCTCTTGAACATTTACGACATGATTGTGGTGGATCTGGCGGCCGTGGAACCGCGCGAGCGCGTGGCGGTGCCGGTGACCACCGTGGCTGCCGCCTGCGAGAGCGTGATCGTCGTCTGCCTCGCCGGGCTGGATACGCGCCCGTCCATATCCCGCGCGGCCAATGTGCTTCGCCAAGCCGGCGCCCCGCTCCAGGGCGTGGTGGTGAATGACCGCTTCAACCAGACGGTTGGCGAGGAGCTCATATCGGGCGCGAGCCATTTCTCGCGGCTCGCTCCCGGCCTCGTTCACAAGTTCGTCGACTTCGTGGAACGCACCAAGATCCTCAACACCAAGTCCTGACGCGGCCATTCGCGGACGGACGCCGGAAGCAACCGCCTTTCCGAGAGGCCGGCCGCCGTCCGGGCCCCTGGAGCGTTCCAGCGCATTTCCGTCCGCCCATTCCCACTGCGCTCAGAAAGACTCTATGGCATGACCGGGCGGCCCACCTGCTGGATGCGAGGGATGCGGGCGATGACCGGGACGCCGAACAGGCGCGAGAAGTCCGAGGGGCGACGCAAGCGGGTGTCCAGCAACTCCGCCGCCCCCGCCAGCGCGCCGCCGAGCGCGATGCCGGCAATGATCCCCGCCAGCACATAGAGCACATAGCCGGGCGTGACTTTGGGAGCCGGATTGCTCGGCGGCTCCAGCACCTTCACGCGCTCGGGCGCCTCGAACTGGCCGAGCGCTCCCGTCACACGCGCCATTTCGTAACGCTTGGCCAGGGATTCGTAATTGTCGCGCGCGGTATTCACCGCCCGCTCCAGGGTCTGCTGCTGCTGCTCAATGGGGCCGAAGGCGGCGATGTCCCGCTGGAGCAGCACCGCCTGCTCCTTCATCTGCTCCACTTCCTTCTGTAGCGCCACGCGGCGGGCCTGCACTTCCTGCAGGCGCTGGAGCTGCGAGACGAGAAGGGGCGCATTCTTGGGCTCGGTGCCGTCCTGGTTCTGGGTCACGCCGGCGGCCATGTTCCAGAGCCGGTCGAGGTCCGTGGATTCGATGTCTCGGGCCGAGGCAAGCAGGTGCTGCCGCTCTTCCTCCAGGCGCGACAGCTTGCGCATGGCCGCCTGCACCTCCGAATGCTGATCGGTGTAGCGGGCGCGAAGGGAGGCCAGCTCCGCGGAAACCTGGACGATGGCCTCTTCGATCCGGCCCACCAGCGGATTGGTGGTGGCGAGGCGCTTGCGGAAATCCTGGGCCGTGGCGTCGGCGCTCCCGAGGTCCATCTCCTTGGCCTCGATCTGCTGCTGCAGCGTGGCGAGGCGGCCAACGGTCGAATTGTAGATGGCGGGCAGCTTGTCCGCATTGGCGATCTTGAAGTCCGAAAAGGCCTTCTCGGCCTGGTCGAGGGCCTGCTTGCGTTCATCCATCTGCTGCTTGAGGAAGCGCTCGCTGTCTTCCACCGCCGTGCGCTCCGGCGAGACGAGGCGCTCGATGAAGCGGCGGGACAGCGCCTGCAGCACCGCAGAGGGCGAGGTCGGGTCCAGCGCCCGGTAGCGCATCTCGATGATGTCGGTGCCGAGCAATTGGATGTTCACGGCTCCGGAAAGGGCGCGGACCATATTGTCCCGCTCCTTGGGATCTGTGTTGGGGCCGATCCGCCCGAGATCCTCCAATACGCGCCCCAGCACCACTTCCGAGTGGGCGAGCGCGATGAGGGCGGACATGCGTTCTTTCAGATTGGGGCTGACCGCAATGTCATTCAGGATCGGGTTGAGCTTGGCATTTTCCTGCACCAGCAAAGTCATGCGCGCTTCGTAACGCTGTGGAGCGACGCTGGCCGCGATGATGGCCAGCGGCGGCAGGAGCAGAACCGGGATGAAGGCCAGGAACCGCCGGCGCCACGCCACCTGGACGATGTAGGCGATGGTATCAGCCGTGTTGTCCAACATACCGTCTTAATTCCTCGCACCGACGACGATGCTCACCGTGTCGGGTTCGCCGGCCGGGTCATAAACCTGGGTGCTGGTCCAGTCCGCCGGCAGCAAGGACTTTACCGCACGGGCGCGCTTGTTCGCCAGAAGCGCCTGATCAAAAGGCGTTGCGCCGCCCCCCGGCCCGGCAATTAGGGTTACTCCTGTCTTAGCAGGAAGCCGCGCGGCCTTCACCGCCTTGGAAAGCGCCGCGGCCTGGGCGGGGGACGGCTGGTCATCGGCACCGTCGAATGTCACCTCGAATCGCTTGCCAGTGGCCGCTGCGGACACCGAGCCAGTGGTTGCCGGTGCCCCTTCCGACTGGCGCGTGGCAGGCAATCCGGCGACCATGGCTGCCGCTGTCTGCTGGGTAGAGCGCCCAGCGCCCTCTGCGGCGGGCGCGGGCGCGGACCCGACCGCTTCTGCCGCCTGTGCGGCAGCGGGGGGCCCGGCAGGCGCGGTGCCTCCCTCGACCGGGGCGCCTCGCGCGGCAGCGAGCATGTCGTCCACGGAGACGGCGCCGCTGCCGCCCTCCGGGCCCAGCATCCGATCCTCCGTCACCACGGAAGCCTGAACCGTGGAGGGGATGAGGGCCACCGGATCGGGATTGGTCGCGCAGCCCGCCAGCAGGAGACTGGACAATCCGGCCAGAAGCGCTCCGGGGAGCCGGATTCGGATGGAGGTCCGCCGGGAAGGGCGCGGCGGGATCGTCATCGCGCGAATCATGTCCGCGAGTGTAATGCCAGCCGTGGGAAATTTCGCCCCGGCCGACTCAGCAACCGGCGGACAGGGTCCGACAATTTCCAATCCTTCCGCTTCACCTTCCGGCGCGTCCGAATTAGACGTGAAGGTGGGGCAGGAGGGGCCGCGAGCCAGGGCGGGGGTGCTGGTTCGATGGGGCAGCCTCCGGCCCTTGGTTGAAAGGCGCGGCACGATGTTCCTCGCGGGCAGGCCTCTACCCGCGCAGAAGAGCCATGCCACGGCGTTGCGGACTGGGGATGGGCATGGCGGCGACGGGTGAAGCGGAACGGTGGACCGGCGCGGCGCGGCCCTTGCCTGCATCCATGAAGGTGGTGCTGGCGGCCTTCCTGGTGGCCTCCTTCGCGGTGAAGGTGCTCGTCTTCGCCTGGTGGCCCAACACCTCCTATGCCGACGTCACCATGCAGTATCTCGAGCAGGCCCATCGCCTGCTCTACGGGCAGGGCCTGGTGCCCTGGGAATTCGCCGTGGGCGCCCGCTCCTGGCTGGTACCGGGCCTCATCGCCCCGGCCATGAAGGTGGCCGAGTTGATCGGCGGCGGGCCGCAGGCGCAGGTCCTGGCGGCGGCCATGGTCTGCTCGCTGTTCTCGCTCCTGATGGTGGTGCCAAGCTTCCTGTGGGGCTGGCGCTTCGTGGGGACGCTGGGCGCCGTGCTGTGCGGCGCGCTCGGTGCCTTCTGGTTCGAGACCGTCTATTATTCCGGCCATCCGCTCCAGGACACGTTCGGCACCTTCTTCCTCATCCCAGGGGTCTATCTGGCCTATCCCAACGGGCCCGAGCGGGACTTCCGCCGCCTCGTCTGGGCGGGCGTGTTCCTGGGTCTGGCCGTGGCCTTCCGCATGCAGCTTGGCCCCATGGCGGCTGTGACCGCCATCGGTGTCGCCCGCTTCCACATCCGCAGCTATGTGGCCCTGGCCCTGGGCGGCATTGCCTCCATGGCGGTGCTGGGCGTGCTGGACTGGGCGACCTGGGGCGTGCCGTTCAACTCCATCATTCAATATGTGAAGTACCAGGGCTCCAGCATCGGGGAGACCGGCTCTGGCAAGTTCGGCTACATTCCCTGGTATTCCTATCCGGCCTGGATCCTGGCCTATTATTCCGGCGCCTTCGCCCTGATGGTGGTGACCGCGCTGGTGGGCATGCGCCGCCTGCCGCTGCTGCTGGTGATTGCGGTGGCCAATGTGCTGGTGCTGGAACTCGTGGCCATGAAGTTCCCGCGTTACATGTATCCGGGCATTCCTCTGGTTCTGGTCCTGTGCGGCATTGGCGGCGCGGAGCTCACCCTGCGTCTGTGGGAAGGCAAGGTCCGCACCGGCCTGCTGGCGGCCTATGGCGTCCTGTTCATCGTGGTGACCTCCGGCCTTCTGGGTGCCTTCGGCTATTTTTCGTCCCACTTCGTGCTGGGCCGGGGCACCATCCTGGCGACGCGCATGGTGAATGCGGACCCCAAGTCCTGCGGCCTTGCCATCGCCCCGGCGAGCGCCTGGTGGCTAAGTGGTGGCTATGTCTTCCTCGACCGGCGGATCCCGCTTTATGGCACCGATGCGGACGACCCCGACGCGCGGGCGCAAACCGCCGCCTTCAACTACATCCTCTCCACCCGCGAGAGCCCCGGCGAGAGCCTCCAGACTTTCTCGGACCAAGGCTTCACCCTGGTGGAGTGCTTTGCCAACGGCACCCGCGGCCCCGCCTGCCTCTGGCACCGGCCGGGCACCTGCACGCCGGGCGCGGCGCCAGCCCTGAAAGCCTCCCTCCCCGACTGGCTGGACCTGCCGAAAGGCGGCGCCAAGTGACGCGCACGACAGGCCAGATGACGCGCGGGGGGCGCGGCCGGCGATGCTGATCGTCACCAATTACAAGGAAATGCCGCTGCGCTGGCGGGCCGCCAATGGCGTGGTGGGGCGCACAATCGTCGCCCGCTCCCTGGAGGACTTCAAGGAGGAGGGCGAGGCAAAGGACGCCGTCTTCCTCGTCAATTGCGATCCCGACCTCACCATGAAGCTGGCGCTGGCCCGCCTGACGCTACCTGGCTATCGCCGCCCGCTCATCGCCTCCGACCTCGTGCTGCGGCGGCCCGGATCGGGCCTGAAAGCAAAGCTGATTTTCGCGGCAAAGCGCTTCCTGCTGTCACGGGCGGACCTCTATCTCAACCTGTTCAAGGACACGACGGGACTGACGGAAGCCTATGGCATTCCCGCCGCCCGCTGCGCCTACATACCCTTCAAGGTCAATCTCGACCCCGGAGCGGTGGCCACGGTGGAGAAGCGCGAGGACTATGTGCTGTGCTTCGGCCGCTCGCTACGGGACTTCGACACCTTCTTCGCCGCCATGGAGCGCCTGCCCTATCCCGGCGCCATCGCGGCGGTGAAGCCGTCCGATCTGATTGGCCACGGCGCGCGCTTCTCCCGTTCGCTGGATCAGCTGCCGCCCAACGTCGCCCAGCTCCCCGACGACGGCAGCGCGCAGGCCCAGCTTCGGATGCTGGCCGGAGCCAAGCTGGTGGTCATCCCGGTCCTGAAGACCAGCATCGTGGCCTCCGGCATCAGCACGGCGCTCAATGCCATGGCCGTCGGCAAGTGCGTGATCGGCTCCGAAGGACCGGGCATGTCGGACATCTTCACCGAGGAAGCTCTCATCGTGCCGCCGGAGGACCCGGAGGCGCTCACCGCCATGATCGACAGCGCTTGGCGCGACGATCTGCTCCGGGTGCGCACTGCCCGTGCGGGACGGCGCCTTGCCGTGAGCCTCGGCGGCGAAGCCGAGCTGATCCAACGGATCATCGACAAGGTGGCGCAGGCCTATGGTTGAGCAGACGCGCCCCCGCCTCAGCGTCGTCATCCCCACGCGGGATTGCCTCGCCTATTTGCCGGACGCCATCGCCAGCATCCGCGCCCAGGAAGACGGGACTGACATCCGCCCAGGTGAGATCGAGATCGTGGTGGTGGACGACGGCTCGACCGATGGCACCGGCCCCTGGCTCGCCGCGCAGGCGGCGCGCGACCCCCGCCTCACAGCCCTGGTCCACCAGCCGACGGGCGTCGCCGCCGCGCGCAACGCCGGCATTGCGGCAGCGACGGCCGACATCATCGCCTTCCTGGACGCGGACGACCAGTATCTGCCCGGCGCCCTGGCGGAACGCCTCGCGCTGATGGAGGACGACCCCGCCATTTCGCTCACCTTCGCCGACGTCATGTCGGTGGATCCCGACGGCCGGCTGGTAGGCTACCAGTTCGACTATTGGCCCCTCTTCCGCGCGTTCATCGGCGGACGGTCCGGCCTGCTGCCGCTGGGGCCGAATGCCTTCGCCATGCTGCTGGCGGAAATGGTGTGCGGCACCTCCTCCGTCATCACCCGCCGGCGGGCGCTGGAGGCGGTGGGCGGCTTCAACGAAGAGCTGCGCATCAGCGAGGACTGGGACCTCTGGCTCAAGCTCGCCGAAGTGGGAAGCGTTTGGTGTTCGACGCGCCGGTCGACCCGCTATCTGGTTCGGCCCGGCTCCACCAGCCGCAACATGGAGGTGCTGGTGGACACGGTGGAGCGCGTTTTCCGTGCCCGCGTGCCCGACCCCTCGGCGGTGCCCCAGCCCTGGCGCGGCGTGGCGCTGGCCCGCCTTCTCGATGCGCGGGCGGAACGCGCCCGCAGCCGGGGCGCGTGGCTTAAGGCGTTGTGCGCGCATCTGGCGGCGCTCGCGAAGGCGCCCTCCTGGCGTCTGGGGCGCGAAGCGGCTTATGACACCGCCCGCCTGCTTCGGCTGAAATGACGGCGTCGAGAGCGCCCGTCAGTCCTTGTCGCCGCCCAGCACCACCAGCGCTCCCGCCCGATCCGGCTCGCGCGCCTTGAAGGCGCCGAGGCCACCGAGGCACAGGGGCATGGTGTCCCGCGCGAAGAAGAGGTTCCGCTTCAGCAGGGCGCCGGCCTGCGGCTCGTTGGTGAACAGGAAAACCGAGCCACAGCCGCGCCGCGACGCCAGGGCCACCACCGCCCGAAGCGCCGTGGCGCGGGCGCGAGGCGAGGTGGCGAGCCATTCGGACACGCGGATATGGGAGCGTCCATCGCCCTCGTCCTCGATCTGGTCGAAGATTACCAGGGCATCCGGCCGCTCCGCCGGCCCAAGAGTGAGCATTTCGTACCGCCCACCCGGCTCGGCCCCATAGCGCCAGGCAAACCATGGATCGGACTTGTCCACCACGCAGCGTGCCGTGGGGCTTGGTGTCTCCGGCAGGACGAAGCGCGTCTCCGGCCTCACCGGCACCACCCGCGCCCGCGCCCCGAACAGGGCCGCGCCCCGCGCATGCAGCGCCAGCGCCAGATCGAGCGGCCCCGCCAGCAGGCCCGGCACGCGCTTGGGGGCGCAGAGCGGGCGCACATGGCGCACCACCTCATCAATGTGCCGCCAATCCAACCTCTTCATGAACATGGAATAGGAGTTCTCGTTGGGAACCCCATAGACCAGCGTGAAGCCCCGCCGCTCAGCCTCCGCGTAACAGAAGCGGGCGAGCGTCACGGACATGTTCTGGCGGCGATAGTCCGGGTGAGTCATGGTGTCGACGGACTGCGCGCCCATGACCTTCGCCCCATCCAGGATCAGGGGCGTGGAAATCACCGCATAGACGCCCGCGCAACGCTCGCCATCCATGGCCAGCGCGGGGGGGATGGGATCGAAGGGGGCATCGAAGAGCTTCCAGGCCAGGTGCTCCAGGCTCCGGCCGCTGCCCCAGATGGTGCGGTAGAGCTCATGGATGGCCGGAAGGTCGGCCCGCCGGGCGAGCCGGGGGACCCAGCGCGGCGCATTTTCCTCGGCCATGTCCGCCCCCCTCCCCTTCCCCGTCACCGCCGGCCCAGCCAACGCGGCAGCGGCCAATAGGCCCGCCACCGCCCGAGGGCCAATTGGTAGTGCCGCCCGTCCACAACCTCGAACCGGCCGGCGGAATCATAGGCATGGACGCCGTTCATGGCGAAGTCGAAGCTGCGGAGCGTCGCAACCGGCTCCTGCCGGTAGGCGCCCGAGGCCTCTCGGGTGACCTCGAACAAGCCGAGACCCGAGCCGTAGCGGCCGGCGGAATCCTGCGCCAGCCGGAACAGGCGGCCATCCTTTTCCCACATGCGGCCCCCCGGACGCGCGGTGCGCACGTCCGAGACCACGGGATTGTCGGGGTCCGCCGTCCAGGGGCCGCAGAGGGCATCGGCGTTGAAGACGTGCAGTTCGTCCCAGCCCAGGCCACCCTCATAGGCGATGGACGCCAGCATGAGCCAGCCGGCAGATGTCCGCAGGACGCAGGCGTCGGCAATATCCAGATCGGTCAGCGGCGTGCAAACCAGTTCCCATCGGCCGGGAAATGCGAGGCAGCGATAGACCTCCACTTGCCGCGCCGCCATGGTCTCGGGGATCATGTAGATCTCCCCGCCATCGGCGAAGATGAGCGGATTGGACAGGTGATAGGGCCGCTCGAGAGCCGGCACCATGGCGCCGAGGGTGCCGTCCTCGGCGAGCGGGGCGGCGCTGATGATGGCCTTGCCCACCTTCCAGTCCCAGTCCTCCACGAACAGCCAGGTGCGGCCCTCGTGCTCGAACAGGAAGGGATCGGCATAGAAGCGGTCGAACGGCGCCTCCACGAAGCGGAAGCCCCGCGCCCAGGCGGCGCTGCCCCAGGGAGCGTCGGGCGCACCTGCGGGCGGGCGCACCCGCACTCCAACGCGCCACTGCTCCCGCACCACGCGATAGGGCGCCAGCAGGCGGCGGAAGACCAGCTTCGCCCTGAGGCACCGCATGCCCATGACCGATATGGGCGGGTGCGGCTGCGGCACCTGCCGGCCATTGCGGGCGAGCGCCCGGGCAAAGAACGCGTCAGGGCCGAGCCGCGCCAGATCGGCCAGGGTCCGCATGGCGATGGCGCGGGCCTTCCACACCGCCGGTGCGCGCGTGCGCCAGAGCGAAGCATCATTCACGGGACCGAAGGTCCGGGAGAGCACCACCGGGCCCCCCTCTCCCCCCTCCCAAACGAGATCCAGCTGGCAGAAGGTGGCCCCGCGCAACAGCTCGGCCACGCCAAATTCGCCAGCCTCGAGGAGCCGCCCGCCTCCGAGGCGAAAGGACCAGACGCCGAAACGCGCGGCGGGGAAAGGCGCACGTCCGGCACCGAAGTCCAGGACCACGTCGAGCGCATCGGCCGGCGCCTGCCCGCTTTTGCCCGCCGCGCCAGACAGTGCCGGATGACGCTGCAGCAGGGCCTCGAAGCTCACATGGTCCAACGGATCGGGGGCTTCGGCCACCCGTGCCCGGTCCCAGGCGGCATAGCCGGCGGCGTGGGACAAAAGGGACGGATCGGTCTCCCGGCCGATCCAGGCCAATGTGAAGCGGGGGTCGGCGGCAAGGTCACCGATGAGGCGCGCCACCCATTCGGCGCAGCCCGCTTGTTCCAGCCGGATGCCGACCCGCAAGGGTGCGTCGAGAGGGGGGGATGGCGCGCGAGGGGCCGGGCTCATGGGCGCAGGACGCCAACTGGCCGGGCCGGTGAGGCCGAGCGCCCCGCCGACCGCCTTCCTTTGTCGGCGAACACGTTAAGCATTTGCCCCGCCCGCATTTTTCGCCCCGGATATTGGGGATGGGGCACCCGCTAAGTCAAGGCGTGGACATCGGGGGCGGCTGCGGGCAAATGCCGCCACCGCAACAATGCTTTGATCTTGGGCCGTGGTGGGTCTACAGGAGCAATCCGGCTTCGTGATCCCCATGACCTCACCTTCCTCCATCCCCTCCCTCTCCGACCTGCGCGCTGAGATCGACCGCATCGACGAACAGATGCATCGCCTCCTCATGGAGCGCGGCGAGATCATCGACCGCCTAGTGGCCGTCAAGCGCAACCAGACCGAAGGTTCGGCCTTCCGGCCCGCGCGCGAGGCCGCCATGATGCGGCGCCTGGTGGAGCGCCATCACGGCCTTTTGCCGCTCGACACGGTCGAGAGCATCTGGCGGGTGATCATCTCCACCTTCACCTATGTCCAGGCGCCCTATGCGGTGCATGCGGACCTGTCGGTGGGCGAGCCGCTGATGCGCGACAGCGCGCGTTTTCATTTCGGGTTCACCACGCCCTTCGTGCCCCATATGGGCCCGCGCGGTGTGATCGAGGCCGTCGCCGCATCCAAGGGCGATCTTGGCCTTCTGCCGGCTGCGGCGCCCTATGGGGGCGAGGCGTGGTGGACGGCGCTGGAGCCTGCAAACGCCCCCAAGATCATCGCCCGCCTGCCCTTCGTGGACCGGGCGGACCATCCGGCCGCGCTTCCCGTGTTCGTCGTTTCCCACCCCATTAATGATGCGGCGGTGACCGAGGTCGAAGTGTGGAGCGTGCGGGTCTCCGACTGGAGCCCGAAGGCCGCCAGCGCCGTGTCCGCCACCGCCGAGGTGGTCGCGGCTTCCGATGGCTCGCTGTCGGGCGCGGCTCTTTTGATGAGCGTGCCGGCCGGCACGCGCGACCGGGCGCTCGCCGCCCTCACGGAGGCTGGGGCCGGGGTGCGTGGGGCGGTGCTCGCCGGCAGCCACGCCGTTCCCTACCGACATGGCGCGGACGCGTCCGCCCGCCCGTGATTTCCGGAGTGCTTCCATGACCGCTCGCGCACACAATCTGCGTGACACCTCCCGTCCCGTGCCGCGCCCCGGCGTTCTGGCAATCGACGCCTATGTGCCCGGCAAGAGCCAGGCGCCCGGCGTGGAAAAGGTGTTCAAGCTCTCCTCCAACGAGACCCCGCTCGGACCGAGCCCGAAGGCCCGCGCCGCCTTCCTCGCCACCGCGGACTATCTGCAGGACTACCCCGACGGCGCCGCCACGGCCCTGCGCGAGGCCATCGGTGCGGCGCACGGCATCGACCCCGCCCGGATCGTCTGCGGCGCCGGTTCGGATGAGCTTCTGGCCCTAGCCGCCAAGGCCTTCGTGGGACCGGGCGACGAGGCGGTCTTCACGCAGTATGGCTTCCTGGTCTACCGCATCGCGACGCTGGCGGCGGGCGGGACCCCTGTTGTAGCCGAGGAAACCGAGCACACGGCCAATGTGGACGCGATCCTCGCCGCCGTGAGCGAGCGCACCCGCCTCGTCTTCCTGGCCAATCCCAACAATCCCACCGGCACCTGCCTGCCCTTCTCGGAAGTGCAGCGCCTGCACGCCGCCTTGCCGGCCCATGTCCTGCTGGTGCTCGACGCGGCCTATGCGGAATATGTGCGCCGGCCCGGCTTCGATTCCGGCCTCGACCTCGCTTTGTCGGCGTCCAACGTGCTGATGACGCGCACCTTCTCCAAGATTTACGGCCTTGCCGCGCTGCGGCTGGGCTGGGCGGTGGGCTCGGCTGAGGTGATTGACGCGCTGAATCGGGTGCGCGGCCCCTTCAATGTCTGCGCCCCCGCGCTGGCTGCCGGCATCGCCGCCATCGGCGATCAGGCGCACGTGGACAAGGCGGTGAAGCACAACGACCATTGGCTCGCTTGGCTGACGCAGAAGATCGGCGCGCTCGGCCTCAAGGTGACGCCCTCGGTCGCGAACTTCGTGCTGATCCATTTCGCCGCCGAGGGTCCCCATAGCTCGCGCGCGGCGGATGCCTTCCTCACCCAGCGGGGGTTGATCCTGCGTCCGGTGGGGGCCTATGGGCTGCCCCACGCCCTGCGGATGACGGTGGGATCGGAAGAGGCGAACATCCTCGCCCTCCGCGCCTTGTCCGACTTCCTGGCGGGAGCGCAGAAGTGACCGTCCTGGTTGAACGGCTCGCCGTCATCGGCGCGGGCCTGATCGGTTCCTCAGTGGCCCGTGCCGCCCGCGAGAAAGGCCTTGCCCGCATCGTGGTCGTGACCGACCAGGATCCGGCGGTTCGCGCGCGCGTGCGCGAGCTCGGCTTTGCCCATGAGGTGCCCGACAGTGCCGCAGCGGCGGCGGAGGGGGCGGATTTCGTCATCGCCTGCGTCCCCGTCGGCGCCTCCGGAGCTGTGGCGGCAGAGATCGCCCCGGCCCTGAAGCCGGGCGCCATCGTCTCGGACGTGGGCTCGGTGAAGGCAGCCGTCCTAGAATTCATGGCGCCCCATCTTCCCGCTCATGCCCATCTGGTGCCCGCCCATCCGGTGGCCGGCACGGAATTCTCTGGCCCCGACGCGGGCTTCGCCGCCCTCTTTGAAGGCCGCTGGTGCATTGTCACGCCGCCGGCCGAGGCAGATCCGGCGGCGGTGGAGACGGTCACCGCGCTGTGGCGCGGCTTCGGCTCCAATGTGGAGACCATGTCCGCCCAGCACCACGATCTGGTGCTCGCCATCACCAGCCATGTGCCGCATCTGATCGCCTACAATATCGTGGGCACTGCGGCGCATCTGGAACAGACCCTGACGTCCGAGGTCATCAAATTCTCGGCCGGCGGCTTCCGCGACTTCACTCGCATCGCCGCATCCGACCCCACCATGTGGCGGGACGTGTTCCTGTACAACCGGGAAGCGGTGCTGGAGATGCTGGGGCGGTTCAATGAAGACCTTTCGGCCCTTCAGCGGGCGATCCGCTATGGCGACGGACAGGCGCTGTTCGACCATTTCACCCGCACCCGCGCCATCCGCCGCTCCATCATCGAGCAGGGCCAGGAAACGGCGGCGCCCGACTTCGGCCGTCGGCCTGGGGCGCCCGCCGGCTCCTGACGTGGGATGCGCTCAGCGGCGCTCGAACCGCAGATAGCTGGGCACCCGGCCTGCCTGGAGCGCCTTGGCCTCATAGCGCGTGCCGGGCCAACCCTCATAGGGCGTGCGCCAATCGTCCGCCGTCTGCGCCAGCCAGCCAAAGGACGGATGCGCCCGCACTTCCCGCAGCGTCCAGTCCACATAGTCCGGCACGTCGCTGGCAAAGCGGAACAGGCCGCCGGGCCGCAGGACGCGCGCGATCAGGTCGAGATTGTCGGGTCGAACAAAGCGGCGCTTCCAATGCCGGCGCTTGGGCCAGGGATCGGGGTAAAGCAGATCCACGCGCCCGAACGCCCCTTCCGGCAGGCGTGCCAGCAGCAAGGCGGCATCCTTGTCGAACACCCGCACATTGCGGGCGCCGGAGGCCGACAAGTCCATCAGCCCGCGCGCCATGCCGTTCACAAAGGGCTCGACGCCGATGAAGCCCACATCGGGCGCGGCGAGGGCGCACGTGATCAAATGCTCGCCGCCGCCAAAGCCGATCTCCAGCCGCAGGTCGCGGACCGGCTCGTCGAACAGCGCCTTTGGGTCGCCAGCGGCCTCGAGGCTCATCCCATAGACAGGCAGGAGCCGCGCCAGCGCTTCCGCCGGGATGGACCGCAAGGTTTTGCCGACCCGCCGCCCATAGAAGGAGCCCTTTTCAGCGCGATCGAAGGGCAGAGCGGAGGACGGATCGGTGGCCACGTCGAAACCCGGAAAATGCTGGTCAAAGAGGCCATGAGCGGCCGGTGACGCACCCAACGGGATCAAGCCGAAAGATTCAGGCGGGCCGGAGCGGTGCGAGAGGGCCCTTAACGCAGATGGCCGGACGAACGCAATCGGTTCGTCCGGCCATCTGGAAGGAGAGGATGCGATCAGGCCAATGCGGCCTTCAGGGCCTCGGCAATGTCGGTGCGCTCCCAGGAGAAGCCACCATCGGCCTCGGGGGAGCGGCCGAAATGGCCGTAGGAAGAGGTGCGGGCATAGATAGGCTTGTTGAGACCCAGATGCTCGCGAATGCCGCGCGGACGCAGGTTCACCACCTCGCGCAGGGCCTTCTCCAGCTTGGCTTCGTCCACCTGGCCGGTGCCGTGCAGGTCCACATAGACGGCCAGCGGATCCGACACGCCGATGGCATAGGCGAGCTGGATGGTGGCGCGGTCGGCAAGGCCGGCGGCCACCACATTCTTGGCGAGATAGCGCGCCGCATAGGCCGCCGAGCGGTCCACCTTCGTGGGATCCTTGCCCGAGAAGGCGCCACCGCCATGGGGGGCCGCGCCACCATAGGTGTCCACGATGATCTTGCGGCCGGTCAGGCCGCAATCGCCATCGGGACCACCAATGACGAACTTGCCGGTGGGATTGACGTGCCAGACGGTCTCGTCCGTGATCCAGCCGTCGGGGAGAGCCTGGCGGATATAGGGCTCGACAATGTGGCGCACATCCACCGAGGACAGGTTCTCGTCCAGATGCTGGGTGGAGAGCACGAGCTGGGTGACGCCGACCGGTTTGCCCTGCTCGTAGCGCACCGTGACCTGGCTTTTCGCATCGGGGCCGAGCACCTTGGTCTCGCCGCTGCGGCGGGCCTCGGAGAGCACCTTGAGGATGCGATGGGCATAGTAGATGGGCGCCGGCATCAGTTCCGGGGTCTCGCGCACGGCATAGCCGAACATGATGCCCTGGTCGCCCGCGCCCTCGTCCTTGTTGCCGGCAATGTCCACGCCCTGGGCGATGTCCGCCGACTGGGCATGCAGCAGCACCTCGACCTCGGCATTCTCCCAGTGGAAGCCCTCCTGCTCGTAGCCGATGTCACGGATGGCGAGCCGGGCGAGGTGGGTGACAAGGTCCTTCGTGATGGTTGACGGACCGCGGGTCTCGCCCGCAATCACCACGCGGTTGGTGGTGGCGAGAGTCTCGGCCGCGACCCGGACCTGGCTCGGATCGAAGCCCTGCTCCAGGGAAGCGCGGAAGAAGGCATCCACCACTTCGTCGGAGATCCGATCGCAAACCTTGTCGGGATGCCCTTCGGAGACGGATTCGCTGGTGAAGAGATAGGACGAACGCGCCATCTGGCCTTTTCCGCTACTTAATTGACGCCGAGGTTGTTGCAGAGCGCCACAAGCCGGTCAAGACCGGCTTGCCGGATCCGTTCGACAAATCGAACGCTACCCTTCGGCCTCTTCCCCCGCGATGGATGCAACGAGATCCACGATCCGACGACGCACCTTGGCATCCGAGATCCGCATGAAATTGCGGGTCAGGGCCAGGCCGTCCGAGGTGGCGAGGAAGTCGGAAACATAAGTGGGAGAAGCGGTCTCGGAAAAGCCTTCGGCCTCCGGACCGACGGTGGGCACACCCTCGAAAAAGAAAGCCACCGGAACTCCGAGGACGACGGAGATCTGCTGCAGACGGCTCGCGCCGATGCGGTTGGTACCCTTTTCGTATTTCTGGATCTGCTGGAATGTGATGCCGAGGCTTTCGCCAAGCTTTTCCTGGCTCATCCCAACCATCATACGTCGCATACGTACCCGGCTACCGACATGCTTGTCGATCGGGTTCGGCGCCTTCTTGGCCATGGTTTCTCCGGTGACTCGGAAATGAGTGTCTCACTTCGCGAAGCGAAGGCTGCCCTGACACACGCCAAGATAAGCATACAACGTATCAGCGTCGATCAACTTCTACGTGTTTTCGCGGATGCAGAGAGAGAATTGTATGTCTGAGGCAAACGCCGAGCGACATCAGATAGATGAACAGCGCGGGCAACGCACCATGCCGTGACGACAACGGCGGATGGGGCAATCGCTGAGGCAGGATTGCATCCAAGACGCCTCGCTCACCTAGACCTAGGGTTGCGACATTTCGCCCGAGCGGATCGATGATGGCAGAGATGCCGGTATTGGCCGCGCGCACCATGGGAAGCCCCTCCTCGATGCTGCGCAGCCGCGCCTGGAGGAAGTGCTGGTAGGGGCCGGGCGTCATGCCGAACCAGGCGTCATTGGTCACATTCAGGAGGAATCCGGGGCGCTCTCCCACGGGCAGGACGGCGCCTGGAAAGATCGCCTCGTAGCAGATGAGCGGACCGGCGGCCGGCGCGCCGGGGATGCGCAGGGCCTCCAACTGCGATCCGGAGGAGAAGCCCCCCCGCACCCGCGTCAGTTGTTCGAGGCCAAGACTCTCCAGGAAGGACTGGAACGGCAGATATTCCCCGAAGGGCACCAGATGAACCTTGTCCGCACTCTGGAGCACCCGTCCGTCATGATCCATGACCCGGATGGAATTGAAGAAAGATGAGGTCTGCCCCGCCGGAGGCGGCCCACGGCGTGCGGCGCCGGTAACGAGGGTGACATTCTCGGGAAGCGTGGCCGCGATCCGCTCGCGTGCCCACGGTTCATATTCATAGATGAAGGGAAAGGCGGATTCTGGCCAGATGAGAAGGGTCACATCGGCAAGCCCGCCGGGATAGCGGGCGCTGGGCTGACTGCTCAGATCCAGATACTCGTCCAATACCGCATGCCGCCGCGCATAGACGAACTTCTCGTTCTGGGGAATGGCAGGCTGCACCACCCGCAGCCGCACGCCGGGAACGGAACCGACCTCGGTGGTCGCGAGGCGCCAATTGCCCCAGACCCATCCCGAGACCAGCAGAACGAGCGCCCCGGCGACCACCACCATGCCCCCCCGCCGCACGGGCCGATCGATCAGAAGAACAGGCGTTGCAAAGATGAGGATGGTCAGGAAGGTGAGCCCCCACAGCCCCACCAGCGCGGCGCCTTGGGCCAGCGGAAGCATCTCGGTGACCGCATAGCCGAAGGTGTTCCAGGGGAAGCCTGTGAGCACATGGCCCCGCAGCCACTCCGCTCCGCCAAGGCCGACGCAGAGCGCCGCGATGCGCCGAGCGCCCTCCCCCCAGAACAGACGCGCCACCGCAAGACCGAGCGCCGAGAACAAAGCCAGCCCCGCCGGCATGGAGACGACGGCGAACGGCAGCAGCCAGGCGAAGACGTCCGCATCCACGAGGAACGCATTGCCGATCCACCAGAGCGAGGCCAGAAAATAGCCGAAGCCGAACCACCATCCCACCGCGCCGGCAGCCCGCGCGCCGCGCCAGCCGCGCTGCGCGATGCCGTCCATCAGGAGCACCAGGGCCGGGAAAGTGAGGGCAAGCACCGGCCATAGGTCAAACGGGGCGGTGGAGGCCGCTGAGACCGTCCCCACCAGGAAGGCGCAGCCCCACCTGCGCCAGCCCGTCACGGAGCGCAAAAGGTCGGCCCATGTCCCCAGCCAATCCCGGATGCGCGTCACGCCGCCTCGCCGGCCTCGTCGGGGCCGTCCCGCTCGGGAGGCGAGGGGGGCACGATGCGCAGGCGTTTCACGCGACGCGGATCGGCCTCCAGGACTTCGACGGTAAACCCACCGGGGGTGAGGACCGTCTCCCCCACCTTCGGCACGCGGGCAGCGAGCGTGACCACGAGGCCTCCCAGGCTGTCCACCTCGTCCACCAGTTCGGCAGGGGCGAAGTCTGGACCCAGGACCTCGATCACATCATCCACGGGCGTCCGGGCATCGGCCAGGAAGCTGCCATCGGCCTGCCTCTGAACGTCCGACTCCTCTTCGTCGTGCTCGTCCTCGATCTCGCCGACGATCTCCTCCACCACGTCTTCCATGGAGACGAGCCCGTCGGTGCCACCATATTCGTCGATCACCAGAGCGAGATGAACCCGCGCGGCCTGCATGGAGACCAGGAGGTCGATGGCGGGCATGGAGGGCGGCACATAGAGGATCCGGCGGATCAGCCCTGTATCGGCCAGAGACTGGCCGAGGTCGAAGGCGCCGAGATTGAGCGCTCCGGGCTCAAGCCCTTCAGCTTCCACCTCGTCGCGGGGCCGGCCTCCGGAGGCGATGAAGGTCAGGAGGTCGCGGATGTGAACCATGCCGACCGGATCGTCCAGGCCGTCATCATGGACCACGAGGCGGGAATGGCTGGCATTGGCGAACGCGACCATAAGCTCGCCCAGTGTGGCATCCTTCTGGACCGCGACGATTTCCGCCCGCGGCACCATGATGTCCCCAATCCCCACCTCCTTGAGGTGCAGGATGTTGCGCAGCATCTTGCGCTCGGACGGCGTGAATTCGCTCACCTCCTCGGCGGTGTCCTGCTCATCCAGGATTTCCTCCAGATCCGTGCGGAGGGAGCCCTGGGGCCGGAAGGTGCCGAGGAGGGCACGCAATCGATCGAGAAAACTCTGCGGCTCCGAAGAGGCGGGGTCGCTCGATGAATCGAGATTGGACATGGTCTCCCTTTAGGGTCTCAGTTCAGGTTTCGGCGGGCAGCGCATACGGGTCGGTGATTCCGAGGCCCGCCAGGATGCGCCGCTCCATGTCTTCCATTTCCTCGGCTTCGTCGTCCTGCTCGTGGTCATAGCCGAGCAGGTGCAGCGTGCCGTGCACCACCAGGTGGCTCAAATGATCGAGCGGCGCCTTGCCCTCGTCGGCCGCCTCGGCCAGCACCGTCTGCAGGGCGACGATCACATCGCCCAGCGGCTCCGGCGTCACGTCCTCGGGCACTTCGGCGGCCGGGAAGGACAGCACGTTGGTGGGCTTGTCCTTGTCTCGCCAGTCGCGGTTGAGCACCCGGATGCGGGCGTCGTCCGTCAGGGTGATGGCCAGTTCCACCGGCCGGTCGAAGGTTTCCGCATGGGCGGTGAGCACCGCCATGGCCGCCGCCTCGCAGCGCGCGCCGGCCTCCGGCAGATCGGCCCAACCTTCCGCTTCCAGAAGGATGTCGATCTCTGCCGCAGGCCCCGGACTTCGCGCCGATCCCATGGCTCACGCCCCCTTGCCGGACTTGGCGGCATCGTTCGCCTCATAGGCGGCGACGATGCGGGCCACCAGTTCGTGGCGCACCACGTCCTGCGCCGTAAAGTAGGACAGGCCGACGCCTTCCACACCATCCAGCAGCCGCACCGCCTCCGCAAGGCCGGAAGTCTGACCGCTCGGCAGGTCGGTCTGGCTGGGGTCGCCCGTGATGATCATGTGGGAGTTTTCGCCGAGACGGGTCAGGAACATCTTCATCTGCATGGACGTGGCATTCTGCGCCTCGTCCAGGATCACCGCGGCGTTGGCGAGCGTGCGCCCGCGCATGAAAGCCAGCGGGGCGATCTCGATCTCGCCGGACTGGAGCGCCCGCTCCACGAAGGAACGGTCCATCAGGTCATAGAGCGCGTCATAGATGGGGCGCAGATAGGGGTCGACCTTCTCGCGCATGTCGCCGGGCAGGAAGCCGAGCCGTTCGCCCGCCTCCACCGCCGGGCGGGACAGGATCAGGCGATCCACCATCCGCCGCTCCAAGAGGTGCACCGCATAGGCCACCGCCAGCCAGGTCTTGCCCGTGCCCGCCGGCCCCACACCGAAAACCAGTGTGTGGCGCTTCAAGGCCCGGATATAGGCATCCTGGGCCGCGGTGCGCGCCCGCACGGGGCGTCGGCGCAGCTGGATTTCGTCGAAGCTCTGGCGATCCTCGGCGGGGTCGAAATCAAACAGCGAGCCCTGGGACACCGCCTCGCGGATGGCGCCCTCTACGTCGCCGGCCCCCACCTCGCGCCCGCGCTTGAGGCCGTCATAAAGGTGTTCCAGCACGTGGCGCGCCTGCTCGCAGGCATCGCGCGGGCCTTCCAGCGTCACGTGATTGCCCCGCGAATCCGCCTTCACCCCCAGCTTGCGTTCCAGCAAAGCGAGGTTGCGGCCATAATGGCCAAACAGGAGCGTGGCCAAGCGATTGTCGTCGAAGGCGAGCACCACCTGCGTGGGCGCGTCCACCCCCTGGATCGCCCAGGGGTCGGATATGGCTGCGCGGGCGGGGCCCTGGGGCACCGGCGGGCGGTCTCGTTCGACGCCAGATCTGCGCAAGCTCAGGCCTCCATTGCCGCAAGAGGGCGGGTCTCGCCGGCCAGATCGCCTCGGTCGGGCCGGCCGGAAAGGGAATTGGGCCCCGCCTCCAGTATGGTGACGGGAATGACATCGCCGATTTGGGCGCCGGGCGCTTCCACCACCACCGACTGGAGATAGGGCGAGCGACCGATCAACTGGCCGGGATAGCGGCCCGGTTTTTCCAAGAGGATGTCGAACGAACGGCCCACGCAGGATCGGTCGAAGGCACGCTTGGAGCGCTCCAGGGCAGCCTGCAGGCGGGCCAGCCGTTCGGTCTTCACCTCTTCTGCCACCTGATTGGCATGGTCAGCCGCCGGGGTACCTGGGCGGGCGGAGTATTTGAACGAATAAGCGCTGGCAAAGCCCACCCGTTCCACCAGGTCCATGGTCTCCTCAAACTCAGCCTCGGTCTCGCCGGGGAAACCGACGATGAAATCCGAGGAGAGGGCAAGGTCCGGACGGGCCGCGCGCATGCGGTCGATGATTTCGAAGAACTCGACACGGCCATGCTTGCGGTTCATGGCCTGGAGCACCCGATCCGAGCCCGACTGCACGGGCAGGTGCAGATAGGGCATCAAGGCCGGCAGGTCGCGATGGGCGGCGATCAGGTCGTCATCCATGTCGCGGGGATGGCTGGTGGTGTAGCGCAGGCGCGCCACGCCCGGGATCTCCGCCAGCCGATGCAGCAGGCGCGCCAGCGACCAGACCGTGCCGTCCGGGCCATCGCCGTGATAGGCGTTCACATTCTGCCCGATGAGCGTGAGCTCGCGCACGCCCTGGCCGGCGAGGCGCTCCGCCTCGGCCACGATCTTGGCCACCGGCCGCGACAGTTCGGCACCGCGCGTATAGGGCACCACGCAGAAGGTGCAGAACTTGTCGCAGCCCTCCTGCACTGTCACGAAAGCGGTGGGCCCGCGCTTGCGGGTGGCCTCCAGGCTGGGGGCGGGGAGGTGGTCGAACTTGTCCTCGACCGGAAATTCCGTATCCACCGCCTGGCCGCCGGCCTTCACCTTGGCCAGCAGTTCCGGCAGGCGGTGATAGCTTTGTGGCCCCACCACCAGGTCCACCACCGGCGCGCGGCGCATGATCTCAGCGCCCTCTGCCTGGGCGACGCAGCCGGCCACCGCGATGATGTTCTCCCGGCCCGTCTCGGCGCGCGCCTTGCGCATGCGTCCGAGCTCCGAATAGACCTTTTCAGCGGCCTTTTCGCGAATATGGCAGGTGTTCAGGATGACGAGATCGGCGTCCGCCGGATCGCTCGTCTCCACATAGCCTTCCTTGGCCAGGGTGTCCGCCATACGATGGGAATCGTAGACGTTCATCTGGCACCCGAACGACTTCACATAAAGCTTGCGGGGCTCGTCCATTGCCTGTCTGCCGTCGTCACCCTCGCGCCGCGACGCGACGCTGCTGTGACGCCGACGCTGTCTTCCCCGTGTCTGTAAGAACCATCCTCAGTCTTACTGGCAATTGGGCGATTTGGAAACTCACGTTGCTCCGGCACGGCCGGTGAGGCTGTCCTGCAGGAGGCGCTTGACCTCCTCCTCGCAGAGCCGGGTCACCGCCTTGCGGTCCAGCGGGCCATCGAGGGCGGCCGCTTGCCCGAACGTCACCGTCACGTCGATGGCGCCCTGGCGCAACACTTCCAGGAGATGGGGCGCCAGATCCAGGTCGCCATACCAGGCCGCCAGCGGCCGGTGCTGGCGGCCCATGGGGATGCCCTGAACCTTCACATAGGCCACCGAGACCGGCTGCACCCGCGCATCGGCCCCTGTGGCCATCACATCCCGCACGGCGCCTACCAGGGCCGAGCGGAACGGCAGCACGCGATTGCCGTCGCTGGAGGTGCCCTCTGCGAACAGCACCACCGGGTCGCCCTGGGACAGACGATCGGCGATCTCCTGGTTCACGGCGCCCGTCTTGGCGCGGCGCTGGCGGTCCACGAAGACCGAGCGCTGGAACTTGGCCAGCAGTCCGATGAGGGGCCACCCCGCCACTTCCGCCTTGGCCACGAAAACCAGCGGCACCACCGAGCCGAGAACGCAGATGTCGAGCCAGGTTGAATGGTTGGACAGAAACAGCAAAGGCCGCGCGGCGCTCGGCTCCCCCTTAACCGTCACGCGCACACCAATCAGGGCGAGGACCGCGCGGTGAAAAAGCATGGGGATGCGGCGACGGGCCGGCAGCTTCAGCTTGAGCGCCAGGAACTGGAGGGGAATGCCCACCGCCGTGACACCGGCCAGGGCCACCAGCACGCCGCCCATGCGGATGCGGTCCAGAAGACGGGACGCGGCCGGCCATTCGGGCCCGAGATCGGGCATGGGTTCTTTGTCGAAGGAGTCCACCCACGGCTGAGGGGCCGGCACATTCAGGGTCACGCCGGCTTCTCCTCGAGCGGCACCACATACAATTCGAGCCGATGACCGACGATTCGATAGCCGAGCCGCCGGGCGATCTCCTCCTGGAGGCGCTCGATCTCTTCGGAGCGAAACTCCTTCACCTCGCCGCTGCGCAGGTCGATGAGATGGTCGTGATGCTCGTCCGGCACCGGCTCATAGCGCGAGCGGCCATCGCCGAACTCGTGCCGCTCCACGATGCCGGCATCCTCGAACATCTTCACGGTGCGGTAGACCGTGGAGATGGAGATCTTGTCGTCGATGGCGCTGGCGCGTCGGTACAGCTCCTCCACGTCCGGATGATCCTCGGCCGCGGTGAGCACCCGCGCGATCACCCGGCGCTGGTCGGTCATGCGCATGCCCTTGGCGTGGCAGGCTTCCTCGATGGCGCTGATCTTGTCGCTCAAGGATACCCTCCTTCTTCGCCGAGCCGCACCGTGCTTATGGCGTCGCGGCCGGGCAACCGCAAGCGGGAGGCTGAGCGCTGCCCCTCGGGCGGGTTCAGAAGTCCAGCCGCATCACCAAGGCATCGCCGGATCCGCCGGGGCCGGCATAATAGCCCTTGCGGCGCCCCACTTCACCATAGCCGAGCCCGCGGTAAAGCTTCACGGCCGGCCCATTGCCCGCCTCCACCTCCAGGTGGGACGCGGTGACGCCGAGGCCGGCGAGACGCTGGAGATGGTGGGTGAGAAGCAGGCGTCCCATCCCCTTGCCCCGCGCCGCGGGGGCAATGGCGATGGTCAGGATCTCCGCCTCCGGCACCACCAGATGCGACACCACCAAGCCGAGCGGCTCGCCCGTTCCCCGCGCCACCACGTGGGCGCGGGCCGCCTGGCCCGAAAGCAGCCGCTCCAGCTCGTCCACCCCCCAGCCGCGATGGAAGGAGGCTGCATGGATGCGGGCGAGGCAGGGCAGGTCGGCCGCCACGGCCTCTCGCACGGCCGGCGTCTTGGGCGCCGAGAAACCGGGAAAGGAAATCACCGCCGGGCAATCCGCGCCGCATCCTGCGGCTTGGCGTCGGGCGCCTTGAGATAAAGCGGACGCGGCTCGGCCTGAGCCGGATCGGCCACCGCGCCGAGGCGCGCCACCCAGGCCACGTCCGGCGCGGCCATGATCTCCACCGCCACCGGGCGCGTCTCCCCCGGAGGCCACATCTCCGCCACCTGACCGGCGCCCGACCCCACGATCCGCACCGGCCCGATGGCCACGGACCGCGCCGCATCCTTCGCCGACATGACGCGGGGGGCGATGAGGGTGCGCCCCCCGGTGCCGAACATTTGCAGGAAGACATGATCGTGGCGGGCATCGATGGCGCTCACCAGCGGCAGGCTGTCATCCATGGCAAGAAAAGGGGCGGCGAGGGCGGCGAGCGTAGAGACGCCGACAACCGGTCGGCGGGCGGCGAGGGCAAAGCCGCGGGCAGCGGAAAGACCCACCCGCAGTCCGGTAAAGCTTCCCGGTCCGACAGTCGCCACCACGCGGTCAAGCTCGGGAAAGTCGAGCCCCGCATCGCGCATGACCTGCTCGACAATGGGGACAAGCGCCTCCGCGTGCCCGCGTTCCATATATACGGAATCACCGGCGACGATGGTGTCGCTTTCCCCGTTCAGCACCGCGACCGAGCAGGCGGTCAGTGCCGTATCAATGGCCAGAACATACATGTGGTGTGACAGCCCTAATCCCGGCTGCACAATCCCCCGAAACCGGCCGCGACGGAAGGGGGGCGGGAAAATCGCCCCGCCCAAGCCCGATCGTGGCCGTCGCCCGCCCGTCAGACGGGGCGTACCTCGACCACTTCCGGCACGAAATGACGCAGCAGATTCTCGATGCCGTTCTTCAGCGTCGCCGTGGAAGAGGGGCAGCCGGAGCACGAGCCCTTCATGTTGAGGTAGACGACGCCTTCCTTGAAGCCGCGAAAGGTGATGTCGCCGCCATCATTGGCCACCGCCGGACGCACGCGCGTCTCGATCAGTTCCTTGATGGTGTCGACGATCTCCTCATCCTCGGCGGCGAAGAACTCGTCGCCGTCCTCGCTCGCGGCCACGCCCTCGGCAAGCACGGGCGCGCCGGACATGAAGTGCTCCATGATGGCGCCGAGAATGGCGGGCTTCAGGTGCGCCCAGTCTCCCCCCGCCTTGGTCACCGTGATGAAGTCGGACCCCAGGAATACGCCGTTCACACCGTTCACCTCGAACAGGCGCTGGGCCAGGGGCGAACGCTCCGCTTCGCTCTGGCTGCGCAATTCGAGGGTGCCATCGCCCAGGACAGTCCGTCCGGGCAGGAATTTCAGGGTCGCCGGATTCGGCGTCGCCTCGGTCTGGATGAACATTTTGATCTCACATCCTTCAAGGGGATGGCGGCAGAACCGCACGTCACCGGGAAGATAGGCATGGCTGGGCTTCAGGGAAAGGGTCGCCGCACCATCCCGATCATGTGCCAGCGCGGGACACACGCCGAGAGAAGGCAAGATCGAAGAGGGAACGGGAGCAGTCCGAATCGCTGCTTGCCCAGCAATCTTCTTTTGTTCCCGCTCAGGGCGCGAAGACTTGAACCGCAAGAACGCGATCCCCATCCTTAACGGCGCGGCATCCGCTTGAGCCTTTGCCGCCGAAGGAGAGAGGAATGAATTACGTACGGACGGCCATCCTGCTTGCGGGTTTGACCGCCCTGTTCATGGCCGTGGGCTTCGCCATCGGCGGCAAGGGCGGAATGATGATCGCGCTGGTCATCGCCGCGGGCATGAACCTGTTCAGCTATTGGAACTCGGACAAGCTGGTCCTGCGCATGTACGGCGCGCGGGAGGTGGATGAGCGCACCGCGCCGGACCTCGTTGCCATGGTGCGCGAGCTCGCCCGCCGGGCGGACCTGCCCATGCCCCGCGTCTACATCATCGACAATGACCAGCCCAATGCGTTCGCCACCGGCCGCAATCCGCAGAATGCCGCCGTGGCCGCGACCACGGGCTTGCTGCGCACGCTCACCCGCGACGAGGTGGCGGGCGTGATGGCCCACGAACTGGCGCACATCAAGCACCATGACACGCTGACCATGACCATCACGGCCACCATTGCCGGTGCCATTTCCATGTTGGCCAATATCGGCCTGCTGTTTGGTGGCGGCAATCGGGAGAACGGCTCGCCCTTCGGCGCCATCGGCACCATTCTCATGGTCATACTGGCGCCGCTCGCCGCCATGGTGGTGCAGATGGCCATTTCCCGCTCGCGGGAATATGAGGCCGATCGCGGCGGCGCTGAGATTTGCGGCCAGCCCCTGGCCCTGGCCTCGGCGCTCGCCAAGATCGCGGGCATCGCCCATCAGGTGGGAAATTACGAAGCCGAGGCGCACCCTGCCACCGCCCACATGTTCATTATCAATCCCTTGTCCGGCCAGCGGATGGACGGCCTCTTCTCCACCCATCCGGCCACCGAGAACCGCATCGCGGCCTTGCAGGAGCTGGCGCGGCAGATGGGGCTGGGAATGAGCGGCGGCGGCTTCGGACCTGCCCCCCGGACCGCCGGCCCTTGGAACGGCGGCGGGCGGCGCGGCCCGTGGGGTTGATCCCTCCTGGCAAAAGCCCGGTCTTTTCCCACCGGGACGAGGCTGGCAGCCCCCTCTCGCCCCGGCCTGCCGTGGCCGGATTTGCAAATCTCTCCGGCCTGGCTTACCTGCCGCTCATGAAATCCCCATCTTCCAACGCCTCGCGGCGTCCGCCGCCCTCCGGCCTGCCCGCGCGCCTCGTCGCCGCAGATGCGCTCGACCGCATCCTGCGGGCCGGCCTGCCCCTCGAAGAGGCCCTGGAAGCCGCCGCAGGCCTCGACCCGCGCGACCGCGCGCTGGCCTATCGCATCGTCGCCACGGCCCTGCGGCGGCTGGGAACGCTGCGCGCCATCTTCGGCATGCTGCTGGAGCGAGGCACGCCCCGCTCCGCCCCGAAGGTGGAAACCATTCTGCTGGTGGGCGCGGCGCAGATCCTGTTCATGGATGTCCCCGATCACGCGGCCGTGGGGCTGAGCGTGGAAGTGGCGCGGCACGATCTTTCCACCGGCGGCTTTGCCGGCCTTATCAATGCGGTGCTCCGCCGCCTGACCCGCGAGGGGCAGGATCTCCTGGCGCAGGTGGCGCCGCAGCTTCTCGACACGCCGGACTGGCTGCGCGCCCGCTGGACCGCCACCTATGGCGCGGACGCCACGCGCGCCATCTGCGAAGCGCTCCTGCATGAGCCGCCCCTCGACCTGACGGTGAAGTCCGATCCCGAGGGCTGGGCGCAGACCCTTGGCGGCACCCTGACGCCCACCGGCACCGTGCGCCTCGCCAATGCCGGCCCCATCCGCGCCCTTGCCGGCTTTGAAGAGGGCGCATGGTGGGTGCAGGATGCCGGGGCGGCCCTGCCGGCGCGCCTTCTGGGCGAGGTGCAGGGTCGGCGGGTGGCGGACCTGTGCGCCGCACCGGGAGGCAAGACCGCCCAGCTCGCCGCAGCCGGCGCGGATGTCACCGCCGTTGATCGCTCCGCCGATCGCCTGACCCGCCTGAAGGAAAATCTCGCCCGCCTGGGCCTTGCCGCCCGCGTGGTCCAGGCGGATGCCACCACTTTCGAAACGGAGCCGTTCGACGCCATCCTGCTGGACGCGCCGTGCTCGGCCACCGGCACCTTGCGCCGCCATCCGGACGTGGCGTGGAGCAAGAGCCCGGCAGACATTGCCACGCTCGCCGCGCTCCAGAGCCGGCTCATCGACCGTGCGGCGGGCCTTCTGGCCCCCTGCGGGGTGCTGGTCTATTCCACCTGCTCGCTCGAGCCGGAGGAGGGCGAGGCCCAGGTGGAGGCGCTGCTTGCCCGCAACCCGAATGTGGAGCGTGCGCCCCTCGACAAGAATGCGCTTCCGGGCATCGAAAAATTCATCACTCCTCAAGGGGATTTGCGCACACTTCCCTCGGACTGGTCCGCGCCGAGGCCCGAGCTATCGGGCATTGACGGCTTCTTCGCGGCCCGGTTGCGCAAGCGCGGCTGATCCGGCTTTGCCCGTTTCAGGACTGGGCGCCCCCTTTCCGGGGGTGCCATGCCCTGGGACGGCTGCCGCGAGCCTCGCCTTCCGAAGGACGGCACGCGGGCAGGGGTGGCAGGACGCATGACACGGGGAGCCTTGGCAGAACGCGTGCGCCTGGCGGGCTATCTCGTCGGGCGTTCCTGGCGCTCGCTCTTGGCCCGCGCGCCCGCCGCTCCGCTGGCGCTCGGCCAGGTGAGCGTCCCGGTGCCGGAGCGCCTGCTCATCGCGCCCCAGGACCTGCGCACCGGCGACCCAACCCGCGCCAGCGAAATCTATGCCGGCCGTTTCGCCTTTGCCGGCAAGATCGCCATGCTCGAGGGGCACACGCCGTTCGAGATCGATCCGCCCTCCGAGGAATGGGCCGAGGTGCTGCACGGCTTCGGCTGGCTGCGCCACTTGCGTGCGGCGGGCACCACCATTGCCCGCGCCAATGCCCGGGCTCTCGTGGGCGACTGGATCCGCAATACCGGCGTTGCGCGCAACGCGGCCGCCCGGCCGGACGTGACGGCCCGGCGCATCATTTCCTGGCTCACCCAGGCGCCTTTCATCCTCCAGGACGCGGATCACGATTTCTATCGCCGATTTATGAAGAGCCTGGCGCGCCAGGTGCGGCATCTGCGGCGCGCCTCCGGCGAGGCACCGGATGGCTATCCCCGCCTTATTGCCCTGATCGCGCTGGTCTTCGCGGGCCTGTGCATGTCCGACCAGTCGCGCCTGCTCCGGGCCGCCCAAAAGCGGCTGGTAGAGGAACTGGACCGGCAGATCCTGCCCGATGGCGGCCCGCTCACGCGCAGCCCGGGCATGCTCATCGCGCTGCTGCTGGACCTCCTGCCGCTCCGTCACGCCTTTGCCGCCCGCAACCAGCCGGCCCCCCCGGCGCTGATGAACGCCATCGACCGCATGATGCCCATGCTGCGCTTCTTCCGGCACGGCGACGGGGCTTTCTCGCTCTTCCACGGCATGAGCCACACGGCGGCGGACCAGCTCGCCACCATCCTGGCCTATGACGATGCCCGGGGTGCGCCCGTCGCCAATGCGCCCCATGCCGGCTTCCAGCGCATGGAATCGCGGGGCACGGTGGTGATCGTCGATACCGGCGCCCCGCCGCCCCTCTCGGCGAGCGAGGAGGCACACGCCAGCTGCCTGGCCTTCGAGATGTCGTCCGGCCGGCACCGCATCGTGGTCAATTGCGGGATGACGGAAATCAACCGCGAACGCTGGCGCCAAGTGGCCCGCGCCACGGCTGCCCATTCCACGGTGGTCATCGGGGACACGTCCTCCTGCCGCTTCTTCGGCGAGGGGCGCCTGTCGCGGATGGTGGGCATTCCCATCGTCTCCGGCCCGAAGAACGTGCCCGTGCAGCGGGGCAGCCGCGAGGGCACCATCATGCTGCGGGCCAGCCATGACGGTTATGCAGAGCCGTTCGGCGTCATTCACCAGCGCTCCTGGCGGCTCGATGGCGAAGGGGGGCGGCTGGACGGAGAAGACGTGTTCCGCTCCACCACGGGACCCGAGGCGGCTCTGCCGGCGGTGGGCTTCGGCGCCCGCTTCCATCTGCACCCGGCCATCACGGTGGAGCGGCTGGACGACCAAAGCACTGTTCTGCTTACGGTTCCCGGCGGAGAAGCCTGGGCCTTCGTGGCGCCGAACCAGATGGTGAATGTGGAGGAGAGCGTGTATCTGGCGGCCCCCGACGGCCCCCGGCGCACGCTCCAACTGGCTCTCTCAGGCAATCTGGCCGAGACGCCGCGGCTGCTCTGGACCTTCGTGCGCACCCGCGAGGCGCCCTCCGTGCGACCCTCGCCCATCAGGGGGCCCGCCGCGCGAGCTTGATGACGAGGCACCGCCGGACGTGATAGGGCGAGCCCCGATCCAGTTCGGAGTGCCTCCATGACCGTCGATATCCGCCCCGTCACCCGCGCCCTCATCTCGGTGTCCGACAAGGCCGGATTGATCCCGTTCGTCACCGCGCTGGCGAAGACCGGCGTGCAGCTCGTCTCCACCGGCGGCACCCGCAAGGCGCTGGCCGAGGCGGGACTTGAGGTGCTGGACGTGGCCGAGCTGACCGGCTTCCCGGAGATGATGGATGGCCGCGTGAAGACGCTGCACCCCAAGGTGCATGGCGGCATCCTGGCCATCCGCGCCGATGCCGGCCACCAGGCCTCCATGGCCGAGCACGCCATCGCTCCCATCGACCTGGTGGTGGTGAACCTCTATCCCTTCGAGGCCACCGTGGCGCGCGGTGCCGACTTTGACGAGACCATCGAGAATATCGACATTGGCGGGCCAGCGCTGATCCGCGGCGCGGCCAAGAACCATAATGACGTGGCCGTTGTGGTGGATGTGGCCGACTACGAGGCCGTCATCAAGGAGATCGAACTGCATGGCGGCACCACGCTCGCTTTGCGCCGCCGCCTCGCCCAGACCGCCTATGCCCGCACCGCCGCCTATGACGCCGCCATTTCCAACTGGTTCGCGGGCCAGGTGGATGTGAGCGCGCCCACCTATCGCGCCTTCGGCGGCAAGCTGCTGGAAGAGCTGCGCTACGGCGAGAACCCCCACCAGAAGGCGGCCTTCTATGCCACGGGCGAGCAGCGCCCCGGCGTCGCCACCGCCCGGCAGGTGCAAGGCAAGCAGCTCTCCTTCAACAACATCAATGACACCGACGCGGCCTTCGAGTGTGTGGGCGAGTTCCATCCCGCCCGCTCGGCGGCGGTGGTAATCGTCAAGCACGCCAATCCCTGCGGCGTCGCCGAAGGGGCGAGCCTGGAAGAGGCCTATCGCAAGGCGCTGGCTTGCGACCCCGTCTCCGCCTTCGGCGGCATCATCGCCGTCAACCGCACCCTGGACGCGGCCGCCGCCCGTCTGATGACCGAGATCTTCACCGAGGTGATCGTCGCCCCCGACGCCACCGAGGAGGCCATCGCCATTGTCGGCGCCAAGAAAAACCTGCGCCTGCTCGTCACCGGCGGCCTTCCCGATCCGCGCGCCGAGGGGCTCAACGTGCGCACGGTGGCCGGCGGACTGCTGGTGCAGAGCCGCGACAATGTCAGTGCCGACGACCTGGAGCTGAAGGTGGTCACCCGCCGCGCGCCCACCGAGCAGGAGCTGCTGGACCTGCGCTTCGCCTTCCGGGTTGCCAAGCATGTGAAGTCCAACACCATCATCTATGCCAAGGACCTTGCCACCGTTGGCATCGGCGCCGGCCAGATGAGCCGCGTGGATTCAGCCCGCATTGCCGCCCGCAAGGCGCAGGATGCGGCCGAGGCGGCCGGGCTCTCCGTGCCGCTCACCAAGGGCTCGGTTGTGGCATCCGACGCCTTCTTCCCCTTCGCCGACGGCCTCTTGGCGGCGGTGGAGGCGGGCGCCACCGCCGTCATACAGCCGGGCGGCTCCATGCGCGATGCGGAAGTGATCGCCGCCGCCGACGCGGCGGGCCTTGCCATGGTCTTCACCGGGGTGCGTCACTTCAAGCACTGAGCGGACAAGGCTTGTTGTCCTGAATCAAGGCCCTGCACCGGCGGGCGCGGCATGAAGAATTCATGACCGCGCTCGCCTTTGCCCCCCGCTCCGCGCCTGCCTTCCTCTCCGCACAGGATCTCCTGGCGCGCTATGGCGGCCCGGTGCCCCGTTATACGAGCTATCCAACCGCGCCCCATTTCGGGCCGCAGGTGGATGCTGGCGTCTATGCGCAATGGCTGGCGGCGCTGCCCCCGGACGCGGATGTCTCCCTTTACCTGCACGTGCCGTTCTGCGCCGAGTTGTGCCTTTATTGCGGCTGCCAGACCAGCGTCGCGCGCACCTATACCCCCGTCGCAGCCTTCACCGACCGGCTGCTGGACGAGATCGCCTTGGTGGCTCAGCGGCTGCCCCACCGGCTTTCGGCCCGCCATATCCATTTCGGCGGCGGCACGCCCACCATGTTGTCGGATGCCGACTTCACCCGCGTCATGACACGCTTGCGGTCCGTCTTCGACATCAGGGATAGGGCCGAGATCGCCATCGAGATCGACCCGCGAGTCATGGATAAAGGTAAGGCCGCCGCGCTTGCGCGCAACGGCGTGAACCGTGTCAGCCTTGGCGTCCAGGATTTCGAGCTCGACGTTCAGAAGGCCATCCGCCGGATGCAGAGCTTCGAAGAGACGGCCCAAGTGGCTGCCTGGTTGAGGGCCGCCGGAGTGCCCTCGATCAATCTGGACCTCATCTACGGGCTGCCGCACCAGACGGTCGAGACCGTGGCACGTACGGTGCGTACGGCGCTGGAGCTGGAGCCGGACCGCATCGCCGTATTCGGCTATGCTCATGTCCCCTGGATGAAGCGCCACCAGGCTCTCATTCCCGAAGACTGCTTGCCCGGCCCCTCCGCGCGGCTCGACCAGGCGAGCCTGATCGCCCGCATGCTCAATGAGGCCGGGTATGTGTCGGTGGGCCTCGACCATTTCGCTCGCCCGCACGACAGTCTTGCCACGAAGGCGGAGGCGGGGGCCCTGAAGCGCAACTTCCAGGGTTATACCACCGACGATGCACCGGCTCTGCTGGGCTTTGGCCCGTCTTCCATCGGCGCTCTACCCAAAGGTTATGTGCAGAATGTCACCGCCACGCCCGCTTGGCACAAGGCCGTGGCCGAAGGTCTCCTGCCCGTGGCGCGCGGGCGGGCGCTCACGGCCGAGGACCGTCTGCGACGGGACGTGATCGAGCGTCTGATGTGTGATCTGAGGGTGGACCTCGACGCCGTCTGCACCCGTCACGACGTCTCGCTCACCACCTTCGACGCCGAGCGCGCTTCGCTCGCCCCCTTGGAGGCGGATGGCTTGGTCGAGATCAGCGGCCCCGTGATTCTCATTCCCGAGGCAGCGCGGGCCTTCACCCGCGTGGTCTGCGCAGTGTTCGACGCCTATCTCCCCCGGGCGAAAGAAAACGCCGCCGAGCCTCGACGGCATTCGGCGGCGGTATGAGGTGGGGAGGAAGTGACGCAGTTACGCGGGTACAAAACGCTTGGATCGCAGAGCGCCTCAGGAGTCGAGGCGCCGCAAGGCATGGCGGTCGCGCAGCATGACGCGGCGCGAAGAGGGGAGGGCGATGATGGCCGCCTCTTCGAGCGATGTGAGAGTCCGCGAGACGGTCTCGATGGTCAGCCCGAGATAGTCGGCAATGTCCTGCCGGGACATGGGAAGAACCACCTCGGCGGCCGGCTCGTGACCGGAAGCGGAGCGGCGGGCGAGATCGAGCAAGAAGGCCGCGACGCGCTCCTGGGCAGTCTTGCGGCCAAGGAGAAGCAGGTGATCCTGGGCGCGATGAAGTTCGGCGAAGGTCAGGGCCCAAAGTGCCTGGGCAAGTTCCGCATCGTCGGAAGCCCGGGCAAACAGGATGGAGCGCTTCACCCGGGCGAGGCGGCATTCGTTCACCGCCTCGGCCGAGAAGCGGTTGGTGGCACCGCGCTCCCAGCCGAAGGCGTCGCCCGGGAGGCAGAAGGCCTCGATCTGGCGGCGACCATCTCCGAGCAACTTGCAGATCCGCACCACGCCGGACAGGACCACATAAATGTGCTCGGCGGGCTCATCCTCGCCGAAAATCTCGGAATTGCGGGCAACCTGAACGACGGCGCCCAGGCTGCTGACCAAGTCAGCAGCGCGAGAGACATCGACGGCCTCTCCCCACCGAACTTCGCCGCGGGCATTCAGCGCATTATGCGAGGACAGGGGGGCGACGTGGACGTTCATCGGAGCGGTCTCCATCAGGACGTCGAAAGGGATAGTCCCTTGCCTGGAAAGGCGAAATTCGGATTGAACCCTTACGTCTGCCTCCTTAAGTAATATCCCCTAGTCGCAAAGTGCGTGCTAACGTGCCTCACGACTGCAGGTAGCGATCCAGCTGGGGCCGCATGAGTTTCCGATCCAACGATACGTCGTTATCTCAAGCTGCGTCCGGCTTCCTGCCCCCCACGGTGCTGCGCGCCGTGATCGGGGTGGCTGCCGCGACGGTAGTGACCGGCGTTATCGGCATCCTGAAAATGCCGCCCTTCGGCTCGCACGCCGCGCTCCTGTGCACGCTGGCTGTGGTCCTGGTGGGCACCCGCGGCCTTGCAGCTGGCATCGGCGCGCTTATGGTTAGCGTGCTCGGCCTGCTTCTCCTCGCCAATACCGGCTCCGATCCCGTCCCCGTAGACTGGTCGGTCCTCACTCTGCTCCTGGTGGCAGGCCTCGGCACTGCGATCCTCGGCGAGAGGCTGCGGCGGACGCGCTTCGATGCCGCCGCCCGCGACCGCGCGTTGCTCGCCCGCGAGGCACACCTCTCCTCGATCCTCGACACGGTGCCGGATGCCATGATCGTCATCGACGAGCGGGGCAACATGCAGTCCTTCTCCACTGCGGCGGAACGCCTGTTCGGCTTCTCCTCGTCCGAGGCGGTGGGGCGCAATGTGTCGATCCTGATGCCCAATCCGCACAGGGACGCTCACGATTCCTACCTGGGTCGTTATCTGTCCACGGGTGAGCGGCGGATCATCGGCATCGGGCGTGTGGTGGTGGGCCAGCGGAAGGACGGCACCACCTTTCCCATGGAGCTGGCGGTCGGCGAGATGCGCTCCTCCTCGGGCCGATTCTTCACCGGCTTCATCCGGGATCTAACGGAGCGCCAGAAGACCGAGGCGCGCCTGCAGGAGCTGCAGTCGGAGCTTGTCCATATCTCCCGCCTGACCGCCATGGGCGAGATGGCCTCGACGCTCGCCCATGAACTGAATCAGCCCCTGTCCGCCATTGCCAATTACCTGAAGGGCTCCCGCCGCCTGCTGGACGCCAGCGAGGACAGCACCTCACAGATGCTCAAGGGCGCCCTCGACAAGGCCGCCGAACAGGCATTGCGCGCTGGCCAGATCATCCGTCGCCTGCGCGATTTCGTCTCGCGCGGCGAGACGGAGCGCCGGGTCGAGAGCCTCGCCAAGCTGGTGGAAGAGGCAAGCGCACTTGCCCTTGTGGGTGTAAAGGAATACGGCATACAGGTCCGCTTCCATTTCGATCCCACCTGCGACCAGGTGCTCGCGGACAAGGTCCAGGTGCAGCAAGTGCTTCTGAACCTGTTGCGCAATGCGGTAGAAGCTATGATGGAAGCCCCGGTGCGGCGGCTGACCGTGCAGACGGCCCCCGCCGCCGACGACATGGTGTCGGTCACCGTTTCCGACACCGGGCATGGCTTAACCGAAGAGATGGCCCAGCAATTGTTCACGCCGTTCGTGACCACGAAGCCACATGGCATGGGCGTGGGGCTGTCCATTTCGCGAACCATCATCGAGGCCCATGGGGGGCGCATCTGGGCGGAGCCCAATCCGGAGGGTGGAGCTGTCTTCTGCTTCACGCTACGCACTGTGCGGGAAGAGGGAGAGGACGATGCCTGACACGCAACTCATTCATGTCATCGACGATGACGATGCGGTGAGGCACTCGCTCGCATTCCTGCTCGCCACCAACGGCTTCGACGTGAAGCAGCACGATTCCGCCGCCGCTTTCCTGGAGGCGGGCATTCCCGCAAAGGCGGGCTGCATCATCACCGACGTGCGCATGCCCGGGCTCAGCGGCGTGGAGCTGCTCCAGAAGCTGGAGCATGCCGGCTGCCGCATTCCGGTGATCGTCGTCACCGGCCATGCGGACGTGCCGCTGGCGGTGGAGGCCATGAAGCTGGGCGCCTCGGACTTCTTGGAAAAGCCATTCGACGACGAGGCGCTTCTTGCAGCCATCCGCACCTGCCTCTCGCGGGCCGAGGAGAACCAGAAGGTCGACGCTGTCCGCGAGGATGTTGAAGAGCGCATCGGCACGCTCTCCCATCGCGAACACCAGGTGCTGGAGTATCTGGTGGCCGGCCATGCCAACAAGACCATCGCCTACGACCTCGGCATCAGCCCGAGAACGGTGGAGGTCTACCGCGCCAATGTCATGACCAAGATGAAGGCGGCCAGCCTTTCGGAGTTGGTGCGAATGGCGCTCTTGGCGGGAATCGGGGTCCATGTCTCGCCCAAAGGCTGACGTAAGGTCATACGCATTTGCCCCAAGGTCACCTGCAAAGGCCTGTTGATCTAGCTCAAGGCCCCACTTACCGTCAGAAGGGATAGTCCCCAAAGCCCGACTGCGCGATCCCACGAGCAGCTCGTGGGAGATTTTAGAAATGCCTGTGGTCCAGAGCGAGAGCGGCACATCCGGCGGGGGGGTCGTTCTCGTCATCGACGACGACCCCGCTGTTCGCGGTTCGCTCAAGTTTTCGCTTGAGATCGAAGGCTTCAACGTCCGTACCTATGCCAATGCGGACGAACTGCTGCGGGCCAAGGACCTTCCGAGCCGGGGCTGTCTCATCGTCGACTATTATCTTCCCGGCGTGAACGGCCTCGACCTGCTGCGCGAGCTGAGCGACCGCCATGTCTCCCTCCCGGCCATTCTCATCACCACCCAGCCCACCGCCAATGTGCGCCGCCGCGCCCATTCGGCGGGCGTTGCCATCATTGAAAAGCCGCTCCTGAACAACGCCCTGAGCGAGGCGGTGCGCGACAGCTTCACGCGCGGCGGCGAGGCGGCTGGCGGGCTTTCAGCCTGAGAGCGGCGCCCGCCCGGACCCGCGGGACGGCTTAAAACAGCAAAACCGAGAAACAGACACACGGATGGCGTGTTACCCTGGGGCACGCCCGATGAACCGCGTTCCACGTCGCGCCCCCGCGCGACACAGACCAGGCGAGGCCGGCGCATGACCACCCGCAATCTGGACGCCCTCTTCAATCCCTCCGCGATCGCCTTGGTCGGCGCCAGCAATAGGCCGGGCTCCATCGGCGCCGTGATCGCCCGGAACCTATTCGAAGCGGGGTTCGAGGGGCCGATCCTGACCGTCAATCCCAAGGAGCGCGCGATCCGCTCCTCGCTCAACTACAATTCCGTGGCCGAGCTTCCCATCCCCGTGGACCTCGCCGTGGTCACCGCGCCCCCGGATGAGATCCCGCAGGTGATCGCCGATCTCGGGCAGAAGGGCTGCCGCGCTGCGGTGGTGATCACCTCCGGGTTCGGGGAAAAGGACCGCGCCTCGGGCAAGGAACTGCGCCAGCGCATGCTGGATGCGGCGCGCCCCCATCTCCTGCGCATCGTCGGACCCAACTGCCTCGGTTTCATTTCCACCGGGCCGCGCATCAATGCCAGCTATGCCCATCTGATGCCGCGCAAGGGGGATGTGGCCTTCGTCACCCAATCGGGCGCCATGGCGACCACCGTGCTCGACTGGGCGAGCGCCCGTTCGGTCGGCTTCTCCCACGTCATCTCTCTGGGCGACAAGGCCGACGTAGATTTCGGCGACCTCCTGGACCACCTCGCCCTCGACAACACCACGCGGGCCATCCTGCTCTATGTGGAGAGCGTCACGGACGCCCGGAAGTTCATGTCCGCAGGCCGCATCGCGGCACGCGCGAAGCCGGTCATCGTCATCAAAGCGGGCCGCAGCGCAGCCGGCGCCAAGGCCGCGCTATCCCATACGGGGGCACTGGCCGGCGCCGATATCGTTTATGACGCCGCCTTCCGACGTGCCGGCATGCTGCGCGTGTACGAACTGCGGGAATTGTTCGAGGCGGTCACCACCCTGTCCTCCGGTATCCGCCTTCAGGGAGACCGCCTCACCATCCTGACCAATGGTGGCGGCGCGGGTGTCCTCGCCACCGATGCCATCGAAGGCACGCCGGGCCGGCTTGCCACCCTCGCGCCAGAGACCATCACCAAGCTCAATGGCGTCCTGCCGTCCACCTGGTCCGGCGCCAATCCAGTGGACATCGTCGGCGATGCTCCGGGCAAACGCTACGAGGACGCCCTGTCCGTCCTCCTGGAGGATCCCAATTCGGACGCCACGCTGGTTCTGAACTGCCCTACGGCGGTCGCCGACAGCTCGGAGGCCGCAGATGCCGTGATCCGAGTGGTGTCGAAGCGCCGACGGGCTCCGGTGCTGACCTGCTGGTTGGGCGAGACGGCGGTGGCCGCCTCCCGCCAGAGCTTCGCCGCCTGCCGGGTGCCCACCTACGAAACCCCGGACGAGGCGGTGCGGGCCTTCAATCACTTGGTTTCCTACCAGCGCAACCAGACCGCCCTGATGGAGACGCCCCCCGCCAGGACCTTCGACGAACCCGACCGGGACCGGGCGCGCCAGATCGTCCAGGCGGTGATCGATGAGGGGCGCAGCGCCCTCACCGAGTTCGAGGCCAAGCAGGTGCTCAGGGCCTATGACATCCCCACCGTGGACACCCGTATCGCCCGCACACCCGAGGAGGCGGGGCGGCTCGCGGCGGAGATTGGCAAGCCGGTGGCGCTGAAGATCCTGTCCCACGACGTCACGCACAAGTCGGACGTGGGCGGGGTCCGGCTGGATCTGCGCAGTCCGGCAGGTGTGGAGGAGGCGGCCCGTGGGATGCTCCTCACGGTCGCCGAGCGCATGCCCGCTGCCCGAATTGAAGGCTTCACGGTTCAGGAGATGATCAACCGCCCCCATGCCCAGGAACTGATTGCCGGCATCGCCAATGATCCGACCTTCGGGCCTGTGGTTCTGTTCGGGGAGGGCGGCATTGCGGTGGAAGTGATCGCGGACCGTGCCGTGGCCCTACCGCCGCTGAACGGCGTGCTGGCCCGCGAGATGATCGAGCGCACCCGCATCGCCCGTCTTCTGGCGGGCTACCGGGATCGCCCCCCCGCCGATATGGAGGCGATCTCCTCGACGCTGATCAAGATTTCGGAACTGCTGGGTGACCTGCCGCAGATTTCCGAACTGGATATCAATCCCCTCCTTGCGGACGCGCAGGGGGTGATCGCACTCGACGCCCGCATCGTTGTGCATCCCACGAAGGGTATCGGCACGGAACGATTTGCCATTCGTCCCTATCCCACCAAGCTGACCAGCTCCATCACCCTGACCGACGGCCAGGTGCTGCTGGTGCGGCCCATCCGGCCGGAGGACGAGCCGCAACTGGTAGACATGGTGCGGCGCTCAGACCCGCGCGACGTGCGCATGCGGTTCCTTGGCTCGGTGAAGGACTTCCCCCACCTCATGGCCGCCCGCCTGTCGCAAATCGACTATGACCGGGAAATGGCGCTGGTGGCGGAGAACAAGGATGGGGAGGTATTGGGGGTCGTGCGCATCATCGCCGATCCCGACAATGAGGCGGCCGAATATGCCATCATGGTGCGCTCGGACAGCAAGGGGAAAGGTCTCGGGTTCCAGCTCATGACACGCATCCTGGACCATGGGCGCCAGAAGGGACTGAGACGGATCTTCGGGGACGTGCTGCGCGAAAACCTGCCCATGCTGCACATGGCGGAGGATCTTGGCTTCAAGATCACCGCTGGCAGCGACGACCCCACCGTGGTGCGCGTCAACCTGCCCCTGGTGGAATGATAGTCTCAGATGTGATCCGCAGAAGAACCGTCTATGCCGGACTGAGAGCGCTTCAGCATTTCATGGAAATACCGCAGCGCTCTATTTCCCTGTTTTCAGGCTGTTCCTTTACGCAGACCGATTCCCACTTCGCTCCGAAATGCTCTAGCGAGCAGGCTGCCCATCAGGAACGGGGCTCATGGGCGGCGGCGTGGTGCTGATCAGCTCACCCCAGGCCGCAAACGCATCCTGGAACGCCTGCTCGCCGGTGGGCCCCTTTTCGAAGGCGATGATGCCGCGCTTGTTGTTGGTATAGACCACCGGCACATCGATCCATGGTCGCGTCTGCAGCAATTGGACGTTGCGCTGCTTGTCGGCCGGCACCGCTGACAGGCCCACCAGGAAATAGGTCGGGTTGACTCGAACCGACAGCCCGGCCAGGGGTGCCCCCTGGGCGCTCTCGGTCTGCTTCATGCGGATGCCGGGCACATTGCTGATGCCGCCATAGGCGAAATCCTGCGGCAGACCGAAGCCGATCTCGATGGTGTGCGACGCGGGCAAAGCCTGATCCAGGTTGCGGCGGAGCGTGAAGCTGATGGAAATGCGCCGCTCGGGAATTTGGATGTCGCCGCGGATGCCGATCTCAGGCGGCAGACCCGGACCGGCATTATAGGTCTCGGTCTTCCAGGTCACCGTTCCTTCGTAGGACTGAAGCCCCTGCGAAGCGCCGGCGCTCTCTTCGAACAGGACCGCCCGTTGGGCTGCCGCATTGGCCGGCCGCATGGGGGGCGGCGCGGCGCGCTTGCTTGCGTCGCCGGACGCCTGGGCGATGCGGTCGTTCGACTTGGACTGTTCCGCCGGCTTTGCCGGCTCGGGGGCGGGGGCCTGCGTCACCGCTGCGGGAGCCGGGCTGCCGGACACAAGGCCGAAAAGCCGTTCCCGCTCCACAGCCGCGAAGACCCCGCCTGCCACCACCACGGCAACCAGCAGAGTGATCAGAAGGGTGCGCGTCCAACGCGGGGAGCCTGATGCCCGGTTGTCCGCGGGCAGGCGCGGCCGAGCCGTCGTCTTGGCCGCCACCGGCGCCCTGCCCAGCACGGGCCGGCGGTCGGTCAAAGTCTTCTCGTCCTCCGCCGCGGACGGCGGCGCGGAGGCCTCGTCCGCCTGATCCGGCGACGGCGCCGCATCCTGCGCATGAGCGGGCGCAGAAGGTGCTTCAGGCGCAGCAGATGGGGCCTTGGCCGCAGAACTCACCACGGCTTCACTCGGCGCCGCCGGCTCAGAGGCCGCCGCCTTGGCCGGCGCAGGAGGTGCGGCTGCGGGCCGGGTGGTTGGCGCTTCGGCAACCGACGGCGCCTTGGGCGCTATCGTTGCAGCATCGCTTGCCGGCGGTGATGCAGGATATTCGGCGGAGATCCGCCGAATCGCATCTTCCAGCGACTGACGTTCGCGGACGATCTCGCCCTCGGGCAACGGGGGCTCAACACTGCGCAATTGCTTGAGCAGGGCTGCCCGCGCGCGGTCGAATACGATTTTCCGGGTCTCGGCCGTGTTCTGGCTAAGGCCGGAAATCGCGCGAACCAGGAGCGGATAATAGTCAGCCATCGGTCCCGAGCTTGGTGCCTGTCCGCGAGTTGAAGATTAGGCCTGGAACGGATTTTGAACCAGGATCGTGTCGTTTCTTTCCGGGCTCGTGGACAGCACCGCCACCGGGCAGCCGATCAATTCCTCGATCCAGCGCACATACTTGACCGCCTCGGCCGGAAGATCAGCCCAGGAGCGCGCACCGGCAGTGGATTCCTTCCAGCCTGCGATGGTCTCATAGATGGGCGTCGCACGCGCCTGGGCCCCGCTTTCGGCGGGGAGATAGTCGATCTCTTCGCCATCCAGCATATAGCCGACGCACACCTTGATCTCGTCAAAACCGTCCAGCACGTCGAGCTTGGTGAGCGCGATGCCATGAATGCCGCAGGTGCGCACCGTCTGGCGCACGAGCACCGCGTCGAACCAGCCGCAGCGGCGCGGACGGCCGGTGACGACGCCGAACTCGCGGCCACGGGTGCCCAATGCCTGGCCGACCTCATCGGTCAGCTCGGTGGGGAAGGGTCCCTCGCCGACACGGGTCGTATAGGCTTTGGTGATGCCCAGCACATAGTCGAGCGACCCAGGCCCGACGCCCGAACCGCTCGCGGCCGAGGAGGCCACCGTGTTGGACGACGTCACATAAGGATAGGTGCCGTGATCGATGTCCAAGAGCGCGCCCTGCGCGCCCTCGAATAGGATCTTCTTACCCTCGCGGCGGGCGCGGTCCAGCAGGTCCCATACGCGGTCCATGAAGGGCAGTACCTTGGGGGCCACCTCTTCCAGCTCGGCGATCAGGGCGGATGCATCCACCTCGGGCATGCCGAGGCCGCGCCGCAGGAGATTGTGGTGGCTCAGCAGCCGTTCCACCTTGGCCGGCAGCGAGGCCGTGTCCGCCAGGTCCACGAGGCGGATGGCGCGGCGGCCAACCTTGTCCTCATAGGCCGGGCCGATGCCGCGGCGCGTGGTGCCGATGCGGGTGCCCGCATTGGCATTCTCCCGCAGGGCATCCAGCTCGCGATGCAGCGGCAGGATAAGGGGGGTCGTTTCGGCGATGCGCAGGCGCTCCGGCCCGACCACCACGCCCTGGGCCGCCAGCCGTTCCAGCTCGGCCACCAGGGCCTGCGGATCGAGCACGACGCCGTTGCCGATCACCGACAGCTTGCCCGAGCGTACGACGCCAGAGGGCAAGAGGGAGAGTTTATAGGTGACGCCGTCCACCACCAGGGTATGGCCGGCATTGTGCCCGCCCTGGAATCGAACGACCACGTCGGCCTGCTCAGAGAGCCAGTCGACGATCTTGCCCTTACCTTCGTCGCCCCATTGCGAGCCGACCACGACCACGTTGGTCACGGTGTGCGGTCCTCCGCGAAGCGCCCTCCCCAAAAGGAGGCGCGAACAAAGCAAAGCCCCGGCTTTGGACCGGGGCGTCCCTGTGCCTCTTAAGGGATCGGCGGCCCGGAAGCAAGGCGCAGCGCATGTCCGGCTCGGCATTCCCGCGGCCTTGAGGATCACGCCGCCGATGATCCTTTGCCGGGAACGCAGCGGCCGCAAGGCGCGCCTTGCTCATCAGCCGCTGTTACGAAGGCCGGCAGAAATGCCGTTGATGGTGAGCTGGATGCCGTGCAGCACGTTCTCGTCCGGCACCTCCGCCGCCTCGTTGCGCCGATGCAGCTTCAGAAGCTGGATCTGAACGTGATTGAGCGGGTCCAGATAGGGGAAGCGGTTGCGGATGGAGCGACTGAGCAGCGGGTTTCCTTCCAGCAGCTTCGACTGGCTGGTGATGGCCAGGAGATGCGCGATGGTGCGCTCGTATTCGGCGCTGATGCGACCGAAGATGCGCTCCCGCAGGGCCCCGTCCTCCACCAGTTCCGCATAGCGCGACGCAACCGCCAGCGAACTCTTGGACAGCACCATGTCCATGTTTGAGAGCAGCGTGCGGAAGAAGGGCCAGTCGCGATACATGGCCTGCAACTGGGCGAGCCCATCCGCTGGATGGGCGGCCACATAGGCCTCGATGGCCGCGCCGAATCCGTACCAGCCGGGCAGCATCAGCCGGCACTGGGCCCAGCTGAACACCCAGGGAATGGCGCGGAGCGCCGAAATGGAGCGTGTCTTCTTGCGCGAGGCCGGCCGCGAGCCGATGTTGAGGGTCGCGATCTCGTTGATGACCGTAGAGGACCAGAAATAGTCCTCGAAGCCCTCGGTCTCGTAGACGAGATTGCGATAGGCGGCGAAAGCGGTCTGCGACAATTCTTCCATAGTGGTGAGGAAATCAGCGCGCGGCGCATTCTCCCTGACTTGCAGCAGACTGGCCTCCAGCGTCGCCGCCACCAGGATCTCCAGGTTCCGCCGGCCCACTTCCGGTGTGGAATATTTAGAGGCGATGATTTCGCCCTGCTCTGTTACGCGAATCTGGCCGCTCACCGCGCCGCCTGGCTGGGCGAGGATGGCGTCGAAGCTCGGTCCGCCGCCGCGTCCCACGGATCCGCCGCGGCCATGGAACAGGCGCAGCCTGATGCCGTGGCGGCGGAACACCTCGATGAGCCCGATCTCGGCCTTGTACAATTCCCAGCCCGAGGTGACGAAGCCGCCATCCTTGTTGCTGTCGGAATAGCCGAGCATCACCTCCTGGACGCCCCCTCGGCTCTCCACCAGCGCGCGATAGGCTGGAATGGAGAACAGGCGGTCCATGACCTCGGCGCAGGCCCGCAGGTCCTCAATGGTCTCGAACAGGGGGATGACATTGATGTCGCTGGTGCCGTCGGCACGCACCAGGCCCACCTCCTTCAGCAGCAGCGCCAGTTCCAGCAGGTCGGAGACCCCTTCGGCCTTGGAGATGATAGCGTTCGGGATGACGGCGGAGCCGAGGCGGGCATGAGCCTCGGCGGCGGTGCGCAGGATGTCCAGTTCCGACTGCGTTTCCTCGCCATAGGCCAGATAGGGCGAGGTGAGCGGCCGGGCATTGGCCAATTCCCGCGTCAAGAGCGCGATCCGGCCGGCTTCGTCGAGGGCGAGATAGTCGGTGCCAGGGACAACCTTCTCCAGCAACTCGGCGACCGTGCGCTCATGCACATCGGAATTCTGACGCAGATCGAGGCTGGCCAAATGGAACCCGAAACAGTCGGCGGCCCGGCGCAGATGGCGCAGGCGACCGCGGGCCAGGATGCGCGAACCGTTCTGCACCAGCGACTGATGGACGAGGTCCAGATCGGCCTTGAAGGCCGCGGCGGTGGGATAAGGCTCGACCTCTCCAGTGGCAGGTGTGCCCTTCAAGGCGGCCGAAGTGGCGCGCAGGCGGGCCGCGACGAGAGCGAGGGCAAGCCGATAGGGCTCTTCCCGGCGGGTCAGGCTGCGGTCCGGGGCGGCGTCCATCAATGAGACGAGGCCCGGCGACACCTTCACCAGGCGCCCGGCGAGGGAGAGTTCGCCCGCCAGCGCCTCCACCTGCTCCTCATAGAAGCGCAGCACCCGATCCCGCTGCAGGGCCACCGTTTCGCGCAGGACGCTGGCGGTGACGAAGGGGTTGCCGTCCCGGTCGCCGCCGATCCAGCTGCCGATGCGCAGGAAGGAGGGCACCTCCGCCTCCGGCGCCTTGGGATCGAACTTTCCGATCTGGTCCTCGATGGTGCAGAAGAGGCGCGGCACTTCGTGGAGGAACGTATAGTCGTAATAGGACAGGCCGTTCACCACCTCGTCGATGACCGTCAGCTTGATCCGGCGCAGCAAGGCGGTTTGCCAGAGGGTCAGCACCGCCCGGCGCAGCTCCTCCTCCTGCAGTTCGCGCTCTTCCGGGGTCGCGGCCAACTGCTCGCGCCGATCCAGCAGGTCCGAGATTTCCATTTCCCGGTTGAGCGTGCTTTTGCGTCGCACCTCGGTGGGATGGGCCGTCAGGACCGGACTGACCAGGGCGCTGGCGAAGAAGTCCTTGAGATCGGCGGCAGTCAGCCCCGCCCCCACGGCCTTGGAAAAGGCATTGGTCAGCGTGCCGGGGCGGGGGGCTGAGCCGGCGATGGCGTGGGCGCGATTGCGCCGGATGTGGTGCTGGTCCTCGGCGATATTGGCCAGATGCGAGAAATAGGAGAAGGCGCGCACGATCTGCACCGCCACCTCCGGGGAAAGCTGGCCCAGAATGGTCTCCAGCTCTTGGCGCGCCCCTTCATCGGCGTCGCGATGGAAGCGGATGGAGGTGCGGCGAATGATTTCCACCAGATGGTAGACCGGCTCCCCCTCCTGGGCGCGCACGGTATCGCCGAGCAGCCGACCGAGCAGTCGGATATCCTCCCGCAAAGGGCGGTCCTTCTCACTGCCGTCTTCTTCGCTGTCCCCGACCACGGCCCAAACGGCGCTCGACATCCCCGCACTCCCCCCTGCTTTGGTCTAAGGCGGCAGTTTAGACATGTTTTTTCGCACCCGCGAAGAGCAACCGCACACCAAGCACGCCGCGGCGCTTTCGGGGCAGCGTGTGGGGTTCAGGATGAAAGGTAACGAAAGAGGCGGCAGCGTCGTCAGTTTGAAGCAAGCGAACTGCATTAGTAGAGCGGTTGATTAAAGTTCATCCACCTCCCGGAGCGTCCTTGCGCTGCTGCGTTTTTAACGCCAAAACCGTTGACGGAACTTACCTTCGGCGCCTCGCGGGGGGCGGCATCAAGATCGGTGATTCATGACCCAGACGCATACCACGACGCGTCAGACCGCCAGCCTTGCGCCGACTGCCCTCGACCTTGCCCTCCAGGCGGCCAAGCCGGCCATGTGGAGCGTGATCGCCTTCAGCTTCTTCATCAACCTGCTGGGGTTGTCCGGCTCCATCTACATGATGCAGGTCTATGACCGGGTGCTGGCGAGCCGCAATATCCAGACCCTGGTGGTCCTGACCCTTATCATTGCCTTCCTCTACATGGTGTCCGCCGGCCTTGAGGCTTTGCGCACGCAGCTTCTCGTGCGCGCCGGAGTCAAGTTCGACGAGAGCATCAAGGAACAAGCCTTCGACGCCGTGCAGCGTGCCTCGCTGCGGCGCCCGTCAGCCAACCACGTCCAGGCGCTGCGCGATGTGGACACGGTGCGCGACTTCTTCACCGGGGCCGGCCTCATCTCGCTGTGCGACGTGCCGTGGGTGCCGATCTACATCGCGTTCGCGACCTTGCTGCATCCCTGGTATGGCATCCTTGCGGTGGTCAGCTGCGTCATCTCCGGCCTGCTCGCAGTGGCCAACGACCGGGTGAACCGCCCGATCCTCGATCGCGCCACCAAGGCCAATATCAGCGCCAACAATCAGGCAGTGACCACGTTCCGCAATGCCGAGGTGCTCCAGGCCATGGGCATGGTGCGCCAGCTGCGTGAACGCTGGCTGGCCCACCGCGCCCAGGCGCTCGGCTGGCAAGGCCTCGCCTCCGACCGTGCGGCGTTCCTGGTCGCGGCCACCAAGTTCAACCGCATGTTCATGCAGAGCCTGGTCCTCGGCCTCGGCGCCTATCTCGCCATCAACCGCGAGATCACGCCCGGCATGATGATCGCCGCCTCCATCGTGGTGGGACGTTCCATCCAGCCCATCGAGATGGCCATCGGCAACTGGAAGGGGATCGTCGCCATGCGGTCCGCCTACAGGCGAGTGCAGGAGATGCTGCGCCTTAGCCCGCCCCAGTCCCAGCGGATGCGCCTGCCCGACCCGACCGGTGTGGTGCATGTGGAAAATGTCTTCGTCACCGCCCCGGGACGCGACGTGGCTGTGCTGCGCGACGTCACCTTCGCTTTGCCTGCGGGCACCACCCTCGGGGTCATCGGGCCAAGCGCCGCCGGCAAGTCCACGCTGGCGCGGGCCCTGGTGGGCGTGTGGCCGACATCCGCAGGCGCCATCCGCCTCGACGGGTCAGACCTGTCCCACTGGGACCCGGAACAGCTCGGCCGCTGCATCGGCTATCTGCCCCAGGACGTGGAGCTGTTTGCCGGAACGGTGGCCGAGAACATTGCCCGTTTCGGCGCCAAGGACGAAGCGAAGGTGGTGGAAGCTGCGCAGATGGCCGGCGTCCACGACATGATCCAACGCCTCCCCCAGGGCTACAACACCGAGATCGGCGACGGCGGTGCCGCCCTGTCCGGCGGCCAGCGCCAGCGCATCGCCCTTGCCCGCGCAGTCTATGGCCGGCCCGCGCTGATCGTGCTGGACGAGCCCAATGCCAGCCTCGACGCCGCGGGCGAACAGGCGCTCGCACAGGCGGTGCAAGCCCTCAAGGCGGGAGGGTCTACCGTCATTCTCGTTACGCACAAGACCAACAGCCTCGGCCTTTGCGACCTGATCCTGCTCATGAGCGAAGGGACCGTCCACAGCTTCGGACCGAGAGACGAGGTGCTAGCGAAAATGCTCGGTCCTCGGCTGGTCCGCCCGCGCGATCCCGCCAAAGAGCCGCCCAAGGTTGATGCCGGCGCGAAGAAGGGCTGAGCCATGATGAACCATCTCCGCACCAGCCTCGTCCGGCTCAAGGATCTCCTGGCACGCCTCAAGAGCCGCCTGCTCGGTTCCGTCCTCGGTGTCCAGCTCCTGCAGCGCATGCCCGTGAAGTGGACCGGCGTCCCCGCGGCAACCGCGCCGGGTGGCGTTCCGGCGACGCCGTCGGCGGCGCCCGGCTTGCCTGGGGCCGACTTCGAGGCGCCTGTTCCCTCCAGCGACTATCGCCGGGTGGCCATGATCGGATACGCCGTCATCATCGGCGCCTTCGGTGTCTGTGGCGGCTGGGCGGCCATGGCCAGCATCGACAGCGCCGTGATCGCCGCGGGCGTGGTCTCGGTGGAAAGCAAGCGCCAAGTGGTCCAGCACCTGGAAGGCGGCATCGTTTCCGAGATCATGGTGAAGGACGGCCAGGAGGTGAGGCAGGGGCAGACCCTGTTCCGCCTGGACTCCACCAGCTCTCGCGCCAATTTCGAATCGGTGCGCGCGCAGCTCGATACCCTCGTGGCGATGGAAGCGCGGCTTGAGGCCGAGCGCGCCCAGGCCAAGTCCGTCACCTTCCCCCCGGAACTGATGGCGCGCGCCAGCGAGCCCACGGTGAAGGCGGCGATTGCCGACCAGGAGGCACAGTTTCGGGACCGAAAGGCCTCCATGGATGGCCAGATCGACATTCTGAACAGCCGCATCCGCCAGGGCCAGCGCGAGCTGGAGGGCTTGGCGCGCGAGCGGGATTCCGCAGATCAGCAGTTGTACTTCATCGATGACGAGCTTGCCGGCATCCGGGCCCTCAATGACAAAGGCCTCGTCTCGAAGCCTCGCCTCGCCCAGTTGCAGCGGGAAAAGGCACGGCTCGAAGGCACGGTAGGCCGCAACATGGCTGATGCAGCCAAGGCGGAAACCAGCATCGGCGAGATGCGCTTGCAGATCCAGCAACTGCTCCAAAAGCAGCAGGAGGAGGTGGCAGGACAGATTGCCGACGCGCGTCAGAAGATCGCCGACCTGCGGGAGAAGCTTTCCGTGGCGCAGAACGTGTTGAAGCGCATCGACATCCGCGCGCCCCGTGACGGCGTGGTCCAGAACATCAACCAGAAGATCTACACCGTGGGCGCCGTGGTTCGGCCTGGCGACACCATGCTTGAGATCGTGCCGCAGAATGACGAGCTGATCGTGGACGCCCAGGTGCCCACCACAGACATCGACCGCCTGCACAACGGCGTGACCGGGGTCGAGGTGCGCTTCCCGGCCTTCCACTCGCGGACTACACCGCTCATCATCGGCGAGCTGCGCACCGTGTCGCCCGACCGGCTGGTGAACGAAAGCACCCACGAGCCCTACTATCAGGCCGTCGTAGCGGTGAACTCAACGGACCTGCCCGAGGACATGAAGGCACGCCTGCGTCCCGGCATGCCGGCGGAAGTGGTGTTCACCACGGGCGAGCGGACGGTGATGAGCTACCTCACGCGACCCCTGACCGACGCGCTCCTCAAATCCTTCCGCGAGCGCTGAGGGCCCGACGCGTTGACTTGACCCGCCAGGAAGGCGAGGGTCGCCCGGACATTTGCCTGAAGCGACCCTCGTGCCAGATCCCCACACGCCCGCCTTCGATGCTCAGATCTACCGCCAGGAGAATGCGGATCTTCAGGCTTTCGCCGACGCGGCGCTGCTGCGGCACTATCTCGACCATGGCCGCACGGAGGGCCGCATCGCATCCCGCGTGCGCCAACGGGCTGACTTTCTCGCCTTGATCCCGGCCGAGCAGGACGTGCTCGAGATCGGCCCCTTCCTCAATCCCTGCCTGCGCAAGGAGGATCGCAAGGTCCTATATTTCGACGTCCTCGACCGCGACCATCTGGTGGAGCGGGCCCGCGCGCTCGTGGCGGCGGGAGCCTTCGCCCGGGAGCAAGGCGAGGCGCTGATCGCGCGCGCGCCGGTCATCGACTTCGTCCATCCCGAGGGCGATCTCGGGATCATAGATCGCACCTTCGCCCACGTCCTCAGCAGCCATTGCGCCGAGCACCAGCCGGACCTTGTGGCGCACCTCCAGAGCGTCTCGCGCCTCCTGGAGCCGGGCGGCTGCTATTTCCTTGTCCTGCCGGACCACCGTTATTGCTTCGACCACTTCCTCGCCCCAACCCGGCTCGCTGACGTACTGGCAGCCCACGTGGAAGGGCGACGCCTGCATTCGGCCCTGGAGGTGCTGGAGCATCGGCTGCTGACCACGCACAGCGACCCCACCCGCCACTGGAGCGGCGACCATGGGACGCCGCTGATGGAGGCAAGCGCGCCGGAGCAGATCCTGCACGTCCTCGAAGAGGCACGGGCAGCTCAAACCACCTATGTGGACGTCCACAGTTGGAAATTCACGCCGGACGGCTTCCGCGCCCTCGCCATCCAGCTGGAGCAGCTCGGCTTGGTGGATCTTACCGTTGCAGAGGTCTATCCGACCCTGCGAAACACCCTCGAGTTCTTCGCCGTCCTGCGGAAGGCGTGACCGCGCGGTTTGCCGCACTTGCCGTGCCCCCGAGACGGTTCCCTTCGGCGTTGACAGCTTTGGAGGCCACTCCTACGTTGCCGCCCCCAAGGTATGCTGCGCTGCGGACAACGTTGCGTCAGCGTCAAACGCGGGACATCGTCCCGCGGCCATACTTCAAGTGTCGGTCTGGGGGAGCGCGCGGTAATGAAGATTCTCGTCCCCGTAAAGCGTGTCGTCGACTACAACGTGAAGGTTCGCGTGAAATCGGACGGCACGGGGGTTGAGCTCGCCAACGTCAAGATGTCCATGAACCCCTTCGACGAGATTGCCGTCGAGGAGGCCTTGCGCCTCAAGGAGGCAGGCAAAGCCACAGAGGTCGTGGTGGTTTCCGTGGGCCCGGCTCAGGCGTCTGAGACGCTGCGCACCGCTCTCGCCATGGGCGCGGATCGTGGGATCCTGGTGAAGACCGACGTAAGCACCGAGCCACTGGCCGTTGCCAAGATCCTCAAGGCCGTGGTGGGCGAGGAAGCCCCCGGTCTGGTGATCCTGGGCAAGCAGGCCATCGACGACGATTGCAACCAGACGGGCCAGATGCTCGCCGCTCTGCTCGGCTGGGGCCAGGGCACGTTTGCCTCCAAGGTGGTCGTCGAGGATGGCGCGACCCTTGTAACCCGCGAGATCGATGGTGGCCTGCAGACCGTGAAGCTCGCCCTTCCGGCCATCGTGACCACCGACCTGCGGCTCAACGAGCCGCGCTATGCTTCGCTGCCCAACATCATGAAGGCGAAGAAAAAGCCCATCGACGAGAAGAGCCCCGAGGCCTACGGCGTTGACGTGACGCCGCGCCTGAAGGTGCTCAAGACCGCCGAACCCGCGGGCCGCAAGGCCGGCGTCAAGGTCGGCTCGGTGGCGGAACTGGTGGCGAAGCTCAAGGACGAGGCGGGGGTGATCTGATGACGACGTTGCTGCTCGCCGAACACGACAATTCCAACCTCAACGGCGCCACCGCCAAGGCCCTGACTGCCGCTGCCGCGCTCGGTGGCCCGGTGCATGTGCTGGTGGCCGGCCAGAATGTCGGTGCCGTCGCCGAAGCCGCCGCCAAGCTTTCGGGCGTCGAGAAGGTGCTGGTTGCGGACGATGCGGCCTATGCCCATCGCCTCGCAGAGCCGTATGCGGACCTGATCGTCGCGCTGGCCGGTGGCTATGACGCCATTGTCGGGCCGTCCACCACGGCGGCCAAGAATGTCCTGCCCCGCGTCGCCGCGCTGCTGGACGTGATGCAGATCTCGGACATCACCAAGGTGGTCGCGCCCGACACGTTCGAGCGACCCATCTATGCCGGCAACGCGATCCAGACCGTGCAGTCGGGCGAGGCCAAGAAGGTCATCACCGTCCGCACCGCCTCCTTCGCGGCCACCGGCGAGGGCGGTTCCGCCGCCATCGAGGCGGCCTCCACGGCCAGCGATCCCGGCCTGTCCACATTCGTGGAAGAGAGCCTGTCGGCGTCCGACCGTCCCGAACTCACCGCCGCCCGCATCATCGTGTCCGGTGGCCGGGCCGTGGGTTCCAAGGAGAAGTTCGCGGAAGTGATCGAGCCGCTGGCCGATGTGCTGGGAGCCGCCGTCGGCGCCTCCCGCGCGGCGGTGGATGCCGGCTACGCGCCGAACGACTGGCAGGTGGGCCAGACCGGCAAGGTGGTTGCGCCCGAGCTTTATGTGGCGCTGGGCATTTCCGGTGCCATCCAGCATCTGGCGGGCATGAAGGACTCCAAGGTCATCGTCGCGGTCAACAAGGACGAGGAAGCGCCTATTTTCCAGGTTGCCGATTACGGCCTGGTGGGTGATCTCTTTACCGTGGTGCCCGAGTTGAAGGCCGAATTGCAGAAGGCCAAAGGCTGACGGCGTCGCGCTGACGGAACCGGCCGGTCCCCTGGCCGGAACCCAACGGGGTCGGACACCCGGTCCGGCCTCGTCAACCAAGTGAAAGACGAGAGCAAAATGCCGCTCGAGATCAAGAAGGTGGGTGTCATCGGTGCCGGGCAGATGGGCAACGGCATCGCCCATGTCTGCGCCATTGCCGGCTACGACGTCGCCTTGCACGACGCCGATGCGGATCGCATCCGCTCAGGCCTCGCCACGATCAACGGCAACATGGCAAAGCAAGTCTCGAAGGCAACCATCTCCGAGGACGAGCGCCACGCCGCTTTGGCGCGCATTTTGCCGGCGCCGGCAATTGAGGACCTGGCGGAGTGCGATCTGGTGATCGAGTCTGCCACCGAGAAGGAAGAGACCAAGCGCAAGATTTTCGCTTCGGTCTGCCCGGTGCTGCGGCCGGACGCGCTGGTGGCCAGCAACACCTCCTCCATCTCCATCACCCGCCTCGCGGCCTCTACCGACCGACCGGAACGGTTCATCGGCATCCACTTCATGAACCCCGTTCCGCTGATGGAACTGGTGGAGCTTGTGCGCGGCATCGCCACCGATGACGACACGTTCGAAAGCTCCAAGCAGTTCGTCACCCGGCTGCACAAGACCTATGCGGTGGCCGAGGACTTCCCGGCCTTCATCGTCAACCGCATCCTGCTGCCGATGATCAACGAAGCCATCTACACCCTTTATGAGGGCGTCGGCTCGGTGGACGCCATCGACAGGGCCATGAAGCTCGGCGCCAATCATCCCATGGGGCCGCTGCAGCTGGCCGATTTCATCGGCCTCGACACCTGCTTGGCCATCATGCAGGTGCTCCATGAGGGGCTCGCCGACAGCAAGTATCGCCCCTGCCCGCTTCTCGTGAAATACGTGGAAGCCGGTTGGCTCGGGCGGAAGACCAAGCGCGGCTTCTACGACTATCGCGGCGAGAAGCCGGTTCCCACCCGCTGATAACGGACCGGAGGGCGCCTCGCACTCCGGTACTGAACGGCCCACGGCCTGTGCCCGGCTATGAGCCGGGCTGAAGCGCCGCCTTCACCAGCGCCTGGGCATCTTCGCTCGCCCATTCGGCGGGGCCGGCCAGGAAGCCCACCTCGCAACCGTTTGCATCCACCAGCAAGGTGGTGGGCAGGCCGAAACCACGCCCGGCGGCGCGCAGCGCCTGGAAGCTCTTGGTGCCAGAGTCCGCAAAGAAGCCGAGCGATTTGATCCCGATCTCCTTCAGGAAAGCCTTCGGTTTTTCCGGATCGCGCGTATCCAGGTTGATGGCCACCACTTCGAAGCGATCTCCGCCCAGGTCCTTCTGAAGGGCATCGAGAGCCGGCATCTCCTTCCGGCAGGGCACGCACCAGGTGGCCCAGAGGTTCACCAGCAGCAGCTTGCCCTCGAAATCGCGCAGGCTCATGGGCTTGCCCTCCGCATTGGCGAAGGTGAGGTCGGGGATCCGCCGCGGCTCCTGGGCCAGGGAAAGCGCGGCAATCTCGCCCCTCGCATAAGGCTTCAGGCGCTCGGCCAGGGTCACGGCGCCGGCACAATTGGGATCCTTGATGGGCGCGGCGGCATTGGCCTCGGCCTGCGCGGACGCTGACGATGCGGCTGGTGGAAGCGGCGCATTGCCCGGAAGGCCATTCATCCCGTATAGGGCAAGCGCGCCGACGAGAGCGCCGGCCAGCATCGCCCCGCCCACCAGGAGCACGGCCCCTGCCTTGCCTTTCTTGGGGGCCTCGGCATCTGGGGTGTGCGGGGCGGTCGGTTCGGTCATCAGTGGAAGGTCCGATATGAGCAACAAGATGTGGGGCGGTCGGTTCTCTACCGGCCCGGACGCCATCATGGAGGAGATCAACGCCTCCATCGGCTTCGATCAGCGTCTTTACGCTCAGGACATTGCCGGCTCCAAGGCCCATGCCGCCATGCTGGCGGCCCAAGGGATCGTGAGCGCGGAGGATGTCGAGAAGATCACGCAGGGTCTAGACACGATCCTGTCAGAGATCGAGGCCGGCCGCTTCACCTTCCGGCGCGACCTGGAAGACATCCATATGAATGTGGAGCAGCGCCTCGCCGACCTGATCGGTCCCAGCGCCGGCCGCCTGCACACCGCCCGCTCGCGCAACGACCAGGTGGCCACGGACTTCCGCCTCTATGTGCGCGACACCGTCGACGCGCTCGATGCCCAGATCGCCGACCTACAACTGGCGCTGGCCGAGAAGGCGCTGGCCCATGCCGCCACCGTCATGCCCGGCTTTACCCATTTGCAGACCGCCCAGCCGGTGACGTTCGGCCACCACCTCATGGCCTATGTGGAGATGCTCGGTCGCGATCGCGGCCGTCTCCAGGATGCGCGGACACGGCTGAACGAGTGCCCGCTGGGCGCGGCGGCGCTGGCCGGCACCTCCTTCCCCATCGACCGGGAGGCCACCGCCCGGGCGCTGGGCTTCGACCGGCCCACGGCCAATTCGCTGGATTCGGTCTCGGACCGCGACTTCGTTCTGGAGACGCTGTCGGCCGCCTCCATCTGCGCGGTGCACCTGTCCCGGTTCGCCGAGGAGGTGGTGATCTGGACCTCGCCCTCCTTCGGGCTGATCAAGCTGTCGGACAAGTTCACCACCGGCTCGTCCATCATGCCGCAGAAGCGCAACCCCGACGCCGCCGAGCTGGTGCGCGCCAAGGCGGGGCGCATCATGGGCGCGCTGACCGGCCTCCTGGTGGTGATGAAGGGCCTGCCGCTCGCCTATGCCAAGGACATGCAGGAGGACAAGGAAGGCGCGTTCGATGCCTTCTCCGCTCTGTCCCTGGTGGTGGCCGCCAGCGCCGGCATGGTGCGCGACCTGGAGCCCGACGCCAAGCGCATGAAGGCGGCGGCCGGCCAGGGCTATTCCATCGCCACGGATCTGGCCGACTGGCTGGTGCGCGGCCTCGGCATGCCCTTCCGCGAGGCGCACCATGTGACCGGACGCATCGTCGCGCTGGCCTCCTCCCGTAACGTGCCGCTGGAGCGCCTCTCCCTTGAGGAGATGCAGAGCGTGGACGGGCGCATCACCAAGGACGTGTTCGGCGTGCTGTCGGTGTCGAAGTCGGTGGCGAGCCGGGTCAGCTATGGCGGGACGGCGCCCGCCCGCGTGCGGGCGCAGGCCCGCCGGTGGCTGAAGAAGCTGGCGCCCAAGGAGGCGTGAGGCGCCTCAACGACCAGAGGCCACCCCATGGCCGAGCCGCCTGATTTCGACGACGCCTTCCGAGCAAGGCTGCTGGACCTCCTGGTCTGGCGGCGGGATGTGCGTGCCTTCCAGGCGCGACCGCTGCCGGATGGCACGCTGGAGCGGCTCGTGGGGGTCGCCACCCTCGCCCCTTCGGTCGGCCTCAGCCAGCCCTGGCGCTTCGTCGCCGTCGACAATGCCGCCCGCCGGGCCGAGGTTCGGGCGTGCTTCGAGGCGTGCAATGGGGAGGCGCTCCGGCGGCAGGATCCAGAACGGGCTTCCTCCTATGCCCGCTTGAAGCTCGCCGGCCTCGACGATGCCCCCTGCCACCTGGCAGTGTTCGCAGACCGGGACACCCTGCAGGGGCATAAGCTCGGGCGGCTGACCATGCCGGAAACCATCGACTATTCGGCCGTCATGGCGGTGCACACCCTCTGGCTCGCGGCGCGGGCCGAGGGCATCGGGGTCGGCTGGGTTTCCATACTCGATCCTGCCCGGATCGGTGAAATCCTGGATGTGCCCGCCGGCTGGCACTTCATTGGATATTTCTGCATCGGCTATCCGGTGGAGGAGAGCGACACGCCAGCCCTGGAGCGGCTCGCCTGGGAGCGTCGTCAGGCGCAGGGAGGCCTTCTGCGCCGATAGGCTTTCCGCTTCAAGGGCGTTTCTCCCACCACTTTCAGCGCGGCAGCTGGCTCGGGCTCAGGCGATCTTGAACCGGCGGAGTGACACATGGATGCATCGGCCGGCCTTCTCTTGCAGTGCGGGGCTCGCCTTTGGCGGCGCCGTCGCTATATTGGGGCTCGAATTTTGCAGGATCGCCGGACGTGCAATTGCGCCACACCCTTCCCCTGGTCGCCGCTCTCGCGCTCGCGCTTGCCGCCTGCGGCGTGAAGGGGCCGCTGGAACCGCCGCCGAATCCGCAGGCCAGCGGCACACAGGGCGCAGCCGGCCAGGCGACGCCGGCGGCTACGGGTCCAGCCCGCCCCACCGCCACCAACATGCCCAATTCACCCACCAGCGAGGCAAGGGAGGTCACGCAGGAGGGCGAGGTGGCCTGGGGGGCCAATCCGGCCGCCACCTATACCTATGTGCCGCCCAACACGCCCGGGGATTCGGTCTCCCGTCCGGCGCCCAAAGGCGGCGCCACCAACCCGGCCACGGCCAAGAAGCCCTTCTTCCTCGATTTCCTGCTCTGAGGGCGGGTTCGCTCCATGCACCATTTCGACTATCGCGACGGCCGGCTCCACGCCGAGGACGTCGACCTGGCCGCGCTCGCCACCAAGGTGGGCACGCCCTTCTATTGCTATTCCACCGCCACGCTGGAGCGGCATTATCGGGTGTTCACGCAGGCCTTTGCGGGTCGCGACGTGACCTTGTGCTACGCCCTGAAGGCCAATTCCAACCAGTCCGTCATCGCCACGCTCGCCCGCCTTGGCGCGGGCGCGGACATCGTGTCGGGCGGCGAGTTGAAGCGGGCGCTGGCCGGCGGCGTGAAGGCGGAGCGCATCGTCTTTTCCGGCGTCGGCAAGACACGGCAGGAAATGGCGGATGCGCTCGATGCCGGCATCCTGTGCTTCAACGTGGAGAGCGAGCCGGAACTGGAGGCGCTGTCCGAGGTCGCCACCAGTCTTAACGCCATGGCGCGGGTGTCGCTGCGGGTCAATCCGGACGTGGATGCCCGCACCCACGCCAAGATTTCCACCGGCAAGTCCGAGACCAAGTTCGGCATTCCCATTTCCCGCGCCCGGGAGGTCTATGAGGATGCCGCACGCCTGCCGGGCCTTCAGGTGGCCGGCATCGACATGCATATCGGCAGCCAGATCACCGATCTCGCCCCGTTCGAGAATGCCACCCTGCTGATGGCGGAGCTGGCGCGCGATCTGATGGGCAACGGCCACAAGCTGCACCATCTCGATCTCGGCGGCGGCCTCGGCGTGCCCTATGCGCCCGAAGACCCCCTGCCCCCGACGCCGGACGCCTATGCGGCGGTGGTGAACCGGGCGCTGGGCGACATCAAGCTGCCGCTGATCTTCGAGATGGGCCGCATGATCGTGGCCAATGCGGGCATTCTGGTCACCCGCGTGCTTTATGTGAAGAAGGGCGAGGGCAAGACCTTTGTCATCGTGGATGCGGCCATGAACGACCTCATCCGGCCGACACTCTATGAGGCCTATCACGACATCCTCCCCGTCCAGGCCGCCCCCGAGGGCGCGCCAAAAGCGGTGGTGGATGTGGTGGGCCCGGTCTGCGAGACCGGCGACTATCTGGCGCTGGCGCGCACCTTGCCCGACCTTCAGCCCGGCGACCTGGTGGCTGTGATGACGGCCGGCGCCTACGGCGCGGTGCAGGCCTGCACCTACAATACAAGGGCCCTGGTGCCCGAAGTGCTGGTGCGCGGCGCAGAGGCGGCCGTGGTGCGGCCCCGCCTGTCCGCGCAGGACATCATCGCCCTCGATCGCACGGCCCCCTGGCTCGGCTGAGCCGGGAGCGCCCGTCCTCCTGCTGTCGCCACTGCGTGGAACCCCGGCCACCACGACCGTGTTGGGGTTTCAGAGGAGACAGCGATGAACCATTCTGACGCGCAGCGCGAGCGGCGCCGGGCTGGCCCATCCCCTTCGCTGGCCCAGTCGGAGCCAGCGTATGGGCGGGGCACCTCCGCCGGGCGCCTGGAAGGCTATGAAGGCCTGGAGGACGTTGGCTCTGCCTCCGAATTTGAACCGTCCTGGCACCTGTGGTTTCTCATCGTGGCGGCCATGGGGGTCGCGGCAATGGTCCTGGCGGTCCTGACGTTCCAGCCGGCTTGAGCGCTCAATTGCGTGCCTGCTGCCGCAACGCTTTGAGCCGATAGAGCACCTCCAGCGCCTCGCGGGGGGTCAGCCCATCCGGATCGATGGCATCAAGGGCCTCGCGCGCCGGATCATCTTCCGGCACGGCCTCAGTCACCACCGAGACCGGCCGGCGGGCCGCCGCGAACAAGGGCAATTCGTCCACCAGCTTCTGGGCCGGCGAGGCCCGGTCCGCCGCCTCAAGTTCCGCCAGCACAGACTTCGCCCGCGCGATGACGGCCGGCGGCAGGCCGGCGAGCTTGGCCACCTGGATGCCATAGGAGCGGTCGGCCGCGCCGGGCACCACTTCGTGGAGGAAAACCACGTCGCCCTGCCACTCGGTCACCTTCACGGTGGCATTGGCCAAGCGCCGGCAGCGCTGGGAGAGCGCGGTCAATTCGTGAAAATGGGTGGCGAACAGGGCCCGGCAGCCATTGACCTCGTGCAGATGCTCAAGGCTCGCCCAGGCGATGGACATGCCGTCGAACGTGGCGGTGCCGCGCCCGATCTCGTCCAGGATTACGAGGGAGCGCGGGGTGGCCTGGTTCAAGATGGCGGCCGTTTCCACCATCTCCACCATGAAGGTGGAGCGTCCCCGCGCCAGGTCGTCAGCCGCACCCACCCGCGAGAAGAGCCGATCCACGATGCCGAGCCGAGCCGCCCGCGCCGGCACGAAGGCGCCCGCCTGGGCCAGCACTGCAATGAGGGCGTTCTGGCGCAGGAAGGTGGACTTGCCGGCCATGTTCGGACCCGTCACCAGGACGATGCGGCCCCGCGCGTCACCCTCCACCGGGGGCGAGAGGTCGCAATCATTGGCCACGAACGGCCCACCCGAGCGGGAGAGCGCCTGCTCCACCACCGGATGACGGCCGCCTTCCACCTGGAAGTCCACCGCCTCGCTCATGTGCGGACGCACATAGCGCTCGTCCACGGCGAGCTTGGCAAGGCCAGCAATCACGTCCAGTTCGGCGAGCGCCTCGGCGGCGGCGCGGATGGCGTCGGTCTGCTCCACCACGGCGGCGGCGAGGCGGTCGAAAATCTGCTGCTCCAAAGCCAGCGCCCGCTCACCGGCGCTGGCGATGCGGCTTTCCAGCTCGCCCAGCTCCACCGAAGTGAAGCGCACCGCGCCGGCCAGCGTCTGGCGATGCACGAAAGTGCCGGCGAAGGGATCCTCCCGCAGCCGGTCGGCATTCTGCGCGGTCACCTCCACGAAATAACCGAGCACCGCATTGTGCCGGATCTTGAGGGAGCGGATGCCCGTCTCCTCGCAATAGCGCTTCTCCAGCGCCGCCACCACGCGCCGGCTCTCATCCCTCAGGGCGCGGGTCTGATCGAGGTCGAAGTCGTAGCCGGGGCGGATGAAGCCGCCATCGCGGCGGTTGGGGGGCGGCTCGTCCGCGATGGCGGAGGCCAACTCCCCCGCAAGGCCCGAATCTCCCTTGGCGAGGCGGGTGGCGCAGGCCCGCAGATCGGCGGGGGCGTCGGGTGGAAAGGCGGCGGCGAGGGCGAAGCCCTCTTCCAGGCCTTGGCCGATGGCGGCGAGATCGCGCGGGCTCCCGCGTCCCAGCGAGAGGCGCGACAGGGCGCGGGCGAGATCCGGCGCGCGGGCGAGGCGCTGGCGCAAGGCCGCCGTGAGGCCGGTATCCTCCACCAGGAATTCCACCGCGTCATGCCGGTCGCGGATGGCGGCAAGGTCGGTGAGCGGCTCGCCGATGCGCCGGGCCAGGAGACGGGCACCGGCGGCGGTCACGGTGCGGTCGACGGCCGCCAGCAGAGAGCCGCGCCGCTCGCCGGACGTGGTGCGGGTCAGTTCCAGATTGGTGCGGGTGCCGGCATCGATGAGCATGGACCCGCCATCGGCCTCGCGGCTGGGCGGGGCAAGCGCCGGGCGAGCGCCCAGTTGGGTGCGCTCCACATAGGCGACGATGGCGGCGGCGGCGATCAGTTCGGCGCGGGTGAAGGTGCCGAAGGCCTCCAGGGTCTTCACAGCGAAGAAGGCGGCGAGGCGATGCTCGGCCCCGGCCCCCTCGAAGCTCTGGCGCGGGAGCGGCGTGACCGCCGGCAATTCGCGCCACAGCTCGCGCAATTCGCCATCCTCGAACAGGGCATCGGAGACCAGCACCTCGGCCGGGTCGATGCGGGCGATATCGGCCGCCAGCTGCTCCTTGCGGCTCGCCGCCACACGGAAGGTGCCGGTGGACACGTCGGTGAAGGCGAGGCCGTAGGCATGCTCGTCCTCCCCGCCCGCCCGGGTGCGGGCCACCGCCAGGAGGACATTCTCGCGCTTGGCATCCAGCAGCGCATCCTCGGTAAGGGTTCCCGGGGTCACGAGGCGCGTCACGTCGCGCCGCACCACCGCCTTGGCGCCGCGCTTGCGCGCCTCGGCGGGGTCTTCCAACTGCTCGCACACCGCCACCCGGAAGCCCAGGGCGATGAGCTTGTGGAGATATTCATCCGAGCGGGAGATGGGCACGCCGCACATGGGGATGTCCTCGCCCATATGCTTGCCGCGCTTGGTGAGCACGATGCCGAGCGCCTGGGACGCCTTCTCGGCATCCTCGAAGAACAGCTCGTAGAAATCGCCCATCCGGTAGAAGAGCAGGCAGTCCGGATTGGCCGCCTTGATCTCGATATATTGGGCCATGACCGGCGTCACGCGGCCCTCGTCGGCGCGGGCGGTGGCGGGCGGGGCGCCAGCGGCCGGAGGGGCATCGTCCGGTGTGGCGTCCGGGGCGTCTGTGAGGTCGGCGGCCTGTGGGATCATGGCCGAAAGCTAACGGGGCGGGAGCGCCCTGTCAGCGCCGCCCGCCCCGTGTTCGACAGGAAAGTGCGCCGGCCGCCGCGGCCGGCGCACGGCCAGGTCAGAAAATCTGGAGCAGCAGGACGTAGATGCCGCCCGCCAGGACGATGGCGGCGGGAAGGGTGAGCACCCAGGCCATGGCGAGGTTGCGCACGGTGGACCATTGCAGGCCCGAATGATTGGCCGCCATGGTGCCAGCAACGCCCGAAGACAGGACGTGGGTGGTGGAGACCGGCAGGCCGTAATGGTCGGCCGCCAGGATGGTGCCCATGGCCACAAGCTCGGCCGCCCCACCCTGCGCATAGGTCAGGTGGGACTTGCCGATCTTCTCGCCCACCGTCACCACGATGCGCTTCCAGCCCACCATGGTGCCGAGGCCCAGCGCGATGGCCACCGCCACCTTCACCCAGAGCGGGATGAACTTGGTGGCCTCGTCCAGCGAGCGCTTGAAGGCGATGAGGTTCTGGGTGGTCTGCGCATCGAAGCTCGGGGCCTGCATGCGCTGCATGATGGCGATGGTCTCGGACGCCAGATACATGTCATTGCGCATGTTCGGCACCGCCGCCGCAGGCACCTGCGAGAGCGAATTGTGGGTCGCCACCAGCTGCGCAATCTCGCCTGCCACCGCGGCCAGCGCCGGCACGGTGTCCGGCTGCACCTTGCGGTCGCCCACGAAGGTGGTGAGCACGGCGCGCGGATCCGCCACGGGGGCTGCGCCCGGCTGGCTCGCCAGCAGCGAGACCTGGGTCGCCTGCGCCAAAGCGCGGAACTGGGCCACATCCGCCGGGTCCACCGCGCGGTTGAGCGCATAGGCGGTGGGCACGATGCCGATCAGGATCAGCATGATGAGGCCCATGCCCTTCTGGCCATCATTGGAGCCGTGGGCGAAGGACACGCCGGTGCAGGTGACCACCAGAAGGCCGCGGATCCACCATGGCGGGGCATGGTTTTCCTTCGGCGCGCGATAAAGGGCAGGGTTTTTCACCAGGACCTTCATGGTGACCAGCAGCAGGCCCGCCGCGACGAAGCCCACCACCGGCGACAAGAGGAGGGAATAGCCCACATTGGCGGCCTGCCCCCAATCCACCCCGGCGGTGCCGTCGGCGGTGTGCATGAGCTGGTTGGCGAGGCCCACCCCGATGATGGAGCCGATGAGGGTGTGGGAGGAGGAGGCAGGCAAGCCCAGATACCAGGTGCCGAGATTCCAAAGAATGGCCGCCACCAGCAGCGAGAACACCATGGCCATGCCGGCGCTGGAGCCCACATTCAGGATCAGCTCCACAGGCAGCAGCGAGATGATGCCGAAGGCCACCGCGCCCGAGGAGACCAGCACGCCAATGAAGTTCCAGCAGCCCGACCAGACCACGGCGAAATGGGCCGGCAGGCTGTTGGTATAGATGACGGTGGCCACCGCATTGGCGGTGTCGTGGAAGCCGTTGACGAACTCGAAGCCGAGCGCGATCAGCAGGGCGAGGAACAGCAGCAGGAAAGGCGCGAAGGTGAGCACGCCCACATCCGCCCGCTGGATGTCCGACCAGATGGACCAGGCCACATAGGCAAGTCCTCCCAGCAGGACGGCGAAGAAGATGAAGACTTCGCGCAGGCTCTGCTCCCGCTCGAAGCGGGCACCTGGCTTGGGAGAATGGGCGGTCGATTTGTGACCCGCCCCATGAGTTGCACTATGCGCCACGTAGCCCCCCTCGGCACCCGGCCAGCCATATGATCGGGCCATGCTTGGCTCAAGGTGGTGACGCCCAAATGACGTCGGGCAAGCTGTCGCGGCGACGTGGCGGGCGTGGTCAAGTCAGGGCGGCCAGCGCTCCAACCCGGCTCGGCCCCCGCCACGCTCATCCGCCGCTCCTCGGAGCGGGTCCGGCTTCACTCCAGGCCGAGCTTGCGGCACAAAAGGTCCAGCTGGTCGAGGTCGGAATAGCGGATGCGCAATTCACCCCCCTCCCCCTTGGTCTGGAGCTGCACCTTCAGCCCCAGGGCCTCGGCGAGGCGGCGCTCCACCGCGCGGGTGTCGGCATCCTTCTCGGCGGGACGGGAGGCGCTGGCCACGGCGGTCTTCACCTTGGCGAGGGCCTCAACGTCGCGCACATTGAGGCCCTTCTCCACCACCTCGCGGGCGATGCGGGCGGGATCGTCATGGGTCAGCAGCGCGCGGGCATGGCCGGCGGTGAGGCGGCCGTCTGCCACATAGGTCTTCACCTGCTCGGGCAGCTTCATGAGGCGCAGCGTGTTGGCGATGTGGCTGCGGCTCTTGCCGATGACCTTGGAGAGGTCCTGCTGGGTATAGGAAAACTCGGCCATCAGGGCCTCGTAGCCCTGGGCTTCTTCCAGCGGGTTGAGGTCGGAGCGCTGCACATTCTCGATGATGGCGACTTCCAGCGCCTCCCGGTCGTTCAGCTCCACCACCACCACGGGCACCTCGTGGAGCGCGGCCCGCTGGGCGGCGCGCCAGCGGCGCTCGCCGGCGACGATCTCGAACGCGTTCGGGCCGATGGTGCGGACCACGATCGGCTGGATGATGCCCTTTTCCTTCACCGAGGCGGTCAGATCCTCCAGCCCCTCCTCCAGAAAGGTGCGGCGCGGATTGCGCGGGCTGGGGCGGACGAACTCGATCGGCACCTTGCGCACGCCGGCGCCCTTCTGCACCGGGGCGGGGCGGGCATCGTCGCCGCCCATGTCGCCGATCAGTGCCGCCAATCCCCGCCCGAGCCGCGAGCGGCCTTCTTCCGCCATGTTGAGGGTCCCTCTCCTGCCGCGGCCGAAACCGCCGCCATCCCGTTCAAGTCAAAGAGCGAAGGCGGCCTCAGGCCGCCACCGCCCGCGCCGCCCGCTCGCGCTGGATCACTTCCGAGGCGAGCCGCAGATAGGCCTGCGAGCCCGCGCATTTCAGGTCATAGAGCAGCACCGGCTTGCCATAGGACGGCGCCTCCGAGACCCGCACATTGCGCGGGATGACCGTCTCATAGACCTTGTCGCCCATGAATTGCCGGACATCCTGCATCACCTGGTCGGACAGGTTGTTGCGGGCATCATACATGGTCAGCACGATGCCGTGGATAATCAGCTCCGGATTGAGCGCGCCGCGCACCTGCTCCACGGTCTTCAGCAATTGGGAGAGGCCCTCCAGGGCAAAGAATTCGCACTGGAGCGGCACCAATATGGCGTGGGCCGCCGCCATGGCGTTCACCGTGATGAGCGACAAGGAGGGCGGGCAGTCGATCAGCACATAGGAAAAGCGCGGGCCGTTCGCATCCTCGGCCAGCGCCTTGAGGGCATTGCGCAGGCGGAAGGCGCGGTCGCGCTCGCTGGCGATCTCCAGTTCGAGGCCCGACAGGTCCAGGGTCGAGGGCGCCACATAAAGCGAGGGCACGCCCGTCTCCTGCACGGTCTCGCGCAAGGTGGCCTCGCCGCACAGGACGTCATAGGTGGACAGGCGCCGGCGCGAGCGCTCGATGCCGAGGCCCGTGGAGGCATTGCCCTGGGGGTCCAGGTCCACCACCAGCACGGTCTCGCCGATGGCAGCGAGGGCGGTGCCCAGATTGATGGCTGTCGTGGTCTTGCCCACTCCGCCCTTCTGGTTTGCGAGGGCAAGAATGCGCGGCGTGACGCCTCCGGTGATGGGGGCGGTGGACGGATGATCAGTCATGTGGCGCGTTTCCGCATGATGCCGCCCCGGCGGCCGAAATGGCGGATGGGGGCGTAGAGGCCGCTTTCTCCAGATGCCGTACCAGGAGGATGCGTCCCTCGGACTCGACCCGGCTCGGCTGGAGCTCGACGTCGAGTGTCCAGTCTTTGCGCGCCTCGGTCAATTCGCGCTCCCAATCGCGGCCTTTGGGAAAGAGGCCCACAGCCCCCGCGGCGAAAAAGGGTTCGGACAGTTCCAAAAGCTTGGGCAAGGGCGCGAGCGCGCGGGCGGAGACCACCTGGCAGCCGGGCGCAAGCGCCTGCGCCACCTTCTCAATCCGCTGCGGATGGACGGTGACGGGCAGGTCCGCCTGGCGGCTGGCTTCCCGCAGGAAGGCCGCCTTGCGGGTGTCGCTCTCCACCAGTTCCACATGGGCAGAGTCCCGCTCGGCCAGCACCGCTGCGACCACAAGGCCGGGGAATCCGCCGCCGGAGCCGAGGTCGGTCCAGGCGGAAACAGAGGACGGAACAAGGGAAACGAGCTGGAGCGAATCGGCGATGTGGCGGCGCCAGAGGTCCGGCACCGTGGCGGGCGCGACGAGATTTATCGTTTTCTGCCATTTGGTTAGCAGGTCCGCGAGGATGTCGAGCCGGGCCAATGTTTCACGTGAAACGTTCCCCGCCACCTCGTCCCGCCCGCTCAAAACCCGCTCTTTGCCCGCCATGACATGCTCCGAACTGGCCCGGAGGATCGCAGATCACGGCTTAAAGATCGACCCTCCGCGCCCTTGTTCCTCCGCGCCGCCGCGCGGAGGCCAGCTAACGGTTACCGTCCCCAGGATTCACAAAAGATGTCCTACCCCTCCACCGCCCGCGCCGCCGCCCCCTGCCGCCGGGCATAGGTGACGAGCAAGGCGAGGGCCGCCGGCGTCATGCCCTCCATGCGGCCCGCCTGCCCCACCGTGCGGGGGCGGACGCGGGCGAGCTTCTGCTTCAGCTCGTTGGAGAGGCCCGGCAGGTCGGTGTAGGTCAAATCATCCGGCAGGATCAGGCTCTCGTCGCGGCGCAGCGTGGCGATGTCCGCCGCCTGACGATCCAGATAAACAGCATATTTGGCGTCCGTCTCCAATTGCGCGGCGATGGGCGCGGGGATGGCGGAGAGTTCCGGCCAGATGCGGGCCAGGCGCGCCAGATCCGTGTCGGGATAGGCAAGCAGGTCGGAGGCGGTGCGGCGCTGGCCGTCCTTGTTGAGGACGAGGCCATGGGCCGCCGCCTCATTGGGGGTGAGCGACAAGGAAAGAGCCTGCGCCCGCGCCGCCTCCAGCGCCGCCATGCGGGCCTCGAACACGGCGCGGCGCTTTTCGCCCACGAGGCCGAGCGCCAGGCCGCGCGGGGTCAGGCGCTGATCCGCATTGTCGGCGCGCAACGTCAGGCGATATTCAGCCCGCGAGGTGAACATGCGATAGGGCTCGGTGACGCCGCGGGTGACGAGATCGTCCACCATGACGCCGAGATACCCTTCCGCCCGGTCGATCACGATCCCCTCCCCGCCCCCGGCGCGGCGGGCGGCGTTGAGGCCGGCGATGAGCCCCTGGGCGGCGGCTTCCTCATAGCCCGTGGTGCCGTTGATCTGGCCGGCCAGGAACAGGCCGGGCGCGCGCTTCACCTCCAGGGTGGCGGCAAGCTCGCGCGGGTCCACATGGTCATATTCGATGGCATAGCCCGGCCGCTTCACCCGCACCTGTTCCAGGCCCGGAATGGTGGCGAGGAACAGATGCTGCACCTCCTCCGGCAGGGAGGTGGACATGCCGTTGGGATAGATGGTGTCGTCGTCGAGCCCTTCCGGCTCCAGGAAGATCTGGTGGCCGTCCCGGTCGCCGAAGCGCACCACCTTGTCCTCGATGGACGGGCAATAACGCGGCCCGGTGCTCTCGATGCGGCCGGAATACATGGCCGAGCGGGAAAGATTGGCGCGGATCACATCATGGGTGGCGGTGGTGGTGCGGGTGATGCCGCATTCCACCTGGGGATTGGGCAGATGGGTTGTGAGCGCGGAGAAGGGCTCGGGGTCCTCGTCCCCCGGCTGCATCTCCAGGCTGGCCCAGTCGATAGAGGTGCCATCGAGGCGGGGCGGCGTGCCGGTCTTGAGCCGACCAAGGGACAATCCCAGCCGCGCCAATGCATGGGAAAGGCCCAGCGCCGGCTTCTCGCCGATGCGGCCGGCGGGGATCTGCACCTCGCCCATATGGATGAGGCCATTGAGGAAGGTGCCGGTGGTCAGCACCACCGCCCCGCAGGCATAGCTGCGCCCATCCGCCAGGATGAGGCCGGTGACGCGCCCCTCGGTGACAATGAGGTCGTCCGCCTCCCCTTCCAGGATGGTGAGGTTTCCCTCCTCGGCGAGCGCTGCCTGCATGGCACGGGCATAGAGCTTGCGGTCCGCCTGGGCGCGGGGGCCGCGCACGGCCGGGCCCTTTCGGCGGTTGAGGAGACGGAACTGGATGCCGCCCTGGTCCGCCACCCGGCCCATGAGGCCGTCGAGCGCATCCACCTCGCGCACCAGATGCCCCTTGCCGAGCCCGCCAATGGCCGGATTGCAGGACATGGCGCCGATGGTGGCGGCGGAATGGGTGACAAGCGCCGTGCGCGCGCCGAGCCGCGCGGCCGCCGCCGCCGCCTCGCACCCCGCATGGCCACCGCCCACCACCATCACGTCGAACATCATCGCAGCTCCCATGGAGCGCCGTCCCTTCCGCCTTCCGCCACGCGCCGCCCCTTGGGACGCATGGCTTTTCATCGCTTGCGGGAGGAGGAAACCCAGTTTCGCGGCGCGGTCAAGGCGGCAATCCCCCGTCCGCCGCACGAACGCGGGGCGGCAGCGCCGCCATTGAAAGACTTCATAACAAAACCATGTCGTGACCAAGAAGAGCGGAGTGCGTCCATCTCCCCTTCTTCACCGCCCCTGGGGCATATCCCGTCATTTTGGCGAAAACGAAAGTCCCCGAAAGAAGACATCTTGTCTTCTCCATGCTTTTGTCTTGAGAGCGTTGGGAAGTTGCCCCATTCTGGCGCAAGAAGACGGGCCATTCGATGAGGCGTCCGCAAGCCGCCGCCCAAAGCTGGAGAGCGCGACCATGACCACCGATCCCAATGGCCTCTCCGCGCAAGGCGCCCCCGGTGTTCAGACGCAGGCCGACACCGCATCCGACGGCCGGCCCCTCACCGCAGAGGAAGGCGCGGACGTGGCGGGGGGCTTTCCCATCAACCCGAAGGTCTTTCCCGAGGCCCAGCGCGCACCCATCATGCGCCTGAATGGGTGGGACGCGGACCACGGGAAGAAGAAATAGCCACCTCATGAGTGGGCTCTTCCGCTGAGCCCTCCCCAATTCCGGACACGCGATCCCAATCGCCCTCCTTGTTCTGAAGGAAGCAGCCATGACCCAACTTGCACGGGCCCACCCTCCCCTCTCCGGCGCACCCAACGCCGCAGCCGACGCGACCCCACTCTCGCCAGAGCAGCAGGAACGTGTGGTCGCCGGCCAACTCACCGTCATCTGGGGCGCGAACGACGAGCAAGCCGACAAGGTGGCGCGCGCGAGCGAAAAGCAGTGGCAGAGCATCAAGGCCTGGTTCAGCAACCTGTTCTGAGTTGCACCTCGCCTCCCGACAGAGCCCCCGGAGGGGCATAAGGACCCCTTTCCCAAGGAAGCGAACCCACGGCCCAGACCAGGCACACGAATCCAGATCTCGCACCCCGCCCCCTGACCTCCGAGCAGGAGGCCCAGGTCAGCGGTGGTGTCCTGATCAATCATGGCCCCCGCACGCCGGAACAGCGCGAGCGCGACAAGGCCGACCGGCAAGAGCGCCAGGATGCCTGGCAGGGCATCAAGACCTGGTTCGGCAATTTGTTCTGAGCGACAGGGGGTACACCCTGCGAACGGGAAACCGGTTCGCGTGAGGGCAACGCGTGAACAGGAGCCGGCCGCCCCGCCTTGGGACGCGCAACGGGCGAGCCCAGCCCGCCACGCTCCTTTCTGACGGCCGGTTTTCTTAAGGCCCGCTCTCTTACGGCCAAGTCCCCGCTCTCGACGGGTGAAAGGCGCCGCCTTAATGTCCTACCGCAGCCGGCCTGTGCCGGCAGACGGGGGCGGATGATGAGCGGCAGACAGGCGAATGGCCGGCGGACGGCCGGTTGTGGGATCAAGGCACCGGCGCGCGGGCGCCTCTCCCGGGGGCTCGCCTTTGGCGCGGCACTGACGGTGTCCGCCAGCCTTGGCTTCCTGCCCCCTGCCCAGGCGCAGGAAAAGACCACCTCCCCCGCAACAGCGCCCGTCACCGCCCGCGCCATCTTCCTGCCCGATGCTCCGCTGCGCGATCTGGTGCGCCCCATCTTCCCCGTCGATAGCGGGCTGGTGGACGAGATCCGCGTGGAGATGGACGAGCTGGTGAAGAAGGGGCAGGTGCTCCTGACCCTTCGCTCGCCCGAGGTGGAGCGCAAGATCGCCGCGGCCCGCGCGACGCTGGCCCAGCGGGAGGCCTATCTCCAGACCCTCACCAAGGCGGTGGACGAGCTGGACAGCGCCGTGCGGAAGGCGGAAGCCACCCGCCGCACCCAGGTTGAGGAGGCGCTCGCCATCCTGCGCAAGCAGAAGGAGGAGTTCGCCGCCTTCGTCGAAGCCCGCAACAAGCTGCTGGCCAAGGGCCACGAGACCAATCTCTCCAATTACGAGTTCCGCACCCGCTACGACCAGATGATCCTGGACATCAACCGCCTCCAGGTGGATCTGGCGGAAAGCCAGATGAAGACGGCGGATACCCGCGAGGGCCAGGTGCTGGACCTGATCCGCGCGCGCGACCAGGTGGACCAGGAAGCCACCCGGCTTGCCACGCTGGAGCGGCAGTATGAGGAGATGAAGGACGTTCGTGCCCCGCGCGACGGGCAGGTCAATTCCCTCTATATCTCCATCGGCGCCGCCGTCACCCCCCGCGACGTGCTGTTGACCCTCTCCAATACGGCGCCGACGCTGAACGTCTATGCCCTGGTGGACGCGCAGGACGCGCCCCTCGTGCGCACGGGCATGACCGCCGAGGTAGTCCCCGCCCATGCCCATTTGCCCGCGCCGCTCCGGGCGAAGGTGACCCAGATCTCGGCGACGCCGCTCGCCCGCAAGGAGATCGAGACCCTCCTGTTTGACGCCGACCTCACCGCCTATCTGAGCGGCGGCCGGGCGGTCTATCTGGTGGTGCTGCGGCCTGAGCCGCCCGTTGCCGCCGGCGCAAGCGATGCCATTGCCTCCGGTGTGGTGGCGCGGGTGACTTTCCCACCCCGGTGAGAATGTTTCACGTGAAACATGGTCCGCACCAGCGGGCATAAAAAAGGGCCGGTCATGCCGGCCCTTTTTCGTTGTGCTCTCCCCTGCCCTATTCCGCCGGCTGGACGCGCACCCGGCGCGGCAGGAGGCGCCGGCCCATCCGCTGGCCCGGCTGCTCCACCAGGAAAAAGGTGGCACTGGCCAGCGCCACAGTGGCGGCGATAACGAGGACCGCCTTGGGCAAGGGCGCCGCCGGCAGCAGACCTGCCCCACCCAGGACACCGAGCACCGCCGGGTGGCCGAGATAGATGGAGAAGCTGATCAGCCCCAGATACTGGGAGACGGGATTTCCCAAGAGCGCGTTCATCAGCGGCGCCCGCCGGCTGCCCAGAGCGACCATCGCAAAGGCGGCCAGCGAAAAGGCCAGGAACTCCGCCTTCAGCGCGCCCACCTGCACGCCGGGAATGAAGGCCACGCCGACCATGGCCGCGAGGCCGCCAAGCAACGCTCCATCCCCCGCCCAGCCCGGCGCCTTCAGCACCTCCCGCAGGCGGAAGGCCGCCAGGCCCAGCGCGAAGCAGAAGGCATAGGGGATGGGGCTCCAGATGAAGGCAAGGCCCGCATAGTCCCGCGGCACGGGCAGCCAGTTCAGGTGCGACAGGCCCAGCCGATAAATGGCAAACCCCGTTGCCACCACCAGCGCCACCCGCAGGAGCGTCCGCGCCCAGACGAGCACCAGGGGCAGCACGAGATAATAGGCCATCTCGATGGGCAGCGACCATTCCGCCTCGATGAGCGAATTGGCGATGCGATAATCCAGGAAGCTCAGGAAGCTCACATGCATGAGCACGTTGTAGAGATCTGCAGGGGCATGAAACACCGCCGCCCATCCGGAAGGCGGCACGAGCCCCGCCGCGACGATGGCGATCCAGGCGTAATAAAGTGGGGCGATGCGCCAGAAGCGCCGGGCGAGATAATCGCCATAGGAGGGCGCCGCCAGATAGGAGGCGCTGACGCTGAAGCCGGAAATGACGAAGAAGACATAGACGCCCCCGCGTCCCGCCATCTCCACCCATGTGGCACCCGCTGGCCCCAACTCCTTCAGCCCGGCGCCGCCCGCATGGAGCAGCACCACGGCCAGGGCCGCGAAGGCCCGCAGACCCGTGATGAAACGGGTCTCTCCGTAATCCTTGATCATGTCACTCTTCCCACACCGGGGAGGAGCTTAGCCCGAAACGTTTGAGAAACAGAAATCAACGTTGGGAAACGGATGTGTCATCCGCCCGCACGCGGATGTTTCACGTGAAACATTGTCGGCGGAGGGGCGGGAGGGCGCGGGATGTTTCACGTGAAACACGCGCCCTGCGCTGTCATTTCCCGATGCAGAAGGTGCGGAACAGCGCATCCAGCACATCCTCCACATCCACCCGCCCCACCACGCTATCCAGGGCACGCGCCGCGAGCCGCAATTCCTCGGCCAGGATTTCCTCAGACGCCCCCTGCCCGCCCCACAGCAAAGCCCGATCCAGATGTTCCAGCGCGGCGCGGACCCCCGCCACCTGCCGCGCCCGCACCAGAAGCGCCGGCTCGCCACCGGCCAATACAGATGCCCGCTCCGCGATATCAGCCACTAGATCTTCGATCCCCTGCCCCGTTGTGGCGGAGATGGCGAGCGCCTGCCCCACGGTCCGCCCGGGCAGAAGGTCCGCCTTGGTGCGCACCCGGAGCGCCCCGGAAAGGCCCTCCGGCGGCTCTTCGCCATCGGCCGAGAGCCACAGCACCAGGTCCGCGCTGCCCGCCCGGGCGCGGGCGCGGCGGACGCCTTCGGCTTCCACCGCATCCTGCGTCTCCCGGATGCCGGCGGTGTCCACCAGCGTCACGGCCTGCCCGGCGAGATCCAGATGCACCTCGATGGCATCGCGCGTGGTCCCCGGCACGGGGGAGACAATGGCGGCCTCGCGCCCCGCGAGCCGGTTCAGCAGGGTCGACTTGCCCGCATTGGGCGGACCGGCAATGGCCACCACCAACCCATCCCGCACCCGCTCGCCCCGACCCGCATCGGCGAGCGCCAAGGCCAATTCGGCGCGCAGCGCGGCCGCCTCGCGCACGGCGGGCCCGGCCAGATCCTCCGGCACGTCCCCTTCGTCGGTGAAATCGACGCTCGCCTCCACCAGCGCCAGCGCCCGGATCAACCGCCCCCGCCAGCCCTCCACCGCGCGCGAGAGCAGACCGCCCGCCTGGGCGAGCGCCTGCCGGCGCTGGGCGTCCGTCTCGGCGGCGATGAGATCGGAGAGGCCCTCGGCCTCCGCCAGATCCATCTTGCCATTGGCATGGGCGCGCCGGGTGAACTCGCCGGCCTCCGCCGGTCGGAACCCGTCGAGGCGCCCGAGGGTTTCCAGGAAGCGGGCCACCACGGCGCGGCCGCCATGGAGATGGAATTCCGCCGTGTCCTCCCCCGTCGAGCTGGCGGGACCGGGAAACACCAGGACCAGCCCCCGGTCCAGCACGCTCCCGTCGGCGGGATCGCGCAGCACTCCATAGCGGGCCATGCGCGGCGGGGGCACGGATCCCAGCAGCGTCTGCGGCGCGGACAAGGCCGCCGGCCCACTGACACGCACCACCGCCACCCCGCTCGGCAAACGACCGCTGGACAGGGCGAAGATGGTGTCCGATGACCGTGACATATGTTCTCCTTCCGGCCGCAGCGCCGGCCAACCCCGGAGCCGACCATGAGCGAAAACCGCCTGGCCGCCGAAACCAGTCCCTACCTTCTCCAACACAAGGACAATCCCGTCCACTGGTGGGCCTGGGGTCCGGAGGCTTTCGCCGAGGCCAAGCGCACCGGCAAGCCGGTCCTGCTGTCGGTGGGCTATGCCGCCTGCCACTGGTGCCATGTGATGGCCCATGAGAGCTTCGAGGATGAGGGCGTCGCAGCGGTCATGAACCGCCTGTTCGTGAACATCAAGGTGGATCGGGAAGAGCGCCCGGACGTGGACCAGATCTATATGTCCGCGCTCCACCAATTGGGCGAGCAGGGCGGCTGGCCGCTGACCATGTTCCTGGATGGCGAGGGCGCCCCCTTCTGGGGTGGCACCTATTTCCCCAAGACCGCCAAATATGGCCGCCCCGGCTTCACCGATGTGCTCACCCAGGTGGCGCAGGTCTATGCCGAGAGCCCCGACAAGGTGCAGCACAATCGCGACGCCATTCTCGGCCGCCTGGAGGCCTCCGCCCGCCCCAAAGAGGCGGTGACCATCGGCCTGAAGGACCTGGACAAGGCCGCCAGCCAGATCGCCGACCTGTTCGACCGGGCCCATGGCGGCCTGCGCGGCGCGCCCAAATTCCCCCAATGCGGGCTCATGGAATTGCTGTGGCGGGCGGGCGACCGAACCGGCACGGAACGCCTGAAGGCGGTGGCCGCCTTCACCCTCAATCGCATGTGCGAGGGCGGCATCTATGATCATCTGGGCGGCGGCTTTGCCCGCTATGCGGTGGATGAGGCCTGGCTGGTCCCTCATTTCGAGAAGATGCTCTACGACAATGCCCAGCTCCTGGAGCTGCTGGCCTTGGCCTATCAGGAGACCGGAGACCCCCTCTTCCGCACCCGCGCCACCGAGACGGTGGGCTGGCTGCGCCGGGAAATGACCACGGCCGAGGGTGCCTTTTCCGCCTCCCTGGATGCGGACAGCGAGGGTCATGAAGGCAAGTTCTATGTCTGGACGGCCGGCGAGATCCGGCAGGTGCTGGGCGCTGAGGACGCGGAGTATTTCGCCGGCTTCTATGACGTAACGCCCGGCGGCAATTGGGAAGGGACCACGATTCTCAACCGCACCCGCGTGGGCGATGTGGAGGCGGAGGACGAGGCGCGGCTCGCCCCCTTGCGGGAAAAGCTCCTCGCCGCGCGGGCGCATCGCGTGCGACCCGGTCTCGACGACAAGGTTCTGGCCGACTGGAACGGCCTCATGATCGCGGCGCTCGCCCGCGCCGGGGCGCTGCTGGGCGAGGCCGACTGGGTGGCCATGGCCGAGCGCGCCTTCGATGCGGTGTGCCGCCTCATGGGTCGGGCCAATGGCGGGCTGCGGCTCGGCCATTCCTGGCGGGAGGGCAAGCTGGTGGGCCCCGGCCTTGCCACCGACCTTGCCGCCATGGCGCGGGCGGGCATTGCGCTGCACGAGGCCACCGGCCGTCCGGAGCCGCTGGCCACCGCCACGGCCTTGATGGAGGCGCTGGAGGGGCACCATCTGGACAGCGCCACGGGCACCTATTTCCTCACCGCCGATGACGCCGAAGGGCTCATCCTGCGCCCCTCCTCCAGCCATGACGAGGCCATGCCCAACCATAATGGAGTGGCCGCCGATGCCCTGGTGCGGCTCGCGGCGCTGACCGGATCGGAGGATTTGCGGGAACGCGCCGACCGCATCCTCATCGCCCTGTCGGGTGCGGCGGCGGCCAATCCCCTGGCCCATGGCGCCCTGCTCAATGCGCTCGACACCCGCCTGCGGCTGATGGAAGTGGTGGCCGTGGGGGAGGCCCGGGATGATTTCGCCCACGCCGCCCTCGGCCAGTCCTTCCTCGACCGGGTGGTGATGCGCCTCGCGGACGGGGCGTCGGCGCCAGCCAACAGCCTCGCCCGCGCCCAGGCAGAGGCCGTGCCTGCCTCCGGAGCCGCCTTCGTGTGCGCGGAGGGGCGCTGTTCCCTCCCGGTCACCGATCCCGATGCCCTGCCCGCCGCCATGGCGGCCGCGCGGGTCAAAACCGCCCGTTCGGGCGCCCGCTGAAACACCATAGCCCGCCAGATGGCCAGAAATGGCCGCTGGCGGGCGTTCTTGTCTGGACGAAGAATGGATCGGAAACCCCAGGACTTTGCCCCTGGCGAGCTTCCTAATAGATCAACTTTTCGGTGAGTAACGGTTGTAAAACCACTTTTAGATGTGTGTCGCCGCAGCCCGTGCCATCGCAACGGAGGGACTCCCCTCGCCGCTGACTGGGGCAGTCCCCACCGCTTCCTGCGGCGCGCCGACGAGCAGGTCCGCCCCCTGCGCCCGACGTCCACGGCCCCGCAGGATATCCAGCGTCACCCCCTCCACCACCGTTGCCCAGCGATACCATTTCAGGCCCGCCATGCGCGCCCGCTCCGCCTCCCGGCGGCCGGGCACCTCCATCGCCTCAATGCCGGCGGCAAGGTCCACGCGGTCGGTGAAGTAGAAGCCCTCCGCGCCGAGGATCTCCCGCGCCACGGCGGTGTCGCGCGCCAGCACCGCCATCTGGTGAGAGGCGGCCTCCAGCACCGGAAGGCCAAAGCCCTCGGCCAGAGAGCCGAACAGCAAAGCGTGGCTGCGATCATAGAAGGCGGCGAGGCCGGCATCATCAATGTCGTCCAGCCAGAACAGCTTGCGACCATACCAGCGGGACTCGCGGATCACGTCCACCGGCTCCTCGCTCATCCAGCCGCGCCGGCCGATGACCACGAGGGGACGTTCATAGCCCGCGTCCCACAGCATTTCGAAGGTGCCCACCGCGTCCCGGTGCCCCTTCTTGGGCTCCAGCGTGCCCACCATGAGCCAGGGCTGGGTGGCCAGCAGCTCCGCGGCGAGGCCCTCCAGCCGCGCGGGGCGAGTGCCCACGCGCAGCGGCGCGGGATCAAAGCCGTTATAGGCGATGGATCCCTCAATGCTCTTGCGGTGCCAGGACGCGAACGTGCTCACTTCCGCGAGGGTATAGGCGGAAATGCAATAATAGTGGCTGACGATGTCGAAAGACCGGGCAAGCCGCTTCGCGAAGTCCCAGCGCCAGGGATATTCATAGAAGGTGGGCAGCGTCACCGGCAGGATATCGTGGACCAGGAACACCACCTCGGCGCCGGCGGTGCGGGCCCGGTCATAGACGTCCATGTCCATTTCGTGCCAATAGCCCGGGCAGAACAGGACGTCTCCGGGGCCGGGCACCACCGCCTCGCCCAGCTCACGCTGGCGTTCAAATCTCTTGCGGGTGTTCGGCACCAGGTCCGCGCACCAGGCGGACACACGCTGCATCTGGCGCTTCACAGGCTTTGCCGGCACGAGGGCGGCGAACAGGCCCGCCGCCTCCTTCAGCACCCGCGAGACATAGCGCAGCACTTCGAGAAGGATCTTTCCGCCCTTGGGAATGTCCTGGCGCACCGGGACGGCCTGGCTGGGCGCCTCCTTGCGCACATGGAAGACGCCGTCGGGCGTCGCCTCCACGGCGAGTATCTCCACGCCGGAGGCCGCCGCCACCGCCCGTCCGTGGGTGACATATTTCTCCACCACCCGGGGAATGCCGGTGGGCGTGGGATCGGGGGAGATGTACGAGCAATCGACGATGATGCGCCGGATCGTCGTTCCGGGCCCGTCACTCACGGCTCGCAGCGGCGACACATCCATCGATCGCACGTCTCTCTCGATCAATAACGGTCACCCGCCCGCTGCACCCGCGCCGGCCCCCGCCGCCGAATGCCTCAGCTGCATTGCACTGCAACCCTCAAGAGGGCTTACAGGACACGCCACATGCGGTCAAATGACCATGCAGTCAGGAAGAGTGCGCTCCGATGCCTCGGAAATCGCCCCCGTCGGGACGGAACCGAACGGTCGTCCCTGCTTGAACAAAAAAGTCGGGGCAAGCCCCCATAGGACTTAACCCCGACCTGGTTTTCATCCGGTAAAGAGCGACCTTTCCGTAAGGAAGGTCCTCAGGTGTTCATGGAATCGAAGAAGTCCTGGTTGGTCTTCGTCTGCCGCAGCTTGTCGAGCAGGAACTCGATGGCGTCCACGGTGCCCATGGGATTGAGGATGCGCCGCAGCACATACATCTTCTTGAGCACGTCGGCCGGCACCAGCAGCTCTTCCTTGCGGGTCCCGGAGCGGGTGATGTCGATGGCCGGGAAGACGCGCTTGTCGGAGACCTTGCGGTCCAGGATCACCTCGGAATTGCCGGTGCCCTTGAACTCTTCGAAGATCACCTCGTCCATGCGCGAGCCGGTCTCGATGAGCGCGGTGGCGATGATGGTGAGCGAGCCGCCTTCCTCGATATTGCGGGCCGCGCCGAAGAAGCGCTTGGGCCGCTGGAGGGCATTGGCGTCCACGCCGCCGGTCAGCACCTTGCCGGAGGAGGGCACCACCGTGTTGTAGGCGCGCCCCAGGCGGGTGATGGAATCCAGGAGGATGACCACGTCGCGGCCATGCTCCACCAGGCGCTTGGCCTTCTCGATGACCATCTCGGCCACCTGCACGTGGCGGGAGGCGGGCTCGTCGAAGGTGGAGGAGACCACCTCGCCCTTCACCGAGCGCTGCATGTCGGTGACTTCCTCGGGGCGCTCGTCGATGAGCAGCACGATGAGGAAGCATTCGGGATGGTTGGCGGTGATGGACTTGGCGATGTTCTGCAGCAGCACCGTCTTGCCGGTGCGGGGCGGGGCGACGATGAGGCCGCGCTGACCCTTGCCGATGGGCGAGACGATGTCGATGATCCGCGCCGAAAAGTCCTTCTTGTTGGAATCCTCGAATTCCAGCTTCAGGCGCTCATCGGGATAAAGCGGCGTCAGATTGTCGAAATTGATTTTGTGCCGGGTCTTTTCCGGGTCCTCGAAATTGATCGTGTTCACCTTCAGAAGGGCGAAATAGCGCTCACCTTCCTTGGGGGACCGGATCTGTCCGTTGACCGTGTCGCCGGTGCGCAGGCCGAAGCGGCGGATCTGCGAGGGGGAGACATAGATGTCGTCCGGGCCGGGGAGATAATTGGCATCCGGCGAGCGCAGGAAGCCGAAGCCGTCCTGGAGCACCTCGACCACGCCTTCGCCGATGATCTCGGTTTCGCTGGCGGCCAATTGCTTGAGGATGGCGAACATGAGCTCCTGCTTGCGCAGGGTGCTGGCGTTCTCCACCTGGTTTTCCTCGGCGAAGGCCAGCAGCTCGACAGGGGTTTTGGACTTGAGATCCTGGAGTTTCACTTCCCGCATAAGGGAAAGCCTCGAAATCTTGAATTGCGCCTGCGGCGCCGCGTCGGGCACCAGGCGTAAAGGGAGGGACGGGGGATCGCAGGTCTTCAGGAAAGCCTTATGGCGTGGCCTTGCCTTGCGTACGGTCCAAGTCTGTCGGTCCAGGTCTCATGACGCGACCGAAGGACGGATGCACGTTTCGCCTGCGTTGGGGAAAGCATTGATACAATACCGGATTGCCCCGGTCCTGCGCAAGTCCTCCGAAAGGCGGACACTTTCCCCGTGCGGACGCCATTTGACGCAGCCGGTGCGCGTGGAACACAAATAGAAAAACCTCTTTTGACTACAATGGTTTACGGGCGATTCCCGCCATTTCCGCACCGCCGAATGGAGCGGGCGCAGCCGCCATCTGCCGCCGAGGGAGGCTCAGAATGGTTTCAGCACCACCAGCAGGACAATGCCGATCATCAGCAGCGTGGGCACCTCATTGGCGATTCGGTAGAAGCGCGGGGTGTGCTTCCTCTCGTCCTTGGCGAATTCCCGCACCCAGCGGGCCAGCATGCCGTGAAAGCCGGAGAGAATGAGCACCAAGGTCAGCTTGGCATGCATCCAGCCATCGGTGATCCAGCCGCCATCCCACAGCAGATAGAGCCCGGCGAGCCAGGTGGCGATCATGGCCGGGTTGCAGATGGCCTTCAGCAGCCGCCGTTCCATGACCTTGAACGTCTCGGACTGCTGCGAGCCCACCGGCGCGTCGCAATGATAGACCATCAGGCGCGGCAGATAGAACATGGCGGCCATCCAGGAGATGACGGCCATGATGTGAAAGGCCTTGATGGACAGATAGAGCATGGCGCATGTCCCCTCCCCTGCCGAAGCCGGCGGGAGCGGCCTCCTTGTTCACAGGCTTTGGCGGACTTTTTCCACAAGCTTTTCCACATGGGCGACCGGGGTCTCCGGCCGGATGCCGTGGCCCAGGTTGAAGATGTGTCGCGCGCCCGCAAAATCCTTGCGGATGTTGAGGATCTCGTCCTCCAGCGCGGCCCCTCCGGCAATCATGCGCAAGGGATCGAGATTGCCCTGGACGGCGACCTTATCCACAAGGCGGCTCCGCACCGCCTTGCGATCGGCGGTCCAGTCGAGGCCCACCGCATTCACGCCCAAAGCCGCCATGGCTTCCAGGCCCTCCAGCGAGGCCCCCTTGGGGAAGGCGATGATGCGCGCGCCCGGATGATCGGCCCGCACGCCCTTCACGATCCGGGCAAGCGGCTCGACGCACCAGCGCTGGAAGGAGTCCGGATCCAGCACGCCGGACCAGGTGTCGAACACCTGCACCGCGTCCGCGCCGGCGGTGATCTGGGCAGACAGATGGGCGATGGAGGCTTCCACCAAGCGATCGATGAGGGTCTGGAACAGGTCCGGCTGGCGCAAGGCGAGCAGACGCGCCGGCCCCTGGTCGTCAGTGCCTTGCCCGGCCACCATATAGGTCGCCACCGTCCAGGGAGCCCCGCAGAAGCCAATCAGGGCCGTTTCCCGGGGCAGGCTCGCCCGGACCAGCGAAAGGGCCTCGTAGACCGGTCCCACGCGATTTTCATCAAGCCGGCCGGCGAGCGCGGAAATGCCCGCCGCGTCGGTGACGGGCTCCAGACGCGGGCCTTCGCCCACCGCGAACCGCAGCGGCACGCCCAAGGCATGGGGCACCACCAATATGTCGGAAAAGATGATGGCCGCGTCGAAGGCGAAGCGGCGGATGGGCTGCAACGTCACCTCGGCGGCGAGGGCCGGATTGTAGCAGAGCGTCAGGAAGTCGCCGGCCTTGGCGCGCACCTCGCGATACTCAGGCAGGTAGCGGCCCGCCTGGCGCATCATCCAGAGCGGCGGCGGATTGCGGGGTTCCCCGTCCAGCACCGCCAGGAAGGGGGAGGCAACCGGCGACGCAGGCGCGTGGGATTCAGGCATCGGGCTCTCGGTCATCCAACCCCACTTAAGAAAACAAGATTCTTTTTTAAAAGAGAGAGTCTGTTGGGTATTAACGGTTGATTAACTATTCGCGCGGCGATCGACAACCGCTCCACAGGAAGACACGTCCGCGCACCCCGTTTCGCACCGCCCGCGAAGCGCCTCCAAAGCCGGTTAACAAAACACTAACGGCTCAGGTGCGGTGCGGAAATCCCCACTCCTCAACAGGAGGGGGGTCTCACATTGTCCCATGAAGCTGAAATGTGGATGACGATGCCCGCTATCCTGATAGGACGCTTGCGTGGGCCTTGAGGCCGTGCCTTCCTGCACCGGCTGTCCACAGGGCCGGGAGGGCCACCGCCGTGGTGAATGCATCCAGGGCTCCCAATCCGAACTATTTCCACCTGCATCTGGTTTCCGACTCCACGGGCGAAACGCTCATCAATGTGGGCAGGGCCGCCTGCGCCCAATATGCGAACGTGCTGCCCATCGAGCACGTCTATCCCCTCGTGCGCTCCATGAAGCAGCTGGAGCGGGTGCTGGCGGAGATCGAGAGCCATCCGGGCATCGTGCTCTACACCATGGTGGACAAGGAGCTGCGCGACCGGCTGAAGCAGGAATGCGAAAACCTGGGCGTGCCTTATCTCTCCGTGCTCGCTCCGGTTGTTCAATTGTTCCAGGCCTATCTCGGCGGCGAGCCGCAGCCCCGCGTGGGTGGCCAGCACGCGCTGGATGCCACCTATTTCAAGCGCATCGACGCCTTGAACTTCACCGTCATGCACGATGACGGCCACATGACCGATGATCTGGAACAGGCGGATGTGGTGCTGCTGGGGGTCTCGCGCACCTCCAAGACGCCCACCTCCATTTATCTGGCCAATCGCGGCATTAAGACCGCCAATATCCCGCTGGTGCCGAAGGTTCCCGTTCCGCCCAACCTGGAAAAGCTGAAGAAGCCGCTGGTGGTGGGCCTGGTGGCGACACCCGAGCGGATCGTGGAAATCCGCCAGAACCGCCTGCTCGGCCTCAACGCCACCTCTGCCAGCCCTTCTTATGTGGATCGCGAGGCGGTGGCCGAGGAGATCGCCTTTTCCCGGCGCCTGTGCGGGCGCAATGGCTGGCCCATCATCGATGTGAGCCGCCGCTCCATCGAGGAAACGGCGGCCACCATTATCGGCCTCGTGAGCGAGCGCCGGCGCCGGAGCATTGCGGAGACATGAGCTTGTGGACGGGCGCCGCCCCGCTGGTTCTGGCCTCCAAGAGCGCCGCCCGGCGGGCGGTGCTGGAAGCCGCCGGCATTCCCGTTGAGCCCATCGCAGTGACGGTGGATGAGCGTGCGGTGGAGTGCGCCGCCCCCGCCGCCGAGGCCGCCCCCGACGATGTGGCCCGCCTGCTGGCCCGCACCAAGGCGCTGGCCGGCAGCGCGCTGGCGCCGGGCCGGCTGGTTCTGGGCGCGGACCAGACCCTGGCGCTTGGCCCCGTCGCCTTCCACAAGGCGCCGGACATGGCGGCCGCCCGCCGCCAGCTCTCCCGCCTCGCCGGCCGCACCCATGCCCTCCATTCGGCGCTTGCGCTGGTGAAGGACGAAGAGGTGCTGTTCGAAACGGTGGAGACCGCCTGCCTGACCATGCGGCCTTTGTCGGATGAGGCGCTCGACGCCTATCTGGAGGCGGCTGGGCCGGGCATCCTGTCTTCGGTCGGCTGCTACCAGCTGGAGGGGCTAGGGGTGCATCTGTTCGAGGCCATCGAGGGCGACCACTTCACCATATTGGGGCTGCCGCTCTTGCCCCTGCTTGGCTTCCTGCGTTCCAAGGGCCTTCTGCCGTGACCTCTCCCAAGCTGTGCATCATCGGTCAGCCCGTGGCCTATTCCCGCTCGCCTCTCCTCCATGGCTATTGGATGGAAAAGCACGGGCTTTCCGGCAGCTATGACCGCGAGGAGGTCCCGCTCGACCAGGCGGCGGACTTTTTTGCCGGCTTCATTGCCCGTGGCTATACGGGCGGCAACGTCACCGCCCCGGACAAGGAAGTGGCCTTCCGCTCCGTTGCCCACGCGGATGAGACGGCCCGCGCGCTCGGCGCTGTGAACACGCTCTGGGTGGAAGATGGCCACCTGATGGGCGGCAATACGGATGTCTATGGCTTCATCGCCAATCTCGACGCCAACGCCCCCGGCTGGCAGCAGTCGGACCGGCCGGTGGTGGTGCTGGGGGCGGGCGGGGCCTCGCGGGCCATTCTCTTCGGGCTGTTGAAGGCGGGGGTGGAGCGCATTCACCTCGCCAACCGGACGCTGGAAAAGGCCGAGAGGCTGGCCGCTTTGTTCGGCCCCAAAGTCACCGCCCTGCCGCTTGCCGACGTGGCGCGGCCCATGGCGGAGGCCGGCGTGCTGGTGAACACCACCTCGCTGGGCATGAAGGGCCACCCGCCGCTCGATCTCGACCTTTCCGTGCTGCCGGACGATGCGGTGGTGACCGATGCGGTCTATGTGCCCTTGGAAACCCCGCTGCTGAAGGCCGCGCGGGCGCGGGGGCTTCGGGTGGTGGATGGGCTCGGCATGCTCCTTCACCAGGGCGTGCCCGGCTTTGAGCGCTGGTTCGGCGTGCGGCCGGAGGTGGACGAGGCCTTGCGCGCCCGCCTGGTGGAAGACCTGCGCGCCAAGGGCCAGTTGGAGGCCTGACATGTGGGTGCTCGGCCTCACCGGCTCCATCGGCATGGGAAAATCCGCCACCGCCGGCATGTTCCGCGCGATGGGCGTGCCCGTGCATGATGCCGACGCCACCGTGCACGACCTCTATGCCAAGGAAGCGGTGGCGCCCGTGGAAGCCGCCTTTCCCGGCGTGGTGAAGGACGGACGGGTGGACCGCCCGGCCCTCTCCCAGCGCGTGCTGGGCGATGCCGATGCCATGAAGCGGTTGGAAGCCATCGTCCATCCGCTGGTGCGGGCGCGGGAAGAGGCGTTTCTCGCCAAGGCGCGGGCGGCGGGGGCGCGGCTGGTGGTGTTGGACATCCCCCTTCTCCTGGAAACCGGCTCGGCCGGCCGGGTGGATGCGGTGGCGGTGGTCAGCGCGCCGGAAGCGGTGCAGAAGGCCCGCGTCTTAGCGCGGCCGGGCATGAGCGAAGAGCGCTTCGCCCTCATCCTCGCCAAGCAGGTGCCCGACGCGGAAAAGCGCCGCCGCGCCCATTTCCTCATCGATACCGGACGCGGCTTCGATGCCGCCCGGCACCAGGTGGCCGGCGTGGTGCGCGCCTTGAGCGGGCCGGGGCGGCGGGCTTAGAGAGAGACCGGAATTTCTTCCAAGCAAGGGACGGCGCGCAGACGTGACGCTTCGTCTGTCATGGCCAGGCTTGTCCCGGCCATCCACGGGGCTCCGCAAGGACAGGGCTGAGGGAGGAACCGTGGATGCCCGGGACGAGCCCGGGCATGACGGGCTTCCATGTGATATGGACGGCTTGACCCTCAAAGCCGGCTTTCAGGAGCTCCCATGCGCGAGATCGTGCTCGACACCGAAACCACGGGCCTGGAAGCTAATAATGGCGACCGGGTGGTGGAGATCGGCTGCGTGGAGATGGTCAACCGCATCCTCACGGGCAACGTCTTCCACGTCTATCTGAACCCCGAGCGGGACATGCCGGTGGAGGCGTTCAACGTCCATGGCCTGTCCAGCGAGTTCCTGTCCGACAAGCCTAAGTTCGCCGAGAAGGCGGACGAGTTCCTCTCTTTCATCGCCGACGACACGCTGGTCATCCACAATGCGGCGTTCGATATCGGCTTCCTGAATGCGGAGCTGGAGCGGGCCGGGCGGCCGGTCATTGCCCGCGACCGGGTCATCGACACTCTGGCGCTCGCCCGCCGCAAGCATCCCGGCGGCCCCAATTCGCTCGATGTGCTGATGAGCCGCTATGGCATCGACAGCTCCAAGCGCGTGAAGCATGGGGCGCTGCTCGACGCGGAATTGCTGGCGGAGGTGTACAGCGAATTGCTGGGTGGCCGGCAGGCCATGCTGGTGGGCCTGGTGGATGACGAGAATGCCGCCCCCCGCCTCATGTCCGCCGAGAAGATCGTCGCGCGCCAGCGCCCCGTTCCCCTGCCCCCTTTGCTGACGCCCGAGGAACTGACCGCCCATGTGGCCTTCATCGCCGAGATGGGCGAGAAGGCCATCTGGGCGACCTATGCCGAGCCGACCGCCGAGGCGCCCCCGGCAGCCTGAGGCTACTCCTCCATCGGCGCCCGGATGTCCTTCAGGCGCGCCGCCAGCTCGGTGAGGTTTTCCAAAAGATGCTCGCAGGCGGCCACCGCCGCCGAAAGCTGGACGAGGCTCGCCCCATCGCCCGAAAAGGCACCCGACTGGGCGAGGCGGTCCATCTGGGCATCGAGCGCCGTCACGGCACCGCTCGCCGTCTCCAGCGTGGAGTCCATGTCGACGCCCTCCCCGTCCCGCATATTGGCAGCGATGGCCCGCGCCACCGCCGAAAGCGCGGTGGTGGCTGCCATCAGCGCTGGGCCGGCATCGCGTCCCAGCTCCTTGTCCATGGGGTGGGCCGCGCCGCGCAGCAGCATGATGACCGTGTGCCACAGCCGTCGCCCGCCCCGCACCAGGGGGGTCATGTCCCGGCTCTGGCTGAAGAAACCGATCTTCTCCCGCTTGGCTTCCCCCGCCCGCGTGTCCGCCGCGCGCAGGGCGACGCGCACGCTCGTGTTGGTGGCATCAAGGGTTGCCGGGTCGAGCGTACCTTCCACCAAGCCGCGGGCGCCCAGATCGATGAGCGCGGCGCATCCGTCCAGCACATCCGCCACATGGGGATAGAGATATTCCCGCGCCTTGGAGGGCAGGACGAGCAGGGCGCAGGCAAGTCCCACCGCCCCGCCGAGCGAGATTTCCAGGATGCGCTCCAGGCCGGACACCCAAGGGTCCGCATGGGAAGGATCGGCCAGCATCACCACGCAGACCGTCACCGGGGCGAGCTTGTAGCTGGGGCTGCGGGCGGCCAGCAGCGCAGCCATGAAGGTGCCGAGCACCAGGAAGGCCAGGGTCAGCCCGAAGGACGGGCCGGCCACGATGGCGAAGCCCACGCCGATGACGCCCCCGGCAATGGTGCCCAGGCACCTGTCAATGGCGATGGCGAGACTCGCCCCCAGCGAGGACTGCACCACCAATATGGCGCTCAGCACGGCCCAATAGCCCTTGGGCAGATCCAGCCAATAGGCCAGAAGATAGGCGACCAGAGCCGCCACGGTGGCCCGCAGCGCGAGCCGGGCATCGGCGAGGGTGAAGCGGGGAAGGGTGGGCAGGCGCATGGGGAGGGTCTCTGGCGGGGGACCGGAGGCGATCCTGGCGGAACAGGTCTACACTGGAATCGTCCCGCAAAAGGGACGGGCCCGATCCTCCGGGCTGAGAATTTTTCCGTTGGGGCCCCGACCGGCTATAGGAAGGGGCCGCCGTGGGTTCGGGAACCTTCGGAACCGCCGGACCTTCACCGGTGGAGGTTCCCGGCGGGCGGGGATGACAGAGGCGGGGCTTGGACCGAAGGTGATGATCATCGTCAGGTGCTATCGCGTCGTCATGGATGCCTTCTGGAGCTTCGTGGCGGATGACGGCTGGGCCATTGCCAGCCACATCGCCCTGTCGGCGCTCATGTCGCTGTTCCCATTCCTGATCTTCGTCACCTCGCTGGCCGCCTTCCTCGACCTGCGGCCGCTGGCCAACGAGACCATCCAGCTCATCCTGGACACCTGGCCCCAGCAGGTGGCCGAGCCCATCGCGCGCGAAATCTACAACGTGGTCAACCATGTGCGCACGGACCTGCTGACCTTCGGCGTGGCACTGGCGCTCTACTTCTCCTCAAACGGCATCGAGAGCCTGCGCATCGGCCTCAACCGGGCCTATCAGGTGGCCGAGCGGCGGACCTGGTACCAGTTGCGCCTGGAATCCATCGCCTTCGTGGTGATCGGCGCGGCGGGCATGCTCGCTCTGTCCTTCTTCGTGGTGCTTGGCCCCCTGCTCTGGGAAAAGACGGTGCAGCATGTGCCGGCTCTCAAGCCGTTCGGTGGCATCGTCACCCTCATCCGCATCGCCAGCACCAGCGTGATCCTGATTATCGGGCTGGTGGTGGCCCATCTGTGGCTGCCGGCGGGGCGGCGCAGCCTGCTGCAGGTGGCGCCGGGCATCTTGCTGACCCTGATCCTGTGGCTGGTGGCGGCCACCGTGTTCGGCATGTATCTGGCCGAGTTCGCGGGCAATTATGTCACCACCTATGCGGGCCTCGCCTCGGTGATGGTGGCCCTGGTCTTCCTTTATCTCAGCGCCACCATCTTCATCTTCGGCGGCGAGTTCAACGCCGCCATCGCCCGAGCACGGGAGACGGCGCAGCAGCGGCGGCTCGCCACCCTCGCCGACGCGCGGGACTGACCATGGCCGGCCCTTCGACCTCGCCCGTTCCCAAGCCCGATGGCCGCCAGTCGCCCACCGCGCTGGCGCTGCAACGGGGCGTGCTGCGCCATTTCGCGGCGCTGGGGCTGATGGGCATCCCGGAATTCTCCCTCGCTTCCGGCCGGCGGGCCGACATCGCGGCGCTCGACGCCAAGGGGGAGATTTCCATCGTGGAGATCAAGTCGTCGGTGGCGGACTTCCGTGCCGATGTCAAATGGCCGGAATACCGGGCTTTTTGCGATCGGCTGCTGTTCGCGGTGACGGTGGATTTTCCCGTCGAGATCTTGCCAGAGGAGGTGGGCATCCTGGTGGGGGATGCCTTCGGCGCCCATGTGCTGCGCCCGCCGCCGCTGCACGCCTTGCCGGCGGCCACCCGCAAGACCCTGCTGATCCGCCTCGCCCGCGCCGGCGCCGCGCGGCTGGCCGCCCTCCACGATCCCGACCTGCGGCCTTATGCGGATCTGTGAGCGGGGCCAGTGGACAGAGGTCGACGGCTAAGCCAGGCGCGGGGCGCGTTGGGCGCTCGCCCACGCTTTCCCGGCCTTCCCCCTCCCCAACCCTCCCCCGCAAGCGGGAGAGGGGGTTCGTTGCACCAGGGCGATTACTTCCGTCATATCTGAAAGACACGCGCCGCTCGCCGGCCACACTCCCTCTCCCGCTTGCGGGGGAGGGTTGGGGAGGGGGCGGACCGGGAGTACCGGAATGGACGCCGGGCGAACAGCGCGCCTGCACCCTCATGGCCGGGCTTCCATCACCTTCAACTCCTGAAACCCGCTCCTTGGTCCTGTGCCTCGGCCCTGTCCCGTGGCTGGCCGGGACAAGCCCGGCCATGACGAATGAAGTGGCCCTGAAACAGCCTCAGCGCGGCGCGCGCTTTGCCAGGATGCGTTGGAGCGTGCGGCGGTGCATGGAGAGGCGGCGGGCCGTCTCCGAGACGTTGCGGCCACACAATTCATAGACGCGCTGGATGTGCTCCCACCGCACCCGGTCCGCCGACATGGGGTTTTCCGGCGGCGAGGGCTTGTGGTCGGCATTGGCCATGAGGGCGGCGACCACGTCGTCCGCATCGGCGGGCTTGGCCAGATAATCCACCGCGCCAAGCTTCACCGCCGTCACCGCGGTGGCGATGTTGCCATAGCCGGTGAGCACGATGGCGCGGGCCTCGGGCTTGGCCTTCTGCAAGGCGGAGATGACGTCGAGCCCGCTGCCGTCGCCGAGCCGCATGTCCACCACCGCATAAGCGGGGGCGGCGGCTTCCACCTTGGCGAGGCCGTCGGCCACGCTCTCGGCCGTGCTCACGGCGAAGCCGCGCGTTTCCATGGCGCGGGCCAAGCGCTGGAGGAAGGACCGGTCGTCATCGACGATGAGAACGGACGGGTCTCCCTCTGGGGCCATCTGGACGGGTTCGGTCATGGTCAAATTCCTTCGGACTCGGCTTTCTTTGCAGCGTCCCGTGAGCCGAAACCATGCGCCGGATCAAAGGTTCATGGTCGGATGGACACCGGCGGTCCCTGGAGTGCGGGACCCCCGCCGCGCCGCTTGCGGGCACGGCACCTACGCGAAGCCTTAAACGTTCCTCCGCCGAGACCATGACCTATTGGCGTCGATTTGTCGCGTGCCGCAGCGCCCATAGCATCGTTTTCCCGCCGAAAATGCCGGAGAGCGTCGCCTAAGCCATTCAAATGTCGGGACCTCGCGCACCTCAACTGTCGAGGGCCACCGCATTGCGCATCCAGGAGATGCGCACCTGGGCGCCATGGGCCGGAGCCGGGCGGTTTTCTACCCACAGGCTCGCGCCCGTCCGCTCCAGCAAGGTCTTGGCGATGAAGAAGCCGAGCCCGAGCCCGCTTTCCTCGTCCGCCTCCTGGCGGTCGCGGGCGCGGCTGGTCACATAGGGTTGGCCGATGCGGTCGGAGACCTCCGGGGAAAAGCCCGGCCCGTCGTCGGAGACGGTGATCTCCATGCGGGTGGTGGTCCAGCGCGCTTCCAGCTCCACCCGGCTTTCGGCGAAGTCGACCGCGTTCTCCACCAGATTGCCGAGGCCGTAGATGAGGCCGGGATTGCGGTCCATCACCGGCTCGTCGGTGCGGTCCTCCGGCAGGTGGACCGCGATGGTGATGCCAAAATCCCGATGGGGACCGACCACTTCCTCCAGAAGCAGGGACAACGGCATGCGGTCGAAGGGGGCATCGCCTGAGCCGAGGGACGTCAGCTTCTGGAGAATATCCCGGCACCGGCGCACCTGATCGCGCAGGAGCACGATGTCTTCCGAATGGGGATCATCCGGCGGGCAGGAGCGCTCCATCTCCTTCACCACCAGAGCGATGGTGGCGAGCGGCGTGCCCAGCTCGTGGGCGGCGGCGGCGGCGAGGCCGTCGAGCTGGGAGAGGTGCTGCTCGCGGGCCAGCACCAGCTCGGTGGCGGCGAGCGCATCGGCCAGTTCCCGCGCCTCCTCCGCCACCCGCCAGGAATGCAGGCCGATAAAGCCGATGGCGACGGAGAGCGCGACCCAGGTGCCGGCCAGGAACAGGTTCGGCAATTCCGGCTCGCTCGGCCCGATCCAGGGCAAGGGCTGGTGCCACAGGCCCACAATGCCGGCGCAGAACACCGCGAACACGCCCAGCAGCACCGTCGTGGTCCAGGACAAGGCGGTGGCCGAGATCATCACGGGGGCCAGGAACAGAAGCGCGAAGGGGTTGTTCAGCCCGCCGGTGAGATAGAGCAGGGCGGTCAGCTGCAGGACGTCATAGGCAAGCAGCGGCCCGGCCGCCACGTCGGAGAGCCGCCGCGCCACCGGAAAGCGCACCCGCAGCAGGATGTTGAGCACCACGGACAGGCCCACCACCGCCAGGCACGGGGCGAGCGGCAGGGGAAAGCCCAGCAGCAGATAGACCACCAGGATGGACAAGGTCTGCCCCGCCACCGCCAGCCAGCGCAGGCGGATGAGCGTGTCCAGTCGAAGACCCAGTGATCTTCCGTCAGGGAAGGTTGCGAATGCCGATGCCATGGCGCGTCCGGGCCGTTTCGCTCAGTGGTTGGTTAGTTTCGGGAAAGCAATCTTGTGCATCATGACGTGTCACGTCTGATGGATCTTTGGGGGCGATTGACGGTTTGACACTTTGACGACACCTTCAACGGAACAACACAATCGAGGAACGACCATGGCCATCGGTGAGTTCAGCGGCCCGGCCCGGCGGCCCGTAAGCGGCAGCGCGGCGCTCTCGTCACCCTTGTATTGGATGTACGAGATGACGCACGCCGCGCTCAATCCATCGCGGGCCTTGGCTGATGCCAGCCGCCTCATCTTCGAGAACCCCCTCAATCCCGCCGCGCACACCACCATGGGCAAGTCCATGGCGGCGGCCATCGAGCTGTTCGAGCGCTCCACGCGGCGCTACGCCAAGCCCGACTGGCGCCTCACCCATACCGTGGTGGGCGGGGAGCGGATACCCGTCCACGTCAATACCGTATGGTCCCGGCCATTTTGTCGCCTGCTGCATTTCGAGCGCGCCTTTTCCCAGCCGCCGCGCCGCCCGCAGCCGCGCCTCGTGGTGGTGGCGCCCATGTCCGGCCACCATGCGACGCTGCTGCGCGGCACGGTGGAGGCCTTCCTGCCCACCCACGATGTCTATGTGACCGATTGGATCGACGCCAAGCTGGTGCCGCTGGCGGAAGGCCATTTCACCCTGTCCGATTATGTGGACTATCTGATCTCCATCTTCCACCGCATGGGCGGCGACTGCCATGTGCTCGCTGTCTGCCAGCCGGCCGTCCCGGTGCTGATGGCCATCGCCCGCATGGAAGAGGAGGGCGATCCTTATGCGCCGAAGTCCATGGTGCTCATGGGCGGGCCCATCGATACCCGGCAGGCGCCGACCGCGGTGAACCGCCTCGCCGAGAGCAAGGGCATCGACTTCTTCCGCCGCAATGTCATCACCACCGTGCCGTGGCCCCATCCCGGCGCCATGCGGCAGGTCTATCCGGGTTTCCTGCAGCTCAATGGCTTCATGAGCATGAACCTGGATCGCCACCTTCAGGCCCATTACGATCTCTTCCGCCATCTCATCCAGGGTGACGGCGATTCCGCCGAGAAGCACCGCGAATTCTATGACGAATATCTGGCGGTCATGGACCTGTCCGCCGAGTTCTATCTGGAGACGGTCGAGCAGGTCTTCATCCGCCATGCCCTTCCCAAGGGCGAGATGTTCCACCACGGCGCCCGCGTTCGGCCCGAGACCATCCGCAATGTGGCGCTCATGACGGTGGAAGGGGAGAAGGACGACATTTCCGGCGTCGGGCAGACATTTGCCGCCCACACCTTGTGCCCGCTCATTCCGGACGAGAAGCGTGCCCATTGGGTGCAGCCGGGGGTTGGCCATTACGGCGTCTTCAATGGCTCGCGCTTCCGCTCCGAGATCGCCCCGCGCATCTCCGACTTCATCCTGTCCAACAACTGGCCGCGCAATCGCGACAACGTGGTCACGCCTCGGTTCGGCGATCGGGCTGCGCCAGGCGCGGAATGAAAGCGGCCCGCGAAGTCTCGCTGGCGTCTTTCACAATCTTTCGCTGTTCTTCCCGCTTATGGCGGTAAGGGCTGGGACCTTTTGGCCGATCCCCAGCCAATTGGCATCGAGGACTAGCGCATCTGAGCGAATTCCCCCACATTTCCTGAAATGGAAAGCGAGACGTCCCTGTCATGGGGCGTGCAAGGTGGGGAATGCTGTTTCGGCGGCGTGACAGGCATCCGCCCCCGCCTCCCGGCGGGGAGTGGATCGAGCTGCGGCTGGACGACGAGGTGGTGAAGGTGGCGCTGCGTCGCCATCCCTCCGCCCGTCGGCTGACTTTGCGCGTGCGCACGGCCAGCCGCGACGTGGCGCTCACCGCCCCGCCCCATGTCTCCTTCGCCACCGCCAGCGATTTCGTCTCCCGCCATGTGGACTGGGTGCGCGCCCGTCTGGTGCGCCTGCCGGAAACGGTGCCATTCGCGCCGGGCGAGACCATTCCGCTGCGCGGCGTGCCCCATCTCATCGTCCACCGGCTGGGGGCACGTGGCACCTGCTGGGAAGAGACGGGCGCTGATGGCGAGCGCCTGCTGTGCGTCGCCGGGGATGAACCCCATGTGGCGCGCCGCGTGCTTGATTATCTGAAGCGCCTCGCCCGCGCCGAACTGAAGGCGGCGGTGGCCCGCCATGCGGCAGCGTTGAAGGTGACGGTCGGGCCGATCACGCTGCGCGATACGTCGAGCCGCTGGGGCTCCTGCTCGGCGGATGGGAAGCTGTCCTTCTCCTGGCGGCTGATCCTCGCCCCGCCCTCAGTGCTGGATTATCTGGCCGCCCATGAGGTGGCCCACCGGCTGGAGATGAATCACGGCCCCCATTTCTGGCGACAAGTGGAGCGCATCTATCCCGACCGGAGGACGGCGGAAGCCTGGCTGCGGGCGAACGGTGCCGGCCTCCACCGCTTCGGCGCGGAGGGCTGAGCGCCCCGAGGAAGCGGCCCGGGCCGTGCCCGGGCGCGCCCAGTTCCCGCCGCGCGGTCAGCGCTTCCCGCCGAGCGCGAAGCGCCCCGCGCCGGAGACGAAATAGAACATGGTGCCGCCAATGATGGCCATGTTCTTGAGGAACTGGATCTGCTGGCCCATGGCCATGGCCGGGTCGGCGATTTCCCAGAAGCGGTGCGAGGTGAGGGTCGCCACCAGCACGAAGCCGCCAGCCAGCACTGCGGTGATGCGCGGCACCAGGCCCAGCACCAGGAGGATGGGGGCGACCGTCTCGGCCGCGCCCGCGGCGATGGCGAGGATTTCGGGCATGGGCAGGCCCTTGGCGGCGAGCATCTGCGTGGTGCCGCCAATGTCCATCAGCTTCTTCACGCCCGAGGGCAGCAGCAGGGCAGCCATCAGGATACGGCCGGTCAGGAGGGCGAGATCGTCCAGGAAGCGCATGAAATCCTCGTCAGCAGGCTGAGACGAGGTCTTCTTCATGCTGCATTGCAAAATCGCAATGCGGGAGAGACGCACGATGACGTGAGCGAGCGCTCCGCCGCCTCGTACTCCCCCGGTGTCCGCACACAAGGCTGTGAGCGCCTACCAGTGCCGGCCGATGGAAAGCGAGAAGCGCCCTGGCCCGGTGACCAGATAGAACATCAGCCCGCCCACGATGCCGAGATTTTTCAGGAACTGGATGAATTGCAGGTCCCACTGGGCTGCGGGAAAGGTCCAGAATTTGTGCGAGACGAAGGTGGCCACCAAGGTGAAGGCGATCAGCCCCAGGGCGGACAGGCGCGGAAAGACGCCGAGCAGGATGGCCAGCGGGCCGGCAATCTCCACCGCAATGCCGAGCACGGTGAGCACTTCCGGATATGGCACGCCGCTCTTCACCAGGCTTTGGGTCAGCAGCGCATCGGGATTGGTGAGCTTGTGGACCCCCACCGGCAGGAACAAGGCGGTGATCAGAAGCCGCCCCAGAAGCAGAATGACATCGTTCAGCCGGTCCATGCGCCCCTCCCCGTCCGCCTCCGGGCGGAACGGGGAAAGCTTAGGCGTCGCCTTTGTGGGCCGGAAGCCCCCGGGCGGGCGTTCTACCCCTAGCGCCCGCCCTTGCGCCCGCGCCCCGCGCTGAACAGGAGATGCGCCGCCAGGGGCATGGCGATGGACAGGCTCGCGAAGCGGAAAATGTGGTGGGCGCTCATGAAGGCGGGATCGAAGCCCAGGGCAAAGCCCAGGACGCTCATGGTCTCCAGCGCCCCCGGCGCAAACGCCATGACCAGTTTTCCGATCTCATCTCCCGTCAGCCAGGCGGCCAGCAGCGCGAACGCGACGGAAATGGAGAGCGCCACGAACACCGCCGCGAGCGCCGCCAGGGCACTTGCCCGAAGGTCGGCAAGCCGCGTGCCCTCGAAGCGCATGCCGACGCCAGCCCCCAGGATGATGAAGCTGGGCACCAGCAAGGCGTCGGGCAGTTGCGCATCCACAAGCCCGGTGCCGTGCAGCACGGCGCTTCCCGCCAGCGCGCCCACCAGCAGGCCGCCGGGAACCCGCGCCCGCGCCGCCGCCATGCCGGTGGCAAGGCTGACCGCGAGCATCAGCGCCACCTGCGGCCAGTCTGTCTCATGGGCGGGGACCGCGATGGTGCCATGCCCCACCCCGGATGCCCCGATGAGATGGGGCAGGGCGGCCACCAGTACGAACAGGCGCAGCGACTGGCCGAGCGCCACCTTGCGCATGTCCGCGCCGGAGGTGGCCGCCATGGCCATCACCGCCGAGAGCGCGCCGGGAATGGAGGCATAGAAGGCGGTCTCGAACGACCAGCGGGCGACCCAGCACAGAAAGGCCGTCACGCCCAGCACCACCGCCACCACGCTCAGCGCCAGCAGCGCCATGGAAACGGGCCAGGTGGCGGCGCGCGCCAGCATGTCCGGGGAGATGGCGGTGCCCATGGAGCAGCCGAGCACCAGGAAGGCGCAGAAGCGGATGGGGTCCGGCACCCGCGTCGGCGCCCCGCAGAGCGCCAGCACGGTGACGGCAATGAGCGCGCCGGAAATCCAGGGCGCAGGAACCCCCAGCGCCAGGCAGGCAAAGCCCCCTGCCGTGCCTGCGGCGAGGGTGAGGGTGGCCGGAAGGGCGGCGGCCCGCGCGTCACGGCGCAGGCGGTGCAGGGCGTTGGCCGGGAGGACGAACCGCATGAAAGCTCAGGCGCGCCCCGCGATCCAGCGGGCGAGGCGCTGGGCGGCCTCGTCCAGCTGATGGGCGCCGCGTGCGAAGCACAGGCGCAGGAAGCCCTCGCCGCCGGCGCCGAAGGCGGTGCCGGGCGCCAGCCCCACATTGGCCTCGTCCACCAGCTTCAGGCCGAGCTTGCGCACGTCGCTTTCGCCGGCGATGCCGAAGAAGAGGTAGAAGGCGCCCTTGGGCTTCACCAGGTCCACCTTGCCGGTGGCCAGCAGCGTGTCGGCCACCAGGTCCCGGCCGAGCCGCGCCCGGGCGATCTGCTCCTTCACGAAGGGTTCGCCCTCCTCCAGCGCCGCGATGGCGCCCCGCTGCATGAAGGCGGCCACCCCTGAGGTGGAGTATTGCACGAGGTTCTCGATCACCTGCCCGAGCGCGGGCGGCGCCTCGATCCAGCCGATGCGCCAGCCGGTCATGGCCCAGTTCTTGGAGAAGGTCTGCACAAAGAGGACGTGGTCGTCCGGCGCCATCACGTCATGGAACGAAGGTGCACGTTCCGCATCGTCATAATAGAAGCGGCCATAGATCTCGTCGGCGATGATCCACAGGCCCTTGGCGCGGGCGAGCGCCAGCAAGGCCTTGAGGTCGTCATGGGTGGCGACGAATCCGGTGGGATTGGCCGGCGTGTTGATGAAGAGGGCGCGGGTGCGCGGCGTCACCGCGGCGGCGATGCGGTCGATGTCCAGGGTGAAGCCGTCGGGCCCATAGGCCAGCGGAACCTCCACCGGCACGGCGCCCGCCTTCTGGGCGGCGGCGGCGGCATTGGGCCAGGCGGGGGTGGGCAGGATCATCTCGTCGCCCGCCCCAAGGGCCATGGCGACCGCAATATGGATCGCCTGCATGCCCGAGCCGGTGACGAAATAGCGGCTCGGATCCACCGGCACGCCATAGAGCTCCGCATGGTAGCGGGCCAGCGCGTCGCGCAGCTCGGGAATGCCCCGCTGCCAGGTATAGAAGGTCTCGCCCCCGTGCAGCGCCTTCGCGGCGGCCTCGCAGATGAAAGCGGGGGTGGGCACGTCGCCCTCGCCCGCCCAGAGCGGGATCATGCCGGGGCGGTTGCGGCCATAATTCATCACCTCGACGATGCCGCTTTCCGGCAAGGCGCGCACATGGTCGCGCACGCGGTCGAGGAAGGCATCGGACGGGGCGTCAAAGGACAGGGAAGCGGACGGGGAGGCGGTCATGGTCAGTTCCGGGCGGGGCGGCGGCCCCTGGTCGGCGGGTGACCGGACCATACAGGCAGTCGGCCACGGCTTCTCATCAAAACCCGTGATCGAAAAATCAGAACTGTTGATGCCTACCCTTTCGGAAGCATCACTTTTTGCATTCCTGCAACGGACTATTGCAAAGACGAGGCTTCCCGAACGGGCCGTGCCTGCCTACCTGTGGCGCGATAAGCTCATCCCAGCTTCGGAGGAAGCGTATGCCCTACACGATCGACCAGGCGGCCCTCGACACCCTCTTTCTCAAGGCACGGTCCCAGAATGGCTGGACCGACACGCCGGTGAGCGAGGAGGAGCTGCGCGAGCTTTATCACCTCCTGGTCCATGCTCCGACCTCGGCCAACACCCAGCCGGCGCGCTTTGTGTTCCTGCGCTCGGAAGAGGCCAAGCAGCGCCTTGCCCCGGCCCTGTCGCCCGGCAATGTGAAGGCGCTGGCCGCCCCGGTGATCGTGCTGATCGGCTACGACCTGGAATTCTACGAGAAGATCCCGCAAGTGTTCCCCCACAATCCCGGCTTCAAGGACCTGTTCCTGAACAATCCGGGCATGGTGGAGCCCCACGCTTTCCGCAATTCCTCGCTCCAGGGCGCCTATCTCATCCTCGCCGCCCGCGCGGTGGGCTTGGACGTGGGTCCCATGTCCGGCTTCGACGCGGCCAAGGTGGATGCGGAATTTTTCCCCGGCGGCAAGGTGAAGACCAATTTCATCGCGGCGCTCGGCCATGGCGACCCCGCCAAGGTGATGGACCGCCTGCCGCGCCTTGCCTTCGACGAGGTGGCGCAGGTGCTCTGATCGCCCCTGCGATCGCCCTTGAAGGACAGGCGGCCGGAAATTTCCGGTCGCCTTTTCTTTGCCTTCCGTGGCAGCATCCCCCCATTGTCCTGACGCCGGAGGAGGCCGTGTGAATCCCAAGCGCCAGATCCATGAGGCCGGCCACAAGCGCAAATTCCTCGTCGTCATCGACGAGACGCCGGAATGCGATCGCGCGCTCTATTATGCCAGCCGCCGTGCCGCCCGCACCGGCTCGGGCGTGGTGATGCTCGGCATCCTGGAGTTGGAGGGCGTGGCGCAGCAATGGTTCGGGGTGGGCGACCTCATGCGCGCGGAGGCCACCGAAGCCATGCAGGAGCGGCTCGACCATTTCGCCGCCCGCGCCAAGCGCGTCTCCGGCCTGGAAGCCGAGCCGGTGATCCGGGAAGGCAGCCGCGCGGAGGCCATTCTCTCCTTGATCGCGGAGGACCGCGATATCGCCGTTCTCGTGCTCGCCTCCGGCACCGGCAGCGAGGGACCTGGCCCCCTGGTGACGCTGCTCGCCGGCCCCGCATCCGCCCGCTTCCCCGTTCCCGTGACCATCGTGCCCGGCGCCCTTTCCGACGAGGAACTCGACGCCCTGGCTTGACGGCCCGCCGCCCGCCCGCCCACTTTGGCGCCATTCACGCGGGGCGAGGGTGCGGTGAAGCTGTTCGAGGCGCGGCGTCCGGCGACGCTCGAGGAGGTGTCCTGGCTGCGCAAGGCGCTCCGGCGACAATTACTGCAATTGCGCGTGGGTGCCGACATCACCGACGAGGTGGTGCTCGCCGTGGCGGAACTGGCGGCCAATGCGGTGCGCCACGCCTGGCCCCGCCCGACCGAGATCGCCCTCACCGCAGAGCTGGACGGCATCGTCCTCACCCTGACGCTGGAGGAGGATGGCGGCCCGTTCGAGGCCTTCCCCAAGCGCTGGGCCGGCGCCACGCTGGGAGGTACGGGCGCCGATGGCACGTCCGGCCGGGGCCTCGCGCTCGCCCGCAGCGCACTGGACCGGGCCGACTATGTGCCCGGCACCCCCAATCGGCTGGTGGCCCGCCGCCAGCTCGCCCGCCGCCGGCCCCTGGTGCTGGTGGTGGAGGATGAGGACATCCTCCTCGACACCTATCTCAATCTCCTGGAGCCCCATTACCGCGTGTTGGGCGCGGCGACGCTGAAGGAGGCGCTGGCGCTGGCGCGGGAGACCCGTGTCGACCTCATCGTCACCGACTTCCACCTGGCGGGGGAACCCGGCACCGCCTTGGTGGAGGCGCTGGAGGATGACACCGCCCGCCCGCCGATTCCCATCGTCATGATCACGGGCGATCCCAGCGTGCGGGTGCGCGCCCTGGAACTGGGGGTGGACACCTTCCTCACCAAGCCGGTCCGTCCGGAGGCGCTGCTGGAGACGGTGAAGCTCGCTCTGGTTCGGGCCATGCGCCAGCGAGCGCGGCTGTTCCGCTATTTCGGCTCGGCGCTGGAGGATCTGGTCCGCCCCACTTTGCCGGAGCGGATCGGCCCCTTCTGCGCCACCTTGCGCACCGACACCGCCGACATTGGGGGGGGCGACCTGGTGGTGCATCTGCCGCTGGAGGGGCGCGAGCGGGTGGTGCTGGTGGATGTGATGGGCCATGGCATCAATGCCAAGGCGGGCGCGGTGGCGCAGGCGGCCATGCTGCGCGGCCTCAACGCCGCCGCCCTCCTGCCGCCTGCCGACTTGCTGGCCCGCTGGTCGGGCGTGATCTTTTCCGAACCCGCCTTCGATGCCGCGCTCGCCACCGCCTTGGTGGTAGACCTTTATCCGGACGGCAGCATCGAGATCGCCTCCGCCGGCCACCCCCACCCCATGGTGGTGGGGGCAGGCGGCGCGCGCAGCCTGGCCGCCGACGGACCGCTGCTTGGCTTCACTGATGCAGCGACCTATGACGCCGTGCGGCTGCGGCTCGCGCCGGGCGAGCGTCTGGTGCTGGCGACCGACGGCCTGGACCCGGCGGAATTGGCGAGCGGCGGGCCGTGCCCGGACTGGCTGATCGACATCCTCAAGAGCCAGGCCGGCGCGCCTCTGGAGCGCGCCGCGAGCCGGGCGGCCGGGCGCATCGCGGCCCGGCTCGGGCCGAGCCCGGAGGATGACTGGATGCTCATCCTCATCGAGGCTGCGGCACCCGAGGGTGCCGGGCCGGACGAGACGATGGAAGGGGAGGAAGGGGCGGAAACGCCGCTCCATCCGGCTCCGGTGGAGACGGTTCTGCCCGGCGCGCCTGAACCGTCCAGTCCGCAAAGTGCGGCCGCTCCGGCGCTGGAGGGGCCGACGGCGGAGGTGGACTTTTCCGGCGTGGCGGCGCTGCGCCGGGCGGTGGGGGAAGACAATTTCCAGCGCCTCGCCAGCCGCTTCGTGGATGGCACAGGGCAGCGCTTCATGGACTGGGCGGAACTGGTGGAGCGGGAGGATGCGGATGCGCTGGTCGGCCCCGCCCATGCGCTCGCTGGCCTGCTCGGCCAGTTCGGCCTGAACGGCGCGGCCGCCCTCGCGCGGTCGGCGGAGCGTGATCCCGATGCCGCCGCACGGCTGGCCGCCGCACGCCTCGTGGTGGCACAGGCCGAGCGGGAAGTGGCGTTGCTCAAGGCCTGGCTGGGTGAACCTCTGGTTTAATTATGCCGGCTAAATAACTCTGATAGCCGGCAATTTTTACCCCCCTCCCTCGCCGTCCCGGTGGAGTGCGGACAGGCCCTCCCGGAAGGTGGGAAAAGCGAGGCGTACGCCCAGCTCCGCCTTGAGCCGGTCATTGCGCACACGTTTGCTGCTGGCCCAGAAGCTCAGCGCCATGGGGCTCATGGTGGCAGCGGCTTCCTCGAACGGCACCACCCGTGGCGCGGGGCGGCCGAGCAGGCGCGCCGCTTCCAAGATCGGCTCGGCGGGTGAGGCGGGCAGGTCGTCGGTAACGTTCACGATGCCGTCGAAGCGCCGTTCCAGGGCGGCGCGGATGGTGGCCACGATGTCGTCCACATGGATGCGGTTGAACACCTGCCCCTCCTTGTGGATGGGCCGCGCCTCGCCGGCCGCCAGCTGCGCCAGGGCATTGCGGCCGGGGCCGTAGATGCCGGCAAGGCGCAGCACGGCGACCGGGATGCCCTTCAGTTCCCCGAAGGCCCGCCATTGGGCTTCCGCATCCAGTCGCCGCTTGAGGCGGGCGACGCCCGAGGCGGGCGGCGTCCGCTCGTCCACCCATCCGCCTTTGTGGTCGCCATAGACGCCGAGCGTGGTGAGATAGATGACCTGCTTCAGCCGGGGCGCGTCCTCCAGCGCCTGCAGCGCCGCGGCGAGCACCGGGTCGCCGGCCTCGCCCGGCGGGGCGGAGAGCAACACGACGTGCGCCGCCTCGATGGCGGTGAGGAATGTCTGGCTCGGGTGAGTGCCGTCAAAGACCAGCCCCTCCACCATCAGCCCCGGCCTCGACAGGTCGGAGAGGCGCGCCGCGCCCTCGGCGGTGCGGCTGGTGCCGATGATGCGCGTGATGCCGCCGCCGCCCGTCTGCGCGAGGCGGCGGGTGCAATAGCCCATTCCGATGGCGAGGACCGTGGTCATGCTTCTCCCTTGGCGCGTTTTCCTGGCACGCTTTTCCCGGCGCGCACGCCGATCAGCCGAAGACGCCGGGGCATTGGATAGCGCGTTCCGGGCGCGCGGGGCAGGGGGCCGGGCGGAGATCTGATCGGTTCAAATTTTCCCGGATGGCGCGCCGCCATGGGGCAGCACGTCACCATGCACCTTTCCGATCTGCCATTCCCGGCGCACCTCTTCGTCGGTTTCGCTGCGCTTATATTGCGCAGCAAGCCCTGCGAAGGCGGATGCATCCATAAGGCGGGACAAGGCCCACACCGCCGCCCCACGCACCAGGGGATCGGTATGGGACAGATGAGGCAGCGCGCTCGCCACCAGCGCCGGATCGCCGGAATTTCCGATGGCGGTGAGGATGTTGCGCAGCATGCGCGTGCGCCCCGTGCGCTTGATGGGGCTGCGGGCGAAACGGGCGCGGAAGCTCTCTTCGTCGAGGGCGGCGAGCGCGGCAAGGTCGGGCGCGCGGTTCTCGTCCCGCGCGGCGAGTTTCGCCTCCCGGCCCGCTTGCGCGAACTTGTTCCAGGGGCAGGCGGCCAGGCAATCGTCGCAGCCATAGATGCGGTTGCCCATGAGGGGGCGCAGGTCGCGCGGGATCGGCCCCTTGTGCTCGATGGTCAGATAGGAAACGCAGCGCCGGGCATCGATCTGGTAGGGCGCGGGGAAGGCGTTGGTGGGGCAGGCGTCGAGGCAGGCCCGGCAGGCGCCGCAATGGTCGCGGGCGGGGGCGTCGGCGGGCAGGTCCAGCGTGGTGGCGATGGCGCCCAGGAACAGCCAGGAGCCACGTTCGCGCGAAACGAGATTGGTGTGCTTGCCCTGCCAGCCGAGCCCGGCGGCCATGGCGAGGGGCTTTTCCATGAGCGGGGCGGTGTCCACGAACACCTTCACGTCGCCGTTCAGGCCCTGTCGCACGGCGTCCGTGAGCAACGCGCGGGCAAGCCGCTTCAGCTTGGCCTTGATGAGATCATGATAATCCTCCGCCCGCGCATAGACGGAGATGGCGCCCCGGCTGCGGGCGGCAAGCACCGCCCGGGGGTCCTCGTCCGGCCCGTAATTGAGGCCGAGCATCACCACGCGCTTCACGTCCGGCCACATGGCGCGGGCATGGACGCGGCGGTCCAAAGTGTCGGCCATCCAGCCCATGTCGCCTTGCCGGCCTTCGGCCACCCATTGGCGCAGGCGCGCGCCGGCGGGGCCGATGGCGTCGGGATCGGCAATGCCGAACGCATCGAATCCCTCGTCCTGCGCCAAGTCGCGCAGGCGGTCCTTGAGGGTGAAAAGGGCAGAGGGGGGCGCGTCGGCGGCGGCCGGAGCGTTCAGAAGTCCAGATCCGTATAGGTCTTGGACGGCGGCATGCCCGGCATGGAATCCGCCAGCAGGCCGCGGAAGGTCGGCCGCGACTTCATCCGCGCATACCAGGCCTTGGCGTCCTCGTCCTCTTCCCACGGCACATCGCCCAGATAGTCGGCCACCGAAAGATGGGCGGCGGCGGCAAGGTCGGCATGGCTGAGGCGCGATCCGCCGAGCCAGTTCCGCGCCCGCGCCAGCCATCCGATATATTTCAGATGATAGCGGATATTGGAGCGCGCCGCGCGCAACGCCGTGGCATCGGGCGGTCCGCCGCCCTGGTCGGCCTTCATGTAGCGCTTATAGATGCGCTCGCGCACCAGATGCTCGGTGGATTCCAGGAACATCTTCTCGTTGAACCAAGCCACCAGCCGCCGCACCTCGACGCGCGAGAGCGGGTCCTCGGGGAGCAGGCGCCGATCGGCGAGCGCAAGGCCGCGCGTCTCGTCCATATATTCAGCGATGATGGACGCCCCGGGCACGGAAGGGGCCTGCTGCTCCACCAGCACCGGGGTCTCGCCAGCGGGATTGAGCACCAGGAAGTCCGCGCGCCGCTCCCATGTCCGCTCCTCCACCAGGACCGGCTCGATGCCGTATTCGGCGAGCACCAGCCGCACGAAGCGGGAATGGGGGCAGAAGGGGTGGTGGTAAAGTTCCATGAGGGAAGGTGCGGACCTGAAGCCTGTTGCCGGGGGCGGGCCCTACAGCGGAGTGCCGGAAACGCATGCCCCAAGGGAAGGCGGCGGTTCCCCCCTCGAAGCGGCGATCTCACTTATCGCGCCTTGCGGACGATGATCGGTTCCGATCGCTGCCCCCGGTCTAGAGATGTTCTCGCACTGCCGCAAGACACAAAGGGCGGCGGCCTGTGGCCAGGCCGCCACATGGTGAACCATTGATCCACATGACCCTGGGGAGGGTGACAAGCCCCCCGATTGCGCCCGCCCCGCCGACGCCGCAGGATGCCGGCGCACCCTGGCCGGTCGGCCGGCTTTCACCTTTCTGGACGCTGTCACATGACGCTCGGCACCATGATCGAGGCCCTGTTCCTCGGCCTCATCGAAGGCCTGACGGAATTCATCCCGGTTTCCTCGACCGCCCACCTCCTGCTGGTGGGCCACTTTCTCGGCTTTGAAAGCAACGGCAAGACCTTCGAGGTGCTGATCCAGCTCGGTGCGGTGCTCGCCATTCTGGTGGTCTATTTCCAGCGCTTCCTGCGCATCGCCCTTATGCTGCCCACAAGCGCCGGCGCCCGGCGCTTCGTCATCGGCGTGCTGCTCGCCTTTCTGCCGGCGGCGGTCATCGGGGCGGCGCTGCACGGCTTCATCAAGCAGGTGCTGTTCGAATCGCCCATGCTGATCTGCGGCACGCTGATCTTCGGCGGCGTCGTGCTCCTCGTCATCGACAAGGTGGCGCCCAAGCCCAAATACAACAATGCCATGGGCCTGCCGCCCATGCTGGCGCTCAAGATCGGCTTCTGCCAGTGCCTGGCGCTCATTCCCGGCATGTCGCGCTCGGGCTCCACCATTGTGGGCGCCATGCTGATGGGGGTCGACAAGAAGGCGGCGGCGGAATTTTCCTTCTTCCTCGCCTTGCCCACCATGCTGGGCGCCTTCGTCTATGACCTCTACAAGAATCGCGCCGCGCTGACGTTGGATGACGGCGTGCTCATCGCCATTGGCTTTGCCGCCGCCTTCTGCGCCGCGTTGGTGGTGGTGCGCAGCCTGCTGGAATTCGTCAGCCGCCACGGCTATGCGCCGTTCGGCTGGTGGCGGATCGTGGTGGGCGTGGCGGGTCTGATCGGGCTCTATCTCACCCGCTGAGCCAGATTCGGGGAGGCCGGGCGCCTCCCCTATTTTCAGAAGTCGCTGGCGATGCCGCCCACTTCCCAGTCGCCATAGCGCACCGGCTCGGCGCCGCCGCGGCCGTTGATTTCCTTGGGCATGGATTTCGCCACCGCATCGATGGCCGCGCGCCGCTCCGCCGCTTCGGCGAGGGCGCGCTTGGCCGCCTCGCTCAGAGGCGGGCGGCCCTCGGGCACCAGGGTGGCGGCATCGAATTCAGACTTGTCCGTCATCGCATCGCATCCATCGGGTGGCCAGTCCCTGTCGGGCCGACCATGGGCATGGGGCTTTCTCTCTCGGTGCTTTCTAGCACAGGCCGCCCGCCGTGCCGAGGGCGGCCGCCGCCGCGCCTTGCCCGCGCGCCGCAGGCATGCTAGCGACCCGCCACCGCAAGGGGGGCAGGTCCCCGCACAGGATGGAGACGAGCATGGCGACGCAGAACGGCACCCCGGACCCCAAGGCGCCTTCGCTCAATGTCCTCGCGCAATATGTGAAGGACCTCTCCTTCGAGAATCCCAACGCCCCCAACTCGCTGGGCGCCCCCCAGGGCCAGCCCGACGTGAACCTGCAGATCAACGTCAATGCCCGTCCCCTCCAGGGCCCGGACTTCGAGGTTGAGCTGAAGGTGGAAGGCAGCGCCACGGTGAACGGCTCCACCCTGTTCGCCTTCGACCTGACCTATGGCGGCATCTTCCGCGTGCAGAACGTGCCCGAGCAGAGCCTCCAGCCGGTGGTTCTCATCGAGTGCCCCCGCCTGCTCTTCCCCTTCGCCCGCCAGATCGTGGCCGATTCCGTGCGCAATGGCGGCTTCCCGCCCCTCATGATCGATCCGGTGGACTTCGCCGCCCTGTTCCAGCAGCGCATGGCCTCCGAAGCCCAGCGCATGGGCACCGCTGGCCAGGCGTGAAAGCCCGGCTCGCAGCCTTTGTCCTGATATTGGGGGTGGCCGGCGCACAGGCCGAGCCACCGCCCAGCCTGTCGTGCGAGGGGGTGTTCGCCCGCGATACCGACAAGGCGCGTCTCGTGGCGGCCTTTGGCGCCCCCAATGTGCGCGATGGTGAGATCCCCGGCGCGGAAGGGGCGACCGAGCACGGCACCCTGGTCTTTGCCGACGATCCTGCCCGCCGCATCGAGATCCTCTGGCAGGACGAGAAGAAAAGCCGCATCCCCGGCATGGTGCGGGTGGGGCCCGAAAGTACATGGACCTTCGCGGTGCAAGGCGGCGCCCTCAGGCCCGGCCAGACGCTGGCCGATGTGCGCGCGCTCAATGGCGGCCCCTTTGCCCTGTCCGGCTTCGAGTGGGACTATGGCGGCACCGTCACCGACTGGAAGACGGGGCGCCTCGCCCGCATTCCCGGCGGCTGCACCCTCTCCGTCATCTTCGCCCCTGATCCCGATGCCCCCGAAAAGGCCCTCCTGAAAGTATCCGGAGACGCCACCTTCTCCTCCGACGGCGCCGCCATGAAGGCCGTGCGCCCGAAGGTGGAGGTGCTCTCCTTCGGCTGGCCGGCCAAGCCCTGAGGTTGGGGCGTCCGGGATGCGCCGCGACAGGTGCGGTGCCGTTCGCCTAAAGGCCGAAAAATCCCCCGTTGCGTCCGGCCCCGCCGTCGATAAGGATTGGCGGAATATCGCAACGCACAACATCGGGGGAGTTGAATGACCAGCAGCGCCGCGCTTGCCGCCGACGAGGGCACTTTCGATGCCGTGGGCCTCGGCCGCGAAGCCACCACCACGCTGGAAAAGCTGCTGGCGGAAGTCACCTCCGAAATCCGCGCGCGGGTGAGCGAGGGCGGCAAGCTCTCCGCTCGCCTTCTGGATGCCGAGCAGCGCGCCACACATGGCCTTGCCTGGCTCGCCACCTATGTGTTCGGCGTGCGCGAGCTGGTCCATTATGCCGACCGCCTCACCGAGATGGGCAAGTTCGGCGAGACCGAGCGGCTGCTCGTGCAGATCGGCCTTGGCGAATATGTCTCCCAGATCCTGGGCGGCATCCCCATGAGCCAGGGCGAGGTGGTGCGGCTCGACGATCTCTATGTTTCCGACGGCGCGCTGGCGGGGCTCCATGCGGACCTTGCCATCCGGTCGCTCGCCAAGCACGGCAACACCTGCGCCGCCCGCGCTGCGCTCGCCGCCCGCATCCGCGAGGCCCACGGCGCCACCACCATCGGCGAGGCCGGCCTCGACGAGACCATGGAGGCCATGCGCACCGAGATCCGCCGCTTCGTGGAGGCGGAGGTGGCCCCCCATGCCCATGAGTGGCATCTGGAAAACGCCTATATCCCGCTGGAGATCATCCAGGGCCTCGCCGATCTCGGCGTGTTCGGGCTCACCATCCCGGAGGAATATGGCGGCCTGGGCCTCCCCAAGGAGGCCATGTGCGTGGTCACAGAGGAACTGTCGCGCGGCTATATCGGCGTCGGCTCGCTCGGCACCCGCTCGGAAATCGCGGCCGAATTGATCCTAGGCGGCGGCACGGATGCGCAGAAGGACACCTATCTCCCCAAGATCGCCTCGGGCGAGATCCTGCCCACCGCCGTCTTCACCGAGCCCAATACGGGCTCGGATCTCGCTTCCCTGCGCACCCGCGCGGTGAAGGAGGGCGACGTCTACAAGGTCTCCGGCAACAAGACCTGGATCACCCATCCGGTCCGCGCCGACCTGATGACGCTCCTGGTGCGCACCAATCCGGCCGAGCCCGGATATAAGGGCCTGTCCATGCTGCTGGCGGAAAAGCCCCGCGGCACCGACGCGGACCCCTTCCCCGCCAAGGGCATGACCGGCGGCGAGATCGAGGTGCTCGGCTATCGCGGCATGAAGGAGTTCGAGATCGGCTTCGACGGCTTCGAGGTGCCGGCCGGGCAATTGCTGGGCGGGGTCGAGGGCCAGGGCTTCAAGCAGCTCATGAACACCTTCGAGGCCGCCCGCATCCAGACCGCCGCCCGCGCCGTGGGCGTTGCCCAGGCGGCCATGGAGACCGGCCTGCGCTATGCCGAGGAGCGCATCCAGTTCGGCAAGCCGCTCATCGCCTTCCCCCGCGTCGCCGATAAGATCGTGATGATGGCGGTGGAGATCGCCATCGCCCGGCAGATCACCTATTTCGCCGCCCGCGCCAAGGATGAGGGCCGCCGCACGGACCTTGAGGCGGGCATGTCCAAGCTGCTGGGCGCCCGCGTCGCCTGGGCGGCGGCGGACAATGCGCTGCAGATCCATGGCGGCAACGGCTTCGCGCTGGAATATCCGGTCTCCCGGCTCCTGTGCGATGCCCGCATCCTCAACATCTTCGAGGGCGCGGCCGAGATCCAGGCCCAGGTCATCGCCCGCCGCCTGCTGGAGAGCGGCGGCAACTGAGCGTTTGGCGGGGCGGCACCCGCCGCCCCGTGGCTCAAGGCTTGGAGGCGGGCGCCGGCTCGGCGCTGCGCAGCAGCTGCTCCAGGCCCAGCTTCTCCACCAGCTGCCCCCGCGCCTTGGGGCTCAGCGTGCGGCGGAAATGGTCGCGGTCCAAATACAGGAACTCTCCGTTGATCCGCGCGGCGCAGCCTGAGGCATCGCACAGCGCGTCGGCGGGGACCGCCACCACCACGTCGTCCCGCGCCCCTTTGAGGGAGCGGAAGGCGGCGTTCACCCCATCCTGCACGGCGCTGATCTCCGACCGGTCGATGCGGTCTACCTCCCGCTCGCACGGCGCGCGCAGCAGGGATCCGTCCTGCGCCGCCAGGCACGGCATGGGATCGGTGTCCCAGTGTGGAATGTCGCCGAACAGCACGATCTTGCGTCCCGGCGCCGCGAGGTCGCCGGAGACCCGCAGCAATTCCTCCGCCAGCAGTTGATAGCCCCTCTCCATGCTCTCCGGCTTGCCGCCGGCGCGGTAGATGGCATCGGGCATGAAGTTCCAGGCGGAGGCCAGGATCACCAGGCGGATGTCCGGGGAGGCCTTCAGCATCGCCCGCGTGCTGTCATAGGAGGTGGCGCAGATGGGCGGCAGGCCCGCCGGCGCCCGCCGCAGGCCCTCTTGCGAGAAGACGGCGGGGCAGGCGCGCACGAGGGCGATGGCGGTGTTGGTGCGCCGGCCGGCCTCGTCCAGCAGGTGCATCAGGTGCTCGGCATGGCTGTCGCCCCACACGATTCCGCGCGTTGAAGCGGTGCGCCAGTCGGCGCCGGCAACACACAAGACCTTGCCCTCGCCCACCGCCACACGCTGCGGGCAGGGCCAGTCCCACATGAGCTCGAAGGAGCCGAGGGCAGCCAGTTGCGGCGAAACGCGGGTTGAGACGCCATCTGCCAGATAGATGCCGAAGCCGAGCGCCGCGACCCCCGCGCCCGCCAGCGCGCCTGTGGCCACCACGCGGGGGGCTGGCATGCCCCGATAGCGGCGAAACGGCTGCTCCACGAAGCGCCAGGACAGCACGGCAAGGATGAAGGAGACCGCCAGCGCACCGATGGCTTCCAGGTCGGTGAGGCGGGCGCCGTTCACATAATGGCGGGCGAAGGCCAGGACCGGCCAGTGCCAGAGATAGAGCGAATAGGAGATCCGCCCCACGAACCGCACCGGCTGCCAGGACAGCGCGGCGGCGGTGAGCGTCGGCGCGCGCGTGGGCAGGAGGAGGAGCGCAGTGCCGAGCACCGGGGCCACCGCATTGAGGCCGGGAAAGGGGCTGGCGGGGTCCAGCAGCAGCGCCGGCGCCAGGATGGCCACGGCCCCGGCAAGCTTCAGCCCCTCCGCCGCGAGGCGCGGCAGGTTGGCGAGGCGATCGCGCACCAGGATCAAGGCGCCGCCGACGGCAAATTCCCAGGCCCGTCCGAACGGCTGGTAAAAGGCGCTCTTGGCGCCCTCAGCCACCTTCACCACGGCAAGGGCGAAGCTGACGGCGATCACCAGCCCGAACAGGGCCGCCACCGCATAAGGCCAGCGGCGGGCGAGGCGCACCGCCCCCAGCAGCAGAAGCGGCCAGGCGAGGTAGAATTGCTCCTCCACCGCCAGCGACCACATGTTCAGCAGCGGCATCAGCTCGGCCGCGCCGTCGAAATAGCCGGTATGGCGGAAGAAGAAGAAGTTGGCGAAGCCCAGCGCGGATGCGGCGGCACTTCGGCCGAGGACCGCAAAGGCGCCGGGCATCAGCATCAAGGCGCCGGCCGCGAGCGTCGCCAGCAGGACCACCAGCAGCGCCGGAAGAATCCGCCGCACGCGCCTGTCGTAGAAGCCAAGGAAGGTGAAGGTTCCTGCGCGCGCCTCATTCAGGATCAGGTCGGTAATTAGGTAACCTGAGATGACGAAGAAGACGTCGACGCCGATGAAACCACCGCTTGGTTGAAACCCCGCATGAAACAACAGGACGAGGCATACCGCTACCGCCCTGAGACCGTCGATGTCGGTCCTGTACTTGCCCCCGACCATAATCAGCAATGTCCCGCAACAAAACGGCGGGACCCTAGCCAGTCGAAACCGGCGGATCAATGCGCGTCGGCAGAGAATCTTTCCGTGCGGCAGGTGGTCACTGTGCGGTGGGGCGATTCAGGAGGCCGCCGGCCACCTTCAGCCCCAGCGCGATGCCCAGCACCTCCAGGGCGAACAGATAGAGGCTCGGTATCTGCGGCACGCTCGGCAGCAAAGCGGCGATGAAGATGGGGGTCAGACCGGCAATCACCCCGAAGCCCAGATTATAGGCCAAAGACACGCCGGAATAGGCCACGGCGGGCGGGAAGCTCCGCACCATCAGCACGGGCACCGCCGTCAGGAGCCCCGTCCCCGCGGCGGCGAGGCAATAGCCCGCCACCAGGATCGGGCCTCCCTGTCCCGCCGCGACGCCGAAGAAGAACTGCACGGTGAGGCCCGCCGCCAGCGTACCCACCGCCAGCGCCCGGCCCGGTCCGAGCCGGTCGAACATCAGCCCGGAGACCATGCAGGCGAGCGCCGCGCAGAAGGTGCCGAGCGAGCCAATGGACAGCGCCTGCGCCGGGGGAATGTGGAACTGGCTCTGGAGCAAGGTGGGCCCCATCAGCACCAGCACGGCGAAATGTCCCACCAGCACCCACAGCGCGAGCGCCGAGACCAGCAGCGCCCGCCGATAGGAGGACACCACCAGCTTCAGCGGCAATTGAACCGCCAGCGCGCGGCGGCGCTGGAGGTCGCGGAACACGGGCGTCTCTTCCAGCCACCGGCGCAGGAAAAGCGTCAGCAGCCCCAGCCCGCTCCCCAGGAGGAAGGGCAGGCGCCAGGCAAATGCGACGACCTGTGCGTCGCTGGCGAAGGTGTGGACGAGGGTGGCGACGAACACCCCCAGCAAAGTGCCGGACGTCATGCCCATGGCCATGATGCCGCAGGCGAGCCCCCGTCGGTCCGCCGGCACATGCTCGCTGGCGAACACATAGGAGCCCGCCACCTCGCCGCCCACCGCGCCGCCTTGGATAAGACGGAGCAGCGCCAGGAGCAGCGGTGCCCAAAAGCCCAGGACCGCGTAGCCAGGCAGGCACGCCATGGCGAGCGTCGCCGCCGCCATCAGCAGCACGGAAAAGGTGAAGGTGCGCTTGCGCCCGATCCGATCGCCGAAATGGCCGAACACGACCCCACCCACCGGCCGGGCCAGGAAGCCCACGGCGAAGATGGTGAAGGTCTGGAGCTGGGCCAGCCAGTGGGGAATGTCGGGCGGGAAGAAGACCCGCGACAGCACCGGTACGAAAAAGACGAACACCATGAAGTCATAGAGTTCGAGCCCGCCGCCCAGCGCGGTGAGGCCGAGCGTCAGCCAGTGTTTGCGGGTGAGCGGGCTGGCCGGTGCCGTCATGACGTGCCTTTTGGAGCCGAGGGGATGGCCCGCTCCGTTCAGGGCCGCTCCACCTGCCCCGTGCGCCACAGATAAAGGCCGATAAGTGCGCCCATGACGCTCAGCGCCAGGATGTAGTGGGCATGGGCGAACGGGTCCGCCTGCAGGGCCAGCGTCACCACCAAAGGCGTGATGCCGCCAAACACCGCATAGGCCACGTTGTAGGAGAAGGACACGCCGGAAAAGGCGATGGCCGGCGGAAAGATGCGCACCATCACATAGGGCGTGACGGCGATGACGCCCACGCACAGGCCGGCAAGGCCATAGAGCGGGAAGAGGGCGGCCGGGTCGCCGCCCACGGTGCGATAGAGCAGGTAGGTGCTGGCGCCGAGCGCCACCGAGCCCAGCAGCAGCACCCGGCCGGCCCCGAACCGGTCACACAGCGCCCCCACCACGACGCAGCTCACGCACAACAGCGCGGTGGCCAAGCTGTTGGCGGTGAGCGCGGTGGCGCTGTCGATGTGATAGAGCGAATGGAACAAGGTGGGCGTCATGAGGATGACCACCACCACGCCGCCGGTCAGAAGCCAGGTGAGCAGCGCCGAGAGCAGCACCTCCCGCCAGTGATGCTGCACCACGAGGCGCACCGGCAGGCCGGAGGCGAGGGCCTTGCGCGCCTTCATCTCCTTGAAGACGGGGGTCTCTTCCAGCCAGGAGCGCAGATAGACCGCGCACAGGCCGAACACCGCGCCCAGCAGGAAGGGCACGCGCCAGGCCCAGTCGTGGATGACCTCGGGCGTGAAGCTGCGATTGATGGCGGTGGCCACCAGCGAGCCGAGCAGGATGCCGGAGACGAGGCCGGCGGTGAGCACGCCGCAGGCCAGGCCCACCTTGCGCTGCGGCACGTGCTCGGACACGAACACCCAGGCGCCGGGCACCTCGCCGCCAATGGCCGCGCCCTGCAGCACCCGCATGAGCAGCAGGAGCACGGGTGCCAAATGCCCGATGGTGGCGAAGGTGGGCATGACCGCCATGCCCAGCGTCGAGAGCGCCATGAGCAGGATGGAGAGCGTGAACATGCGCTTGCGGCCCAACCGGTCGCCGAAATGGGCGAGCACGATGCCCCCCAGCGGGCGCGCCAGATAGCCGGCGGCGAAGATGCCGAAGGCCTGGAGCTGCACCAGCCAGTCGGGAATGCCCGGCGGGAAGAACAGGGTTCCCAGAACCGACACGAAGAAGACGAAGATGATGAAGTCGTAGAATTCCAGCGCCCCGCCAAGGGCGGACAGGAACAGGGTGCGCGCATCGGACGATGTGAGCCGATGCCCGGCGCCGGACGTAGTGGACGTGGTGGTATTGCTCATGGTGGCGATGCAATGCCGTTAAAGTTTTTGCGGTGCAAGAGAAATGAACGCAATGCTTGAGGATGCCAGCCTTGCGGAAAATGAGCGGCGGAACCGGCCTCGTCCGGCAGCGTCGTGCATGAGGAGCATGACATCATGAATACAACCAGCTCGAGCTCGGCCCTGCGGGGCGGCCCCGGCATGTCCTTCCTGCGGGCGGCCGCCTGCGCCCTCCTGATGGTGGCGGTGGCGGCCATTGGCGGGGCGGTCACCTCGCCGCAGATCCCCACCTGGTATGCCACCCTGCCCAAACCCTCTTTCACGCCGCCCAATGCGGTGTTCCCGGTGGCCTGGACCATCCTTTACTTCCTGATGGGCATCAGCCTCTGGCGGCTGTGGGACCGCGCGCCCGAGGGGCCCGACCGGCGCTGGGCCATTGGCCTGTTCCTGGTGCAGTTGTCGCTCAACTTCGCCTGGTCGCCGGTCTTCTTTGCGCTCCATGCGGTATGGGCGGCTCTGGCCATCATCGTGGCGCTCATCCTGAGCCTGGCGGCGACCATGCGCTTCGCCTTTCGCGCCGATGCCCTGGCAGGCTGGTTGCTGGTGCCCTATCTGCTGTGGGTGTGCTTCGCCTCCCTGCTGAACGGGTCCATCGCCTTCGCGCTGGGCTGAGGCCGGCAGAAGCGCCCTGCGGGGGGAGCGTGATTTGCCTCTCCCCCGCGCGGACCCCGTTCCCATGATGCGGGGAAATGCTCTAACACTTCCCATCCAGACGCCGGCTCACTTCCGGCCGGGGATCGCCATGCTGCATTGGACCATCTATCTCCTCATCCCGCTCGCGCTGGCCGTGGTGGCGGGCGTGCTGCTGCTCGGCCTGTTCAACTTCGCGGCGGGCGGCTCGCCCAAGCGGTCGCAGAAGCTGATGCAGATGCGGGTGCTGTTCCAGTTCGTGGCGATCGTCATCGTCATGATCACCATTTTCGCCATGGGCCGCTGACACATGGTCAAGCTGAACAAGATCTATACCCGCACCGGAGATGACGGCACCACCGGGCTCGGCACCGGGGAACGGGTGCGCAAGGACGATCTGCGGGTGGAGGCCTATGGCACCGTGGACGAGGCCAATGCGGCGCTGGGCCTTGCCCGGCTGCATCTGGCTGATGTGCCGGAGGTGGAGGCGGTTCTCCTGCGGGTGCAGAACGACCTGTTCGACCTCGGCGCGGATCTGTGCACACCGGAGCGGGCGGGCGCGGCGCCTTTGCCTTACGAACCCCTGCGCATCGTGGAGAGCCAGGTGGCGCGGCTGGAAGCGGACATTGATAGCCTCAATGCCCACCTGCCGGCGCTGAGATCCTTCGTGCTGCCGGCGGGCGAGCCGGCCGCCGCCTATCTGCACCTTGCCCGCACCATTGCCCGGCGGGCGGAGCGGCTCATGGTGGCCTTGGCGCGGGAGGAGGGGGAAATCGTCAATTCGGCGGCTGTGCGCTACATGAACCGCCTCTCCGACCTGCTCTTCGTGGCGAGCCGCTACGTCAATGCGCGCGGGGCCGGCGACGTGCTCTGGGTGCCCGGGGCCAATCGCTGACCGGCCCCGGAGGGTCTCAGAGTCAGGCCGACAACGCGCGCAGGGGCGAATCCTGCGTCTCGGCGCGGGAGGGCACCTTCACCCAGGCTTCCCCTTCCAGCACCAGCTCGTCCTTCACCTTGCAGGTGCAGGCGAGGCGGGCGCGGCGGCGCTCGGGGATGAGCTCGGCCACTTCCACCCGCACCACCACTTCGTCGCCGATCTTCACCGGCGCCTTGAAGTTCAGGGTCTGGGAAATATAGATGGCCCCCGGCCCGGGCAGGCGGGTGCCCAGCACCGCGGAGATCAGGCTCGCCGTATAGAGGCCGTGCGCGATCCGCGTGCCGAACGGGGTCTTGGCCGCAAAATGCTCGGACAAGTGGATCGGGTTGCGATCCCCCGTGATCTCGGCGAAGCCTACCACGTCCGAGGAGGCGATGGTCTTGCGCAATTCTTCCGTCACGCCGACGGAGAGATCCTCGAAGCAGAGAAGGCGAAGCTCGGGGAACATGGTCGCTCCTGATGGGTCGCGGACTTTAAGCCCGCGCGCATGAAGGTCGGTTTCGGGGCGGATTTCAAGCCCGACCAATGTCCGTCGTAGCCCGCGGTTCCCCGGTGCGGCAAAAATTGCCCCTGACGTCGCGCTCCGTTGGATTGGCTTCGCGGCGACCCTGTGGTTTTCTGCCCGCGGGCTGGAGCGATCGATGCCGGCTTTCGGCAGGCGCGGTAACGGGTTCCAGCCTGCCAGCCCGCAACGTGAGATGTGAGGAGCACCACCATGTCGGGCATCATCCAGAAGGCGACGTTCGCGGACCTGGAGACCGCGCTCAAGGAGCGGGGCTTCCGGGCCGAGCTCATCGACTGGCCGGGCGGGCGCAAGGCGCTGCGCAGCGCCAGCGGCGGCGTCGGATTCAACATCGTCCCCGGCAATGCGGTGGACGGCGGCTTCATGGACTTCACCTATTTCGCCAGCTTCCGCGTGGACGGCCTGCCGCTGGAGGATGTGGCCGCCCACTGGAACCGCGCCCGCCGCTTCAGCCGCGCCTATACGCGCGACGGCTTCCTGAATTTCGAGATGGACGTGGTGATCGGCCCCGGCGTGGCGCCGGCTTACCTCGCCGTGACCCTGGACCTGTGGGACCGCCTCCTGAACGAGCTCCTGGCCGCTCTGCGCGAGCAGGCTGCCGAGCAGCAGAAGGCCGGGCAGGACGAGGCGACGGCCGCCGCCACCTGACGACGGCAAGAACCGTCCTCCCATCAAGCAAGGTTCACGCGCAAAGAAAAAGGCCGGTGGATGTCATCCGCCGGCCTCTTCATTCCGATCAGGCCGCAAGGGCCTGGTCGAACCTCACTGCTTGCCGGTGCGGCCCACGGTGAAGATCTGCACCCGGCGATTGATGGCGCTGGTGGGGTGCTTGGGATCGAGCAGCACTTCCTCGCCCAGGCCCACCGCTTCCAGGCGGCTGGCATTGACGTTGAAGGTGGTCTCGAGCGCGTTCACCACCGCGTCAGCGCGGGCCTGGCTGAGCTTGAGATTGATCTCGCGCGTGCCGGTCACGTCGGTGTTGCCGGTGACGATGAACTTGTAGCCGTGCAGGATCGGGTTGTGCATGGCGTCGGCGATGGCGCCGAGCGTCGCATAGGACGACGGCTCGATGATCGCGGAGCCCAGCCGGAACTGGATCTGCACGTTGATCTGCGGCAGCTTGTCCAGGTTCAGCGCCAGCGAGGGGCGGGTCAGCTCCTCGCCGGGATACTGGACCATGTGCTGCTTCACCTGGTCCCGCAACTGCTGGGCGGTGATGACCGGCGCACTGTCGGTGAGGCCCTGGAGCCCCTGCAGGATCTGGCCGTCGGAGAGCGCGGTCTGGGCGCTGGCGGGGGCGGCGACGAGCGCGGCGAGCGAAGCTGCCAGCGCGAAGCGGATCAGAGGCGACTTCATGTCTGTCGTCCTTCCTTCAGGCGTTCGGGTTGGCAGGATCAGCGATAGCCGGCATCGGTGATCGCCTGGTTGCAGGCGGCCGAGACGACATTGGTGGCCTTCAGGAGGCACGAGAGCAGGTTGCCGTCCTGCGGCACCATGCCTGGGCAGAGCTGGGCGGCGTCGCGGCCGCAGACCTGCGCGATGGAATCCTGCGCCGCGTCGCGCTTGGCGATGGACGCGGTGGCGGTGGCATAGTCGGCCTTGCACTGGGCGCTGACCTTGGTGATCTGCTTCTCCATGCAGGCCACCAGCTTGCCGTCGCCCAGATTCACGTTCGGGCACAGCTTCGTAATGTCCTTGCCGCAGCTCTTGGCCAGAAGGCCGGCGGCCTGTGCGTAGCTCATGGTCTGCGCCTGCGCGCCGGCCACGGATCCCGCCAGCAGCGCGGCTGCCAGCATCACTCCCAAGCCCCTCATCTCACCTCTCCCTATCCCAGCGGAGGATAGGAGGCTTAGCAGAGGCGCCAATATCGTCAAAGCACGAAGAACGCAGGATTTTTTTCGCTGCGGCGCACCGGGCGGGCGCATGTGGCCCCTTCGTGCCGCTCGCCTCCGGCGGGAGGAGCCGTCGGACCATGCCGTCGCGTCTGCCCTTAGGTCGCGCAAAGGCTTGGAACGCCTCGGACTCGCCCACCGGATCCCGCTCGCGGACCATGTTTCGGCAAAATGATGCTTGACAGTTTTGCTATATAGTATTTTTCTTAAACTACATATTTAAAAAGGCGCGCCGACCCCTGGGATCGCGCCCGCCCAGCCCCGGCTGAACCGGGTCCAGATGAAAGGGAACGTAATGAACCGCACCCCCGGTGCGGGCGCGGGGGCGCATGTGCGCCCGCCGGACGCCCCCCTCATGTCCGCATCCTTGCGCGCGCCCCTGCTCCAGGTCGCGGACGTGACGCTGCAATACAAGACGCGCGACGTTCAGGTGACCGCCACGCGGGGCGTCGGCTTCGACGTGTATCCGGCGGATCGCTTCGTACTGCTAGGCCCCTCCGGCTGCGGCAAGTCGAGCCTGCTGAAGGCGGTGGCCGGCTTCCTGCGCCCCGCCGCCGGCGCCATCCGCCTCAACGGCGCGCCCGTCACCGGGCCGGGGCCGGATCGCATGATGGTGTTCCAGGATTTCGATCAGCTGATGCCCTGGAAGACGGTGGCGCAGAACGTCATGTTCCCCATCCTGGCGAGCGGGCGCTTCCCCCGCGCCGAGGCGCGGGAGCGGGCGCTGGCGGCCATCGGCAAGGTCAAGCTGACCAAGTTCGCCGACGTCTATCCCCACATGCTCTCCGGCGGCATGAAGCAGCGCGTGGCCATCGCCCGCGCCATGGCCATGGAGCCGGCCATCCTGCTCATGGACGAGCCCTTCGCGGCGCTGGATGCCCTCACCCGCCGGCAGATGCAGGACGAGCTTTTGAGCCTTTGGGACGACACGCGCTTCACGGTGCTGTTCGTCACCCATTCCATCGAGGAGGCGGTGGTGGTGGGCTCGCGCATCCTGGTGCTCTCCCCCCATCCCGGCCGTGTCAAGGCGGAGCTGAACGCCCACGCCTTCGGCCACCAGCATCACGCCGACGCCGAATTCGCGGCCTTGACCCGCCGCATCCACACCATGCTGTTCGCGGAGGCCGGTCATGGCTGAGCCCCTGTCTTCCCAAACTCCTGCCCTCGGTCGCGTGCCCCCGATCCGCCCCGAATTCGAGCGCGATTTGCCGGCTGTGGAGGAGCCGGGCGAGATCGTCCACCCGCTCTCCCTCTTCGAGCGCCTCGCCAATGTGGACGGGGTACGGCGGGGGCTGATCCTCATCGCCTTGATGGCGCTCTGGCAGGCCTATGCGGTGATGCTGGGCAATCCGCTCATGTTCCCCACCCTCACCGACACGCTGGCGGCGCTGGTGGAGGGGGTGCGGGAAGGCACGCTGCTCCTGCGCATCCTGTCCTCCCTGCACGTGCTGCTCATCGGCTATGCCATCGGCATCGCGCTCGCCGCCGTGCTCACCTCGCTGGCGGTGTCCTTTCGCCTGGGGGCAGACCTGCTGGCGACGCTCACCGCCATGTTCAACCCGCTGCCGGCCATCGCCCTCCTGCCTTTGGCGCTGCTCTGGTTCGGGTTGGGAACGGCGAGCCTTGTCTTCGTCATCGTCCATTCGGTGACCTGGGCGGTGGCGCTCAACACCCAGACCGGTTTCCATTCCGTGCCCGACACCCAGCGCCTCGCCGGCCAGAATTACGGCCTGAAGGGCCTGCGCTATGTGGGGCTCATCCTCATCCCCGCCGCCTTCCCCTCCATCCTGGCGGGGCTGAAGATCGGCTGGGCCTTTGCCTGGCGCACCCTGATCGCGGCGGAACTGGTGTTCGGCGCCTCGTCCCGCTCCGGCGGGCTCGGCTGGTACCTGTTCGAGAAGCGCAACCAGCTGGAGACGCCCGCCGTCTTCGCCGGGCTCACCTGCGTCATCATCATCGGTCTCGTGGTGGAAGGCCTCGTCTTCCGCACCCTCGAAGCGCGCACAGTCCAGCGCTGGGGCATGAGCCGCGCCGGCTGACCCTGTCCCCTCCCGTTTCCAAACGCCAAGAAGAGGCAAACATGCGTATCCGTCTGTTGGGCACCGGCACGCCCACCCCGTCCCTGCGCCGGATGAGCTCCGGCTATGTGGTGGAGACCGGCGACGACGTCGTCGTCTTCGACCACGGCTTCGGCGCCCATCACCGCCTGCTGGAACTGGGCATCCCGGCCACCCGCGTGACCCATCTGTTCTTCACCCACCTGCATTACGACCATTGCGGCGATTATGGCCGCCTGCTGCTGACCCGCTGGGACCAGGGCGCCAACCGCATTCCCGACCTCAAGGTCTATGGCCCGCCGCCCATCGCCGAGATCACCGAGCGCTTGTTCGGCAAGGATGGGGTCTATGACGCGGACCTCATCGCCCGCACCTCCCACGGCTCCAGCCTCGATCTGTTCGTGGCCCGCGGCGGCACGCTGCCCCGTCCGCGGCCCGCGCCGCAGGTCCAGGTGCTTCATCCCGGCGACGTGGTGCGCGAGGGCGGCTGGAGCGTGGAGGCTACCACCGCCCATCACTTCCAGCCCTACCTCAACGCCCATGGCTACCGGCTGGAGACGGCCGAGGGCAGCTTCGTCTATTCCGGCGACAGCGGCCCGGCGGAGAGCATGCTCAAGCTGGCGCAGGGCTGCGACGTGCTGGTCCATATGTGCCACTATCTCACCGGCACCCAATATTCCGAGGCCTTCTCCCACAGCTGCATGGGGCATATGGAGCTGGCCGAGCTCGCCCACGCGGCGGGGGTGAAGAATCTGGTGCTGACCCATATTACCGAGCAGTTCGACTTTCCCGGCCTGCGCGAGCGGGTGGTGAGCGAGATGTCGCGCGTCTATGGCGGCAACATCTTCTTCGGCGAGGACAAGATGGAGATCCCGCTCAAGGGACCCGTGCGCGACCGCCTGCTGTGATCGACTGCCCGCCGCCTCCGGGCGGCGGGCCTTTCTGCCTTCCAGACAATAAAAGGGAACAGACCATGAAACGATCGACCCGATGGCTCGGCGCCTTCGCTTTCGCCGCGCTTTCCCTGTCTGCCGGGGCCGCCCGTGCCGCCGAGGTGCGCCTCGTGAGCGGGTTCGGCCTGTGCTACCTGCCGGCCTATGTGGCGGTGGAGAAGAAGCTGATCGAAAAGCATGCCGCGGCGTTGGGCGTGCCCGACGTGACGGTGAGCTACCAGCACCTGGCCAGCGGCCCGGCCATCACCGACGCGCTGATTTCCGGCAGCGCCGACGTGGCCATGGCCGGCACCTCGGTGCTGTTGAACGTCTGGGACAAGACGGCGAAGTTCGCGCCCATCAAGGGGATGATGGCGATCTGCGATTCCCCCATCTATTTCAACACCATAGACCCCAACATCACATCCATCCGCGACTTCAAGGACAGCGACCGCATCGCCATGGCCTCCGGCAAGGGCACCCAGCATGCCCTCGTGCTGGAGATGGCCACCGCGCAGGCCTATGGCTTCGACCAGCGCAACCGCTTCGACACGCTGGCGGTGTCCATGTCCCATCCGGACGGAGTGGCGGCGCTGCTCTCGGGCGGGGCCGGGGTGAAGACCCATGTGACCACCGTGCCCTTCATCCAGATGGAGCTGGCCAACCCCAATGTGCGCACCATCCTGTCCTCCTATGACGTGACCGGCGGGCCCAACACGCTGATCGTCGCCTATGCCGCCGACAAATGGCGCAAGGACAACCCCAAGCTCTACCAGGCGACGTTCGAGGCCCTCAAGGAGGCCATGGCGGTGATCGCCGCGGATAAGGGGGCGGCCGTGGACCTCTATCTGAAGGCCGAGAATTCCAAGCTCACCCGCGATCAGGTACTGGCCATTGTCAATGATCCGAAGATGATGACCTTCTCGCCTACCCCGAAGAAGGTGATGGTCTTCGCCGACTATATGGCCAAGGCCGGCCTGCTGAAGAACCGTCCCGCCTCCTGGACGGACGTGTTTTTCGCCAATATCCACGACGCGCCCGGCGACTGAGCGGCACGCGCGGTTGCTCCGGGCGCCGGTTGCCATCAGATTGCTCGGCGCGCTGGTCCGGCGCGGCGCCCTTGACCGGGCCTCGCGCCGGCCGGCCGATATCCTGAGCGGCCCATAAGGGGCCGCCGGTTCGGAGCAGGCATGGACCAGAGGCGGGGCGTGCGTCCCTCGACGACCTTGAAGGCGGCCACGGGCCTTGCACCGGCGGCCGCCGACACCGTTCGGGACGTGCCGGCCGCCGGCGCCGGCGAGTTCTGGGACCGTTTCGGCCACAAGGAAGCGGGCGGCGCGCCCAAATACATCTTCCTGCGCGACCGGCTGTTGGCCGCCATCCGCGAGGGCTTCTGGCAGAAGGGCGACCGCCTGCCGCCGGAAAAGGATCTGGCGCTGGCCACCGGGCTGAGCCTCGGCACGGTGCAGAAGGCCTATGGGGAACTGGCGCAGGACGGCACCATCGAGCGCCGTCAGGGCCGGGCCGGCAGCGTGGTCAGCCGCCAGCCCCGCAGCGTCGACACCGTCTGGCACTTCCTGTTCTCCGATGACCGGCACGAGCGCTTCTTCTCGGTCTTCCCCCGCGTCGACCGCGTCCACCGCCACCGCGACCGCGGGTCCTGGAGCCTCCATCTGCACTGGGTGGAGGATGAGGTGGTGCAGATCGACCGCGTGGTGGATATCGGCCAGGAATTCCTGGTCTTCAGCCAGTTCTTCATCGATGCGCGAATCTATGACCAGGCCCGGCGGGGCAAGAGCGAGCCGCTGGAAGGCATCAATCTGCGGCGCGAGTTGAACCTGAATGTCCAGGGCCTGTGCTACGACATGCGCCTGGAGCGCCTGCCCCGGGAGGTGTGCGGCAAGATCGGGGTGAAGGCGGGCACGCTCGGCCTGGTGGTGGAGGTGCGCATGACCGCCAGCCCCCAGCAGCAGGGCTATTTCCAGCGCATCTTCATTCCCGAGACCCGCTTCTGGCTGCGCATCGACGCCCAGCCCTTTCCCCGCGGCGGGTGACCGGACTTACGTCCGCATCGGCACGGGCGGCGCCGACCATTGCACCGGCCGCGCCAGGGCGATGACGCCGGAGCCGTGCATGCGCCGCTCGCCCTGCACCATGTCCGCAGGCGTGAGGGCGCCGGGATGGTGGGCGAGGCAGTCCACGTCGCGGTCCGGCAGGATGACCCGCAAGGCCTCGACCGCCGCTTCCGGCATGCGCACGGGGAGGGCATGGCGCCACATGCGCAGCGCGATCAGCCCGGCCTCCAGCACGGAAAGCCCCAGCGCCCCGGCAAACGCTGTCATGGCGGCGGGCAGGCGCTCGGCGAGGTCGAGCTGGGCCAGCTCCTGGCGCAGAAAGCCAGACGCGCGCGCCTGCTGGGTGCCATGGGTCTGCGACACCGCCTGCGGCGAGACGGTGTATTCGTAGAGCACCTTTTCCACCATGCGCGGGCGGAAGAACCGGATCCAGAGCGACCAGAGGGCGAAATCCTCGCAATGGTCGTAGCTGGCGAGGTGCGGATAGCCGCCCAGCGCCAGATAGACGTCCCGCCGCGCCACCACCGAGCCGTGGGGGAAAGGGCAACCCACATCCACGGCAAAGCGCAGGATCGGCCCCCACTCCGCCGGCCGCACATGCTGCGACAGGCGCTTGCCCTCGGGCGTCACCAGCACCATGCCGGTGGCGGAGAGGCTGAGGTCGGGGTCGGCGGCGAACAGGTCCATCTGCGCCGCCATCTTGCCCGGCAGCCAGATGTCATCCGCATCGAGCCGAGCGATCAGTCCGTGCCGGGCGGCGGCGAGGCCGCAATTGAGGGCATGGGTGACGCCGCGATTGGTGGCGAGGCGCAGGACGCGCGCCCGCGCCCCGGCCGCGCCCAGGGCCGTGCGATGGCTCTCCACCGGAACGGGGCTGCCATCATCCACCAGCAGGAGATCCACCGCGCCGGGGAAGGTCTGGTCCGTGACGCTTTCCAGCGCCCGACGCAGCAGCCGGATGCGCTCGGGCGCGGCGTCGCGGAAGAAGACGGGCAGGAGGACCGTGACATCCCGGTTCGGCGCGCCGGTCATGGTCAGGCGTCCCCGAAGGCGCGCAGGAATTGCTTTTTGGCCAGCATCAGGTGACCGAGCGGGGCGGGATGGCGGGCGGCGCCGGCGCCGAAGTCGAAGTCCAGCAGGTCGCGATAGAATTGGGCCATGCCCAGGCGCCGCGCCGTCTCCTCGCCCCGCGCGAGCGCGCGGCGCAGGCATTGGGCGTGGTGCACGGGGTTGCGCTTGTGGGGAATGTTGCCGTCGCCGATGAGCAGGAACTCGCCCACCGCCTCCGGGACGAGGTGGAACCGCGCGCCGGCTGCCAGCAGCGAGATGAGCAAGTCCCAGTCCTCGAAATAATCCATGTCCTGCGCCACCTGGACCTGCGCCTCCGTCAGGATCTCGGTGCGCACGGCGTAGGAATTGGTGGGCATGAAGTTGCCGGCCACCAGGCAGGCCGTGGGCAGCGGCATGTGGGACGGTTCGGCGGCGGCGCCGGGTGCCCTTTTGTTGGTCAGGCCGAACACCACGTCCGCCTCGGCGAGGCGGAAGCCCTCCACCATCCGCTGGGCGAAGAGGGGATAGTAGATGTCGTCGTCATCCAGGAAGCACACATAATGGTAGAGGTCCGCATGGGCGCGGGCATGGGCAATGCCGACATTCCAGGGATAGCCGCGCCGCTGGGCGGGGGCGTCCGCATGGAGGAAGACGGTGCGCCCGTCCATGGTCGGGGCGGTGGCGCGCACGGCCTCGAAAGTGGCGGCATCGCCATGGACGATGACGGCCGCCACCAGGGGTTCGCTCTGGCCATAGATGGACTGGAGCGCGGCAGCCAAGAGTTCGGGGCGTCGGCCCTGGGTGCGCACCAGGCACAGGCCCTGCTCCACCCGGCCCCGGCTCGGCGCGCGGGCGGCGGGCGCAGGCCAAGCCACATCCAGGAGGCGCCGCATGGCGGCCATCCGCACCGCGGCCAGCATCTGCTCGCGGCGCTCGCCCGGCGCGATCGCGCGGGGGGCATTGCCGATGAGGATCTCGGGCACCACCAGGATGGGCTCGTCCAGCGCCAGGCGCAGCAGGAGGTCGTAATCTTCAAGGCCCGCGAAGCGCGGCTCGAAGCCGCCGAGATCGGCCAGCAGGTCGCGCCGGAGCGCGAGCAGCGGCCCGGTCACCATGCCGAGGGCGAGGAGCTTGGAGGAATCGAAGGGCAGGGCGGTCCGGCGCAGCACGCGGCCGCGCTCATCCACATCGGCGGCGCCGCATCCCACCGCGCGGGATTGGGGGAAAGCAGCGGCATAATGGGCGAGGATGCGGGTGGCATCGCGGCTGATCAGGTCGCCGGCGTCCAGGAAGACCACGAAGTCACCGCCGGCCGCCTGGGCGCCCTGCGTCTTGCGCGCGGGGCGCCCGAGCCGGCGCCCGTCGGCGAGAAGGGTGACCGCGTGACGGATCTGCGGCGGGATGTAAGCGGAGAGGTCCGCCGGCTCGCTGGCCGGGTCGTCATTCAACACGATCCAGTCGGCGCGCGGCCGGTCCGTCTCCTGCGCCATCAGGGCGGCGATGGTCTCGGCGGACCGGCTCAGCGCCGGCCCGTCGCCGTCGAAGACGGTCACGATGGTGAAGGATGGGTCAGCCGGACTTGGCGGCAGGTGGGCGGGCGGGCGGCGCGAGGCGACGCGCTGCTGGAACTCGTCCAGCGGGCCGAAGCGCATGAACCACTGTCCGGCCTCGGCGCCCGCGGTGCCGGGTTCGGCCGGCGCGGTGGCGGCGCCGGCAAGGCAGCAGTCCGAGGATCGCGGCCCCGCATAGATCTGGGCCGGTGTGAGAGACATGATGCCGTACCAGCCCCCGCTCGCGCCCTCGGTGCCGAGCGCGGCAGTGCCGTCGGCAGCCTGTCCGCCGCCATAGAGAAGATAATGGGTGAAGGGCTCTATGCCGCTTTCGGCCACGTCGGGATGGGCGGCCAGATAGCGCAGCGGGTCGAAGTCGGGACGGGGCCGGCGCCCTTCCCAGGCACCCTTGCGCACATAATGGGTCAGCGGGCTCAGGCCCGAGCGGATCATGTCCGGATAGGCGGCGGCATACCAGCGCTCGTCAAAGGCGCGGGTGCGCCGCAGGCGTTCGATGTCCCGCAGGGCGGACATGCGCCGGTCGAGCTTGCCGAGGGCGGGAAAGCGCGTGCACAGGTCGCGCCACAGCCTCCGCGCCGGCCGCGTGGCCGATGACCGGCCAACCGGCACCAGCGCGCCAGGACCCGTGCCGCCTGAGGCGGTGGCATCCGTGTCCAGCCCCCGCCCCACAGCGGGATCTGGCCGTTCCGACGTCATGTCCCGCGGATCCTTGCCTTGGCTTTAGGGATGCGTTCTGGCCGGACATTGTGGCGGAACAAGAGCCACGTTCAAGCCATGCCGGAACGGCAGACCGCCCCCTTGAGTGACGTTCTGTTTCAGCCTGCCACGCGATGGAGCTGGCCTTCCGCTTCCAGGTCCGCGTCCACCATGATCTTGACCAGTTCGTCGAACGAGGTGCGCGGCTCCCAGCCCAGTTGGCGCTTGGCCTTTGAGGCATCGCCGATGAGCAGGTCGACCTCCGAGGGGCGCAGATAGCGCGGGTCGAACTCCACGAAGTCGGCCCAGTCGAGGCCGACGCGCTGGAAGGCGCGGTCGAGGAAGTCGCGCACGCTCCAGGTCTCGCCGGTGGCGACCACGTAGTCGTCCGGCTGATCCTGCTGGAGCATCAGCCACATGGCTTCCACATAGTCCTTCGCGTAGCCCCAGTCGCGCTTGGCATCGAGATTGCCGAGATAGAGCTTCTTGTCCTTGCCGGCGACGATGCGGGCGAGGCCCCGCGTGATCTTGCGGGTGACGAAGGTCTCGCCGCGACGCGGGCTCTCATGGTTGAACAGGATGCCGTTGGAGGCATGCATCCCATAGGCCTCGCGATAATTGAGGACCTGATAGTGGCCATAGACCTTGGCGCAGGCATAGGGGCTGCGGGGATGGAAGGGCGTGGTCTCCGACTGCGGGATGGCGTGCACCGCGCCATACATTTCGGAGCTGGACGCTTGGTAGAAGCGGATCTTCTGCGCCGCGTCGCCGGCCACCGTGCGGATGGCTTCCAGGAGGCGCATCACGGAGACGCCGCTCACGTCGGCGGTATAGACCGGCTGGTCGAAGGAGACGCGCACATGGCTCTGGGCGGCGAGGTTATAGACCTCTTCCGGCTCCACGATGTCGATGATCTTCTCCAGCCGGCTGCCGTCGGCGATGTCGCCGTAATGGAGCCGCATGGGCGCGCCTTCCTCATGGAAGTCGCGATAGAGGTGCTCGATGCGCCCGGTATTGAAGGAGGAGGAGCGGCGGATGATGCCGTGAACCTCATAGCCCTTGGCGATGAGCAGCTCCGCCAGGTACGAGCCGTCCTGGCCGGTAATTCCCGTGATGAGGGCTTTCTTCATGGGCGTCGCTCCTCGACGGCGGCGCGCGCAAGGGGGCGTCCGGTCAGCGATGAAGGAAGGGGAGCGGCAGGCGTGCGTCCGTCCCAGCCGGCGCGACCGGGGCTCGAAAGAGCGGGCGGTAAGGGGTTGGGGAGGTTCGGGGCCATGCCTGCCGTGCGTTCTGTGCGCGGCACATAAGCCCATCCCGCCGCCCCCGGCAAGCCGGGTGCGACGCTTTTAGGATTCGATGAAAGTCAGCGCTCAGCGGCTCCGGCGGGCGACCACGCGCACGGGCTGAAGCGCAGGCCGCGCGGGAAGCCGAAGCGTGGCGCGCCGTCCACCCCGCCCGCCGTCCTGGCGCTCGGTCATCAGCATGACCGCGAAGCCCATCTGGGCACTGGCGAAAGTCAGGCCCGTGGCGAAGGTCAGGATGGCCAGAGCCAGCACGCCATCGGCGGAGGACTGGAGCAAGGTGCCGAGCCCATGGACGTCAATGGCGACCAGCGCACCGACGAACACCACCGCCACGGCAAAGCCGATGGCAGCGTGACGGGCCAGGAAGACCACCAAACGGGGCATGGCATTCTCCTTCATCGCATCGGCCCGGAGGCGGCGCGCAAGCGAAATGACACGGGAATGGTGCGCCCTTCGGGCCGGTGTGTCCATGGCCCTTTGGGCGCAAGCCGCGACAAGCTGATCCAGATTGGGGTCAAATCCCGCCATTGTGAACCCGCAGAAATTCCGCGCAGCTTTGACCTGTCGCAAAGGGCCGGGGGGTCTGGTATGTTAATGACTGACGAGTCAGTCAGTGAGAGTGCGGACATGCCGCATCCGGAAGGTGACGCGGGCAAGGTCTCTCGGCGGGCCCGGCCGGCCCACGGCCCCGAGCAGCGGGCGGCGCGCCGCCAGGACATCCTGAAAGCGGCGCTGGAGGAATTCACCCGCGCGGGCTTCGGTGCCGCGCGGCTGGAAGACGTGGCGCGTGCCGCGGGCGTCGCCAAGGGCACGCTCTATCTCTACTTCCCCAACAAGCAGGCTTTGTTCGAGGGGCTGGTGAAGGAGAATATCGCCCCGGTCATGGCCGATGCGGCGGAATTGCTGCCCCATTTTCCCGGCACCACCCGCGACCTGGTGCGGCTGCTGGCCGACATGCTGGTGGCTCGCGTGCTTCAGGGGAGCGCCGCCGGCGTGCTGCGCCTGATGATCGCCGAGGGTGCGCGCTTCCCTGAACTCGCCGCCTTTCACCATCGGGAAGTGGTCTCCCAGACCTTGCCGCTGGTGCGCGCCGTCATGGAGCGGGGCCTCGCCCGCGGCGAAATCACCTCCGATGCGGCGATGCGCTTTCCGCAGATGGTGTTCGCGCCCGCCTTAACCGTCCTGGTCTGGAACTCCCTGTTCGGCGCCTTCGATCCCATCGACGCCGGGGCCTTCGTGGACACCTATCTGGACACGCTGCTGCGCGGCCTCGGGGAGCGGGCGCCATGAGGGCCCGCCTCGGATCCGCTCTCGCCCCTCTCGCCCTCGCCCTTGCGCTGCTCGCCGGCTGTTCGCGGGCGCCGGAAGGGGAGTTTTCCGGCTATGTGGAGGGCGACCTCCTCTTCATCGGGCCGCAGGAAGCGGGGCGTGTACTGCGCCTGCCGGTGGCGGAAGGCACGAAAGTGACCGCTGGCACGGTCTTGGCGGAGCTGGAACCGGACATCCAGTCGGCGGACCTGGCCGCTGCTGCCGCACTGCTCGGTGAGGCGCAGGCCAAGCTCGCCCGCCTCAAGGCCGCCACCCAGCGCCCGGAAGAAATCGCCATCCTGGAGGCGAGCGAGCGGCGGCTCACCACCGCGCTTGATCTCTCGCGCATCGAACTCCAGCGCCAGAAGACCCTGGTGCCCAAGGGCGCCTCCTCCCAGGCCAATCTCGACACGGCCCAGCACAGCTATGACCAGGCGGTGGCGAGCCTCGACGAGGTGCGCCGGCAGATCGATGTGGCCCGTATCGCCGGCCGCGACGAGGACATCGCCGCCGCCGCCGCCGCCGTGCGCAGCGCGGCCGCCAATCGCGACGCGGCGCAGATCCGCCTCGACCGCCGCATCCTGAAGGCGCCGCGGGAGGGCACGGTCCAGACGCTCTATTTCCGCCCGGGCGAACTGGTGCCCGAGGGCAAGCCGGTGGTGTCCGTGCTGCCGCCCGACCTCATCAAGGTGCGCTTCTTCGTGCCGGAGGCCCAGTTGCCGAAGGTGGCGCTGGGGGCGAACGTGGCCGTCCAGTGCGACGGCTGCCCGCCCTTGACCGCGCAGGTCACCTTCATCGCCGACAGCGCGGAATATACCCCGCCCGTCATCTATAGCCGCGAGGAGCGGGCCAAGCTCGTCTATCTGGTGGAGGCGCGGCCCTCCGATCCCGCCGCCGCGCGCCCCGGCCAGCCGGTGACCGTGCGCCTTGCGGAGGGCAAGCCGTGACCGTGCCGGACCCCATCGCCATCGAGGTGGAGGGGCTGTCCAAGAGCTTTGGCGGGCGCCGGGTGGTGGATGACCTGACCATGCGGGTGCGGCGGGGCCAGATCTACGGCTTCCTCGGCCCCAACGGCTCGGGCAAGACCACCACCATCCGCATGCTGTGCGGCCTGCTCACCCCCGATGCCGGGCGCGGCACATGCCTTGGCTACGACATCCTGACCCAGGCGCGGGAGATCCGCAGCCATGTGGGCTACATGACCCAGCGTTTCTCTCTCTATGCGGACCTCTCCGTGCGGGAGAATCTGGAATTCGTCGCCCGCCTTTATGGTGTGCCCCGGCCGGAAGCCGCCGCGCGGGCGGCGCTGGAGCGGCTCGGCCTGGAAGGGCGTGGGCGGCAATTGGCGGGGGAATTGTCGGGCGGCTGGAAGCAGCGCCTTGCGCTCGGCGCCTGCATCCTGCCCCAGCCCCAGCTTCTCCTGCTGGACGAGCCCACCGCCGGCGTCGACCCCAAGGCGCGGCGGGAATTCTGGGCGCAGATCCATGCCTTGGCGGCCGAAGGTCTCACCGTGCTGGTCTCCACCCATTACATGGACGAGGCGGAGCGCTGCCACGAGATCGCCTATGTGGCCTATGGGCGCCTGCTCGCCCAGGGGCGGGTGTCCGACGTGATCGCCGCCTCTGGCCTCGCCACCTATACGGTGGAGGCGACGTCGGCGACCATCGACAGCGCCGCGCTGGCCGCGCTCGCACGGGAGCTGGAGGCGGCGCCGGGCATTGGCATGGTCGCCCCCTTTGGCACCTCCCTCCATGTCTCCGGTCATGACCGTTCGGCGCTGGAGGCGGCCATAGCGCCGTTCCGGGAGCGGCCGGGCCTCGCCTGGCGGGCGGATCAGCCCACTCTGGAGGATGTGTTCATCGACCTGATGGGTCAGGCCTCCGACAATATGGCCGCGCCACCCGGCGCGGGCGCGGCGTCATGAGGGAGACGCTCGGCTTCCTGCGGCGGGTCGCCGCCATGGTGCGCAAGGAATTCATCCAGCTGCGGCGGGACCGGGTGACGTTCGCCACCATGATCTCCATCCCGCTGCTGCAACTGGTGCTGTTCGGCTATGCCATCAACACCACGCCCCGCAACCTGCCCACCGCGGTGCTGGTGCATGAGAATAACGAGGTCACCCGCGCCATCCTCGCCGCCATTCGCAACACCGACTTCTTCGCCTTCACGGCGGAGGCTGCGAGCGAGCAGGATGCCGAGCGCATGATCCGCTCCGGCGAGGTGCTGTTCCTGGTGGAGATCCCCGCCGGCTTCGAGCGCGCGCTGCGCCGGGGCGAGACGCCGCAGATGCTGGTGGCGGCGGACGCCACCGATCCGGTGGCTTCGGCGAACGCACTGGGCGCCCTCTCCGGCCTCGTCTCCACCGCGCTCACCCGCGCGCGCTTCGTGGACGCGCAGGGTACGGCGCCCTTCGAGATCGTCCAGCACCGGCGCTACAATCCCGCCGGCGACAGCCAGCTGAACATCGTGCCGGGTCTGCTCGGCACCATCCTCACGATGACCATGCTCATCTTCACCGCCCTCTCGGTGACCCGTGAGGTGGAGCGCGGCACCATGGAGAGCCTGCTCTCCATGCCCATCCATCCAGTGGAAATCATGCTGGGCAAGATCATCCCCTATGTGCTGGTGGGGGTGATGCAGGCGGTGCTGATCCTGGCCGCCGGCATGGTGCTGTTCTCCGTGCCGCTGGAAGGCTCGCTGATCCTGCTGACGGGGGTGACGCTCATCTTCATCACCGCCAACCTGTCCATCGGCTACACCTTCTCCACCCTGGCGCAGAACCAGCTCCAGGCGGTGCAGATGACCTTCATGTTCTTCCTGCCCAACATCCTGTTGTCGGGCTTCATGTTTCCTTTCGCGGGCATGCCGGTCTGGGCGCAGTGGATCGCCGAGGGGCTGCCGCTCACCCATTATCTGCGCATGGTGCGCGGCATTCTGCTGAAGGGCGCCACCGCCACCGACCTGACCTTCGACACCGGCATGCTGGTGGTGCTCATGCTGGTGGCCATGGCCATTGCGGTGGCCCGCTTTCGCCAGACCCTGGACTGACCGGCCAGGGGTCCGACGGCCGCTCCTGGTGAGCGTCACGGTTTCGCCCCAATCTGGCCCTGCTTCCGCCCGGCTTCGGGCAGCCCGCGACATTCCTGCACACCTGACGCGCCGGGGAAGGTAAACCCCTTGGGGCGCCTGGAAACCCAGGCCTCCGCAACGTCCCGGGTGCGGCAAAGGCGCCACATCCGGGGCTTCCCTACCTTTGATTTGCATCAAAGCCAAAGAACAGCGCGGCCCCAATTTGGCCCAAAGCCAGCAGAGCGGTCGGTGCCGCTCCGCGAACGGGGTTGACCAATGTCCATCGTGCAGACACCGATCAAGAGGATGACGGCCGGCGAGTTCGGCCTGCTGATCGTCTTTGCGGCGCTCGGCTTCCTGTCCATCGTGGTGGCGGCGAAGGCCCATACAACGGCCTATTCGTTCCACGCCTTTCTTTTCGCGGCGGCCTCCGTCGCGGCGGTGTTCGCCATCGGCAACCGCTACATGGACCGCCCGGCGGAGCTTCCGCCGCAGACCATCAACGGCAAGCCCAACTACAATATGGGCCCGGTGAAGGTTGCGACCCTCGCCGCGGTGTTCTGGGGCCTGGCCGGATTCACGGTGGGCGTGGTGATTGCCCTCCAGCTGGCCTTTCCGTTCCTGAATTTTGATCTGCCCTGGACCGCCTTCGGCCGTCTGCGGCCGCTGCACACCTCGGCGGTGATCTTCGCCTTCGGCGGCAATGTGCTGATCGCCACCTCCTTCTATGTGGTCCAGCGCACCAGCCGCGCGCGCCTTGCGGGTGACTTGGCCCCGTGGTTCGTGGTTCTCGGCTACAATTTCTTCATCCTGATCGCCGGCACGGGCTATCTGCTGGGCATCACCCAGGGCAAGGAATATGCGGAGCCGGAATGGTATTCCGACCTGTTCCTGACCGTGGTGTGGGTGACCTATTTCGCGGTCTTCCTGCTGACGATCCTGAAGCGTGAAGAGCCCCACATCTATGTGGCGAACTGGTTCTACCTCGCCTTCATCGTCACCATTGCGGTGCTGCACCTCGGCAACAACACCACCATCCCGGTCTCCGTCTTCTCGCCGAAGTCCTACATCGTGTGGTCGGGCGTGCAGGACGCCATGGTCCAGTGGTGGTACGGCCACAATGCGGTGGGCTTCTTCCTGACCGCGGGCTTCCTGGCGCTGATGTACTACTTCATCCCCAAGCGCGCGGAGCGGCCGGTCTATTCCTATCGCCTGTCCATCGTGCACTTCTGGGCCCTGATCTTCCTTTATATCTGGGCCGGCCCGCACCACTTGCACTACACCGCCTTGCCGGACTGGGCGCAGACGCTGGGCATGACCTTCTCCATCATGCTGTGGATGCCCTCCTGGGGCGGCATGATCAACGGCCTGATGACGCTCTCGGGCGCCTGGGACAAGCTGCGCACCGATCCGATCATCCGCATGATGGTGGTCTCGGTGGCCTTCTACGGCATGTCCACCTTCGAAGGCCCGATGATGTCGGTGAAGGCGGTCAACTCGCTTAGCCACTATACCGAGTGGACCATCGGCCACGTGCATTCCGGTGCGCTGGGCTGGGTCGCCTACATCTCGTTCGGCGCCATCTACTGCCTGGTGCCCTGGCTGTGGCACAAGCGTGAGATGTATTCCATGAAGGCCATCAACTGGCACTTCTGGGTCTCCACGCTCGGCATCGTGCTCTACATCTGCTCCATGTGGGTGGCGGGCATCCTTCAGGGTCTGATGTGGCGTGCCTATACGGCGCTCGGCTTCCTCGAATACTCGTTCATCGAGACCGTCGAGGCCATGCACCCGCTCTACGTGATCCGGGCCCTCGGCGGCATCCTGTTCCTGGCCGGTGCCGTGATCATGGCCTGGAACGTCATCATGACCATCCGCAGCCCCGAACTCGCCACCGAGGCGAACACGGCGGCGCTTGCCCCCGCCGAATGACGGAGACATCCATGTCGACCAAATCCGCTTCGATCTGGAGCAAGCACGCCATCTTCGAGAAGCACAGCTATTGGCTGCTTCTCGGCGTCCTCTTGGTGATCTCCGTAGGTGGGCTCGTGGAGATCGTGCCCCTCTTCTACCTCAAGAGCACCATCGAGACCGTGTCGGGCATCCGCCCGTACACCCCCCTCGAGCTGGCCGGACGCAACATCTATGTGCGTGAGGGCTGCTATAACTGCCACAGCCAGATGATCCGTCCTCTGCGCGACGAGGTGGAGCGCTACGGCCACTACTCGCTGGCGGCCGAGAGCATGTACGACCACCCCTTCCAGTGGGGCTCCAAGCGCACCGGGCCGGATCTGGCCCGCGTGGGCGGCAAGTATTCGGACCAGTGGCAGCTGGACCACCTGAACAACCCCCGTTCGGTGGTGCCCGCCTCCATCATGCCCGGCTATCCGTTCCTGGCGCGGACCAAGCTCGACGCCAAGCACATCGCCGACGACATGAAGGTGCTGCGCATCGAGGGCGTGCCCTATACGGACGACATGATCGCCAACGCCCAGGCGGACCTGCGCACGCAGTCCACCACCGATGCCGACAATATGGATGCCCTCCAGGCCCGCTATCCCAAGGCGCAGGTGCGTGACTTCGACGGCAATCCCGCCGAGCTGACCGAGGCCGACGCGCTGATCGCCTATCTGCAAATGCTGGGCACGCTGGTCGACTTCAAGCTCTACGACAACAAAGCCAACGTGAGGTAGCTCCCATGCGCGACCTCTATATGAGCCTTGCGAGCTTCGCACAGACCTGGGGCCTGCTGCTGTTCTTCTTCGGCTTCCTCGGTGTCATCGCCTATGCCTACTGGCCCTCGAAGAAGCAGAAGAAGAACTTCGACGAAGCGGCCCAGATCCCGCTGAAAGAGGATTGATCCCGTGAGCACCGCGCACGACAGCCATGACGGAGCCGTGGACACCGCAACGGGCGTCTCCACCACCGGCCACGAATGGGACGGCATCCGTGAACTGAACAACCCCCTGCCGCGCTGGTGGCTGTGGGTGTTCTACGCCACCATCGTGTGGGCCTTCGGCTATTGGGTCCTGTACCCGGCCTGGCCCCTGATCTCCAGCCACACCACCGGCCTCTTGGGCTGGAATTCCCGGTCGGCGGTGGCGATGCAGCTTCAGGATCTCCAGGCGCTGCGCGCCGAGACCAGCATGCGCCTGACCAACGCTTCGCTGGAGGAGATCGAGAAGACCCCCGATCTGCTCTCGCTCGCCCGCGCCGAGGGACGGGTGGCCTTCGCCGACAATTGCGCGCCCTGCCATGGGGCGGGCGGCGGCGGCGCCAAGGGCTTCCCCAACCTCAATGACGACGACTGGCTGTGGGGCGGCACGCTGGCCGACATCCAGCAGACCATCACCCACGGCATCCGCTCCGGCGACGATGAAGGCCATCAGGGCAACATGACCCCCTTCGGCGGGGTCCTCTCCAAGGCGGACATCTCGGCGGCGGCCGACTATGTGCTCTCCTTGTCGGGGGCCGGTCCCGCCGACACGCCGAGCGCCAAGAAGGGGGCCGCCGTGTTCGCCGCCAATTGCGCCGTCTGCCACGGTGCCGACGGCAAGGGCAAGCAGGAGCTGGGCTCCAAGAACCTCACCGACGGCATCTGGCTCTATGGCGGCGACAAGGCCACCATCATGCAGACCATCACCAATGGCCGCGGCGGCGTGATGCCCGCCTGGGCCGGGCGCCTGTCGCCCACCACCATCAAGGCGCTCACCGTCTATGTGCATACGCTCGGCGGCGGCCAATAGGTCGCCCCGCCAGCCTTGCGCAAGCCTGGTGTGAGACACGGGCGCGCCCCGGCCGGTCGGCCGGGGCGGCCCGCGCCGTGAGACAAGGACGCCCGGCCCCCGAAGGCCGGCTCAGTTTCCAGGAGGGCGTCTTCGAAGGGGCGTCGGGGGGCGCCGAAGGTGGCGCTGTCCGCAAGTCCCGCCTCCTCCGACCCGCTTTCTGCGAGGCGGGAAAGGGCTTTTGAACCATGACCGCACCTGCCGTGAAGACGAAGACCCCGCCCGCCGCGGCCAGCGCCGACGATGCGCCGCTCTATGAGGCCCGGCGCCAGATCTATCCCCAGAGCGTGCGCGGACGCCTGCGCACCATCAAGTGGATCGTCCTCGCGGTCACGCTCGGCATTTATTACTTCCTGCCCTTCGTACGCTGGAACCGGGGCCCGGGCGCGCCCGACCAGGCGGTGCTGATCGATTTCCCCGCCCGCCGCTTCTATTTCTTCTTCATCGAGATCTGGCCGCAGGAATTCTACTATGTCGCCGGCCTGCTGATCCTGGCCGCCCTCATCCTGTTCCTCATGAACGCGGTCGCCGGGCGGGTGTGGTGCGGCTATCTGTGTCCGCAGACGGTGTGGACCGACCTGTTCATGGCGGTTGAGCGCCTCATCGAGGGCGACCGGCGCCAGCGCATGGTGGAGGATGCCGGCCCCTGGACGCTCGACAAGTTCGCCCACAAGCTGATGAAGCATTCCGTCTGGCTGCTCATCGCCTGGTGGACGGGCGGCGCCTGGGTGCTCTATTTCGCCGACGCGCCCACCCTGGTCCATGAGCTGGCCACCTTCCAGGCGCCCACGGTGGCCTATGTGGCCATCTTCACCTTGACCTTCACCACCTATTCGCTCGCCGGCCACATGCGCGAGCAGGTGTGCACCTATATGTGCCCCTGGCCGCGCATCCAGGCGGCGCTGACCGACGAATATGCCCTGAACGTCACCTATCGCTATGATCGTGGTGAGCCGCGCGGCTCGGTGAAAAAGGCCGCCGCCGCCCGAGCCGAGGGCAAGCCAGCCGGGGATTGCATCGACTGCCACCAGTGCGTGAATGTGTGCCCCACCGGCGTCGACATCCGCCAGGGCCTGCAACTGGCCTGCATCCAGTGCGGCCTGTGCATCGACGCCTGCAACAACATCATGGACAAGGTGGACCGCCCGCGCGGCCTCATCGCCTATGAATCGGAAGCCAATCTGGAGGCGCGGGTGGCCGGCAAGCCGCCGGTCCGCCGCATCGTGCGGCCGCGCACCATCCTCTACACCGCCCTCATCGTCTTCGCCGGCGGCCTGATGCTGTTCACCCTGGCGAACCGCGCGAACGAGGGGCTGAACGCCATCCACGACCGCAACCCCTTGTTCGTGAAGCTGTCCGACGGATCGCTGCGCAACGCCTATACGCTGCGGCTCATCAACAAGGACCTCGCCGAGCGTGGCTTCATACTGACCGCCACCGGCGTGCCCGGCGCCACCCTCTCGGTGGTGGGCACGGAGGGCGGCCCCGAGGGCGAGGTGGTGACGGTGGGCCCGGACCAGACCCGCGAGGTCCGGGTCCTTTTGACCACCAAGGATCGTCTCGCCCCCGGCACCTCTCTGCCGGTGACGTTCCAGATCCGCGACCAGAAGAGCGGGGCGACCGCCACCGCCGTCGACCACTTCATCGGCCCCTGACGGGGCGGAGGACAGGCCATGGGCAAGACCGCAACGCAACTGCAAAGCCAACGCCCCGGCCGGGCATCACGCGAACTCACGGGGCGCATGGTGCTGGCCATGTTCCTGGGCTTTTTCGGGGTGGTGATCGGCGTCAACGTTGTGATGGCCCGCTATGCGGTCAGCACTTTCGGCGGCGTGGAGACGGAAAGCTCCTACAAGGCCGGCCTCGCCTTCCGCTCGGAGGAGGACGCCGCCGCCCGCCAGGGCGCGCTGGACTGGGCCGTGAACGTGGCCATCGCGCCCTCCGACACCTCTGATCGTCGTCTGACGGTAGAGGTGAAGGACGCCGCCGGCCGGCCGCTCAACGGCCTTGAGGTGCGCGCCGAGTTCACTCACCCCACCGATGCCCGGCAGGACGTGGAGATCGCCCTGGTCGGCCTCGGCCAGGGTCGCTATGGCGGCGAGGTGATGGCGCACCGGGGCCAGTGGGACCTGGTGCTTGATCTTGCGCAAGGCGGGCAGCGCCAGTTCCGGTCCAAGAACAGGATCGTCATGAAGTAGCCGTCGGTGCCGCGCGCGGCCCGGCAAGGTCGAAGCGAAATGTCCGAGGCGGTCGATTATTCCATTTTCCTGGCGCGGGATGCGCAGGGCCACGCCGAGATGAGCCTCGCCGTGGATGGAATCGACTGCGCGGCCTGCATCGGCGACATCGAGAACGGCATCCGCGCCTTGCCTGGCGTGGTGAAGGCCCGCCTCAACTACTCCACCCATCGCCTGACCGTCGCCTGGGACGGGGAGGGGGCACCGGCGCAGGTGGTGGACCGCCTCCAGGCGCTCGGCTATCGCGCCCATCCCTTCGCCGGCCGGGCCGAGGAAAGCGAGGCCCGCCACGCCCAATGGCTGCTGCGGTGCCTGGGGGTCGCGGGCTTTGCGGCCATGAATGTGATGCTGCTTTCGGTCTCCGTGTGGTCGGGCAATGTCACCGATATCACGCCCGAGACCCGCGATCTCTTCCACTGGATCTCCGCGCTCATCGCCCTGCCGGCCGCTGCCTATGCGGGCCAGCCCTTCTTTCAGAGCGCCTATCGCGCCCTGCGCACCCGCCGGCTCAACATGGACGTGCCCATCACCATCGGCGTGATCCTGGCGCTCGGCATGTCGGTGGTGGAGACCGCGCTCCACCAGGAGCATGCCTATTTCGACAGCGCGGTGATGCTGCTCTTCTTCCTCCTGGCCGGGCGCTATCTGGATCATGAGGCCCGCCGGCGCACCCGTGCCGTGGCCGGCAATGTGGCCGCGCTCCGGGGTGAGATGGCCCACCGCCTCGGCCCCGATGGCGTCCCCGTGCGCGTGCCGGTGCAGGCGCTCGCCGCCGGCGACCATATCCTGGTGGCCGCGGGCGAGCGGATCGGCGCCGACGGCGTGGTGGCCTTCGGGGCCTCGGCGGTGGATGAGGCGCTCGTGACGGGGGAGACCTTGCCCCGTCCGGTGGGGTCCGGTGCGCCCGTCTATGCCGGCAGCCTGAACGGCGCGGGCGCCCTGACCGTGAAGGTCACGGCGGGCGGCGAGGGCACGTTGATCGACGACGTGCAGCGCCTGCTGGACGGCGCCACCAGCGCCCGCAATTTCTATGTGCGCCTCGCCGACCGGGTGTCGCGCCTCTATGCGCCCATGGTGCATCTCACCGCACTCGTTTCCGCCATCGGCTGGCTCCTCCTGGGGGCGGGCCTGCACCATGCGGTCATGATTGCCGTGGCGGTGCTCATCATCACCTGCCCTTGCGCCCTGGCGCTGGCGGTGCCGGTGGTGCAGGTGGTGGCCACCGGGCGCCTGTTCCGCGCCGGCCTGCTCATCAATGCTGGCGACATGGTGGAACGCCTCGCCATCGTCGACACGGTGGTGTTCGACAAGACCGGCACCCTGACCTTGCCCGAGCCCGAGCTGCGCCTGCCCGAGGGCGCCGACCCGGCGCTGGTGGCCGCCGCCGCGCGCCTGGCGCTGTCGAGCCGCCACCCGCTGGCGGTGGTGCTGGCGCGGCAGGCCGCCACGGCGCCGCTGTCGGAGGTCACCGAATGGCCGGGTCAAGGCATCAGCGCCCTCATGGACGGGGTGGAGGCGCGCCTCGGCAGCCTCGCCTTCTGCGGTGCGCCGGCACCGGCGGACCTGCCGGCCACCGCCTCCCTCATCGCTTTCCGCCTGGGTGCCCGCACCCTGGTGGTGGGCATCGACCAGGGCCTGCGCCCCGACGCCGGCGAGGTGGTGGCGGGGCTGAAGGCGCGGGGCCTCGACGTGCGTATCCTGTCCGGTGACCGGCCCGAAGCGGTGGCTCCGGTGGCCGCGCATCTCGGCATTTCCGCGTTCGAGGCCGGCCTCAAGCCAGCCGACAAGATTGCGGCGATCAATGCCCTGAAGGCTGCCGGCCGCAAGGTGCTCATGGTGGGCGATGGCCTCAATGACGCGCCGGCCCTCGCGGCGGCGGATGTCTCCCTCTCCCCCGCCTCCGGCGCGGCGGTGACGCAGGCCCAGGCGGACGCGGTTTTCCTGGGCACGAGCTTGTCTCCGGTGGAGGCGGCCATCGACGGTTCGCGGGTGGCGCAGCGTCTCATGCGGCAGAACCTCGCCCTTGCCGTGCTCTACAATCTCGTTGCCGTCCCACTGGCGGTGCTGGGCCATGTGACGCCTCTGGTGGCGGCGCTGGCCATGTCCGGCTCTTCCATCCTGGTCACGCTCAATGCCCTGCGCGCCGCCCGTTTCGGCCGGCCGGTCATTTCGGTGCCCCAGCAGAGCCCCCCCGGCGCGGATGTGGTTCCGGCGGGGGTGGAGGAGGCGACCGCATGAATGTCCTGCTCTATCTCGTCCCCCTGGCTCTTGGCCTTGGCCTGGCCGGCCTCTTCGCCTTCCTCTGGAGCCTGAAGAGCGGACAATATGAGGATCTGGACGGCGCCGCCGTGCGGGTCCTCTCCGACGACGACCTCACGGAGGAGTCGCGCAAATGAGGCGTGCGGCCCGCATCGGCGAACCGCGGGCGGGCATGCTGGTCTGCGTGTGCGACCCGCAACTGGACGTCCCGGCCAACGACAATCGCGCCCGGCCCGTGCCGCGCCTTGCTCTGGTGCTGGGCTTCGCCTTCGCCGTGCTGGCCCAGACTCTGGCCTCCGGCCTCCTGCCGCTGGCCGGCGCCATGCTCGCTCCCGTTCCGGCCCTCACCCCCGTGCCCTTCGCGGCCATGATGGCCGGGGCCTTGCTCGCCTCCTTTCCCGCCTCCTTCCTTGGCGACACATTCGGCCGGCGCACGGGCTTTGCGCTGGGCGCCTCGCTCGGCATTGCCGGTGGCCTGCTGCTGGCGTTGGGGCTGATGCAGCGCCAGTTCGTCTGGGTGAGTCTGGCCGCCCTCTGGCTCGGCATGGCGCAGGGCTTTTCCTTCTTCTACCGGCATGAGGCGGCGGCCTCCGCTGGCCGGCCCTCGGCCGCTGCGGCCGGGGTGCTGGCGGGGGGAATTCTGGCAGCGCTGGCCGGCCCGACGCTCGCGGGGGCGGCCGAATGGCTGTTCGCCCCCTTCTTCCTGGTAGGCTCCGCCCTCCTGGCGGCGCTCGCCCATACCTGCGGCCTCGCGGTGGCGGTCTGGTACGCGCCCAATGCCGCGCCCCGCGTCTCCCCCGCGCGTCCCGCGCCGCTCAAGGCCATCGCGCTGCCCACCCTGGTGGGGGCGCTCGCCTGGGGCGGCATGAGCTTCGTCATGGCGGACGCCCCCCTGGCGCTCATGGGATGCGGCATCGGCGAGGGCGCCGTATTTGGCTTCCTGGCGCTGCATGTGGCGGCCATGTATGTGCCGGCGGCCGGGATCGCCTTCATCGCCCATCGCGTGCCGGCGGTGCCACTGGCCTTGGGTGGGCTTGCCTTTGTGGTCGCCGCCATCCCCCTCATGCTCGCTGGCGAGACGGTGGTTCTGACCGCCGCTTTGGTGATGGTGGGGGCCGGCTGGTCGGTGGCGACCGTGGGCTGCACCGGCTGGCTCTATGCCGACCGGCCCCCCTCCCGCCTCGCCTTGGCGCTCCATGACGGCGCCCTGTTCGGCGCCGCCATTCTGGGCGCGCTGGCCTCGGGCCGCCTGCTCTGAGCGGATCGCCCTCCCGCGACCCGCGTATTTTCCGTAAGTTCGGCCCCCTTTTCCGGTTGCGAGGGTGCCATGGCCTCCATCTTCTCCCTGTCCGGACGCACGGCGCTGGTGACTGGCGCTGCTGCCGGTCTCGGCTTCGAGATCGCCCGCGGCCTCGCGCAGGCGGGGGCCTGCGTGGTGTTGAACGGGCGCCGTGCGGAGCCGCTCGCCGCCGCCCGCGAAACCCTCCTCGCCGAAGGCATCGATCCCGTCCAGGTGCAACTCGCCGCTTTTGATGTCTGCGAGGAAGGTGCGGTGGCGCGCTTCGTGGCGGAAGGGCCGGCCATCCATATCCTGGTCAACAATGTGGGGCTCAGGGACCGCAGGCCGCTGGCGGAGCTGGATGGCCCCGCCTTTCGCGCCATGCTGGAGACCAATCTGGTGGCTCCCGCTCTGCTCGCTCGGGCACTGAGCCCGGCCATGGCGCGGCAGGGCTACGGGCGGATCATCAACATCACTTCCATTGCCGGCCCCATCGCGCGGGCGGGGGATGCCGCCTATACGGCGGCGAAAGGTGGCCTTGCGGCGCTCACACACGCCTTGGCGGCGGAGCTTGGGTCCGCCGGGATCACCGTGAACGCCATCGCCCCCGGCTTCTTCGCCACCGCTCCCAATGCCGCCATGGTGGCCGACCCCGAGATCGGCGCCTGGCTGTCGCGGCGCACCTCGCTCGGCCGCTGGGGTCAGCCGGAGGAGATTGCCGGAGCCGCCATCTTCCTCGCCTCGCCGGCCGCAAGCTATGTCACCGGACATATGCTCAGCGTGGATGGCGGCTATCTTTCCCATTTCTGAGGCCTGGCCTTGCCGCGGATCAACCGCTCGGCGCTCAAACCGGATCGACGATAGGATCGCATGCCGACCTCGCAATCTGCTCGCCTGCCGCAAGGGGCACCGCCCCGCCTTCGTCCGATGCGGCGCGATCGCCTCCTTGCTTGCGGTGCCGGCGGCAGGGACTTGTTGCCGCGACCGACGAAAGTCATTGTAACGACGTGGCTTTTTCGCCTATCCATGAGTACCACGCAGGCTCGGGGGCGCCGGTGAAGGACACGCGGCTCAATCCATGGACGGGCGAGTTCCTCTCCGAGGACGAGGAACGCGCCTATCGGGCCGCCTGTGCCCCGGAAGCCCAGCGGCAGGCCCGCCTGCTCTTCCTCCTCAGCGTGGCGCTGAACATCATCTTCCTGGTGACCGACTGGCAGCTGGGGGTGCCGGACCTGCGCTATTCCCTCGGCTGCCGATTGGGCATGGTGGCGGTGGCGCTGGCCGGGGTGGCGGCGGTGCGCCACTGGCGGGACCATGCCCATGTGGAAGGGGTGATGATTGCCTGGCAATGGCTCACCGCGTTGGGGGGGGCGCTGCTGCTGCGGCCCGGCACCGACATCTCCCTGTTCGTGGTCATCGCCCTGCCCACCATCTATTACCTCGCCGTGCCCGTCCCTTTCCGGTGGTCGGTTATCAACGGGGTGGGGGCGTCGCTGCTGCTTCTGGCCGCGGCCATCGGCCTGCCGCCGGTGGGGGGCCGGGGGTTGGGACTGCTCGTCTCGGTGCTGGCGCTCAATGTTGGCCTGGCTTTGGTGGTGCAGCGGATGAACCGCCAGGCCCGCCTCGCCACCGCAGCGGTTGCGGCCGAACGCGAGGCCCGAGAAACCCTGCTGCAGAGCCAGCACCTTTTGGAACACACCTTCGCCGCCGTTCCAATCCCCCTCCTCATCACCGAGATCGAGAGCGGGCGCATCGTGCGGTACAACGAAGCCGGGGTGCGCTATTTCGGCGGCGATCCCGAGACGTTCGGCATTTCCACCGTGAACCAGATCTATGCCGATCCGCGCGTGCGGCGCGCCTTTCTGGACCGCATCTCGAAGAATGGCCGCGTGACCAATTTCGAGACCAAGATCCGCCTGGGCCATGGCGAGATCCGCTCCGTCCTGCTGGCGGCGGCCTTCACCGAGGTGGAGGGGCACGCCTGCCTGATCTCCGGCGTGGTGGACATCACGGACCGGCTGGCGGCGGAACAAAGGATCCGTTTCGCGGCCACCCATGATTCCCTCACCGGCCTCATGAACCGCTCCGCCTTCCTCAGCCAGCTTGAGACGATGCTGGACAAGCCCAGCGGAGCCAGCGGGAGGGTCGCCCTGCTGATGGTGGACCTCGACGGCCTGAAGGATGTCAACGACACGCTCGGCCATGATGCCGGTGATATGCTGCTGGTGGAGACTGCCCGCCGCCTGGAGCGGCTCACCAAGGACGTCGGACGGGTGGCGAGGCTCGGCGGCGACGAGTTCGTGGTGCTGCTGCCGTCCCAGCCTTCGGTTCAGCCGGCCATGGACCTGGCCAGCGCCATCCTGAGCGAGTTCCGCAACCCGCTGGCGCTGGGCGAGCGGCACATGACCAGCCGCGCCAGCATCGGCATCGCCCTCAGCCCCGCGCCGGGCTATGCGGCGGGCGAATTGATGAAGGATGCCGACCTCGCCCTCTATGCCGCCAAGGCGCAGGGCCGCAACCGGGCGGTGACCTATTCCCCCGCCATGCGCCGCTCCATGAACGAGCGCATCCTGCTCAGCCGGGAACTGGCGCGCGCCGTCGCCAACGACCTCATTGTACCCTATTACCAGCCGAAATTCTCGCTTGCCACCGGCCGGCTGGTGGGGCTGGAGGCGCTCATGCGCTGGCAGCAAGGGCCGGGCCTGGTGGCGGGGCCGGACCGGTTCGCCCTCGCCTTCGAGGATGCCGAGCTGGCGCTGGCCATGGGAGATGCCATGCTGCGGGCCATCGCGGTGGATGCCCGCGACTGGCTCTCCCAGGGCCTGTCCTTCGGGCGTATCGCCTTCAATCTTGCCCCTGCCCAGTTCACCCAGCCGCGCCTTGCGTCGCAGCTCCTCGGTATCCTGGCGCGGGAGGGGGTCGAGCCCAACTATTTCGACCTGGAAGTGACCGAGACCGTGGTGATGGGCAAGGATGCGGACTTCGTCGCCCCCATCCTCGACGAGCTTTATGCTGCGGGCATGCGGATCGCCCTCGACGATTTCGGCACCGGCTATGCGGCGCTGACTCATCTCAAGCAATTCCCCATCGACGCCCTCAAGATCGACCGCAGCTTTGTGGCCGATATCGAGACCGACACGTTCGACGCCGCCATCGTGTGCGCGGTCATCGAGCTCGGCCGCAATCTCGGCCTGAGGGTGATTGCCGAGGGGGTGGAGACGGTGGGGCAGGCGCGCTTCCTGAAGGAGCGGGGCTGCGAATATGCGCAGGGCTATCTCTATGCCCGCCCCATGCCCGCCGCCATGTTCGCCGACTTCCTGATGGCCGAGCGTCAGGGCCGCGCCAGCGAGCGCCTCGCGCGCCTTGGCCCGTGACGCGGCGGTCCCGCGCCGTCAGTGGTGCAGGATCTGGCCGAGGAAGGTGCGGGTGCGCTCGTTCTTCGGATTGGCGAAAAACACGTCCGGCGCGCCTTCCTCCACGATCTCGCCCTTGTCCATGAAGATGACCCGGTCCGCCACCTGCCGGGCAAAGCCCATTTCGTGGGTCACGCAGATCATGGTCATGCCCTCTTTGGCCAGCGAAATCATGGTGTCCAGCACCTCCTTGACCATTTCAGGGTCCAGCGCGGAGGTGGGCTCGTCGAACAGCATGATCTTGGGCGACATGCACAAGGCCCGCGCGATGGCGACGCGCTGCTGCTGCCCACCGGAAAGCTGGCCGGGATATTTGTTGGCCTGCTCGGGGATCCGCACGCGCTCCAGATAGGTCATGGCCACCGCCTCGGCCTCGGCCTGGGACATGCCGCGCACCTTGCGGGGGGCGAGCGTGCAGTTCTGGAGCACGGTCAGATGCGGGAACAGGTTGAAGGACTGGAACACCATGCCCACTTCGCTGCGCACCTTGTCGAGGTTGCGCGTGGAGGAGCCCACCTCCACGCCGCCCACCTCGATGCGCCCACCTTGGTGATGCTCCAGCGCGTTGATGCAGCGGATGAGGGTGGACTTGCCAGAGCCGGACGGGCCGCACACCACGATGCGTTCGCCGAGGCGCACGGTGAGGTTCACGTTCCGCAGGGCGTGATAGGTGCCGTAATGCTTCTCGACGCCGTCCATGCGGATCATGACCGGCGCCTCGCCGGCGGCGGCGCGCGGGGATTCAGGCGCGGAGGTCGGAGGGGTGGTCATGGGGCGGTCTCCCGGCGGCGGCAAGGGGGTCTGCAACGGATGAGGAGGCCGCGGGGTGGAACCCGCGGCCGGTCGACCTTCAGAAGGTGGGCATGTTGGGAAGCGGGGTCTTGAACCACTTCTGATTGATGGCGTCGAGCTCGCCATTATTCTTCACAAAATACAGGAAGGTGTTGATCCACTGAAGGAATTCCGTGGAGCCGCGGCGCACCGTGATGCCGTTATACTGGCTGCGCAGCACCAGCTTGCGCTCGATGCCCATGTCCGGATACGTGGCGGCGAGCTGGGCACCGATGACATTGTTGGCACCGAGCAGGTCCACCTGGCCGGAAATGAAGGCCTGGGCGGCGGTGGCGTCGTCGTCGAAGCGCATGATGGTGGCGCCCTTGGGCACCGAGGCGGTGAGCGCGGTGTCCTGGGTGGAGGCGCGGGCGACGCCGATCTTCTTGCCGGCGGTCTGCTCGATGGCGGAGATGTCCAGCTTCTTGGGGCCGATCAGCTGGATCTCGATGGCCGAATAGGGAATGGAGAACTGCACCTGCTTGGCCCGCTCCGGCGTGATGCCGAAGGTGGCCACCAGCACGTCCACCTTGTTGGTGAGCAGGTAGGGAATGCGGTTCGGGCCGGTGACGGGGACGATATCCACTTCGACGCCGAGATACTTGCCCATGAGCTTGGCCACGTCCGCGTCATAGCCTTCCGGCTTGCCCTCGGTATTGAGGAGGCCGAAGGGCGGCAAGTCCACCAGCATGCCTACGGAGAGCTTCTTCTTCGACAGGATGTCGTCAAGGGACTGGGCGGCGGCGGTGCCGTGGCCCACCGCGAGCGCGCCGGCGGCCAGCGCCGCGACGCTGAGCGCGGCGAACGTGCGCCGCGTGAGGGTGGCGAGGGACTTCAGGGACATCTGCTTTCCTCCGATTGGCCCTTGGCGGGCGGTGCTTTCACGGGTCCGGGGCCGTCTCACCGCGAGACGGTGCCGAATTTCTTTTCCAGGTAGCGGGAATAGAGGGAGAGCGGCCAGCACAGCAGGAAGTAGATGCCGGCCACAATGCCGAACACCAGGAAGGGGCTGAACGTGGCGTTGTTGACGATCTGCCCGGCGCGGGTCAGCTCCACGAAGCCGATGATGGAGGCGAGCGACGTGCTCTTCATCAGCAGCACCAGGAAGCCCACTGTGGGCGCCACCGCGATCTTGGCGGCCTGGGGCAGGATCACCTCCTTCAGGCGGGTGAAGTAATGCAGGCCCAAGGCGGTGGAGGCTTCCCACTGGCCCTTGGGCACCGCCTGGATGCAGCCGCGCCAGATCTCGCCCAGGAAGGCGGAGGCGTTCAGCGTCAGGCCGATGGCGGCGGCCAGCAGCGGGTCCACCGCCGCGCCCAGGAGCGTGATGCCGAAGAAGACCAGGAAGAGCTGCATCAGCAGCGGCGTGCCCTGGAACAGCTGGATATAGGCGATGGCGATGGCCCGCAGCCACGGCCAGGGCGAGGTGCGCGCGAGCGCCACGCCGATGCCGCCGATCGCCCCGCCCACGAAGGCGATGGCCGAGAGCAGCAGCGTCCAGCGCACCGCCATGAGCAGGAAGAAGAACTCGGCGGAGGTGAAGGGACGGATCATGGTTTCCTCCTCACCGGGCCGCGTCGGTGCGCGCGAACACCATCTTGTAGATGAGCGCGAAGGCACCGGAGAACATGAGGGACATGGCGAGATACATGGCGGTGACCACGATGTAGATCTCGAACGACCGGAAGGTCTGGGATTGCAGGTTGTTCGCGATGGCGGTCAATTCCTCCGCCGAGATGGCCGAGACCACGCTGGAGGTCAGCATCAAGAGGATGAACTGGCTGGTGAGCGCCGGATAGATCGCCTTGAGCGCCGGGAAGATCACCACATAGGCGAACACCTGGAGCGGCTTCAATCCCAGCGCCAGGCCCGCCTCGATCTGCCCCTTATGGATGGTCTCGATGCCCGCCCGCACGATCTCGGTGGCATAGGCGCCCACATTCACCACCATGGCGAGGAGTGCCGCCTCATTGGCGTCGAGGCGGATGCCGATCCGGGGCAGGCCGAAGAAGATGAGGAAGATCTGCACCAGGAAGGGCGTGTTGCGGATCACCTCCACATAGACGTCCACCAGCCAGCGCACCGGACGGGGACCAGCCGTCTTGCCGAGCGCGCAGAGGATGGCCACCACGAGGCCGATGCCCATGGCCATGGCGGACAGGCGGATGGTCAGCCAGGCGCCGAGCAGAAGCTCGGGCCAGTAATTGAAGACTTCGCCGAACTGAAACACATAATTCATGGCCGGGAGCGGTCCTTGGCGCTTTCCGTGCTGCGACCCTTGCCGTTCCCTTTGCTTGTGGCGCGGGGGGCGGGACGGGACGGGGCGTGGGAGAGGGACGGGGCGGCACGCGCCCCGCAGGACTGGCGGATGATGAGCCGCGGGGGGACGATGATCTCTTCGCAGGGCAGGTCCGGGGCCGCGATGCGCCGCAGCAGCAGGCGCGCCGCCTCCCGCCCCACAAGCCGGGGATCGGTGGTGAAGGTGGTGAGCGCGGGGCGGTGAAGGGCCGCCTCCGTGACGTCGTCGCAGCCCACCACGGCCACGTCGACGCCGGGCTCCAGACCCCGCTCGGTCAAGGCGAGCATCACGCCCAGCGCCACGATGTCATTGTAACAGACCACGGCGGTGGGATGGTCGGGGCCGGCGAACAGGTCACGGGCGGCGGCATAGCCGGACAGGCGGTCCAGCACCGCGCAGGGCACGATGGGGCCGGGCTTCAGCTTGTGGCGCTTCAGCGCCCGGCGGAAACCGGCAAGGCGCTCGGAGAGCGGCGCGATGCGGCGCACGCCGCCGATGAAGCCGATACGGGTATGGCCGAGGCCGATCAGGTGCTCGGTCACCATCTCCATGCCGGCGGCATAATCGGGGCCCACATAATCGCCCTGGAAGCCATCCACCCGACGCTGTGCCATGACGCAGGGCAGACCGGCGCAATGGGCCTCCTCCAGCACCTCGGCGGTGGTGTTTTCGGCGGGCACCAGGATGAGGCCGTCCACCCCATGTTCCTGCATGCGGACCAGCACCCGGCGCTGGCGGTTCGCGTCCTCGGCGGTGTTGGTGATGAAGGCCACATAGCCTTCTGCGTCCAGCACCTCGTCAATGCCGGCGGTGAGCTGGGAATAATTGGGGGTGATGATCTCGCACAGGACGAGGCCGAGGGTGCAGGAGGCGCCCGAGCGCAAATTGGCAGCACGGCGATTATAGACATAGCCGAGCTCAGCCATGGCCGCGTCCACCTTGCGGCGGGTCTCGTCCTTCACCAGCGGGCTCTTGCGCAGGACGAGGGAAACGGTGGCGCGGGAGACACCCGCGAAGGCGGCGATGTCGTTGAGCGTGACGCGCGCGGGCGCGCCGCCGGGGCCGGAACGCAGCACCTGCGCCCCCGCCACCGCGTCATCGGCGGCAGGCGCTTGCAAGGCTTTGGGCGTGCTGCGCTTTCTGGGCGGCACGGGCGGCTCCTCGGATGGGGTTTCCTGACGCCGCCTTGTTGTGTTCTTGATGCGGCGGACCCGTGTTTAGGAAGCCGAACGACGCCGGTCAACGGAAAAATTAGATCGATCTAAAGCCCGGCAGCGTTGTGGGCTCGCGTTGCACTGCGGGAAGTGTGCGAAAAGGCGAAGGAATCGTCGAACTGGCCGTCACGGGCGATTTTTTGGAGGGGATGTCCGGCGGGATCTGACCCGTGAAGCGCCCTGATCCACCGTTCCGCGAGAAAATTTTGGATCGATCCATAAGTCGGATGCCGCCTCTCCGCCGTTCGTTCCGGGGCGCGTTTCCTCTTGGCGGGGGCGTCCTGGAGGACGGGCCGGAATGGCGGTGAGCCGAACCTTGGCAGTGCGGGGGGCGTGAGCGCGGAGGGCGGCCCGCGGCCGCCCTCGCTTTTAATCAGGCCCGAAGGTCCGACCTCAGCCCGTCCGGCCGGTCACATAGGCCCGCCAGCCACCGAGCGCGGTGATCTCCTGCGCGCCATCCACCGCATGGGCCTCGCACAGGAAGCCGGGCACCTGCGTGCCATCTTCCAGGGTCAGCTTGCCGATGCCGAGCGGAGCGGGGATGCGCTCCACGAAACGGCCGAACGCATCCGGCGGCAGGGCCCAGACTTCCACGTCGAGGCCCGGCCCGGCGAAGCCCGGCACCCGCACGAGGCCGGGCTTGGGCGGGGTGGTGTCGGGCAGCACATAGAGCCGGTAGTCCGGCGCCGTGCGGCAGCGGCGCAGCAATGCGCCGCCCGCCCCCGTCAGTTCCCCATTGAGCGGCATGCCGGTCAGATGGGCGCCCACCACAGCGATGGGCAGGAAGTCGGCCGTTTGGGTGTGCGTCGTCGCGCTCATGCCAGACCCTCCAGGACAGCAACCACGTCGCCCGTGCGCACGGTGCGGCCGGGCTGGATACGGATGTCCCGCACCCGGCCCGCCGCGTGGGCGGTGATGGAGATTTCCATCTTCATGGATTCGATGATGGCCAGCGTCTGCCCCGCCTCCACGGCGGCGCCGGGCTCCACCAGCACCTTCCACACATTGCCGGGCACATTGGCGCTGACCCCGAAGCAGCCTTCGGGGATTTCCCCCTCCTCGCCGCCGAGCACGCCTTCGTCGGCCACGAAGCTGTCGAGCCCCTGCTCCTTCCAATGGGCGCGCTCCGCATCGAAGGCCGCCTGCTGGCGGGTCTTGAAGGCGGAGATGTCGCCGGCATTGGCGGCGAGCATGGCCGCGTAGTCGCCATAGGAGAAGGCGGTCTCCTCGATGGAGACCGGATAGGCCCCGTGGGGGAAGGCGGCGCGGGCCTCCTTCAGTTCCTTGTGGTCCACGGGGAAGAAGCGGATCTGGTCGAAGAAGCGCAGCTGCCAGGGCGTGCCGGGCGCGAACTGCCGCGTTGACCGCCAGGTGTTCCAGACCTGGATGGTGCGGCCGAACAACTGGTAGCCGCCCGGACCCTCCATGCCATAGATGCACATATAGGCGCCGCCGATGCCCACCGCGTTTTCCGGGGTCCAGGTGCGGGCCGGATTGTACTTGGTGGTCACCAGCCGATGGCGCGGGTCCACGGGGGTGGCGACTGGCGCGCCCAGATAGACATCGCCGAGGCCCAGCACCAGATAGGCGGCATCGAACACCACCTTGCGCACCGCCGCCTCGTCCTCCAACCCGTTGATGCGGCGGATGAACTCGATGTTGGAGGGGCACCAGGGCGCGTTGGGGCGCACCAGCTCCTGATACTTGCGCATGGCCAGCTGCGCGTCCTCGTCATTCCAGGACAAAGGCAGGTGCACGATGCGGCTTGGCACCACCACGTCCTCGGCGCGGGGCAGGGACCGCTCGATTTCGTCCAGAAGCCCGATGAGCCGGGTGCGCGTCATGGCGCGGCCGTCATAATGGAGCTGGAGCGAGCGGATGCCGGGAGTGAGGTCAATGAGGCCCGGCACCTTTTCCCGCGCCACCGCCTCCGCCAGCAGATGGGCGCGCAGGCGAAGGGCGATGTCCAGCTTCATGTCGCCGAACTCGACCAGGAGATTGTCGTCGCCCTGGCGGCGATAGACCACCTCCACAGGTCCGTCGGTGCGGCGCGCGAGGATGGGCGAGCCCGCCTCCGCGCCCGCCCGCTTCACCGCCGGCCCGGCCACGGGATCGTCGGGACGGGGGAGGGGATGGAAGCGCATCCGGTCGCCGGGCTTCAGCTGGCCCATCTTCCATTGCTCGTCCCGCGCGATCACCGCCGGGCAGACGAAGCCGCCCAGCGAGGGACCATCCGGGCCGAGAATGATGGGCATGTCGCCGGTAAAGTCGATGGCGCCCACCGCATAGGCATTGTCATGGAGGTTGGAGGGGTGGAGCCCTGCCTCCCCGCCATCGGTGCGGGCCCAGCGGGGCGTCGGGCCGATGAGGCGCACGCCGGTGCGGGCGCTGTTGAAATGCACCTCGTAAGGCGCGCTGAAGAGGTCGTCGATGTCTTCGTCCTGGAAGAAGTCCGGGGCGCCATGGGGGCCATAGAGGACGCCGATCTCCCAGTCCGATGTCAGCTCCGCCGCTGGTGCCGCCACCGTGCCAGGCAAAGGCGGGCGGCGCTCGGCTGCCACAAGGTGCAGCACGTCGCCGCCCTTCAGCGTGCCGGTGGCGTGGCCGCCAAACTGGCCCAGCGCGAAGGTGGCGCGCGAGCCGAGCACCTCCGGCACGTCAAAGCCGCCGCGCACGGCGAGATAGGTGCGCTGGCCCGGCCCGGAGATGGCACCGATGGCCAGCACCTGCCCGGCCTTCACCGGGAAGGCGGCATCATGGGGCACGGGCACGCCGTCGAGGGTCGCCGGCATATGTGCGCCGGCCAGCGCCACGTCCGCGCCGGTGTGGAAGCGCAATGTGGGGCCGTTGACGGTGAGTTCCAGCGCCGGCAGCGTCTCGCCATTGCCCACCAGTGCATTGGCGCGGGCAAAGGAGCGGGGGTCCATGGGGCCGGAGGGCGGCACGCCCACATGCCAGAGGTTCAGCCGCCCCGGCAATTCCTGGATGGAGGACTGGGCGCCGGGGGCGAGCACCTCGATGCTTTCGGGGGCGAAGGCGAAGTCCTTCAGCGCCGTGGTGGCCACGTCCCCTGAGGCGAGCAGCTCCGAGCCGGCGATGGCCTTGAGATAGGCCAGATTCGTCTCGATGCCGCAGACCGAGGTCGCCTCCAGCGCCGCCTTGAGGGCCGCGATCGCCGCCGGCCGGTCGGCGCCGGAGACGATGATCTTGGCCAGCATGGGGTCGTAGAAGGGGGTGACCTCCGTGCCCGTCTCCACCCAGGTGTCGATGCGGGCCGCGTCGGGGAAGCGCACCTGCGTCAGCAGGCCGGCGCTGGGCTGGAAATTGGCGTGGGGGATCTCCGCATAGAGGCGCACCTCCATGGCGGCGCCCTTGGGAACCAGAGGGGTGGCGGGGATCACATCCTCCCCCGCCGCCTGCCGGATCATCCATTCCACGAGATCAATGCCGAACACCGCCTCGGTGACGGGGTGCTCCACCTGGAGGCGGGTGTTCACCTCCAGGAAGTAAAAGTCGTCCCGCGCCGGGTCATAGATGAATTCCACCGTGCCGGCGGAGGCATAGGACACCGCTTCGCCGAGCCGCACCGCCGCCGCATGAAGGCGGACGCGGGTGGCGTCGGGCAGGAGGGGGGCGGGGGTTTCCTCCACCACCTTCTGGTTCCGGCGCTGGAGCGAGCAGTCGCGCTCGCCGAGCGCCACCACCCGGCCCTTGCCGTCGCCGAAAATCTGCACTTCCACATGGCGCGCCTTGGCGACGAAGCGCTCCAGATAGACGCGGGCATCGCCGAAGCTCGCCCGGGCCGTGCGCTGGACGCGGGCGAAGGTCTCGGCCAGTTCCTCCGGCGTGGCGCACAGCTGCATGCCGATGCCGCCGCCGCCCGCCGTGCTCTTGAGCATCACCGGATAGGAGATGGCCTCGGCCCCCGCGAGGGCCGCCTCCACGTCCTCCAGCAATCCGGTGCCCGGCAGAAGCGGCACGCCGCTTTGCTGCGCGATCTCGCGGGCGGTGTGCTTGAGCCCGAAGGCAGTGAGGTGCGCGGGCTTGGGGCCGATGAAGGTGATGCCGGCCGCGGCGAGCTTTTCCGCGAAGCCCACATTCTCCGACAGGAAGCCATAGCCGGGATGCACCGCCTGCGCCCCCGTGGCGCGGCAGGCGGCGATGACCGCCTCCACGTCCAGATAGGACTGGGCGGCGGGCGCCGGCCCGAGGCGCACCGCCTCGTCGGCATCGAGCACGGGCCGCGTGAAGCGGTCCGCGTCGGAATAGACGGCGACGGATGAAATGCCCATCCGGCGCAAGGTTCGGGTGATCCGGCCGGCGATTTCGCCCCGGTTGGCAATCAGGACCTTCTTGAACATGGCTCAGCCCTTATCCGCCGCAAACACCAGGACGCGGATGGGCGTGGGGTTGAAGCCATTGCAGGGATTGTTGATCTGCGGGCAGTTGGAGATGACGCACAGGACATCCATCTCGGCTTTCAGCTCCACATAATCGCCGGGCTTCGACACGCCGTCGACGATGGCCAGATTCCCCGAGGGCTCCACCGGCACGTTCATGAAGAAGTTGATGTTGGGCACGATGTCCCGCTTGGACATGCCGTGCTTGGCCACCTCGATGGCGAAGTTTTCCCGGCAGGCATGGAGATAGCGGGTGTGCTGGCCGAAGCGCACGGTATTGCTCTCGCACGAGCAGGCGCCCGCCGAGGTGTCGTGGCGCCCGCAGGTGTCGGCGGTCACCGTGAGCATCAGGCGCCCTTCATTGGAGATGAGGCGGGTGCCCGTGCTCACATAGGCCGAGCCCTGGACGCGCAGCGTGTCCTGGGAGGAATAGCGCTCGGCGAAATTGTCGGCGCGGTAGAACAGCGTGTCCACCGCCTGCTGGCCTTCCAGGTCGATGATACGGATGGACTGGCCGCGCTTCACGAGGCCCGACCAGGGCGCCTGCGCGGGAATGTTGTGCACCTGGATGGCGTCCTTGGGATCGCGCACCGGAGTGGCGAAGAAGCCGGAGAGACGGTTCGACATGATGGCCTCCTCAGCGCGTCAGGTTTTCAAAGCCGCGCTGGGCTTCGGGCGTGGCGGTGCGGCACAGATCGTCCGGGCCCGGCGCGGCGGCGGTGAAGCGGATCACCTCCACGGGCTTGGGGTCATAGGCCGGGTTCGGGTCGAGCGGGTGCGGGCAGTTGGAGAGGGCGATCTTGACCGGCATCTCCGCGCGCAGGTCCACGAAATCTCCCGCCACCCGGGGCGTGCCGGCCCACACGAAGGCGCCCTCTTTGTCCGTGCGCACGGGGGCGAAGAAGGAGATGCAGGGCGGCACGTCGCGCTTTTCCAGGCCCAGCTTGAGGGCGGCGAGGGTGAAGTTGTCCCGCGTGTTGCGCAGGGTCTCTTGGCCATAGCGCTTGCGGTTGGAGGCCGGCGTCGAGCCGCCCATCAGCGCGTCATGGGCGCATGTGGTGTCCTCGGTGAGGGAGAACATCACCCGCCCCATGTCCGAGAACAAGACGCGCCCTTTGCCGAGCGCGGCGGTCCACTGGACCTTGATGGTGTCGGCATAGTTCAGCCGCTCGGACGTGTCGGCGGCGTTCCAGGCGATCATGGAGACGCAGCTCTCCCCTTCCAGGAGGGCAATGCGCAAGGTCTCGCCGGCTTTCAGCTCCGCCGTCCAATACCAGCCGCCGGGAATGGTCTCCCGCTTCAGATCGCCCGCCGGCAGCAGGGCGGTGCCCCGCTCCGTGGGCGGGGGCAGGACCAGCGGGGCCTTGCCCTGGCCGGCGGCTTTCAGCGCCTCGTAATTGCGCCGGTTCTGTTCGATCCGGGCCAGGCTGTCTTCGCGCGCGGTCATGTCGTCTCTCCTCAGACCGTCATGAGCGCCGGGTCGTCCCGGCCGGGGGTGAGAAGGGCGGCCGGGTCGTCCCGGTGCCCGTGGGGGGAGGTTTGGCCGGCAATGCGGCGGGGCCAGACCTCGATGTCATGGGCGACGGTGGCGCCATAGCGGCCCGCTTCCTCGGGCCGGCGGCGCTTGCGCTCGAAGGCGATCACGCGCGTGGCCAGCGTGAAGGCCTCCTTCAGATCGTGGGTCACCATGACCACGCTCATCTCGCAGGAGTGCCATAGGCGCAGCATGAGGCAGTGAATGTCGGCGCGGATGCCGGGGTCCAGGGCGCCGAAGGGCTCGTCCAGGAGCAGGATCTTCGGCTTGCGCATGATGGCCTGGGCGAGTGCCAGGCGCTGCTGCATGCCGCCCGAAAGGGCCGAGGGATATTTGTCCTCCGCGCCGGCAAGCCCCACCTCGGCGATCAGCGCCCGGGCCTCCTCCTGCGCCTGCCGCCGGGCGGCGCCGAACAGGCGGCCGGTAAAGGGGGCGGCGGGCAGTTCGGCTGCCAGCAGCACATTGCCTAGCACGGTCAGATGGGGGAACACCGAATAGCGCTGGAACACCACGCCCCGGTCCGCGCCCGGCTCGCGGGCGATGGGCTTGCCGTCGATGAGAATGGTGCCGCGCGTGGCGGTCTCCTCCGACAGGAGGATGCGCAGAAAGGTGGTCTTGCCGCAGCCGGAGGGGCCGACCAAAGCGATGAAGGAGCGGGGCGCGAAATCGAGGCTGATATTCTCCAGCACGATCTGCTCGCCATATTCCTTCCAGAGATGCTCGACGCGGATGGCGGTCATTTCGCAGCTCCGAACCAGGGGAAGAGGCCGTCGCGCAGCCGCGCGAGGGCATAGTCCATGGCCACCGACAGGAGCGTGATCCAGGCGACATAGGGCAGGATCACGTCCATGGCCAGATACCGGCGCACCAGGAAGATGCGGTAGCCAAGGCCTGAATCCGCCGCGATGGCCTCGGCGGCGATGAGGAACAGGAAGGCCGGCCCCAGCGACAGGCGCAGCGCGTCGATGAGGCGGGGCAGGATCTGCGGCAGCACCATGCGCAAGGCGATCTGCCAGGTGGAGGCGCCCAGCGTCTGGGCCTTGATGAGCTGCTCGCGCGGCAGTTCCAGCACCCGCATGGCAAGGTCGCGGATGAGGAAGGGGGTGACGCCGATGGTGATCAGCGCCACCTTGGAGGCCTCCCCCAGGCCCATGACGATGAACAGGATGGGCAGGAGCGCCAGCGGCGGCACCATGGAGACCATGCCGACGAACGGCGCGAGCAGCGCCCGCACCGCCGGCAGGAGCCCCACCGCCATGCCCACCACGAGGGCGATGGCGGTGGAGAGGGCGAGCGCCTCCCCGAGCCGGGAGAGGCTGGCCAGCGTATCGGACAGGAGCAGATAGTCCCCGGTGCGGGCATCGGCCACGAAGGCCACCCGCATCACGGCATCCCCGAGCGTGCCGAGGCTCGGCAGCAGCTTGTCGGCGGGGTTTTCCGCCAGACGCGCCGCCGAGCCCAGCACATAGGCCAGCACCACCAGCACGAAGGGCAAGGCCGCCAGGATGACGCGCGTTCCGGCATCTGGCTTGCGGTTGATGAGGCGCATAAGGAGGTCTCCGCTCCAGCCGGGGCGTCAGAGCTTGCCGTCGGCGGCGGCGGCCATGTAGGTGTCGGTGAAGCGGAACTTCACGTTCTTCGCATCGCCCAGCACCTTGCCGTCCGCCAGCTCGATGCCCACCGCGTCCGCCGACTTGGCATTGTCGCCGAGCAGCTTCTTGGCGAACAGGAACTTGCGCACCCGGTCCATGGTGGTGCCCACATCGCCCGACTTCACGAAGGCCACCGCCTCGGGCGCCTTGGCGAACAGCTTGGTGGCGGCAAGCTGGGCATCGAAGCCGGCCAGATCCGTGCCGGAGGCCTTGCCCATGGCGGTGCGGGCGGCGATGCCCTTCTCGCCGGGGTCGGTCATGATGGCCATGGTCTCGTACCAGATGCCGGCCAGCGCCTTGCCGAAATCGGGATTGTCCTTGAGCACGGCGGTGTTGGCGACCATCAGGTCCATGATCTCGCCGGGGATCTTGGAGCTGTCGAAGACGCTGTGGGCGCTCTTTTCGGTCAGGATCTCGGAGACCAGCGGGTTCCAGGTAACCACGGAGGTGACGGCCTTGGTCTTGTAGGCGGCCACCATGTCGGCGTCGGAGGTGTTGACCACCTTCACGTCGCGCTCGGACAGGTTGATGCTCTCCAGCGCCCGGGCCAGCAGATAGTGGGAGACTGAGAACTCCACCAGATTGACCTTCTGGCCCTTGATCTCGGAGAGCTTGGTCTTGTTCTTCAGGATCACGGCGTCATTGCCGTTGGAGAAGTCGCCGACGATGACGGCGGTGGTGTCGACTCCGCCGGCGGCCGGCACGGAGAGGGCATCCATATTGGTCACGGTCAGCGCGTCGAAGGCGCCGGCGGTGTATTGGTTGATGCTCTCCACATAGTCGTTGAACTGGGTGACCTCGATGTTGAGGCCATACTTGTCCGCCCATTTCTTGACGATGCCCGTATCGGCGGCATAGCCCCAGGGCATCCAGCCCACATAGATGGACCAGGCCACCTTGAAGTCCTTCTTCGGGGCGGCGAGCGCCGGGGATGCGCCGGCAATGAGGGCAGCGGCGCCCGCAGCCAGTGCGAGCTTGGACAGTCCACGCCGAGATACGGCGAGGCTCGTCAGGCCGAATTTGGAAAGGCTGAACACGGGAAGGCGTGCGCGCATAGATATTCCCCTTCGTTGTCACAAAACGATGAGGAATTGGCGAGACTCCAGTGCCGCCAATTCCTTGGCCACCGAGGTCTCCCGGGCTTTTATCCCGCCGTGCGCCCGGCCGGATGTCTCCCGGACCGGCGGCAGCTCTCGGACCAGCGCACCAAAGGTGCCGGAACCCTAGCCACCAACTCTGAACTGATCAAAGCAAGGCGCGTGCCAGGAAAATATCCTTCTGAATCAAGGGTCGGCTTTGGGTTGGGCCACGCCGCATGGCCGCGAAATCAATCAATCTGCCGACAAAGTGGGCAGAATCGCGCATATGGAGACATCTTGCATGCAGCGCGCGGTCACCCCACTGCGTCGAACCCCGCCTGCAGGGCGAGGGGATCGCGCACCTCGTTCGCCAGCAGCAGCTGAAGCAGCACGCGGGCCTTGGCCGGATTGAGGAAATGGGCCGCGACGAAGCCATGGGCATCGTCGCTGACCTCGATGTTGCGCAGCACCGGCCCGCTGCCCACCCGGCTGGAGCGCACCACCGGAATGCCCGCCTGCACGGCGCGGCTCAGGGCTGCGATGGCCGCGCCCGACGCATTGCCGTCGCCCACCCCCGCCAGGACCAGCCCGCGGGCGCCGCCCGCCACGGCGGCCTCGATCTCCAGTCCGTCCATGCCGGCATGGGCATAGAGAATGGAGACGCGCGGAAGGGGCGGCGCCGCCGGCAAGGGCAGATGCGGTGCCGGCGGCACCGGCGGGCGGAAGAAATGGATGCCGTTGGGCGTCACATGGCCAAGGGGGCCGAAATTGGGGGAGACGAAGGTCTGCACGGCGGTGGTGCTGGTCTTGGTCACGTCGGCCGCGCCGTGGATGGTGTCGTTGAGCACCACCAGCACGCCGCGCCCCGCCGCCCGCGCATCGCTCGCCAGCTGGATGGCCGCGAACAGGTTCATGGGCCCGTCGGCGCTGATGGCGGTGGAGGGGCGCATGGCGCCCACCACCACCAGCGGCTTCACCAGCGGCAGGACCATATGGAGGAACAAAGCGGTCTCCTCCAGCGTGTCCGTGCCATGGGTCACCACGATGCCGTCCACATCCGCATCCGCCTGCAGCGCCGCGATGCGCCGCGCCAGGGCGAACCAGACCTCGTCATTCATGTCCTGGCTGCCGATGGCCGCCACCTGTTGGGCGCTGATCCGGGCAAGGCCCGCCACCTGCGGCACGGCGGCCAGCAGCTGCTCCGGCGTGACCTGACCCGCATTGTAGCCGCCCTCGGAGCGGGTGTCGGCGGTTCCGGCAATGGTGCCGCCGGTGGCGAGTATGACAATATGGGCCAAGGACGCAGCTCCGGCTGGCGGGACAAGAGACAACAATAAGAGGCTGGCCGAACATGCAATATGCGCCGCGTATCCATCAAGCGGGCGGGCATTCAGCCCTGCCCGCTCCCGCCAGCCCGTTTGACCCAGGACTTGCGTGCGAGGCCAAGGCCAAATTCCCATATGAGTCGGCAAACAATAGCGCCAGCGGGAGGAGCCCCATCCATGTTTGATTCCATGAAGATCGAGCGCCACCTCTCCAGGGAGGCGTTCAAGGAGATGGAACCCAAGATCCGCGAAGGCCTGCTCGACCTGCAGTCCGAGCTGATCGCCCAGAAGAAGCGCTCCATCCTCATCCTGCTGAACGGCGCTGATGGCGCCGGCAAGGGCGCGGTGCTCAACCAGCTCTATGGCTGGCTGGACGCCCGCAAGCTGCGCACCCTCACCTATGGCGCGCCCACCGACGAGGAGCGGGCGCGGCCCGCCATCTGGCGCTATTGGCGGGACATGCCGGCGGCCGGCGAGATCGGCATCGTGCTCGGCTCCTGGTATCACGCCGCGCTTGCCCGCCATGTGCTGGAACAGCCGGACGGCGCCCGCTTCACTGAGACGCTCCATGCCATCAACCGCTTCGAGCAGATGCTGGCCTCCGAGGGTGTCATCGTCCTCAAGCTGTGGCTCTATCTGGAGCCCAAGGAAGCGCAGGAGCGCCTCAAGGCGCTGAACGAAGGCCCCGCCGACCGCCCGGTGGTGCGCGAATGGGACGAGGTGGCCAGCAAGAAATTGCGCCGCCAATTGGAGGAATCGGCCACCGAGGCGTTCCGCATCACCTCCACGGTCGCGGCGCCCTGGGTGGTCATCTCCGCCGAGGACAAGCACTATCGCGATGCCATGGTGGGCTCGGTTCTGATGGATACCCTCGCCCGCGCCATCGCCCCGGAGGCACCGCCCGAGCCGCCGCCCGTGCCGCTGAAGGCCACCGCTCCACAGCTCCCCGAGGTCAGCGTCCTCTCCGCCCTCGACCTGACCAAGGCACTGAGCGAGGACGAATACAAGGTCCAGATCAAGGCCGAGCAGGCCCGCATCACCCGCCTTGCCGCCTCCGATGCCTTCCGCAAACGGGGGCTGGTCTGCGTGTTCGAGGGTTCGGACGCGGCGGGCAAGAGCTCCACCATCATGCGGCTGCGCGAGGCGCTGGACCCCCGTTGCTTCCGCGTGGTGCCCATCGGCGTACCCACCGACGAGGAACGGGTGCGGCCCTATCTGTGGCGTTTCTGGCGCCAGGTGCCGGCGCGCGGCCACACCACCATCTTCGACCGCTCCTGGTATGGCCGGGTGCTGGTGGAGCGGGTGGAAGGATTCGCTTCGCCCGCCGCCTGGAATCGGGCCTATGGGGAAATCAACGACTTCGAGCGCCAGCTTCACGACGCCGGCTATGTGCTGGCCAAGTTCTGGCTGGCCATCAGCCCGGAGGAGCAGGCCCGCCGCTTCGAGGCGCGCGAGACCATCGCCTATAAGCGCTTCAAGCTGACGGAGGAAGACTGGCGCAACCGCGCCAAGTGGCCGCTTTACGAGCGGGCGGTCACGGACATGGTGGACCGCACCTCCACTTATTTCGCCCCCTGGACCTTGGTGGAGGCGGAAAACAAGCATTGGGGGCGGGTGAAGGTGCTGCGCACCATTGCCGACCGGCTGGAGGAGGCGCTCGCCGAGGCGTGAGCCTCACCCCGCCGAGGCGCCGGCCCGGGCCGCCGCCCAGAAGGCTTCGGCGGCTGGCGCGAGGCGCGCGCGGGGGCGCACCAGGCGCACCTCCATGGGCACGTCCCAGCCCGGCCCACCGGCCCGGGTGAGCCGGCCGCCGGGCGCGAGCTCCTCGGCGACGAGGCTGAGCGGACACCAGGCAAGGCCCCGTCCTTCCAGCGCCATGGCCTTGAGCGCCACGGCGAGGTGCGAGGCAAAGACCGGCTTGAGGAAGGCTTGCCGGCCCGCGCGCGCCCGGGCTGCCTCCAGGATGCGCCCCATGCCCGATTGGGGGCTGTAGGTGAGCGCCGGCAGCGGTGCCTCCGCCGTGCCCGGCAGGGCGAAGAGCGGCGCGCCGCCGGCGTCCCGCGCGCTCACCGGGACCAGGACGTCTGTATCAAGCGCGAGCGCGATGAAGTCCGACTCGTCCAGAGCGGGGGCGGCGGGGTGGTGGTGGCACAGTAGGAACTGGCCGAGCCCGTCCCGCATCATGCGCTCGCAGGCCACCATGTGGTCGGCGAGAAGCTGGATGGGACCGGAAGCGTGCCGGCCTTCCAGCCGGCCGAGCCAGGTGGGGAAGAAGGTGAGCGACAAGGCATGGGTGGCGATGAAGCGCAGGCCCGCCTCGTCCTCGGCGGCGGCCTCGCGCGCCTCCTGCCGCCCCCGCTCCAGGCGGTGGAGCACCTCGCGGGCGGCCGGCAGGAAGGCCTCTCCCGCCGGCGTCAGGGCGAGGCGGTGGCTGCCGCGATCCATGAGGGCGGCGCCCACCCATCCCTCCAAGGCGCGGATGCGGCGGCTGAAGGCCGGCTGGGTGACGTTGCGCCGCTCGGCGGCACGCGAGAAATTCAGCGTCTCCACGAGGGCGATGAAATCCTCCAGCCAGGCCGCTTCCATGGGTCCCATCCCCCTCGCCATGCCGCCGTCACATGGATCGACGCCGCTTCGGCATTTGAGCCCTCCCCGTCCTCCCGTCTAGTGTCGCGCCCGACACATGCCGCGCGCCGGCCAACAGCACGAAAGCCAAGGACGCCCCCATGACGCAGTATCGCATCGCCGCCATCCCCGGAGACGGCATCGGCAAGGAAGTGGTGCCGGAGGGAATCAAGGTTCTGGATGCTGTGGGCCGGCGCTTCGGCCTCTCCTTCACCTGGGATCAGTTTGACTGGAGCTGTGAATATTATGCCCGCCACGGCCGCATGATGCCGGAGGATGGGCTCGACCAGATCAAGGGCCATGATGCCATTTATCTCGGCGCGGTCGGCTTTCCCGGCGTGCCCGACCATGTGTCCCTGTGGGGCCTGCTCATCCCCATCCGCCGCCAGTTCCGCCAATATGTGGCGCTGCGCCCCGTGCGCCTGTTGCGCGGCATGACCAGCCCGCTGGCCGGCCGCACCGCCGCCGACATCGACTTCTTCGTGGTGCGCGAGAACAATGAGGGCGAATATTCGGAAGTGGGCGGGCGCATGTTCCGCGGCACGGCCGAGGAGATGGCGATGCAGGAATCCATCTTCACCCGCAAGGGCACCGACGCCATCCTGCGCTATGCCTTCGAGCTGGCCCGCACGCGGCCCAAGAAGCACGTGACCTCGGCCACCAAGTCCAACGGCATCGTCCACACCATGCCGTTCTGGGACGAGCGCTTCGCGGCCATGAAGGCTGAATATCCCGACATCCGGGCGGACCAGTATCACATCGACATCCTGGCGGCCCATTTCGTGATGAACCCGGATCGCTTCGACGTGGTGGTGGGCTCCAACCTGTTCGGCGACATCCTCTCCGACCTCGGCCCGGCGGTGGCCGGTTCCATCGGCATCGCGCCGGCGGGCAACATCAATCCGGAGCGCGACTTCCCCTCCATGTTCGAGCCGGTGCACGGCTCGGCCCCCGACATTGCCGGACAGGGCATCGCCAATCCCATCGGCCAGATCTGGTCGGGGGCCATGATGCTGGAGCATCTGGGCCACAAGGACGCGGCGGACGCGGTGGTGGAGGCCATCGAGACCGTGCTGGCCGACCCCGCCGGCCGCACCCGGGACCTGGGCGGCACCGCCACCACGGTGGAATGCGGCACCGCCATCGCTGAGGCGGTGGCCGGCTGAGGCGCGCGGCCGGGCGTCCGCCCGGCCTGCCCTTTGACGCCACGCCCGTTCAGGGCCACAAGGCGATCGCGGCGCCACCCCTCGCGGAGGGAGCGCCGCGCCGTAGGGATCGAACGGGACCGCCGCCATGATCGTGACCCGCCTCATTGGCGGCCTGGGCAACCAGATGTTCCAATATGCCGCCGGCCGGGCCCTCGCCCTGCGCCTCGGCACCGAGCTGCGCATCGACCGGGGCGCGTTCGCCACCTATGACGTACGCCCCTATGCGCTCGGCCCCATGGCCTTGCGCGCGCCGGACGCGCAGCCCGCCGACATTCCCCCGAGCCGGCCTCCCTCTTTCCTCAAGCGCCTGCTGCGGCCGCGCCCCCACACCCATCTGGTGAAGGAGGCCTCGCTGCGGTTCGATCCGGCGGTGTTCGGGGCGGCGGATGGGGCCTATCTGGACGGCTATTGGCAGTCCGAGCGCTATTTCGCCGACGCGCGGGACGTTATCCGCGCCGACTTCACCGTCGCCACCCCGCCCGATGCGGCCAATGCCGCCATCCTCGCCCAAGCGGCGGGGGAGGGCAGCGTCTCCGTGCATGTGCGGCGGGGTGATTATGTGAGCAACCCGGACGCCCAAGCGGTGCACGGCACCTGCACGCCGGACTATTATCGGCAGGCGGCGGAGCTTCTCGCGGCGCGGGTGGGGACGGGGCTCACCGCCTTCGTCTTCTCCGACGACCATGACTGGGCGCGGGCGAACATCCGCTTGCCCTTCCCGACCGTGCATGTGGACTTCAATGACGGCGACCATCCCCATGAGGACCTGCGCCTCATGAGCGCCTGCCGGCATCACATCATCGCCAATTCCACCTTAAGCTGGTGGGGCGCATGGCTTGATGCGCGGGACGGCCTTGTCATCGCGCCCAGCCGCTGGTTCGCCGCCGCCCATATGGACGCCACCGACATCGTGCCGGAGCGCTGGCTCAGGGTCTGACCCGGCGCGGGAACAGGGCTTCGCGCACCGGCCGCCACGCCTCGCGCAGGGGCGAGGGCACGTAGTCCGCCAGCGTCTTGTGCTCGCCGCGCGGGGGATGGGCGAACAGGTGCCGGAAATAGGGCTTCAGCGGCGGCGGCACTTCCGCCTGCCGCTCCAGATGCTTCAGCGTGCGCATGCGCAGCCCCCGCAAGGTGCGCCACCAGAAGACGGCCACGTCGGGATCGTCGTGCAACTGGTCGAACGCCTTCTCGAACATGAGCAGTCCCTCGCGCATGCGCAGCAGGCCATCCTCGCGCACCTGCTCCGTCACCTGGTGGGCAACGCCCGTGGGGGTGATGATGAGCGGCTCGTCCGTGAAGGCGATGCGCGGCTTCTGGCGCAAGGCGCGCATGTAGAAGTCCACGTCCACATACCATTTCATGCGGGGATCGAAATCGAGCCCCAGCGCGCGGCGATAGATGGTGGCGCTCGGCGCGCCGATCACGTTGCCGAGGAGCAGGCGCTCGGGCCGGCGCCGCAGGTCCTCCAGCTGGGCGGGATCCGCGCGATGGACCCAGGTGCGATCATTGACCATATCCTCCACCTGGCTGGCGGAAAAACCCATCAGGCAGTCGGGATTGTCCTCCATGAGCGCCACGAAACGGCCGAGCGCGCCCGGGTGGGCGAAGCGATCGTCGTGATGCAGGATCTTGATGAGCGGGGCGTGGGACTGGCGGATGGCCTCGTCCCAGTTCATGGGCGAGCCGAGGGGGTGGGAATTGCGGAAGTAGCGCAGCCGGCCGCCGAAATCATAGGTGTGGACCAACTCCTCCACCGCCCCATCGGGCGAATCATCGGTGATGACCACCTCATAGTCCGTGAAGCGCTGCTCGACGACCGAATCGAGCGCCAGCTCCAGGAATTCGACCTGCCTGTAGGCCGGAATGCAGATCGAAACGGCGGGCAAGGCTAAGCCTCTGCGTCGTGAAGGGGGGCGTATTGAAACGTCCGTTCCGCGCGGGATCAAGAGCAGCGCGCGCATGGCGTCTTTCCAGCCGCCGCCCTTTTGCCTATGGCTGGGCGGAAACAGCGGGAAACAGGTCGGATCATGACGGGCGCGATGGACGGCGGATCAAGGGGCGGCGGCCATCTGTTTCAGCGCCCCGAGGCGAGCTATGTGGTGCCGGACAGTGTCATCGACGCCGTCCTGGCCGATCGCGCGCAGCCGCTGGCCTGGATGGCCTCCCTCGTGCCGGACGGCGCGCAGGTGCTCGACGTGGGCGCCGGCAATGGCAATCTGGCGCGCACCTTGCTGCGCGCCGGGCGGCAGGTGACCATCGATGCCATCGAGCCCAATGCCTTCGCGGCGGACCTGGCGCGTCCCTTCTATCGCACTGTGCACACCGCCTTTGCGCAGGACCTGATCGCGCAGGGGAGCCTGCCCGCCTATGACGCGATCACCATCGCCGACGTGATCGAGCATGTGAGCGATCCCTATGCCTTCCTCGCCACCCTCGATCCGCTGGTGCGCGGGGGCGCCACCGTCTTTCTGTCGGTGCCCAATATCGGCTTCGGCGCCGCCCGCCTAGCGCTGCTGAACGGGGCGTTCGACTATGTGGATTCCGGCCTGCTGGAGCGCACCCATCTGCGCTTCATCACGCTGAAGACGGCTCTGGCCGTGTTCGACGCGCTGGGCTGGGCGGTGGAGCGGGTGATCCGTCTCCAGCGCAGTTTTGCCCGGGTGGAGTTCGACCGCGCGGCGCTGAAGGCCCCGCCAAGGGTGCTGCGCCGTCTCGCCTTCGACGAGGAGGCGCGCACCTACCAGCATCTCTTCGTGCTGCGGGCCGGCCCCGCGACAACGCCCATCCGCTTCGAGAGCGCCGGGGCGAGCGCGCGGGACGTGCTCAGGGATCTGCGCCTCGAAGGTCCCCGGGGCTGGCTGAAGGGCCTGATCGGCTGACGCGTCGCGTCAGGCAAGGAAATCCAGCAGGGCCGCCAGGGTCTCGTCCGGCCGTTCCTCCTGGAGGAGATGGCCGCACTCCAGAGGTCCGCCGCGCACGTCCTCCGCCTTCTCCCGCCAGGTGGCCAGCACATCATAAAGCTCGCCCACCACGCCCTTGGCGCCCCATAGGGCCAGCAGCGGAGCGGTGATCCGCCGATCCCCGTCTTCCGCGTCATGGGCGAGGTCGATGCCGGCGGCGGCGCGATAATCCTCGCAGATGGCGTGGCGGGATGCGGGGTCCAGATAGCAGCGCAGATATTCAGCGAAGGCGGCGGGCTCGGTGGCCCCGGGCGTGCGGGTCTGACCGGCCAGATGCCGGGTAAGGAAATATTCCGGGTCCGCCGCGATCAGGCGCTCGGGCAAGGGCGCGGGCTGGATCAGGAAGAACCACCAGAAATAGCGCGTCGCGAAAGCCTTGTCGGTGCGCGCATACATGGTGGCGGTGGGCGCGATGTCCATGACGCAGATCTTGTCCACCGCCTGCGGCCAGTCGAGCGCCATGCGGTGGGCCACCCGTCCGCCCCGGTCATGCCCCACCACCGCGAACCGCTCGAAACCCAGCGCTGCCATCAGGCGCACCTGATCCCGTGCCATCTCGCGCTTGGAATAGGCCACATGGTCCGGCCCGCCCTCGGGCTTGGAACTGTCGCCATAGCCGCGCAAATCGGGCGCGATCACGGTGAAACGGCGGGACAGGCGGGGCGCGATCTTGCGCCAGGTGATGTGCGTCTGGGGATGGCCGTGGATGAGCAGCAGCGGCGGTCCTTCGCCGGCGCTCGCCACACGCAGGTCGAGGCCGGGCTCAAGCGCCACATGGCGCAGGCGGAACCCGTCCATGAGGGGCGCGGGGCCGAGATCGACGATCCGCGCCTCGTGCATACCTGTCTGTGTCACTGGGGCCTCCCGCTTCGAGCCGTTCGGGTGCCCTTTGCCGGGCGGGGGGAGACTGCCATGGCCCGGCCGCCCCGTCCCATGCCATTGCGGCATCAAATGATTGCCGGAAACGAAAGCGGCGCCGGTGGAGGCCACCGGCGCCGCTTGCAGGAAGGATGAACCCGTCAGTGGCTCTCGGGCGCCTTCTTGGACTTCAGGAGGGCGATCGCCTCGCCCACGAAGCCGCGGCGGAAGAGCGACACCACGATCACGAAGATGACACCCTGGATCACCAGCACCCATTCGCCGAAGCCGGCGAGATAGTTCTGCATGGTGACGATGACGGCGGCGCCCACGAAAGGACCGAGAACGGTGCCCATGCCACCCACCAGCGTCATCAGGATCACTTCGCCCGACATGTGCCAGGACACGTCGGTGAGAGAGGCGAGCTGGAACACGATGGACTTGGTGGAGCCGGCCAGCCCCGCGAGCGCGGCGGAGAGCACGAAGGCGAGCAGCTTATACTGGTTCACCCGGTAGCCCAGCGAGATGGCGCGGGGCTCGTTCTCGCGGATGGCCTTGAGCACCTGACCGAAGGGCGAGTGGATGGTGCGGTAGATGATGGCGAAGCCGATCACGAAGATCGCCAGGACCACATAATAGAGGTTCAGGTCCTTGGTGATGTCGATGAAGCCGAACATCATCCGGCGCGGCACCGCCTGCAGGCCGTCCTCGCCACCGGTGAAGGGAGCCTGGAGGCAGAAGAAGAAGAACATCTGCGACAAAGCCAGCGTCACCATGGCGAAGTAGATGCCCTGGCGGCGGATGGCGAGCAGGCCGGTGATGAGGCCGAGCAGGGCAGCGGACGCGACGCCCGCCAGGATGCCCAGCTCGGGCGAGAAGCCCATGATCTTCACCGCATGGGCGCAGATATAGGCTGACCCGCCAAAGAACATGGCGTGGCCGAACGAGAGCAGGCCCACATATCCCAGCAGCAGGTTGAAGGCGCACGCGAACAGCGCGAAGCACAGCACCTTCATCAGGAAGACGGGATAGACCAGGAACGGCGCCACCAGCAGCGCGGCAAGCGCGACGCCCACCAGGATGGTGCGGGTGGCGTGCGAGGTGGTGCCTTCGGCCGAGGCGAGGTTGGAGGAGGCGGAGGTCATTCTTTCCTCACTTCGCGGTGCCGAACAGCCCTGCGGGCTTGATCATGAGAACAATGGCCATGATGACGAAGATCACGGTGGAGGAGGCTTCCGGGTAGAAGACCTTGGTGAGGCCCTCGATCACGCCGAGGCCGAAGCCGGTGATGATGGCGCCCGCAATGGAGCCCATGCCGCCGATCACCACCACCGCGAACACCACGATGATGAGGTTGGAGCCCATGGTGGGGCTCACCTGATAGGCCGGGGCAGCGAGCACGCCTGCGAGCGCGGCCAGGCCGACGCCGAAGCCGTAGGTGAGCGTGATCATGCGCGGCACGTCGATGCCGAAGGCCTGCACCAGTTCCGGCCGCTCGGTGGCGGCACGCAGATAGGAGCCGAGCTTGGTGCGCTCGATCATGAACCAGGTGGCGAAGCACACCACCAGGGAGGCCACCACCACGAAGCCGCGATAATTGGGCAGGAACATGAAGCCGAGATTGGTGCCGCCCGGCAGGGGATTGTCATAAGGCAGGCCCGACGAGCCGTACTGCCGGCGGAACAGGCCCTCGATGATGAGGGCGAGGCCGAAGGTCAGCAGCAGGCCGTAGAGATGGTCGAGATGATAGAGCCGCCGCAGCAGGGTGCGCTCGATGATCATGCCGACGATGGCGACCACGATGGGCGAGAGCACCAGCGCGCCCCAGAAGGGAATGCCGGCATAGTTCAGCAGCATCCAGGCGCCGAAGGCACCCATCATGTACTGCGCGCCATGCGTGAAGTTGATGACGTTCAGCAGGCCGAAGATCACCGCGAGCCCGAGGCTCAGCATGGCATAGAACGCGCCGTTGATCAGGCCGAGCAGAAGCTGGCCGAAAAGCGCCTGTGGGGCGACGCCGAGAAGCTCGAACATGGAGATGTCTCTGTCAAATGGCAGGCGGGCCGGCGTGACGCCGGCCCGCGGTTCGGCTGATCAGGTCTTCTTGACCAGCGGGCAATCGCCCTGGTCGAGCGGACGGAAGGCCTCGTTGGCGGGGATGGTCGCCTTGAGGCTGTAATAGTCGTACGGGCCCTTGGACTCGGACGGCTTCTTGACCTCGAAGAGGTACATGGGGTGGATCTGGCGGCCGTCGGCGCGGATTTCGCCCTTGCCGAACAGCTTGTCGTCGGTGGGCATCTTCTTCATCTCAGCCACGACCGCGGTGCCGTCCTTGGCCGACTTCAGAGCCGCGACGGCCTTCAGATAATGCAGCACGCCCGAATAGACGCCGGCCTGCACCATGGTCGGGTACTTGCCACCGTTGGCGGCCGCGAAGTCCTTGGTGAAGGCGCGGTTCGCGTCGGTCATGTCCCAATACCAGGCGGAGGTCAGGTTCAGGCCCTGCGCCGTCTTGAGGCCGATGGAGTGCACGTCGGTGAGGAAGATCAGCAGGCCGGCGAGCTTCTGGCCGCCGGAGACGATGCCGTATTCCGCCGACTGCTTGATGGAGTTGATGGTGTCGCCGCCGGCATTGGCGAGGCCGATGATCTTGGCCTTGGAGCCCTGCGCCTGCAGCAGGAAGGACGAGAAGTCGGAGGTGTTCAGCGGCACGCGCACCGAGCCGACCACCTTGCCGCCATTGGCCTTCACAACTTCGGACGTGTCACGCTCAAGGGCGTGGCCGAAGGCATAGTCCGCGGTGAGGAAGAACCAGCTGTCGCCGCCATTCTTGGTCACGGCCTTGCCGGTGCCGTTGGCGAGCGCCCAGGTGTCATAGGTCCAGTGCACGGTGTTGGGCGTGCAGGCCTTGCCGGTGAGGTCCGAGGTGGCCGCGCCGGAATTGATGAAGACCTTGTTCTTTTCCTTGGTCACGGTGTTGACCGCGAGGGCGACGCCAGAATTCGGCACGTCGACGATCGCGTCCACGCCTTCCACGTCGAACCACTGGCGGGCGATGGAGGTGCCCACGTCGGCCTTGTTCTGGTGGTCGGCTCCGACCACTTCGACCTGGAGGTCCTTATTGGTGGCGGCGAAGTCCTCGACCGCCTTCTTGGCGGCCCAGACCGAACCCGTACCGCCGAGGTCGGCATAGAGGCCCGACTGGTCGTTGAGGACGCCGATCTTGACCTTGACCGGGGTCTGGGCGCTGGCGGCGCTGACAGCGAACACGCTGGCGGCCGCCATGAAAATGGCTGCGAGACGCATTGTTTCCTCCTGCCGGCAAATGCCGGCCGCGATGTCGAGATACTCTCGGTTCAGACGCCGAGCAGACTTTCGAGACGCGCCGCGTTCTCCGCGATCTTGTCGTTGGGCACCATGTCCACGACACGACCATGCTCGACCACGTAATGGCGGTCGGCCACGGTTGAGGCGAAATGGAAGTTCTGCTCCACCAGGAGAACGGTGAAGCCCTTCTTCTTCAAGGTCCGGATGATCTCGCCGATATGCTGGACGATCACCGGGGCAAGACCCTCGGTCGGCTCGTCGAGCAAAAGCAGCTTGGCGCCGGTGCGCAGGATGCGGGCGATGGCCAGCATCTGCTGCTCGCCGCCCGAGAGCTTGGTGCCCTGGCTGTACTTGCGCTCTTCCAGGCGCGGGAACAGCTCGTGCACCTCGTCCAGCGTCAGGCCGCCGGGCAGCACCACTGGCGGCAGCAGCAGGTTCTCGCGCACGTTCAGGCTCGAGAAGATGCCGCGCTCCTCGGGGCAATAGGCGATGCCGAGGCGGGCGATATAATTGGGGGCGAGACCGATGGTCTCGGTGCCCTGATAGGAGACGGAGCCGGAGCGCTTGCGCAACAGGCCCATAATGGCGCGCATGGTGGTGGTCTTGCCGGCGCCGTTGCGGCCGAGCAGAGTCACCACCTCGCCGGGATGGATGTCGAACGACATGCCATGCAGGACATGGCTTTCGCCATAATAGCCCTGGAGATCTCGGACCTGGAGCAGGGGGGTGGAGGTCTCAGCCATCTCAGTGCACTCCGTGCCCGGTGCCCATATAGGCCTCGACGACCTGCGGGTTCTTCGACACCTCGGAATAGGGACCCTCGGTGAGGATCTCGCCGCGGGCGAGCACCGTGATCTGGTCCGACAGGTTGGCGACCACCGAAAGGTTGTGCTCCACCATCAGGATGGTGCGGTTTTCCGACACGCGCTTGATGAGGTCGGCCGTGCGGGCGATGTCCTCGCGGCCCATGCCCGAGGTGGGCTCGTCCAGCAGCAGCATCTCCGGGTCGAGCGCCAGCGTGGTGGCGATCTCCAGGGCGCGCTTGCGGCCATAGGGCAGTTCCACCGCCAGATGCCGGGCATAGGTGGTCAGGTCCACTTCCTTCAGAAGCTCCATCGCCCGGTCATTGAGCGCGTCGAGGGAGGTTTCCGACTTCCAGAAATGGAACGACGTGCCGAGCGCGCGCTGCAGGGCCACCCGCACATTTTCCAGCACCGTCAGATGGCCGAATGTGGCCGAAATCTGGAACGAGCGCACCATGCCGAGCCGCGCCACGTCCGCGGGCCGCGTGCTGGTGATGTCGCGCCCATTGAGGCGGATCGAGCCGCGCGTCGGCTCCAAGAATTTGGTGATCAGGTTGAAACAGGTGGTCTTGCCCGCCCCGTTCGGCCCGATGAGGGCATGAATCGTGTGGCGCCGGATCCGCAGGTCAACATTCTTGACCGCAGCGAATCCCTTGAATTCCTTGGTGAGACCCTTTGCCTCAACGATGTAGGGCACGTCTGAGACGCTGACCATATCGCTTCCAATGCCCTCGCTAATCCATGGCCGGGCGCAGGGCGCACCCGACACTCCCATTCCGCGCACCTTGGCCAGTGCTTATGATTTTAACGCATAACTAGCATGCACAGATCGGTGGTCAATATGGGGAAATGAAGAATTTGAACGAGCGTCCGATTCCTGTGGAATAACGCTGCCGATCCCGCCTGGACCGCCGGGTGCGGCTTTCCGGCCGCTGACCCAGCGTCGCCGCCTAGCATGGGCGCGGACGGGAGGCTAGTCCCCGCCCGCCCCGCGTGCGGGCGCTTCCGCAGCGGCATTCCCGAACGCGCGGCCTGCGCGCTCAATGGCGCCCCGGCATGGGGTCACTTCCCCGTGACGGGCGGTCTTCCGGTCGCCTTCGGGCGCGGCTTGCGGGGCGCAGGGGTGGTGGTGGCCTTGCGCGACTGCACCGCCTTCATGTCGTCCGCCTTGGACTTCGCCACGGCGGGCTTGGCTTTGACCATGGACTGCTGCGCGGGGGAGTCATTGCCTGCAGGCGCCGGCGCGACCGCGACGGGGACCGTCTCGCGGGGCGTGCGGGCCTGGGCGTGATAGGCCTCGTTGGGCCGCATGTCGGTGGCTGCTGCGATGCGGTTGGACATGTTGAAGAAGGCGGTCACCGCCGAAATATCCCAGATGTCCCGCTCGCTGAAGCCCGCCGCGCGCAAGGCGGCGCGGTCGGCCTCCTCCACCTCCCACGGGCGTTCGGTGAGCTTCACCGCGAAGTCCAGCATCGCGCGCTGGCGGGCATCGAGCCGGGCGGCGCGATAATTCATCACCATCTGTTCGCCCAGGATCGGGTCGCCGGACAATTGACGAACAGCCGCGCCGTGGGCGGTGAGGCAGTAATAGCAGCGGTTCACGCTGGAGACCGCCACGGCGATCATCTCGCGTTCGAGCTTGCTGAGGCCGGAGGGGGCCAGCATCAGGTCGTTATACATGCCCGAGAAGGCACCGAGCTTGGCGAGGTCGAAGGCATAGGCCTCCAGCACGTTCGGAACGAAGCCGATCTTCTCCATGCACTTGTCGAAATAGGCCTGCGTGGGGGCGTCCAGTTCGGTGCGCGAAAGGCCGAGGGCGATGGCTGGCTGGTCGTCGCGGACCCGAGCGGGAGGGGCGGCTTGGGGGATTGCCTTCGCCGTGGGCGCGCCTTTGCTTTCGGCAGGTTTTCCCTGCGTCTTCTTCGGCTTGCCTGACTTAACCTGGGAGGTCATGGTGAGGCCCTTCTTGATGTTGCGTCATCGTCCCATCGCGGTGGTGTGCCACATCGGGAGACGCAATGACGATAGGGGGGGCGGAGTGCCTTTGTCCCCCGATCGCGCCGGGGACAACGGGGAGTGCGTCATGAACGTCCAGGCCAATCAATCCGCCAACAAGGCGACCGGGACAAACGAGCGTATTGCCGCAGCGGTGGCTCTTCTGGAAGACGGCGTGCCGGAGGCGTTCGCCCGCGCGCTTCTTAGCGGCGCGGCGCCGGAGGACGTGGCGGCGCTCCAGCCAGAGGCCCTCGTCTGCCTCGTGCGCGAGGCCTATGCCCATCTGCGCCAGCGCCCACCGGGCCGGCAGGACGTGAAGGTCTTCAACCCCGACTGGCCCGGCGCGCCTGCCATCACCGTCATCGAGGCGGTGAATGACGACATGGCGTTCCTGTTCGATTCCGTGGCCGGCGAATTGTCGGACCGCGGCCTCGAGCTCAAGCTCGTCTCCCATCCCATCCTGGCGGTGGAGCGCGACTCGAACGGCGCCCTCACGGCGCTCGATGCCAACCTGCACGAGGCCGAGGGGCGACACATGCCCCATGAGAGCTTCATTCACCTGCATGTGCAGCGCATCGACAGCGAAGCGGACTGCGCGGATCTGAAAGCCGCCCTCGACCAGACCCTCGACGACGTCCGCGCCGCCAATCGCGACTTCGTCGCCATGCGCAATGCGGTGTACGAGGTCTCGAAGGGCTATCGCCGCGAGGCGCGGCCCTATGGCGACGAGGAGCGCGAGGAAGCGGCCGATTTCGTCGAATGGCTGGTGCTGGACAATTTCACCTTCATCGGCGTGCGCACCTATCGCTTCACGGCCGATGGGGGCTTAGAGGCGGATGCGCAGAGCGGCCTCGGCATCCTCAAGGACCCGCAGGTGCGCGAATTGCGGCTCGGCGACGAGGCGGTGGGCGATTCGCCCGAGAGCCGGCAGTTCCTGAGCGACGAGGTCCCCCTCGTCATCACCAAGTCGAGCCTGCGCTCCCGCGTCCATCGCCGCGCCTATCTCGACTATGTGGGCGTGAAGCTGCACGACGGGCAGGGCAAGCTGGTGGGCGAGATGCGCATCATCGGCCTCTTCACCTCCAACGCCTACACCCATTCCGTGCGGCAGATCCCCTATCTGCGGCGCAAGGCGGAGAGCGTGTTCTCCAGGGCGGACCTGGAGCGGGAGAGCCATTCCGGCAAGGCGCTTGCCACCGTCCTTGAGACCTATCCCCGCGACGACCTGTTCCAGATCGAGACCGACCAGCTCCTGCGCTACGCGTTGGAGATCCTGTCGCTCTATGATCGTCCCCGCGTGCGTGTCCTGCCGCGGATCGACCCCTTCGACCGCTTCGTCTCGGTGCTGGTCTTCGTGCCCCGCGACCGCTTCGATAGCGCCCTGCGCGAGCGCATCGGCGACCGTCTTGCCGGTGCCTTCGGCGGCCATGTGGCGGCCTTCACCCCCACCTTCCTCACCGATGTGCCGCTGACCCGCGTCCAGTACATCATCGGCCGGCGAGAGGGCCGCACGCCGGTGGTGGACCGCGCCGAGCTTGAATCCCAGGTGGCGCACGATGTCCTGTCCTGGCCCGAACGCCTGCGCGACGCGCTGCGCGACGCCCATGGCGATGCCGCCCCCGCCTTGATGGCGCGCTATTGCGCAGCGTTCGGCGCCGGCTATGTGGCCTCCACCTCCATCCCCACCGCCATGGCCGACATTGAGCTCCTGGAGCGCCTGTCGCCCGAACGGCCCATCGCGCTGGACTTCTTCCGGCGGGAGGAGGACCCGGCCACCCGCATCTCCCTGCGCCTGCTCTCCCTCGGCCAGCCGCTGCCGCTCTCGGTGCGGGTGCCCATGCTGGAGAATATGGGCCTGAAGTCCATCAACGAGCGCACCTACCGCATCGTGCCCACCCTCAACGGGGAGGAGACGACGCCGTCATGGCTGCACGAAATGTCGCTGGAGCGCACCGATGGCGGCACCATCGACGTGACCGGCGCCGCCGAGCGGATGGAAGACCTGCTCACCGCCGTCCTGCGGGACGAGGCGGAGAATGACGGCTTCAACGCGCTCGTGCTCGATACCGGCCTCGACTGGCGGGAAGTGGCGCTGGTGCGGGCGCTTGGGCGCTATCTGCGCCAGGCCGGCATCGCCTACAGCCAGGACTATCTGTGGACCACCCTGGTCGGCCACAAGGACGTGGCGGCGCAGATCGTCGCCCTGTTCCACGCCCGCTTCGACCCGGCCCTCGCCCAGGACGAGGAGGCCCGCACAGCCCGCGAGACGCCGATCCGCGAGGCCATCGAGGCGCGGCTCGCCGATGTGTCGTCCCTGGATGAGGACCGCATCCTGCGGCGTTTCGTGAACCTGGTGGACGCGGCGCTGCGCACCACCTTCTACCAGCGGGACGGGGAGGGCCGGGTGAAGCCGGTCATCGCCATCAAGTATTCCAGCCGCAAGGTGGAAGGGCTGCCCTTGCCGCGCCCGCTCTACGAGGTGTTCGTCTATGCGCCGCGCGTGGAGGGCGTCCATCTGCGCTTCGGCAAGGTGGCGCGCGGCGGCCTGCGCTGGTCCGACCGGCCGCAGGATTTCCGCACCGAGGTGCTGGGTCTCGTGAAGGCGCAGCAGGTGAAGAATGCGGTGATCGTGCCGGTGGGTGCCAAGGGCGGCTTCGTGCCCAAGCGCCTGCCCGCCGGTGGCTCGCGCGATGCCATCCAGGCGGAGGGCATCGCTGCCTACGAGCTGTTCGTCTCCAGCCTCCTGGACATCACCGACAATCTGGCCGGCGGCGCGGTGGTGCATCCCAGCCAGGTGACCATGCTCGACGGCGACGATCCCTATCTGGTTGTGGCGGCGGACAAGGGCACGGCCACTTTCTCCGACATCGCCAACGGCATCTCCCAGAAGCACGGCTTCTGGCTGGACGATGCCTTCGCCTCCGGCGGCTCTGTGGGCTATGACCACAAGGCCATGGGCATCACCGCCCGCGGCGCGTGGGAGGCGGTGAAGCGCCATTTCCGCGAGATCAACGTGGATATCCAGACCACCCCCATCGCGGTGGTGGGCGTGGGCGACATGTCGGGCGACGTGTTCGGCAACGGCATGCTGCTGTCCAAGGCGCTGAAGCTGGTGGCGGCGTTCGACCACCGCCACATCTTCATCGATCCCCATCCCGATCCCTCGCGCTCGTTCGTGGAGCGCCAGCGCCTGTTCAACCTCCCCCGCTCCAGCTGGGCGGACTATGATGCGAGCCTCCTCTCCGAGGGTGGCGGCATCTATCCGCGTTCGGCCAAGAGCATTCCCCTCTCGCCCCAGGCCCGCACCGTCATCGGCCTCGACAAGGCGGAGGCAACCCCGGCTGAGGTGATGAGCGCGATCCTGCGCGCCCAGGTGGACCTTCTGTGGTTCGGCGGCATCGGCACCTATGTGCGCGCCGGCTCCGAGACCGACGCGCAAGTGGGCGACAAGGCCAATGACGCCATCCGCATCGCGGCCTCCGAGCTGCGGGTTAAGGTGGTGGGCGAGGGCGCGAACCTCGGCATGACCCAGCGCGGGCGCATTGAGGCCGCGCGTCGCGGCGTGCGGCTCAACACCGACGCCATCGACAATTCAGCCGGCGTCAACACCTCCGACGTGGAGGTGAACATCAAGATCGCCCTGTCCCTCCCGGTGGCGGAAGGGGTGCTCTCTGCCCCGGACCGCGCGGCCTTGCTCGGCCAGATGACGAACGAGGTGGGCAACCTGGTCCTGCGCAACAATTACGCGCAGACGCTCGCCCTCTCCCTCGCCGAGCGGGCCGGGACCTCGGACCTCGCCTTCCAGCAGCGCCTCATGCAGATGCTGGAACTGCGGGGCGAACTGGATCGGGCGGTGGAATATCTGCCGACCGACGCCGAAATCCAGGAGCGCCGCTCGCGCGGGGAGGCCCTCACCCGGCCGGAACTGGCGGTGTTGCTCGCCTATGCCAAGCTCTCGCTCTATGACGAGCTGCTCACCTCCGACGTGCCCGACGATGCCTTCTTCGAGGGCGACCTGGTGCGCTACTTCCCGCAGGCTCTGCACCAGCGCTTCCCCACTGCCATCGATCACCACCGGCTGCGCCGCGAGATCATCGCCACGGGCCTCGCCAATGCGGTGATCAATCTGGGGGGGCCTGCGGCCATCGCCCGGGTGGCGGACCAGACGGGCGCGGATTCCGCCTCCATCGTGCGGGCCTTCGCCATCGTCAATCACAGCTTCGGATTGCCCTGGCTCTATACGGCCATCGACGCCCTCGACAACAAGATCGACGGCAAGGTGCAGCTCGGCCTTTACGGTGCGCTTCAGGAACTGCTGCTCAGCCGCACCATATGGATGCTCCGCAATGTCAGCGCCAGCGCGAGCATTGCGGACGTGGTGAAGGAGTATGAGGCCGGCATCTCGGCGCTGTCGGGGGTGCTCGATGCGAGCCTGCCCATGGCTTGGCGCGCCTGGCGTGACCGGGAGGTGGCGGCTCTCATCGAGAAGCAGGTGCCGGACGCGCTGGCGCGGCAGGTGGTGCTGTTGCGGGCGCTCGGGGCAGGGACGGACATCGCCCTTCTTTCCCAGACCACCGGGCGCACCATTGCCGATGCGGCGCCCACCTTCTTCGCGGCAGGCCGCTACTTCGCCGTGGACGAGATCGGCCAGGCGGCGCGGGGCATTGTTGCTCCCGATTATTACGACCGCCTCGCGCTCGACCGCGCCATGGGGCAGGTGGAGACCTTCGTACGGCAGGTGACGGTGGAGATCCTCGCCACCGGTCTGTCGGGAGACGAGGCCCTGGAAGCCTGGGTGACCCGCCGCCGCAAGGAGGTGGAGCGCACCCGCGCCACTGTCCAGGATATCGTCGCCTCCGGCCTGACGCTGTCCAAGCTGACGCTGGCGGCCAACCTGCTTGCGGACCTCACCCGCGCCTGAGGAAACCAAGCCGGCGGGTGATGCCCGCCGGCTTCCTCCGCCCCGCTGCGGGGCATATCTCAGATGCCGGACCTCAGATGTCCATCTGCGCGGCATAGGCAGGCGTGGGGCGGATCATCGAGACCGCTGCCGGCTGATATCTCCGGTGCTGTGGCACGGGCAGCGGGGGGATCTGGCCTTCGGTCTCCAGGCCGTAGCCCAGGCGGGGCAGGTCGAAGCCCGCGGCGGCCGCCTGGAGAAGGGCCTCTTCGGCCGGTCCCCAGTCTGCCGCGCAAAGCTGGGACTGCCGCTCCGACGTGTTGCGCCCGATGGCGGTTGAGGGCAGCCAGCGCCGGTGCAGCACCGGCAGGCCGATAAAGGCGGAGATGCGCCCGAGCTGTCCCGGCATGTCCAGGCACATTTCCTCGTAGCGCAAATGGAGCACGTCCGAGCGCCGGCCCCAGGCGGAGACGTGGGCGCACCAATAGGCCGGCGGCGTCAGCCGTCCTTCCGGATCGCGGCTGCTGGGGCTGGCGAGATAGTCGGTGAAGCTGAGGGTGGGCGCGATCTGGTGGCGCGGCTCGTGACCCTTCCGGTCAAAGTAGTATTGCGATCGCAGGACGTCCCTGGGATTGCGCACGATGTGCAGATGAAAGGCGCTGGAATAGCAGGCGGTCGCGGCCACCCAGTGCAGGTAGGAATGCCAGGGATCACGGCTGTGGGTCTTCTCGCCGAAATGGCGCTCATGGCTTTTCAGGACCACCGGCATGCGCCCGAGGCGGGAGAAGAAGTCCTCCTCAAGCTGGAACCAGTCCCGCGCCACCTGGAAGTTCTGTAGCAGCGTGTCGATAAGGAAATGGGTGCCGGAGCGGCGGTGGGACTGAACGATGATGGCGGGCTGCAGGATGCCCTCCTCGCAGTCGCCGATGCCGCCCAGAAAAGCGCCCTGGTTTCCGGCCTCGTGGCGGCGGCTCTGTCCCCACTTCACCGCGGACCACGCACGATGAACCTTCCGCGTGAATGACACCATGGCTTCAGTCCAAGAAGAGGCTTCAACTACAGCCGTACGCCCCCCGGCGCCGTAACATTCCCGACGCTAGCGGAAAGGCTCTCCCTGGTTAAGAACTTGCCGGGTAATGAAAAGAATCGTTTCATTTCCCGTTTACATTGCAGCAATGCGCAGCCTTCCCTAGAGCGCGCTCCGATCAGATTGAATCAATCTGATCGGTGAATCGCCCTCTCACTCATTGAGAGAGAATGCGTGATCCGATCAGTCTGCGGTGCAGGCTGATCGTCGCATGCTCTAAGGAAGGCGCTGTCCCTGGCAAGACTAAAAGAGCGGCGGCACGATGCCCACCGGAAACTTGCCCAGCTGGAGCACGCCCTGGCGGAAGGTGATGGCGAAGGTGGAGCCCTTGCGCCCGGCCACGTCGCCCGACTTTCCCGCCAGCGCCAGAGCGCCCACGATCGGTGCGATCTCGGGCGCGATGACGCCGCTGCGGGATAGGTTTTTGAGGATCTCCTCCACGCCGGCAAAGCCCAGATTGACCGCGCCGTTGAGCCGGCCCTGCGGATCCACAGACAGGGTGCCGCTGGCCGAGAGGGCAGCTTTCGGGGTCGTCACCTCGAAGGTGTCCAGGCGGAAGGTGCCGCCAGCCTCCGCCCAGGCGCGCAGCCGGTCGCGGACGGGCATGGGGCGCATGTCGTCGGCGGCACTCACATTCCCCTGCACCTTCATGTCGAGCGGACCAGGCGCGCCGGCGGCGGCCAGGGTGGTGCTCTCCGCCCCACGCACCCCGGCGGCGAAGTCGACCCCGTCGCGCCCCGTGCCGGTGGCTGGCGTGCGGCGGGCATGGACCTCCAGGTGGCTGGCCGAAAAGCCGGGAGTGGGGGCCGCGCCAGCCGCCAGGATGAGGTCGAGCTTGGGCTGCTCGATAACGATGGACATGCGCTGCGGGCGACCGCTGGCGTCACCCACTCCGCTCATCTGGAGCAGCGACCAGCTGGCATCATAGACGCGGCCGGAGGCGAGGTCTTCCACCCGGGCCGGGGAGGCGAATTCGGCCACGATATGGTTGGGCGCCCATACCTGGGCGACCGCATGAGCGCGGGCGGCGGTGATTTTCAGCGGATCGCCGCCCTGTGTCTCCAGCGAGGGCGCGCGGCAGACGAGCTCGAAGCGGAAGGGGAAGCCGGCGAGGCTGCGTTCCGCGCATCCCCATGTCCGACCCACCCGCGCCTCGCGCTTCAGCCAGGCCTCGATCTCCGCTTCCGCCCGATGGGCGGCGTAGAACCACAATCCGCACCAGGCGGCCGCGAACAGAAGAAGCAGGCCGAGGGGCACCGCGACGATCCAGGGCTTGCGGCGGCGGGGCGCGGCTTGCGTCGAGGTCATTCGCCTTCCTCTGTGCATGGCACATTTGTGCTTGGGACTTGCGGGCGGGGGAAGGCGCTGTTAGGCGACGGTGCGGCCCCTTTGTCAATGCACGCGATGGCGACTTCCCTCCAAACCGACCCCTCCAGCGATGATCGCTGGGTGTTTGCCTATGGTTCCCTCATGTGGAACCCGGGCTTTTCGTTCGTGGAGCGGGCCGAGGCGCGCCTCCTCGGGGCGCACCGTTCGCTGTGCATCTATTCCACCCACCATCGCGGCACGGCCGAGCAGCCGGGCTTGGTATTGGGGCTGGACCTCGGTGGCTCCTGCCGGGGTATCGCCTATCGGGTGGCGCCGGAAAACTGGGAAGAGACCCATGCCTATCTCACGGCGCGGGAGCAGATTTCCGGCGTCTATCGGGAGGCGACGCGGCGCGTGATGCTGCTGGACGGCAGCGAGCGGCGGGCGCCGGCGGTGGTCTATCTGGTCAATCGGGGCCATCCCCAATATGCAGCGGGGCTCGATCGGGAAGCCCAGCTCCACCTGGTGCGTCGCGCCCATGGCAAGTCGGGTCCGAACCGCGACTATGTGCTCGCCACCTGCGCGGCGCTGGAAGGCATGGGTCTCAGGGATGCGGGGCTGGAATGGATCGCCCAGCATCTGCGCCATCAGGTGCCCGGCTGACGCTGCTGGCGGGAAGGGGGCGCCACAGGCAGCCCCGGCATTTCCTGCCGGCGCGAGGCCCTTCGTTGCGGCCCATCCGTCAGGCCATTGTTCCCGGACGGACCCCGCGCAGCCCATCGGCGGGCGCATCCCTATGGCCGGCCTGACCTGGCTTTGGCGGCCGGCCTGAAGGGGCAGCCGCTGCAGGGTGCGCCGAAGGTGCCGGCCTCAGCCAGCTTCCCTCTCCGGGTCCGGCAATCCAGCCGCGTCAGGCCGCGTGGCGACGGCTGAGTTCGCGGGGACGGGGGGCGGCAGCAGGCCGGAAATCGGGAAAGGCCGGCTGGGGAGACAGAAAGGGCTGGAGCCCCGCGGGCGGCGCCTCGCCAAAGACGTGAATGTGGATTTCTTCAGCGAGGAACCGACGCGCAGCCTCTCGCGCGGCCTCGCCCGCCGGACCCGCCCACAGGGCGATGGGACCGGCCGGGGTGCGGCGCGCGACCACCGCAATGGCGTCGGGATAGTCCGGCGCCTCATGGGTCGCATAGACCGAAAACACGTGGCGCTGGCCGTCTGCGTCCCGCCAGAAACGGAAACGCGGACCAAGCGGTCCCTCCTTCAGTCCGGAGAGCCGACCGGCGTCAACAAGAGGCACGAGGAGCGAATCAGTCGCGTTCATGAGAACGAAACTAGAACGGGCCGATTCGCCGATCAAGACTTTTCCACAGGCCGGGAAAACGGGGATAATTTTAACTTAAGCGGCCGGGCTTCCCCGCTCCAGCGGAGGCTCTGCCGCACCCCCCGTCGGATCCTCGCCCAGCTCCGCCCGGCCCTGCGCCACCAAGCGGGCCGTGGCAGCCTCAATGTCGCGCTCGACCCGCGCCATGAACACGCCGCGCGGCAGATTGGCGGGGATAGGGGGCAGGATCTCCACCCGCACCGTGCCCGGGCGCAGCGGCCCCTTGCGCGGCCAGTAGAGGCCGGAATTCAGGGCCACCGGCAGGCAGGGGGCGCCGAGGCTGCCATAGAGATGGGCGACGCCGAACTTGTAGGAGGGCGGCGCCCCCACGGGACGGCGGGTGCCCTCCGGGAAGATCAGGATCTGCCGCCCCTTGGCGATCTCCAGCTGGGCACGCTCGGTCATTGTCTTCAGCGCAGCGGAGCGGGCGCCCCGGTCGATGGGAATGAAGCGCGCCTTGGCCACGTACCAGCCGAACAGCGGGATCCACATCAGCTCCCGCTTCAGGATGAAGGCGGGATCCTCGAACAGCGGCAGGAGGGCAATGGTCTCCCAGGCTGACTGGTGCTTGGCGGCGATGAGCAGCGGGCCGGGGAGGATGTTCTCGCGGCCCTTCACCTCCATGCGCACGCCGGCCACCGTGCGCAGCAGGAAGATGGTCGTGTGCGCCCAGACGAGCACAATCAGCTTCCACATGAAGCGGCGCGGCATCAGCGGCAGGAACGGCACCATCACCAGCATGTAGAGGAAGGTGCTGGTGAAAAACGACAGGTGAAACAGGAACGACCGCAGACGGTTCAAGGCAGGGCCCCCGTGCCCGATGGAGGAACTCAGCGGGTGGCCGAGGCCTGCGGTCCTTCCGGACGCGGCGCTTCGGCCGGCGCGACCGCCTGGGCGGGACGGATCTTCGCCTGCGCCATCATGTACTTCAAATATTCCTTGAGGAGGAGCTTCGCGGTCTGCGGCTCCGTCCACCATTGAGCATCCAGCATACGGTCGGTGACCACCGGGTAGGGGATGAGCTCCACCTCGGGCAGCATGCGGCCCATCTCGAACAAGGCGCGCGGCATGTGCCAGGTGGAAGTGACCACCAGCAGCGAGCGGAAGCTGCGTGCCCGCGCCCATTCCGCCGCCTCGATGGCATTGCCCCAGGTATTCAGCGCCTTGTGGCCGATATCGACGCAGCATTCCATCAGCGCCGGGCTGGCCGGCAAGGTGCGCCGCAGTTCGTCGGCGGTGGTGGTGCGGTTCACGCCCGTGATGAGCAGGCGCTTGCCATAGCCGTCCGCCAGCAATTGCACCCCGTCATTGAGCCGGGAGGCGCCGCCCGTGAGCACCACGATGGCATCGGCGGACCGCAGCGCCACCGGCTCGCGCGCGGAAATGCGGGTCACGAACACCATGAAGCCGGCGACGAAGGCCAGGGTCGCCAGGCCCAGCACGGAGCCGAGCGCCAGCGCCGCCACACGCAGGCGGCGGTGGCGCCCCCGCTGGCGCGGGGCGAGGCCGAGGCCTTCGCGGCCGGGCGCGGCAGGAGCTCCCTTGCTTGGTCTCATCGGTGGAAAATGGATGCCGAATGCGGCAATGCCGAGGAAAGACAGGCGCTTGCGTTCATTGGATGGCCCGCAGCGTCCGGTAGACGGTCACCCGGGAGGTGAGCGCGGTCACGGCGGTCACCAGCAGCACGGACAAGGCGATGCCGCCGAAGCCCCACAGGCCCGGCGCCAGCCAGGTGAGAATGGATGGATTTTCCGGCTCCCCGCCCAGCCCCAGGCTTGGCAGGCTGGCGATGGCGAGAAACAGGAAGGTGGCCGCGAGTCCACCGATCAGACCGCCCAGTGCCCCGATCTTCAGGAAGTGGCGCTGGAACTGGGCGGCGATGAAGCGGTCGCGGGCGCCCACGAAATGCAGCACCTCCACCACCGCCCGGTTGGTGGCCACCGCCGCGCGCGTCGCGAACACCACGGACAGCACCGTGGCGGTGCCCACCAGGATGAGAAGGCCGAGGCCGGTGATCATCACCCCCTCGGCCATGGCCGACAGGCGCCGCGACCAGCCCCGGTGGTCATCCAAGGTGGCGGTGGGGATGCGGTCGGTGAGGGTGCGTCGCAGGCGGGTCAGGTCTGGCGGGCTCGATCCATCGATGCGCAGCACCAGGATCCGGGGTACCGGCAGGTCCGAATAATTGAGGCCGGTTCCGAGCCAGGGCTCCAGCAAGCGGCTGGTCTCGTCGCCGGTCAGCACATGCACGCTGGCAATGCCCGGGGTGCGGCTCGCCAGGTCCTGGGCGGCCTTCACCTGGGCATCCACGGTCGCCGGATCGCCGGCGCGGATCTGGATGGTGACTTCCCGGCTCACATCGCCGCGCCAGGTCTGGGCGGTGGTGCGCACCGCCATGACGGTGCCGACCGTCAGGCTGGCGAGGAAAGTCATGATGGCCACCACCGCCACCAGCGCCCGTCCCGCCACGGTGGCCCGGGGCACGATGGAGGCCTGCGGCCGCGCCCGGCTGCCCCGGGCGCGCTCGGCGCCGTCCTCGGTCTCGGTGCGGGCTGTGTCAGTCATAGACATAGAGCCGTCCGTCGGCGATCACGAGGCGGCGGGCGTCGAACTGGTCCATGAGCGCGATGTCGTGGGTGGCCAGCAGCACCGAGGTGCCGGATTTGTTCAGCTCCACGAACAGGCGGAGCAGCCGCCGCGCCAAAGTGGGGTCCACATTGCCCGTGGGCTCGTCCGCCAGCAGGAATTCGGGCCGTCCGATGAGGGCGCGGGCGATGGCGGCACGCTGCTTCTCACCGCCGGAGAGCACGGGGGGCAGCACATGCATGCGGTCGCCGAGGCCCACCCAGTGGAGCAATTCGGTGACTTCCCCCCGATAGGAGGATTCATCCTTGCCGAGCACGCGCAGGGGCAGGGCCACATTCTCATAGGTGGTCAGATGGTCCAGCAGGCGGAAATCCTGGAACACCACCCCGATGCGCCGGCGCAGCACCGCCACCTCGTCGGGATCCAGAGAGGACACATCGCGCCCGAACAGCGTGATGAGGCCGCGCGTGGGCTTCAACTGGAGGAAGAGCAGCCGCATGAGCGTGGTCTTTCCGGCGCCGGAAGGGCCGGTCAGGAACTGGAACGAATTGGGCTCGATGCCGAAGGTCACGTCCTTCAGCACTTCCGGACCCATGCCGTATCTCAGGCCGACATTCTCGAAACGGACCAACGTCTCCACCTTCAGCGAATCGCGCGACGCTGCAAGCCTCAAGCATAGCCCGAGTGCGCGCGCTTGAGGACATGGCTGCGCATGCCTTCGCCCGCAATGCTTTACGCCAGCGGCGGCCCGGTCCATTCTCGCCCCCCTATTCGAGGGAAGCCATGTCCTTGCCACCGGTCAAAGTTCTGTATGACGAGCACCGCATCGCCGCGCGCAACACGGAGTTGGCGCGTGAGATTGCGGGCCTGAACCTGGAGAAGATGCTGGCGGTCGCGATCCTGAAGGGGTCGTTCATGTTCGCCGCCGACCTGATCCGGGCGATCCATAATGCCGGACTCGCGCCGGAAATGGAGTTCATGCACCTGTCGTCCTACCGCAAGGCCACGGTCTCCTCCGGCCAGGTGGAGATCCTGCGCGACGTGGAAAGCGACGTGCGCGGCCGCGACGTGCTGCTGATCGACGACATCCTGGAATCCGGCCGCACGCTCGCCTTCGCCAAGGACCTGCTGATGGCGCGCGGCGCCAACCGGGTCTTTGTGTGCGTGCTGCTGGAGAAGCCGGGCAAGCGCGCGGTGCAGATCGACGCGGACCTTGTTGGCTTCGAATGCCCGGACGTGTTCGTGGTGGGCTACGGGATGGATGTGGCGCACGCCTTCCGTCAATTGCCCTTCATCGGTCACATCGAGGGGCTGGAATAAGCCTCTAGAGCATGCGCCGATCAGCCTGCACCGCAGGCTGATCGGATCACGCATTCTCTATCAATAAGTTAGAGGGCGATTCACCGATCAGATTGATTCAATCTGATCGGATCGCGCTCTACCGGCGGCCGGTAGGGCCGCAGCAGGCCCAGCCCATAGGCAAGGAGCGTGGTGGCGGGCACCGTCACCACGCCGCCCAGCACCACGAAGGCCGGTGGCAGCAGCCAGAAGGACAAGGCGGTGCCGCCCGCCGCCATCAGCGCCACCAGCGCCAGCCGCCCCATCTGGTAGGGCAGGCGGATATAATATTGCGAGATCAGGTGGATGACGAGCGTGCGCACGCTCTGCGCCACCAGCGTCGAGGCAATGGCGCCCGCCACCCCGTAGCGGGGGATCAGCACCAGATAGAGCCCCACCACGATGGCTGCGCCCAGCAGGTTCGTGAAAAGCGGAATGAAGCCGTCCTTGCGCAGGTAGGAGCCGAGCTCCAGCAGGCTCCCCATCTCCTGCACCACATAGACCATGGCGAGCCACGGCACGAAGAGCGCCGCCGCATGATAGGCCGGCGGCGTCATCACATGGATGACCAGCGGCCCGCCAAGGCCCACGATGACCCCGCCCAGGATGGTGATAGCGATGCCGATGCCCACCACATGGGCGCTGCGCTCCACCCCATAAGGCTCCCGCAGCACGATGAAGCGCTTGGGGAACCACCACATGTGGAAGGGCTGCAGCAGCACGGCCGTGATCGCCCCGAGCCGGACGGCAACGCCGTAAAGGGCAAGCTCCGCCGTGCCCACGTCATCGGCCAGGAACCAGCGGTCGAGGCTGCCGAGCGCGAACATGGCCAGTGCCGAAACCAGGAGCGGGCCGGAATAGATGGTCAGCGGCCACCAATCGATGCCGCGGATGCGCACCCCCGTTTCCCGCAGCACCACGATGGCGGTCGCGACCCCCTGGAAAACCGCTGCCAGCGCCATGGCGCTCAGCACGCCCATGAGGCCGTATCCCGCCATGAGCAGCGCCACCGACAGGGTGGCGAAGATGACCGAGCGGCCAACGGACAGGACGAGGAAGGTGCCCGCCGCGCCCCGGATGCGCAGCCAGGTCAGGGCCACGCCCAGAAGGCCCTCCATGGAGAGGGACACCACCAGGAGCCGCACCTCGTTCGCGCTGGGATTGCCCGGCATGAGCCGCGCGATCTCCCCCGCCATGACAAGGCCGAGCGCCCCCAGCACGGCGGAGGTGAGGATGGCCACGGCGAAGATGTGGGCGCAGACCTCCCGCCGCTTCTCCCAGTCGTCATGCAGGCCGACAAAGCGCGACAGCGTGGTGGGCAGAGCCAGGGAGAACACCACGCCTCCCACGTCCGCCAGCGCCATCAGCACTTCCAGCCGTCCATATTCGCTGAGCGGGAGGAAATGGGTGTTCACCGGCAGGAGCGCGAGGCCGATGGCGCGCATGGCGATGAGACCAAGCGCGTAATAGAGGCTCTCGCGCAACGGCCCGGGTTTCCAGAACAGGCTGGCGCGGGCGATCAGGCGGGAGAGCATCGGGCAAGGTCTCGCGGGGCAGGGAGCATCAGGGCGGGCCGATCATGCGGCGGGCGAAATCGGCGGCCTGGCGGGCAAAGCGCTCCGGGCCGAAGCGCGTGAGAGCCTCGCCCCTTGCCGCCTCGCACATGCGCCAGCGCAGCGCTTCGTCATCCGCAAGGCGCGCGATGGCGGAGGCGAAGGCACCGGCGTCGCCATCGGGCGCGAGGAAGCCGGTCCGCCCGTTCTCCACCGCCTCGGCGACGCCCCCGACAGCGCTGGCAATGACCGGCAGGCCGGCGCCCATGGCTTCCAGGATGCCGAGCGGAAAGCCTTCCGTGTGGCTCGCCAGCAGGGCCACGTCGAGCGCGCCATAGAAGCGGGCCATGTTCCCCTCGAAGCCGGGGAAGACGAACATGTGGCGCGTCCCGGTTTCCGCCATCAGAGCTTCCAGCTGCGCGAACTGGGCGCGATGGGAGGCCTCTTCGCTGAAATCGCCCACCATGAGGAAGCGCAGGCCCGGATGGGTGGCGCGCAGCAGGCCGGCGGCGCGGATGAGGCTGGCATGGTCCTTCTGGGGATGAATGCGGGCCGCCATGCCCAGCACCAAGGCATCCTCGGGAAGTCCGTAATGCGCCCGCGCTTCCCCGCGCGGAACAAGGGCGGCGGGCGGCACGGCGGCATCATAGAGCACTTCCGCCCGCTCCGGCGCGCAAGGAAAGTCCTGGTCGCCTTTCGTCGCATGGGAGACGAAAAGGAAACGCTCGACGGGTTTCAGCAGCCATCGGTCGATGTCGGTCATGGCCGGGTGGGCGCAGCGCACGTGGCTGGTGGCTCGGGCGCCCGCCGTCCGGGCGGCAAGAGCCGTGAAGCAGGCGCCGGCAATGTCGGCCCCATGCACGAGGCCCACGCCCCGGCGGCGGAAGCTGACGGCGAGCCGCGCCACATTGGCAAGGAAGGGCAAGGGGGAGGCGCGTCGCGGCGCCACCTGGGCATAGCGGGCGAGGGCGAAGCCGTGGTCGCGAACGAGGTCCGCCACCTCGCCCGCGCCGGTCAGATCGGGAGCGTAAAGGATGTTGGCATAGCCGTGGTTGTGCAGCGCGGCGGCAAGCCGCAAGGTGGCCACCTCCGTGCCCCCCACATTGGCCCAGGGCAGGACATGGGCAATGACGCGTCTCGCCATACTGGCATCTGCCCCCGGAGTGGCCGCCGCATGGGCGGTCATGGCATGCGAGAGGCGAAACCGCCGGCGGATCGTTCCGCCGGGCGGAGACCCCCGTCCCAGGCATTCAGGCGAATGCCGCCCTCCCGCAATATCCCGGCCTTGCCCGATTGCCAATGCGGTGGCCTGGCTGCAACGGCACCACGTCCGAACAAATGGCCGGGCGCCATCGCCAAAAGGGCGTTGGGACCTTCAGGGGATCAGAAATTTTCCAGCAGGCGCTCGATATAATCCAGCTCCAGCTGGGGCCGGTTGGTCTGTTCTAGCCGGCGGCGCAGCTCTTCCAGCACCTGGCGGGCGCGCTGTACGTCCACTTCGTTCGGGACCTTCACGGTGAAGTCGTCGCCATAGTCCTGATTGCGGAGCGGGCGGCCGAGCGGGTCGGTGCGCGTGGCCTGCTCGCCCGAGGGGCCGCCGGGGCCCTGGCCGTCGGAATTGCCTTGCTGGGCCTCCGCCAGCGCCTGGGCGCCCTGGCGCAGAGCCTGGAGCGCGCGACCCTGGGAATCCAGCGCACCCTGGCCGTCACCTTGGCCAAGGGCGCCTTCCGCATCGCGCATGGCCTGCTCCGCGCGGCCGAAGGCGTCGCCGGCCCGGCCCATGGCGCCTTCCCCGTCCTCGCCTTCTCCCTGCCCTTGCTGCCCTTGCCCTTGCTGACCCTGGCCCTGGCCTTCCTGCATGCGGCGCAGATCGTCCAGCATCTTGCCGAGGCGCCGGCGCAGCTCCTGCTGGCCTTGCTGCAGGTCGCCATACTCGCCCGGCTCCCCTTGCTCGCCCTGTTGGCCTTGCTGTCCCCTCTGGCCGCGCTGCCCTTGCTGGCCCTGTTGACCCTGCTGGCCCTGGCGGAAGGTGCGATCCCGCAGCCGCTGCTGCTCCTGGATCATGTTGCCCAGCTCGCTCTGCTGGCCCTGCTGACGGCCCGCCTGGCGATTGCCGGGGCGCAGATTGTCCATCATGGCCTGCAATTCATCGAGCATCTGGCGCGCCGCATCGCGCGAGCCGGAGCGGGCGAGATTCTCGATCCGGTCCATCATGCGCTGCAGGTCCTGCGGGCGCAGGATGCGGGAATTCTGGTCGAGGGGGCGGGCGTCGGTGCCGCCGTCGCGCTTGGCCTCCTCCGCCAGCTGCCGCATCATCTTGTCCATGGCGGCGCGCAGATCCTGCATCAGCCGCTGGATTTCCTCGTCGCTGGCGCCGCGCTCCAGCGCCTCGCGCAGCGCCTGCTGGGCGGCGCGCAGCTCGCGCTGGGCGTCGGAGAGATTGCCGTCCTCGATGGCGATGGCCATTTCCCACAGATAGTCCACGACCCCGCGCAAATCGTCCTCGGTGCGCGCATTCTGCAGGCGCCAATAGGCCGAGCGCAGGCCGAGGAAGGTGCCCGCCTCCATGCCGAACTTGTCGGGCGCCAGGGTGAGGGCGGACAGCACCGTCTCCACGCGGCCGCGGGCTCCCACGTCGAGTGCGAGGGTGCGCCGCTCCTCGATGAGGGCGCGGGCGAGCGGATTGGAGAAGGAGCGGGCGGGCAGCCGGAAGGTCTTGGTCTCGCTGGAAGCCTCGTTGCCGGCCTCGTCCTTGACCTTCAGCGTGATCAGCACATTGGCCCCGGCCCAGGGATGGGCCACCAAATCCTTGGTGGTCTGGGCGCCGCTCTTGCCGCCCACAGGCAAGGCGAGGGCGAAGTCGGGCGCCGGCACCAGGGGCGTTCCGGCAGCCGGGGCCGGCCGGTCGGGACGGGCGAAGAAGGGGCGCTCGGGCGGCGCGGGGGCGAATTGGGCGCTCGCTTCCTTGGCTCCGTAATCGTCATCGATGCGATAGGCCAGCACGAGGGCATTGCGCGCACCGGCGTGCGGGTCCTTCACGAAGCTGATGGTGGGCAAGCTGTCCGGCTGCGCCTGGAAGCGCCAGACCACCGCGCGCTGATCCGGTCCGGTGAAGGTCACCCCGCCGGACTGGGCGATGGTGAAGCGACGCTCCGTGGCGGCGCCGGGACGCGCCGGCTCGGGCGCCTTGGCGGGCTGGTCCTTGGCGGCTTGACCCTCGGCGGGGAGCGCCTCGCTGGGCTTCAGCTCGACGATGCCGAGATCGGTGCGAAGAGCGCTGGCGTCGAGCCCCACCGTGCGCACCACGAGGACGCTGCCGGCGGGCACGGAGATGGCGGTGCCCTGGGTCTGCGTCACCTCGTCGGAGCGCAAGCCTGGCAGCACCACGGGGGCGCGGCCCGTATAGCCGGGCGGATCAACCCAGGCATCGAGGCGATAGGGCGCCTGCACCACCGCGCCTTTCCAGTTGAAGGCGGACAGGATGCGCGAGACATGGTCGGAGCCGGCAAAAAAGAAGCTCGGCACGAGCAAGAGCAGCGCCAACGCCCGGAAGGCGCGGGGATCGCGGGCAGCCATGCCGGGGGTGGGGATGCCCGCCTTCAGCCGGCGTACGCTCGCCAGGGTGCGGGCCATGTGCGCGCGCCACAAGGCGGCGCTCACCGGATCGTCCGGACGGGTGGCGATGTCGTCCGCCATGGTGGTGGCGGGGCGGTGGGCGAGGGCGCTGGATCGGTCGAGGCGCGCGAGCGCCTCGGCGCGGCTGGCGGGGCGCACCAGAGCCAGGGGCCAGAGTTGCCAGGCCATCAGCAGGGCGAACAGGCCGACGCCCACGATACGGCCTAATGGCGGAAGGGACAGCCATAGGCCAGCCCAGGACGCGGCCAGAAAGAGCGCGGCAACGATGCCAGCGCCCACCAGCACCGGCCAGATCCGTTCCCACAGGATGACGCGCCGCGCACGCGCCACTGCCCGCGCCAGATGCGCGCTTGCTTCCTGCTCCGCGGTGCGGATCTGATTTGATTCCGGTGTGGCGGCCACGAACCCTCCGAACACCAGCCCGTCCAAGCCACGAAGTCTAGCATGACGCACGGGCGACGCCAGCGGTGGCGCGGCCGTGGCCGGTCACGACTGGTTCAGCGGGCCAGAATGCGCGCGCCTCAACCGCGCCGGCGCAGGATCTTCAGCCGGCCCAGCAACTCCGCCACCGCTTCCGGCGGCAGCAATGCAATTTCCTTGGCCAGGAGATTGGCAAGCTCGGTGGCCTCCGGCGTCAGGCCGGCCGTGTCCACCACCACGCGAGGATGGGACAATTCGGCCAGGCGCTGGAGATCCTCTGCCTCGTCCCAGATGACGTTGAAATAGGCGATGATGCGCTGGACCATCGCCCATGTGGGCTGGCCGCGCTTGCCGTTCTCAAGGGCGGAGAGATAGGTCGGCGTCACGCCGATGGCCTCGGCCATGGCGGTCAGCGTCACGCCGCGCTCGGCACGCAGGTCGCGGATGCGACGGCCGAACGGGGTCACGGCACGTCTCCCCAGTCCCTGTCCCCCCAGCCCCGATCCGTCCCCTCCCGGCGGCGGCGCACCCGCACATAGAGCGCCCCTTCCCCGCCATGGCGACGGCTGGCGGTCTCAAAGCCCACCACATAGGGGCGCAGGCCCGGCTCCGACAGCCAGAGCGGCACCGCCCGGCGCAGCACGCCGCGCCGCTCCTCGCCCGGCAAGGGGGCGCCTTCCGCATCGCCCTTGCCAGTGATGACCAGGACCAAAGCGAAGCCGGCGGCATGGGCCTCCAGCAGGAAGAGCGTGAGCCGCCGATGGGCGGCGGCCTGTGTCATGCCATGCAGATCGAGCCGGGCATCCACATCCGCGCCCCGATTGAGGCGCCGCCGCAGCCGCGGCTCCATGGGGGCGAGGGGCGTCACCGGCGGGGCCGGCGTCGGGCGGGCAGGTCCGCCCTTCGCTTCCGCCTTGCGTGCCGGGCTCGGCTGGCCCTCGGCCGCCTCCGGCACGGGGACGGGCGCGGGGGGCGGCGGGGCGATCTCCAGGGCGGTGCGTCCCTTCAGGGGCGTGACCTGGCGCATGACATGATGCCACAGCGCCTTTTCTTCCGGATTGAGCAGCCGAATGCGGCGCCGGCGGCTCATCGGGGTGCTCCGGCGGCGGCCGGCGCCTGGCGCGGCGCCAGCAGGAAAAAGGCGCCGGGATGCCGGATACCGCCCGCAATGCGCCCCGCCTCCACCCCCGCTCCGAAGAAGAGGTCGGCCCGCGCCGGGCCGACAATGGCCGAGCCGGTGTCCTGCGCGATCATGAGGTGGCGGAACGTGGTGGGGACAGGGCCGCCCAGCGGCAGGTCGGCGGCGATGAAGAAAGGCGTGCCATAGCCGTGCCGCGCCCGGTCCACCGCGATGGAGCGCAGCGGCGTCAGCGGCACCCCTTCCGCCCCGAGGGCGCCGGCCTCGGCGGGCAGGTCCACGGCCTTGAAGAAGACGAAGGAACGGTTCTCCCGCATCAGCGCCCGTCCGGCCGCGGGATCGGCCTCGATATAGGCGCGGATGCGCTCCATGCTCATCTCGTTGCGTGGCACCAGGCCGCGCTGGATCAGGAGGCGGCCGACGGGGAGATAGGGGTAGCCATTATGGCCGTCATAATTGAGCCGGAGCACCCCGCCATCGGTGAGGCGGATGCGCCCTGACCCCTGGATCTGCATGAAGAACAGATCCACGGGATGCCGCAGATAGCAGATTTCCAGGCCCTGGTCCCGCAATGCCCCGTCCTCGATGGCGGCGCGGTCGTAATAGGGCACCAGCCGGGCGCCCTCCTTGCGCAGGGCGCCGCCGCGATTGCTCTCGGCGGGTGGAGCCGTGGGGATGAAGTCCTTCGGGCGGGCATAGACGGGCACGGTGAAATCGGCGGTGGGCACGCGCGAGCCCTCCACTTCCACCTCGTAATAGCCGGTCAGGAAGCCTGGCGGATTGGCGTCGGGCACGATGCGATAGGGGCGGAAATTGGCCTCGAAGAACAAGCGCGCCACCGGGTCGGAGGGGGTGCGGGTGCCGAGTGCCGCGACCGCGTCGCAAGCGTGCCTCAAGCCCGAAAGCAAGGCAGGATTGGAGGTGGGGCCGCGTTCCGGCGGCGGCGCCTTGAGCGCGGCGCAGCTTGTCAGGAAGGTGCGGAAGGCCGCGCCCGCCTTGTCCTCTTGCCAGCCCGGGAGAGCGGCATAGGCGACCGGCTCCAGGCGCGCGGCCTCCAGCCGGGGCGGCGGGGCGAGGGAAACGGGCGGAGCCGGCTTTGCCAGTGCCGCAGTCGATTGGGCAATGAGAAAGAGGACCGGCACTAGGCCCGCGCGCAGGCTGGCGCGCGGCGCGCAGCCGCCCTCGGGCGTCCTGCCTCGCCGCCGCCCGTCCCGCGCCATGGCCGTCCTCACTGCGCGGCTTCGGTCGCCACCAGCTTCCAATTGGGGTCGCGGGCGCCGAGCTCGCGGGCGAAGGTCCACACATCCGTCACGTCGGCCACGGTGTCGGGGCTGCCGTCCACCACCGTGCCGTCCTTGGCGCGGGTGCAGGAGATGAGCTTAGAGACGAAGCGCACGGTCACCTGCGCGGTGGCGCCCTTCAGGCTGGCGTCCAGCAGGTCCGCTTTCTCGATGGACACGAAGCGCGATTCCATCACCTCGCCCCGGCCTTCGCGGTCGGAGATGGCGGAGACGAAGCCGTCATAGACATCCTTGGCGAGCAGGTCCTTGAGCATGCGGCGGTCGCCATTGGCGAAGGCCAGCACGATCATCTCATAGGCGGATTTGGCGCCGGTGAGGAAGTGCTTGGCGTCGAAGTCCGGCTCGCGGGCGGCGATCTCGTCCAGCGTGTTGGCGAGGGGGGTGCCCTCCTGCGCCACGCCGTCCCAGCGATAGGCGGCTGGTTCGGCTTCCTCAACCGGTTCCACGCGGCCGGGGCCGTCCGCATTGCGTTCCGGCAGCTTCACCACCTTGTCGGAGGCGGGCGTCGGGCGGGCGGCGTCGCGCGAATAGGGATCGTAAGGCGGGCGTTCCCGTCCGGTCCGCTGTCCCAGCACGCTGCGCAGCCGGATGAAGATGAACACCGCCAGGGCCAGGAAGATGATTGTGTAGATGTCGAGCACTGCGCTTCGCCATGCCTCCGGCGACACGACAAGGCCGTGTGCGCCTCGATTGCGTTGATGCGGAACAGGTCCCCGCCCGGCGCGGTGCGCCTCTTGGATCCCTCTTCCCGTTTTCGTCCCCCGCGGTCCGGCGCGCCAGCCCCCAGCCTGCGCCTGTCCCGCACTTTGAACTGCTGGCGCATCACACCACAAGATCGTGGCACAATACCGCCCGGCCATGCGACGGTGCCCGGCTTTTTCCGGCTTCCCTCGCAGCGCCTGTCCCTAATGTACGGTGCGATTTCCAGGATTCCAGACCGCGATACGTCGCGTATGTCTTTCAAGGCGACCTTACGTCATCGCGCGCCTTTGCGCCACAAGGACCGACAGAGGACGCCGATCCCTCGTTGACCCGCCGCGCGGGGTCGCCTAACGTCGAGTCTAAACGATTAAATCGAACTGCCTCGAAGCAGTCATACGGGAGGACGACACCATGAAACGCCTGCTTCGCGTGGCGCTGGGCGCCGCCGCTTGCGCCCTTACGGCCCTGTCTCCAGCGGCTGTCACTTCGGCCCTTGCCGCCTATCCCGACCGTCCCATCAGCCTCATTGTCCCATGGGGCGCAGGTGGCGGCACCGATGCGGTGGCGCGGATCGTGGCCTCGCTCCTGGAGCGGGACCTCGGCCAGCCCGTGGCGGTGGTGAACCGCACCGGCGGCCAGGGCGTGGTGGGCCATCAGGCCATCGCGGACGCGACGCCGGACGGCTACACCATCGGCATCCTCACCGTCGAAATCGCCATGATGCACTGGCAGGGGCTGACCAAGCTCGACCCCGCCTCCTACACCCCGCTCGCCCTGATGAACGAGGATCCGGCCGGCATCCAGGTGAAGGCAGATGCGCCCTACAAGACGCTGGACGACCTCTTGGCGGATGTGAAGAAGGCGCCCGGCAAGTTCAAGGCCTCGGGCACCGGGCAGGGCGGCATCTGGCATTTGGCGCTCGCCGGCATGCTGTCGTCGCTCAAGATGGAACCGGGCAGCATGCCCTGGGTGCCGAGCCAGGGCGCGGCCTCGGGGCTGCAGGACCTGATGGCGGGCGGCGTCCAGGTGGTCGCCTGCTCGCAGCCGGAGGCGCGCTCCCTCATCGATGCGGGGCGGGTGAAGAGCCTCGTCATCATGGCGCCCGAGCGGTCCAAGCTGTTTCCGAACGTGCCGACCTTGAAGGAGGCCACCGGTTCCCCCTGGACCATCGGTGCCTGGCGCGGCATTGCCGGCCCCAAGGGGCTGCCCAAGGAGGTGTCGGACAAGCTCCAGGCGGCGCTCAAGAAAATCTATGAGAGCAAGGAATATCAGGACTTCCTGACCAATCGCGGCTTTGGCGGGCGCTTCGCGGAAGGAGAGGCTTTTGCCACCTTCATGAGCAAGAGCGATGCCGATCTCGGTGCCGTCATGAAGGAAGTGGGACTCGCCAAGTAGGCGCGGCGCCTTGATGCGTCCCGCCCCTGGCGGGACGCGGTCGGCCGATCGTCGCGGAGCCAAAGCGGGGCCGCAGGCCTTGCAGGCGGGGAGCCCCCATGCGTGTCAATGACCTGATCCTGTCTTTGCTTGTACTGATTGCCGCGGCAGCCCTCGCCGCCGTCTCCTTCACCTTGCCCCCCATACCTGGCCAACGGTTTGGCGCCGCGGTATTCCCGCTTACCGTCGCCTGCGGCGCCGCCTTGTGCGGCGTCATCCTGGCGGTGCGCGCGTTGCGGTCCGGCGCGGGCCCGGCCGTCTCGCTGTCCTGGGTGCAGGAGAAGGGCGCGCTGCCGCGCGTGGCCATGACCCTCGCCCTCATCGTCTTCTACATCTTCGCTGCGCCGGCCCTCGGCTTCGTCGCCACCGCCATTCTCACCTTGCTGGGCCTGTTCCTGGTGCTGCGGGTGCCCTTGCCGGTGGGGATTCCCGTGGCGGCGGTGACGGCCGTGGCCGTCTATTTCGCCTTCGCCAACCTGCTGCGCGTGCCGCTGCCCCGCGGCTTCATCGAAGGATGGCTGTGATGGGCGCGATCGAGACCGGCATCGGCATGGTGCTGCACTGGAACGTCATCCTCACCATCGTGGCGGCGTCCGCCTTCGGCCTGGTGGTGGGGGCCATACCGGGCCTTACCGCCACCATGGCCATCGCCCTCCTGGTGCCCATCACCTTCTTCATGGACCCGATCCCGGCGGTGGGCGCGATGATCGCTTGCTCCGCCATGGCCATCTTCGCCGGCGACATTCCGAGCACGCTCATGCGCATGCCCGGCACCCCCGCCTCCGCCGCCTATACGGACGAGTGCTACGCCATGACCCGCAAGGGGCAGGCGCAGGTGGCACTGGGCGCCAACGTGCTGTTCTCGGCGCTGGGCGGACTGTTCGGCACGGCGGTGCTCATCGTCTCCGCGCCGCTGCTGGCCGAGGTGGCGCTGGGCTTTTCCTCGTTCGAATATTTCTGGCTGGCCCTGCTCGGCCTGCTCTGCGCCATCTTCATCGGCACCGGCTCGCCGTTGAAGGGGCTTCTGTCTTTGTTCCTCGGACTGTTTATCGCCTCCATCGGCATCGACAATCCGGCCGGTGTGCCGCGCTTCACCTTCGGCAACGCGGAATTGCTGGGCGGCGTGGATTTCATCCCCGCGATGATCGGCCTCTTCGCCGTCTCCGAGGTGCTGCGCGCCATGGCCTCCGGGGCGCCGGATTGGGAGGTGAAGCAGACCGCCATCGGCAATCCCCTCAAGGGCTGGGGCCGCATGATGGTCCAGTATTGGCCCCAGCAGGTGCGCGGCAATGTGACCGGCACCGCCATCGGCATCCTGCCTGGGGCGGGCGCCGATATCGCCGCCTGGGTGTCCTATGCCATGAGCCGGAAATTCTCCAAGCAGCCGGAGAAGTTCGGCACCGGGCATGTGGAAGGCATCATCGAGAGCACGTCCTCCAACAATGCAGCGCTGGCTGGCGCCTGGGTGCCGGCTTTGGTGTTCGGCATTCCCGGTGACAGCATCACGGCGGTGGTCATCGGCGTGCTCTATCTGAAGGGACTCAATCCGGGGCCGACCCTGTTCCTCAACAACCCGGAATCCATCTATGCCGTGTTCACCATCTTCATCCTCGCCAACATCGCCATGATCCCCTTGGGTCTTTTGGCGCTGAAGGCGGGCACCGCCTTGCTGCGGGTGCCCCGGCGGCTGATGATGCCCATCATCCTCCTGTTCTGCATGGTGGGCTCCTATGCGGTGAACAACTCGGTCTATGGCATCGTGCTGATGCTGGTGTTCGGCGTGCTGGGCTTCCTGATGGAGGAGCACGAGGTGCCGATCGCGCCCTGTGTGTTGGGCATCGTGCTCGGCAAGCTGCTGGAAGAATCTTTCGTCACCTCCATGATCAAAGCGGACGGAGATTTGCTGGCCTTTTTCGAGCGTCCGGTGGCGGCGGGGCTGGGCATCGTGACCTTGCTGGTGATGGCGCTACCGCTGGTGCAGGCGGTGCGGCGACGCAAGGCGGTGGCGGGTTGACGCCTCCGCCTTGATTCTTCCTGAAATCTCCGCGATCTGTGCAGGGGGTGCGGATTCCTGCGCGCGTCGTCATGGGCGTGTGGAACGAATGGCGTACTCCAAGGTCTTAGTCAGGACCTTCCACGCCGCCGCGCCTTCATGCGCGGCATCGCCCCTCTCAGGACGAAAGCTCGGCGGACCCTCATGGCATCGACCATCCTGCTTGCGGACATTGGCGGAACCACCACGCGCGTGGCCCGCGCCGGACCGGACGGGCGCCCGTTCGACATCCGGGTGGAGGCCAATGACGGTTATGGCAGCCTGGAAGAGCTCCTGGGCACCTATCTGGCGACGTTCGGCGCCCATAAGCCCCGGGCGGGCGTGTTGGCCATTGCCGGTCCCGTGTCGGGCGACGACATCCAGATGACCAACCGCTCCTGGAGCTTCTCTCGCCCCGCCTTGGCGCGGGCACTGGGGCTCGAGGCGCTCACCGTGCTCAACGACTTCGCTGCGCTCGCGCAAGGCGTGCCCACGCTGGGGCGGGCCGATCTCATCCAGGTGGGCACGGGACATGGGGTCAAGGGGTCGCCCATCCTGGTCTGCGGACCCGGCACCGGGCTTGGCACGGCCGTGCTCGTGCCCCGATCGGATGACGGGTTCGACGTGCTGCCGGGTGAGGGCGGCCATGTGCGCCTCGGGGCGGTCACTTCCGACGAGGCGCGCGTGGTGGCGCACCTGGTGCGCGATCTGGGTCCCGTGAGCGTGGAGCATGTGCTCTCCGGCCCCGGGCTGGTGCGCCTCCATCGGATCCTGTCGGGGGAGACGCTCACCTCCCACGCCATCATCCAGTCGGCGCTTTCGGGCCAGCGCGAGGAGCGCGACACCTGCCACGTCTTCCTGCGCCTGCTGGGCCGCATCGTGGGCGATTTCTGCCTGCTGGTTCAGGCGCGGGGCGGTGTCTATATCGCCGGCGGGGTGGGCGCCGCGCTGGCGCCCCTCTTCCCTGGCTCGCCCTTCCGCACCGCCTTCGAGGAGCATCCGCCCTATCACGACATCCTGGCCCAGGTGCCGGTGCATGTGGTGGTGCATCCCACCCCCGGCCTGTCGGGGGCGGGCGAAGTGGGCCGCCGGCTGCTGGCGACGCTCTGACGTCTTGAACAGGCCCGGTCAGGCTGTCCCCGCGGTGTCGCGGGCCATCAGGTCCGAGCAGAATTTCGCCAGCGCGTCGGCAAGGTCGCGCGCCGCGCCGCCGGCCCCGTCCGCCAGCGCCAACACCAATTCGGTCGGGGGCACGGGCGGCAGGCCCTGGCGGGTATCGAGCACCCGGTGCTCGGGCGTCACCGCCCGCTGCTCCAGGAGGGCGATGCCAAGGCCGCAGGACAAGGCCGCCTGGAGGCCGAGAATGTTCGGGCTTTCATAGGCGATGCGCCACGCCATCCCCGCCTGTTCCAGGCTGTGCACGGCGCGGTTGCGATAGATGCAGCCTTGCGGAAAGGCCACCAGCGGCACCGGGTCGCCCTCCGGCACCGGCTGGTTGGCGCCGGCGATCCAGACCGGCCGTTCCGGCCAGGCGGCATGCACCCCGCCAAGCCCCGGCTCGCGCTTGAACAGCGCCACATCCAGCTCGCCCCGAGCCAGGTCCGCCGACAGATCACAGGACAGGCCGCAGCGCACATGAAGCCGCACCCCCGGCCGGGTGGCGGCGAAGGCGGCCACCGCCTGGGTGAGCGGGATCAGGGCGAAGTCGTCGGGGATGCCCAGGCGCACCATGGCGGGGGTGGTATCGCCCGCCAGCGCGGCCTTGGCCTCGGCGCTCAAGGCGAGGATGCGCCGGGCATAGCCGAGCAGCCGCTCCCCTTCCTCGGTGAGCGCGACCTTGCGGCCGTCGCGGTTGAGCAGTGTGCAGCCGGCGGAGGCCTCCAGCCGGCGGATCTGCTGGCTGACCGTGGATTGAGAGCGATGCACGCGCTCACCGGCGCGGGTGAAGCCCCCGGCATCCACCACGCTCACAAAGGCGCGCAACAGGTCGAGATCCAGCATCTGCGCGGCGTCCAAGCTATTGGGGTGCGGGTGCGACCCCGATCCATTCATTTTCCCACTATATCGCATCGAAACATCTCATTTTCAAATGGAAGGCAAATGTGGTTCTGAAAGGGAAAGGAAACGCTCCATGACGTCGTCGCCCGCCAGCGCCTCTTCGCCCACCGACCCCTCAGCCGCCCCCGCCGGTCTGGCCGTTGCCGCCCCGGAACGCCGCTTCGACTGGACGCTGGCGCTGCTGGTGGTGTTCTGCCTGCTCTGGAGCTCGGCCTTCGCCGTGTCCAAGGTCGCGGTGGCCGAGGCGCCCCCGCTCCTGCTCCTGGCGACGCGCTTCCTGGCGGCGGGGGTGGCGATGCTGGTGCCGTGCGCTCTGTTCGGCGGGCTGGTGCGGCTGCCGCTGCGCGACTTCCTGGCCCTGTGCCTCGCCGGGGTGCTCAACAATGCCCTTTATCTCGGGCTCGCTTATTGCGCGGTGGTGACCATCTCGTCGGGCTTCGTGGCGGTCATCATCAGCGCCAATCCGCTCATCACGGCGCTGCTTGCCGGTCCGGTGTTGGGCGAGCGGCTCAAACCCATGAAGGTGGTGGGCCTGCTGCTGGGCCTTGCCGGCGTGGTCATCGTCCTGCGCTCCCGCCTTGCGGGCGGGCATGAGGATCTGTTCGGCACGCTGCTGGCGCTGGGCGGTCTCCTCGCCTTGTCCTGCGGCACGGTGCTGTTCAAGCGCCTGCGCACACCCGCCAGCCTGTTCATGGCGAGCGGCGTGCAATCCCTGGCCGCGGGCCTCAGCCTGATGCCGGTGGCCCTGATGATGGAGCCTGTGCACGCGATCGAGATCACCCCCACGCTTGCGGCCTGCTTTGCCTATCTGACGCTCGGCGTTTCGGTGGGCGGCTATAGCCTGTGGTACGCCATCCTCTCCCGCAGCACCGCCACCAAGGCCAGCGCGCTGCACTTCCTGATGCCGCCCTTGGGCCTTGCCTTCGGCTGGCTGCTCCTGGGCGAGGCGGTGCCGCCGCTGGATTTCCTCGGCATCATCCCCATCGCCCTGGGCATCCGCCTCGTTACCCGCTGACGGGCGGGCCTTCCGAAAAGGCAGCGTCGGCGGCGGCTTCCAGGGCAGCCACGTCGCCGCCAAGGGCCGCCACCGTCGCCCGCATATGGCCGGGGAAGGGGGCCGAGACTGAGACGGGCGGCCCGCTCTTGGCCAGCGGGATCACCACCCGCCGGGAATGCAGATGGAGCATGGGGCCGCCCGGCAGGCGGGAGGCGCCGCCATAGATGGCGTCCCCCAATATGGGATAGCCCAGATGCGCCAGATGGGCGCGCAATTGGTGGGTGCGCCCCGTGATCGGCGAGAGCGCCATCACGCCCATCCCCTCGCTCCGATAAAGAACCTGCCAGTCGGTGATCGCCTCCAGCGCGCCCGGCGTGCCCTTGGGCACCGCCTGCATCCACCAGCCCCGATGGGGCGAACGCTTGGCGAGCGGCTGGTCGATCCGCCCGCGCGCCTCCGCTGGCGCGCCACGGGTCACGGCCACATAGGTCTTGTCCACCTTGCCTTCGGCAAACAGCCGGTTGAGCAAGGCCAGCGCCTTGGGGTGGCGGCCCAGCACCAGGCAGCCGGACGTGTCCTTGTCCAGGCGATGGGCCAGCTCTGGCCGCTTGGGCAGGCCGAAGCGCAGGTCGTCCAGATGGTCGTGCAGGGTCTCCCCGCCCTTGGGTCCGGGGTGGACCGGCAGGCCGGCGGGCTTGTCGAGGACCAGCATCATCCCGTCGCGATGGATAAGCCGGTCGGCGAGCGCCTCAGAGGAGGCCGAGGGTGCGGAAGGCGTCATGGTGGTGGCGGGCGGAGGCATCCGAAAAACAGCAGAAGATCACATGCGCCACGCTGGCGGCGCCGTCCAGCGCCGCGCGCACGGCATCGACCGCGATGGGCGCCGCCCGCTCCGCCGGGAAGCCATAGACGCCCGTGGAGATGGCGGGAAAGGCCAGCGCGTTGAGGCCAGCGCACGCCGCCAGCGCCACCGACCTTTCATAGCAGGAGGCGAGGAGCCGATCCTCCCCCCAGCCGCCACCGCGCCAGACCGGGCCTACCGTATGAATCACATGGCGGGCGGGCAGGTCATAGCCGGCGGTCATTTTTGCGTCGCCCGTCTCGCAGCCGCCCAGCGTCCGGCACTCCGCCAGCAGGCCGGGGCCCGCCGCGCGGTGAATGGCCCCGTCCACGCCGCCACCGCCCAGCAGTGAGCCATTGGCGGCATTGACGATGGCATCCACGGACAAGGTGGTGATGTCACCGACGACGATGTCCAGGCGAGCCGTGCCGATGGTGGCGCGATGCAATGAAGCCAAGGCGTTTTCCTTCCGGTGCGCTCGCCGAACCGTGATCCCGGCGGGAGCGACGAGCGGCGCCATGCCACCTATATGAAGCGCGATGCGCTGTGTCATTGTTCCTGCCACCCCTTGTCCCGCGTGCTGAAGCTCCTCCTTCTCGGCTTTGGCGGGCTGTACCTGCTGCCTCTCGCCATCGGCGCCGGCCTTTGGCTGGCGGGCGATGCGCCGCGCGATTTCCGGTCGGCGGATCGCTCCAGCGCCGGCCTCCTGCCCCCTGCCGAGGCCCATGAGCCGGCTGTGGTCCGCGTGTTTGCCGCCCGGACCGTGCGCTGGCGCGGCATCTTCGCCGTCCATTCCTGGATCGTGCTGAAAGAACAGGGCGCCGCCCGCTACGAGCGCTATGACTACACCGCATGGGGCGAGCCCATTCGCGTCAACGGCTTCGTCGCCGACGGGCGCTGGTTCGGGCAGGAGCCGGACCTTATCTTCGCCGCCGATGGCGCGGAGGCCGCGCGCCTCATCCCCGCGCTGCGTCGCGCCATCGCTGAATACGGCCCCCGGCGCCTGGGCGATTATTCCGCCTGGCCGGGACCCAATTCCAACACCTTCGTGGCGGCCGTCCTGGCTGCGGTGCCCGGCACCGACGCGGTGCTGCCGCCCACCGCCATCGGCAAGGACTTTCCGGTGGATGGACGCTGGCTTGCGCGCACCCCCTCCGGCACGGGCGTCCGCGTCAGCCTCGGCGGCTATGGTGGGATCACGCTGGGGTGGGTGGAAGGCGTGGAATTGAATATTCTCGGCGCGGTGGCGGGCCTCGACCTGCGCCGCCCCGCCATCAAGCTCCCGGCCTTGGGACGTCTGGGCATGGCCTCGGCGGACTGATGGCCGGTCCTTTGCCGTCGTCACAGCCCTGTCGCCTTGGGCGTGGCAGGGAGCAGGCGTGACGCCACGCCCGGAGAGCCGCTTATGGCCCATACGCGAAAGACCGAACGCCGCCTGCTGACCGACACGGAGATGGAATTCGTGGAGCAGGCCCGCCATCCCGCTCTGGCGGGCATGACCCATGCGGATCTCGTGGCGCTCGTCCACCATCTGCGCGAGCGGCGGGACCGGGCCCAGACCATTGCCAACAACCAGCGGCGCAGCCTGCGCGGCAAGGGCGGTCGGGGCGAGGTGACCTATGACAAGGCGGAGTCTGGCAATCGCCAGAAGGCCGCCGTGCTCACCGACGCGCTCACCCGAGCGCGCCGGGAGCTGAAGCGCCGCGAGGACTTCGCCGCCCATCTGGAACTGGTGGCCAATGCCCGCCGCGCGCTGGAGATGAAGCGCTCTGCCGACGCGCCCCATCATCCCGATGCCGGCGAACACGCCAATCTCGGCATGCGGCCCAAGCAGAAAAGCCGGCTGGAGCGCATCGGCAGCCGTTCGGGGGAAGCCGGCCGCGTCACCAAGTTCGTGGCGGTGGCGCAGGCCAGGAAAGACTCGCGCTGACCATTGCTTGCGGCTGGGAGAGGCCTAATCCGCCAGCTCCAGCCGCAGGTCCAAAGTGGAGCGCTTGCCGATATCGTCATAATGGGCGGCGAGGAAATCCTCCGCCGCCTGCCGGCCCACATCCCGCAAATGCTGGAGGAAGGCCCATTCGGCATTCATCTTCGAGGTCACGTCCAGATTGACCAATTGGTCCGCGCCGCCGATGCGATGCAGGCGCACCCGCCGGAAACCCGATCCGCCCAGCGTCCAGCGGGTCAGCAGGCCCTGCTCGATGAGTTGCGTCACCTGGTCGATGGCGCGCAGCTGGGACAGCAGCGAGGCGTTGAAGGTGATCTCGTTGATGCGGTTCTGGATTTCCGCCGAGGTGCGCGGCGTCTCCTCGCGCAGGATCGGATTGATCTGCACCAGCAGGATGTCGTCCGCCTCCACCTTCTCATAGAGCGGGAAGAGGGGCGGATTGCCCATATAGCCGCCGTCCCAGTAGGGCACGCCGTCAATCTCCACCGCCTGGAAGATGAAGGGCAGGCAGGCGGAGGCCATCACCGCATCGGCGGTCATGTCCTCGTGGCCAAAGATGCGGGCGCGGCCCGTATGCACATTGGTGGCGGAGATGAAGACCTTCACGCTGGAGGCGCGAATGGCCTCGAAATCCACGTGAACGTTGAGGATCTCGCGCAGCGGATTGATGTTGAGCGGGTTGAAGTCGTAGGGCGACAGAAACCGGCTCGCCACCTCGAAGGCGAGATAAGCGGGGTTGCGGGCGAGCGACCAATTGCCCAGCAGCCGGTCGAACGCGGTGCGCTGCAGCGGCGAGAGCCGCCCGTCGCGTGACACGTCCCGCCAGAACAGGGTGAGCGCCGCCCGCGCCTCGTCCGGTCCGCCCTTGGCGAGGCCTGAGGCCATGACAACGGCATTCATGGCCCCGGCGCTGGTGCCGGAAATGCCGGAGATGGAGATGCCCTCCTCCTGGAGGAGGCGATCCACCACCCCCCAGGTGAAGGCGCCATGGGCGCCCCCGCCCTGGAGGGCGAGGGAAATCGCCTTCCGGGGGGAGCGCTTCGTGCCGGAGGCACTCACGGCTTCGGCCTTTCCGGCCGTCGGATCCTCACTCAGCGACCCAGCCGCCGTCGATCTGCTGCATGGAACCGGTGATGGAACGGGCATTATCCGAGGCCAGGAACACCGCCAGCGCCGCCACTTCTTCCACCGTGATGAATTCCTTGGTGGGCTGGGCGGCCAGGATCACGTCCCGCTTCACCTGCTCCTCGGAAATGCCGCGGGCCTTGGCGGTATCGGGGATCTGCTTCTCCACCAGGGGCGTCCAGACATAGCCGGGGCAGATGGCGTTGCAGGTGATGCCGAAGGTGGCGGTCTCAAGGGCGATGGTCTTGGTCAGGCCGGCAATGCCGTGCTTGGCCGAGACATAGGCGGACTTGAAGGGCGAGGCCACCAGCGCATGGGCGGAGGCGGTGTTGATGATACGGCCCCACTTCTTGGCCTTCATGCCGGGAATGGCGGCGCGGCTGGCGAAGAAGGCGGCGGACAGGTTGATGGCGATGATCTTGTTCCAGGTGTCGATCGGGAATTCCTCGACCGGAGCCACATGCTGGATGCCGGCATTGTTCACCAGGATGTCGCAGGCGCCGAGCTCGGTCTCGGCGAGCTTCACCATGCCGGCGATTTCCTCGGGGTCGAGCATGTTGGCGTCGGAATACAGCGCCTTGACACCGAAATCGGCCTCGATCTTGGAGCGCTCCGTCTCGATGGCGGCGGCATCGCCCAGGCCGTTGATGACGACGTTGGCACCCTCGGCGGCGAAGGCGCGGGCGTAAGCCAGCCCGATTCCGCTGGTGGAACCCGTGACGACGGCGACCTTACCCTTCAAGGACATGTCTGATCCCCATTCAATACAGGACGGGCGGCGTGGGCGCCGCTCGCCCGAGGTTTAGTGCGAAGCTGTGACGCTGGCGTCACGCCTCCGGACGAGCCGACCTTGCGCCGCAAAATCGGCCCGCGCAACCGGGCCGGATCAAGGTTGCTTGAGGCAGGCCGCCACCACCTCCTTCACCGGGTGGGCGCATTCCACCACTGTGTTACCGCCATCGTCGGAAAAGACAGCCACGTGCTGGAAGCCGCGCTGCGGGTTCACGCAATAGCCGCCGATGAGCGCCTCTCCGGTTTGGCATCTGGATGTGCAGCCCGCCGCCGGGCACGGCGCGGCGCGCAGGGTGATGAGGCTCGCAGCCGCGATTCCGGCCGGACCTGCGGGGCCGACCGGGCCTTGCGGACCGGTGGGGCCAGCCGGGCCTGCGGGTCCCATGGGGCCTGCCGGCCCCGCCACACCGGCCGGGCCTGCGGGGCCCGTGGGGCCGGCCGCGCCGGCCGCGCCCGCATCCCCCTTCGGCCCGGCGGGCCCCTCGAAACATCCGGCCAGCGGCAAAGCGATGGCTGCAACCAGCAACAACTTGAACATCCGCATGAAAGCCCCCTCTCGACCAGTCCTGCCGGCCCCTATCATCCTGCCTCGCGTGCCCTTGGGGAACAAGCGCGTTCCTGCCGTGCGGAGCATGGCGTGCGGACACGGGAGCGACTACATTACGGCCATGGCCTCCTCCCAGTCTCATCCGCACGACCATGACCACGATCACGCGGCCTGCGTGTCCGGCGCCGTGGCGCGCTTCGAGGCGCGGTGCGCGGAGAAGGGGCTGCGGCTCACCCCCCTGCGCCGCCGGGTGATGGAGGCGCTCGCCCAGAGCCATGTCCCGCTCGGCGCCTATGAATTGGTGGAACGGCTCGGCCGCGAGGGCGAGCGCCCGGCGCCCATGTCGGTCTATCGGGTGCTGGACTTCCTGGTGGCCGAAGGCCTCGCCCACCGCATCGAGAGCCGCAACGCTTTCCTCGCCTGTGGCCACACCCACGGGGAGACCGACGTGGCGGTGTTCCTCATCTGCGAGCAGTGCGGGGCCGCGCAGGAGGTGGCCTCCCACGCGCTCGGCCGCGACCTGTCCTGGGCCGCCCGCGCCGCCGGCTTCGAGCCGCGCCAGCGGGTGCTGGAGGTGGCCGGCCGCTGCGCCGGGTGCCGTGAGAAGGGCGAATGAGGCGGGCGCGGGCCGCGTGTCACGGAACCTTGAGCCGCATTGCCTATGATTGACGCGGTCGCGCCGCGGGCCTAACCGATGCGGCGAATGAAGAGGCCCATCATGACCCAGTCCCCCGTCGTCCCCGACGAACTCCTGGAAGCCGGCCCGGCCCGGCGCAAGGCCACCGTGGGCGTGCCGGTGGGGCGCGTGATGGTGGGCGGCGGGGCGCCGGTGGTGGTTCAGTCCATGACCAATACGGACACCGCCGATATTCCCGGGACGGTGCGCCAGGTGGCGGCGCTGGCGCGGGCGGGGTCGGAGATCGTGCGCATCACGGTGGACCGCGACGAGGCCGCCGCCGCCGTTCCGCACATCAAGGACAAGCTGCTGGCCATGGGCATCGACGCCCCGCTGGTGGGCGACTTCCATTATATCGGCCACAAGCTGCTCGCCGACCATCCCGCCTGTGCCGAGGCGCTGGACAAATACCGCATCAATCCCGGCAATGTGGGCTTCGGCGACAAGAAGGACCGGCAGTTTGCCGCCATCGTCGAGACCGCCATCCGCCACGACAAGCCGGTGCGCATCGGCGCCAATTGGGGCTCGCTGGACGGCGAGCTTCTGACCCGCCTCATGGACGAGAACGCCGCGCTCCCCCGCCCCGCCGAGGCGCGGGCGGTGACGCGCGAGGCGCTCGTGCGCTCGGCGCTTCTGTCGGCGGCGCTGGCCGAGGAGATCGGCCTGCCGCGCAACCGCATCATCCTCTCCGCCAAGGTCTCGGCGGTGCAGGACCTCATCGCGGTCTATTCCGAACTCTCCCGCCGCTCGGACTACGCCCTGCATCTGGGGCTGACCGAGGCGGGCATGGGCTCGAAGGGCATCGTCGCCTCCACCGCCGCCATGGGCGTGGTGCTCCAGGCCGGCATCGGCGACACCATCCGCGTGTCCCTGACCCCCGAGCCCAATGGCGACCGCACCCGCGAGGTGCAGGTGGCGCAGGAAATCCTCCAGACCATGGGCCTGCGCACCTTCGTGCCGCTCGTCGCCGCCTGCCCCGGCTGCGGACGCACCACCTCCACCGTGTTCCAGGAACTGGCGCAGAGCGTGCAGGACATGATCCGCGAGCGCATGCCGGAATGGAAGAAGTCCTATCCCGGCGTCGAGGCGCTCAACGTGGCGGTGATGGGCTGCATCGTGAACGGGCCGGGCGAAAGCAAGCATGCCGACATCGGCATCTCCCTGCCCGGCACCGGCGAAACCCCCTCCGCCCCCGTCTTCATCGACGGCAAGAAGGCTGTGACCCTGCGCGGCGCCAACATCCAGGACGAGTTCCGGGCGCTGGTGGAGGATTATGTGGCCAAGCGCTTCGGGGTGGCGGCGAAGGCGGATGACGCGAAGGTGGATGCGGCGGAGTGACTATTCGATCATGATGTTCAATGTTACCAGACGGAGTCAACGGATGCATTGTTGGAAACAAAATAGATATTAAATCCCATCTGGGTAAATATTGACGGCATTAAATTCTTCATTTCTTTTGCAGCGTCGCGAACCATTTGAATTTCGCTTTTCTTGGAATTTGGTCCTTTTTTAGATCGATGTTTCTTTCTTTCTTCCAAATACTTCGACCAAAAAATCATGTCGATCGCAGATGAATCGATCCAGTCAACGGACTGTTCGTATCCCGCTATCCATGATAATCTTGTTCCTCCTTCCAGAAGGAGGAATTCAGCGTTCTTTTTGTTTGCGATCAAGCAGCTTCCAAAATATAGACCTTTTATGTGTCCTTTTGAATTATAATTTCTTATTGAATTGCGTAGCTCTGTTCTAGAGATTTTCGTTTCATTTAAGCCCGACAGTTCGGTTTCGTTGCCGTGAGTAGCTATATAAATAGAGTGAACTAATTTGTCATTTCCTATTTCCCCAAGTATACAATTAAGAGAAGACCGATCTGCGAACATATAATATCGAATATCGTGTGGATTTCCTTCTACGATTCCCGCAAGCGTCTCAAATAAAGGGCGAACTGAGTCGTTCCCAACACTCCACCAGCGGCACTCAACTATTGCCAGTCCTGTTTCTGCCATGACTTTTCTCTCGAGCTTAATCCGGTCAAGTTCGTGGATTGAACTGAATCTATTTAGGGGTTAATATAAAGCTGAAGATATTCTGCTAAAGCTGAAGAAGCGAGCGGCTGGTCATCTGTGTTCTCTCCTCAATACGGAAAGAACGGCCCGCCCCACAGCCCATAGTCGAAGTCGTACGAGTCCTCAGGGATGGGCGCCATGGCGGCTTCGTTGCTCATGCGCTGCTGGTAGCGCACCTGCTGGTAGAGGCCGTAATTGTCCTCGGTGCCGTAATAGATGCAGTTGCAGCCGGCCGGGTCGGCATAGAGATAGACGGTGCGCCCCTTCTGGACCTGGGTGACGAAGGTGTTGGGCGGCAGCGCCTTCAGGGAGGCGACGCGGGCCGGCGTGTCCGCCGGGCGCTGATGGAAGCCGGCGGCCACCAAGGCGTTTTCCTTCTGCTCCGCCGGGGTGGAGCAGCCTGCGGCGGCAAGGCCGAGTGCGGCCAGAAGCAGGGCGGACCGGATTTTCATGAGCAAACGCCTCGGTTTCCACCTCGCACCCTAACCGGATCGCCGCGCCTGTCCAGACGCGGGCGGACAGGGGGCGATGCGGAGCGGGCGCCAGGGGTGGCGCGTTCGCAGAAGCGGAGCCCTCACCCCACCTTGCGGCGGTCCTCGATGGTCTTGGCATCGTCCGGCAGCGTGCCCCGCGCCAGAAATGCGAGGCGGCAGCGCAGCTTGGTGGAGGCGCGCAGATCGTCCAGCAGCGCGTCTTCCGCGAGGGCGGCGCCGTCAGCCAGCTCCACCTCCAGCAGCATGTCGTCGCTGGTGCCGTTATGGTCCACCACCAGGCGTGCCTTGGTGATGGCCGGGTGCTTCTTAACGGCCGAGGTCACCTGGATGGGATGCACGAACATGCCGCGGATCTTGGTCACCTGGTCGGCCCGGCCCAGCCAGCCGCGCAGCCGCCCATTGGTGCGCCCGCAGGCGCTCATGCCCGGCATGAGGGCCGAGAGGTCGCCGGTCGCGAAGCGGATGAGGGGGTAATCTGGCTCCAGCAAGGTGACCAGCACCTCGCCCACCTCGCCCTCGGCCTCCACCGGGTCACCGGTGCCCGGGCGCACGATCTCCACGATCACATGCTCTTCCAGGATCATGCCGTCCTCCGCCTCGCTCTCATAGGCGACGAGGCCGAGATCGGCGGAGCCATAGCTCTGGCGGGCGGTGATGCCGGCCTCGCGCAGGGCGGCGCGCATGGGGGGCAGGAAGGCTTCGCCCGTCACCAGCGCCTTGGTGAGGGAGGAGATGTCGGTGCCTTCCTGGCGGGCCTTGTCCACCAGGATCTTCAGGAAGGACGGGGTGCCCGCATAACCATGGGGCCGGATATCGGCGATGGCGCGCAATTGCAGGTCGGTCTGGCCGACGCCGGCGGGCACCACCGCGCAGCCCAGCGCGTGGGCGCCGCTCTCCATCATCGAGCCGGCGGGGGTCAGGTGATAGGAGAAGGTGTTGTGCAGGATCTCGCCCTTGCGGAAGCCGCAGGCATGGAGCGCGCGGGCGAAGCGCCAGTAATTGGGGCGACGGCCTTCGGGATCATAAATGGGGCCGGGCGACATGAAGATGCGGGCGAGATCCCCCGGCGGCGTGCCGTTCAGCCCGCCGAAGGGCAGGCTTTTGGGCTGGAGATAGGGCAAATCGGATTTGCGGGTGACGGGCAATTGCGCCAGCGCAGCACGGCTGGTGACGACGTCCGCATCCACGTCCTTCAACAGCTCCGCAAAATAGGCGGAGCGCGCCTTGGCGGTGGCGACCTGCGCGGAGAGCGCGGTCATCAGCGCGGCCTCGCGCTGCTGCGGATCGCGGGTCTCAAGGGCGTCAAAGAAGCGGGTGGTGTCGGTCATATCGCCCTCGCTCATTGGCTGAGCCATCCTGAATCTTGCCGGTCGTCGGCCGTAGGCACGGGTCAAACCGAGCCTTCGCCGGCAGGCCGTCCGGCGCGCATATACGTCCTGCCGGCCTGTGCCGGCAGGTGCCAGGAACCGCCGGGGGACAGGCCCCGATGACTGTGCCTTCCTGACTTGCCCGCCAGCGCGGGCGCAGTTCAGAGCCAGCGCTTGCGGCGCTTGAAGGATTTCAGGTTCTTGAACGACTTGCGCTCCTCGCCGCCGCCCTGGCCCAGATAGAATTCCTTCACGTCCTCATTGGTGGAGAGCTGCTCGGCCGTGCCGTCCAGCACGATCTTGCCCTGCTCCATGATGTAGCCGTAGTCCGCCACCGAGAGCGCCACGCGGGCATTCTGCTCCACCAGGAGGATGGTGACGCCCAGATCCCGGTTGAGCTGCTTGATGATGGCGAACACCTCCTTCACCAGTAGGGGAGAGAGACCCATGGACGGCTCGTCCATGAGGATCAGCTTGGGGCGGGCCATCATGGCGCGGCCGATGGCCAGCATCTGCTGCTCTCCGCCGGAGAGGTAGCCGGCAAGCCCGGTGCGCTCCCGAAGGCGCGGGAAATATTGGTAGACGCGCTCGATGTCGCTCTTCACCTCGTTGTCGCGGCGGGTGAAGGCGCCAAGGCGCAGGTTCTCCAGAATGGTCATGTCGGCGACGATGCGGCGCCCCTCCATCACCTGGAAGATGCCGCGCCGGACGATCTGGTCCGGCTCGATGCCGTTGATGCGCTCGCCCAGAAAGGAGACGTCGCCCCGCGTGATCTCGCCATCCTCGGACTTCAGGAGCCCCGATATGGCTTTCAGCGTGGTGGACTTGCCGGCGCCGTTGGAGCCCAGCAGCGCGACGATCTTGCCCTGCGGGACCTTGAGCGAGAGGCCGCGCAGCACCAGGATGACGTCGTTATAGACCACCTCGATATTGTTGACGTTCAGCATCGGCGGCGCCGTGTCGGCGGCCGGCTGCGGATCCATCTTCAGTGCGGCCTCTGCCATGGCGGGACCTTCGGGCTTGCGCCGTTCTCGCCGGTTGCGTCCCGGCGTCGACGGCGATGCTTCATGCAAAAGGGAGGGTCCGAAAGGGGCCGGCCAAATGCCCGGCCCCTCGGATGCCGGCCGCTCCTGCCCCGCGCGAGGGAGCTGGAGCGGCCGGATGGGCGATCACCAGCCCTGCAGCTCGGTCTTGCGCGGCAGGTTGATGGTGGCGACCTTGTCGAGCTTGATCACGCCCTTGTCGACGAGCTCGGTCACGGTGCCCTCGGTCGAGCCGTTCACCACAGCGCGATAGAGATCGACGGTGGTGGTGGGGCGATGGTCCGTGGCAGTCCAGGTCGAGGGATTGCAGACGCCGTCCGTGCCCTTCGGCACCCAGTCCTTCTTCTGGTACATGCCGTCGCGGATCTTCACGCCGGTGACGCCGCCATTCTTGTCGGCCCACTCCATGGCTTCCTTCATGTACATGACGGTGCACACGGCAGCGAGGTAATGGACAGGGCGATATTCCTTGCCGTCCGGATCGGACATCTTGGAAATAGCCTTGAAGGTGGAAAGGCCCGGCGCCGAGCCGGTCCAGGTGACAGCGGTGCGCACCGGGAAGATGACGCCATTGGCGGCCGAGCCGGCGGCCTTGGCGGCATTCTCATCCATGCCCCACACATTGCCGAAGAACTGCGCCTTCACGCCAGCGGCCTCGCAGGCCTTCAACACCGAGATGTTGGAGCCGGCGGTGTTGCCGAGATAGGCGTAATTGGCGCCCGACTGCTTCAGCGTCAGGCACTGGGCGGTGTAGTCGCCGGGGGTGAGGGCGAAGGTGATGGGGTCCAGCACCTCGAAGCCCAGCTCCTTGGCGTAGGCCTCGGCCGCCGCCTTGGGCGAGTTGGGGAAGGGGTGGTTGGCGCCCATATGCACCCATTTGGGCTTGCCCTGGCCGCCCTTGGCCTTCCAGTCGTCGGCGGCCCACTGCACCATGGCGCGGGCGGCGTCGGAATAAGACGGGCCATAGAAGAAGTTGAACGGCGCGGCGCGCTCGCTCTTCTCGTTCACCTTGCCCTTGGGATCGGTGAGGGTGGCGGCGTAGGAGCCCGAATAATAGGGGATCTCCTCCTTGGTCACCATGGCCACCAGCGCTTCGGTGTCGGCGGTGCCCCAGCCCTGGATCGCCACCACTTTGTCGGTGCCCACCCACTTCTTGAAGGCGGCCAGGGCGCGCGGCACCTGATAGCCGTATTCGTTGAAGTCGGAATTAATCTGCTTGCCGTTCACCCCGCCATTCTTGTTGATCCAGGCGATGGTGTCCTGCACGCCCTGGCCATAGGGCTTGCCCACGTCCGAGGTGCCGCCGGAATAGTCGGCGAGGTGGCCGATATTGATGGACTGCGCCAGCGTCGGGCTTGCGGCCGCAAGCGCGAGGGCGGAAACGAGAGGCAGTGCAAACTTTTTCATCTGGCTTCTCCTTCGGGTCTTTCCTCTGCGGGGCATCCGGGCGGTCTTGCGCCACCCTTCTCCCCGCGCCGTCAGTACGAGAACGGGTAGAGCTTCCAATAGGCTTTGATCTGGCGCCAGCGGTGGGCGAGCCCATCCGGCTCGAAGATCAGGAACAGGATGATGGTGGCGCCGATCAGCATCTCGCGCATGTAGGTGATGCCGTCCTTCAGATGCAGCGCCTTGTCGATGGCGCTGCCCTGGAGCGCGGAGGCGAGCGCGCCCGTCAGTTCCGGCAGCAGCACCATGAAGATGGTGCCCAGCAGCGAGCCCATCACCGAGCCCAGCCCGCCAATGATGATCATGGCCAGGAACTGGATCGAGAACAGGATGTCGAGGCCTTCCACCGACATGAAGCCGATATAGTGGGCATAAAGCGCCCCGCCGATGCCGGCATAGAAGGACGAGATGCCGAACGCCATGGTGCGGTACTTGGTGAGGTTCACGCCCATCATCTCGGCGGAGAGATAATGGTCGCGCACCGCGATCAGCGCCCGACCGTCACGGGTGCGCATGAGGTTGGTGGCGAAGAGATACATCACCACCACGAACACCAGCACCACATAGAAGTAGCGCGAATCTCCGGACAGGTCGTAGCCGAACAGCTCGAACGGGGGCGCCATCGCGCCGTGGGTGCCGCCGGTGAACCATTCCGCCCGCACGAAGAAGTCCTGCAGGATGAACTGCGCGGCGAGTGTCGCGATGGCAAGGTAAAGCCCCTTCACCCGCGCCGCCGGCAGGCCGAAGAGCAGACCCACGAAGGTGGTCCACACGCCCGCGAGCACGATGGCGATGGGCACCGGCACGCCTTTGTTGGCCAGGAAGGCGGAGGCAAAGCCGCCGAAGCCGAAGAACACCGCGTGGCCGATGGAGATCTGCCCCGAAAAGCCCACCAGGATGTTCAGCCCCAGCGCCGCGATGCCCAGATAGCCGATCTGGATCATCAAGGAGAGCATGTAGCGGGACAGGAAGAAGGGCGCGAAGCACAGCACCACCACCGCCGCGACGCAGAACAGCATGGTGAGCCGGGTGGCGAAGATGGTCTGGTCGGCCCGGTAGGAGGTGCGGAAGTCGCCGCACGGGCGCATGGTAGAGATGGCCATGGCGTCACACTCTCTCGATGTCGCGGGTGCCGAACAGACCGTACGGCTTGATCATCAGGATGATGATGAGGACGTAGAAGGGCACGATCTCATAGAGGTTGCCCCAGTTGAGGAACTGGCTGTCGAAGAAGTGCGCCACGTTCTCCAGGACGCCGATGATGAGCCCGCCCACCACCGCACCGAGGATCGAGTCGAGGCCGCCCAGGATCACCGCCGGGAACACCTTGATGCCGAAGAAGGACAGCGAGGAGGACACGCCGTTCACGATGCCCACCACCACGCCGGCCACCGCGGAGACCGCCGCCGAGATGCCCCAGGACAAGGCGAAGACCTGGCGGACGGAGATGCCGAGCGACTGGGCCACCTGCTGGTTGAAGGCGGTGGCGCGCATGGCGAGGCCCATGCGGGAATATTTGAAGAACCAGGCAAAGCCCGCCATGATCGCCAGCGAGACGCCGGTCGACATGAGATAGGCCGTCTGCACCTGCAGACCCAATATGTTGACCTTCGCCACCGAGAAGATGGGCGGGAAGGGCTGGGCGAAGGTGCCGAACATCCACTTCATCAGGGCCTGGAAGAAGATGGACAGGCCGATGGTCACCATGATGACCGAGATGATGGGCTCGCCGATGAGGGGGCGCAGCACGATGACTTGCAGGGCGAAGCCGAACAGCATCATGAAGGCGAGCGCGATCAGGAAGCCCCAGATGAAGGGGATCTGCCAATAGGTGAGCAGCCACCAGCAGGTCCAGGCGCCGATGAGCAGGAATTCGCCCTGGGCGAAGTTCACCACCTGGCTCGCCTTGTAGATCAGCACGAAGCACATGCCGACCACGCCATAGAGCGTGCCGATGATGAGCCCGTTGATGACGAGTTGGAGAAGGAGTTGCGAGGTCATTGGGTCGCCCGCGGATGCCCGCTCCCGCGCAGCGGGAGGGGGTGGAAAGGGGAAAGACGCAGGGTGTGCGAAGCGCCGGGCGCACGCGCCGGCCGGGGAGGGAGGATCATGCCGCCCTCCTCTTGGCGCCGGGGGCGGCGGAGCCGGCTCCCGTTGCCATGTCCACCACTTCGAGCACGGTCTTGATGCGCTGCTTGGTGCCGTCCTGGAAGGTGATGGTGGTGTCCACCGCGATCTTGGGATCGCCCCGATACATGGCGTCGATGATCTCGCCATAGCGCTCGTTGATGACGCCGCGGCGCACCTTGCGGGTGCGGGTCAGTTCGCCATCGTCCGCGTCCAGCTCCTTATAGAGCAACAGAAAGCGGGAGATGCGCTGCTTCTCGGCCAGCGTCTTGTTCACCTGCTCCACTTCCCGGCGCAGCAGGTCGATCACTTCGCGGCGGGAGGCCAAGTCCGTATAGGTGGTGAAGGCGATCCGGTTCTTCTCCGCCCATTTGGAGACGATGGAGAAGCGGATGCAGATCATGGCCGCCAGATGGTCGCGCCCATCGCCCAGGATCACCGCCTCGGCCACATAGGGCGAGAACTTCAGCTTGTTCTCGATATATTGCGGCGAGAAGCGGTCGCCGTGCGCGGTGGAGGCCATGTCGCGCACCCGGTCGATGACCACCAGATGCCCGCGCGCATTGATGAAGCCGGCGTCCCCCGTCTGCATCCAGCCGCCCTCGGCGAAGGATTTGCGCGTCTCTTCCTCGTTACGGAAATAGCCGGCAAACGCGTTGCCGTGGCGGGTGACGATCTCGCCGAGCCCGTTGGGATCGGGATTGTCGATGCGCAGTTCGACGCCGGCCATGGGCACGCCCACCGTGTCGAAATCCACGTCGTCGGCGGTGTGAATGGTATAGGCGCCTAGAAGCTCCGTCTGGCCGTAGAGCTGGCGCATGGGCACGCCGAGCGCGAGGAAGAAGCGGAACGTGTCCGGCCCCAGCGCCGCGCCGCCGGTGGCGGCGGATTTCAGGTTGGAGAAGCCCAGCCGGTCACGCAGGGCGCGGAACAGGATGAGGTCCGCCACCGGCGAGCGCTTCCCGGTCTCCAGCGCCTTCAGGCCGAGCTTCATGCCATAGTCAAACATGGCCCGCTTGAAGGGCGAGGCATCCATGATGCGGGCGCGCACGTCCGCCGCGATCTGTTCCCACACGCGGGGCGCGAACAGCACGAAGGTGGGGCCGATCTCCCGCATGTCGGCCATGGTGGTCTCGGTCTCCTCCACGAAGTTGACCTTCATGCGGGAGATGAGCGCCTGACCGAAGGCGTAGATCTGCTCCATGATCCAGGGCATCTGGAGCACGCTGACATATTCATCCTCCGGCCCGCGCGGATCGGCGGCCAGATAGGCCGCGCAATGCTTCAGCAGTGCGCCGGAGGTCAGCATGGCGAGCTTGGGATGGGAGGTGGTGCCCGACGTGGTGCACAGGATGGCCACGTCCGAGCCCTTCCCCTCCCCGACCATGCGGTCATAGAGGCCGGGGTCCGCAGCGGCCCGGGCGGCGCCGGCGGCTTCCACGGCGGACAGCGCGACGAGCCGGGGATCGTCATATTTGCGCAGGCCGCGCGGGTCCGCATAGACGATGTGCTGGACGGTGGGGATGCGGTCTTCCAGCTGGAGCAGCTTGTCCACTTGCTCCTCATCCTCGGCGAAGATCACCTTCACATCCGCATAGGTGATGAGATAGGCGACTTCTTCGGCGAGCGCGTCGCGATAGATGCCAAGGCTCATGCCGCCCACCGCATGGGCGGCGATCTCGCCCATCAGCCATTCCGGCCGGTTGTCGCCGATGAGGGCGATGACATCGCCCCTCTTGGTGCCGAGGTCGGCGAGGCCGAGCGCCATGTGCTGCACGCGCTCGGACACCTGGCGCCACGTATAGGCGTTCCAGATGCCGAGATCCTTCTCGCGCAGCCAGATGTCGTTGCCGTGGTTGCGGGCATTCAGCGCCAGCAGCTTGGGAAAGGTGTCGTGGACGGAAAGGTCCGGGGGCGGAGTCATGCTCATGGCCTCTCTCACGCGGACAAAGCCTGGGCGGACTGGCCGGCGGATGGCGGGGCGTCCTGCTCGTCCTCGAGCTCGGGATCCTCCTCGCCCAGATAGGCCTTGCGCACATGCTCGTTGGCGAGCACGTCGGCGGGCAGGCCCTCGGCGATCTTGCGGCCGAAATCGAGCACCATCACGCGGTGGGAAATGTCCATCACCACGCCCATGTCGTGCTCGATCATGATGATGGTCATGCCCCATTCCTCGTTGAGATCAACGATGTAGCGGGCCATGTCCTCCTTTTCTTCCAGGTTCATGCCCGCCATGGGCTCGTCGAGCAGGATAAGCTTGGGCTCCAGCGCCACGGCGCGGGCGAGCTCCACCCGCTTGCGCAGCCCGTAGGAGAGGGTGCCGGCGGTGGCCTTGCGCACATGCTGAATGTCGAGGAAGTCGATGATGTCCTCGACCTTGCGCCGGTGCTCCAATTCTTCCTTCTGCGCGCCGCCCACCCAATAGAGCGCGCCGGTGAACCAGTTGTTCTTCAGCAGATGGTGGCGGCCGACCATGATGTTGTCGAGCACGCTCATATGGTGGAACAAAGCGAGATTCTGGAACGTGCGGCCGATGCCGATGGCGGCGCGCCGGTTGGGCTTTAGCCGCGTCACGTCGCGGCCCTCGAACAGCACGCGCCCCTCGGTGGGCGAATAGCGCCCGGAAATGCAGTTGAGCAGCGAGGTCTTGCCGGCGCCGTTGGGGCCGATGATGGAGAACAACTCGCCCTTGTCGACGGAAAATCTCACATCGCTCAGCGCCCGGAGGCCGCCGAAGCGCAGCGAGACACCATCGACATGCAACAGCGACGCGTTGTCGGCCGATGCGCCTGAGGCATTGGCAGTCGACATATTTCCCTCCCGAAGCCCGCTCATTTGGCGGGGTGGCTTCTCTGGCCGTGTCTCACATTGTGAGATGATGTTGAGGTGATTATCTAGCGGGCGTTCGGTTCTTTCAAGGCCGATGCCACCCACCGTGCGGAATTATTGCGAATGGGCCGATTCTGTCTCACATTGTAAGACATGGACGATATTGAACATGAAAACGGAGTGCCGAAGGGCGCCCAGAGTCTTGGTCGGGCCATTGCCCTGTTGCGGGTGGTGACCCATGCCGCGCCCCGCGCGGTGCGCCTGGCTGATCTGATTCAGGCCACGGGACTGTCCAAAGCCACCGCGCACCGCCTGGCCACGACGCTCGTCCATGAGACGCTGCTGGCCTATGACAGCGAGAGCCGCCTCTATCGCCTCGGCTCCTTCTTCGCCGGCTTTGGTCCAGCCGATCCCCGTCACGCGGGGGCAGACGAGACGCAAGTCCCCGCGCCCTCCCGTCCCGGAAAATATAGCGGCACCAAGATTCCACTGGCCCATCTCCTGTGCGACCGCCACTTGGCGGTCAAGCGCGCCCTGCCGGCCATGATCCATGAGACCGTCTCGGGTCAGACCTCCGAGCTGAGCTTTGGAAAGCTCGCGGAATACTCGTCTCGCTTCGCCCGCGTGCTGGCGAACGCAGGCATACGGAAGGGCGACCGGGTTGCCGTCCTCTTGCCCAAGGGCGTTGAGCTGGTCATCACCGCGCTCGCCATCTGGCGGATCGGGGCGGTCTATATGCCGCTCTTCTCCACCTATTCCCCCGCCGCCGTGGAGGCCCGGCTCAAGGCCAGCGGCGTCAAGGCTATTGTCGCCAACCGTTTCCTCGTGGAACGTGCCTCCCGCTACATCACCGGCAAGACCTTCGTGTGCCTCATCGAGGGCGACCAGATTAATCGCCTGGATGGCAAGGCGACGCAGTTCTGGTCGTCCATCTATGCCTCCGAGCCGCTGGAAACGGTGGAGACCTATGGCGAGAACGATCCCTTCATCATGACCTATGCTCCGAGTTTCGTCGAAGCAAAGCTCGGTCTGCTCACTCCCGTGCGCGCCCTGGGCAGCATAGAGCAGTATATGCGCGTCGCCATCGATGTAAGGGACGACGATGTCTACTGGAACATGGCCGATCAGGGCTGGGAATACGGTATCTATTATGGCCTCATCGGTCCGCTCCTGATCGGATGTGCAATCCTGTTCTGCGATGGCCCGTATGACGTCTCGCAGGGCTATCGCGTCCTGTCGAAATTCCGGGTCACCAACCTCACGGCGGCCCCGTCCCAGATCAAGGCGTGGCGGCGGGGTGATCCCAACGATGCCGCCGCGCCCTTCGCCATCCGCCAAGTCACGGTGGGCGGCGAGCCGCTGCCGCTCGATGTGGTGTCCTGGGTGACGCAGAAGCTGGAAGTGCCGCTGATCAACCAATATGGCACCCGCGAGACCGGCATGATCGTGGGGATGACCTATGATCCCCGGGATCCGGCCTTCTCGCAGCGCGCCTCCGTCGGACGCATCATGCCGGGCTTCGCCTTGACCGTTCTGGACAAGAGCGGCGCAACGCTGCCCGCAGGGGTGGAGGGCCTGCTGGCGGTGGACGTGAAGCGCTCACCGCTGTTCTGGTTCCGCTCCTATTTCAAGGACGAGGCCAACACCAAGATGCGCTTCCAGTTCGGCAGCGACTTCTATGTTCTTGGGGATACAGGTCTCATCGATGAAGACGGGCTCGTCCACTATAGCGGGCGCGCGTCACACGCCATTTTGATGCAGAAAGACTGAAGCCGGATGCTTGGCCTGCTCATGCTTCTCTCCCAAATCGGCGGCGGTGGGAATTGGCGTCACGCCGGGTGCACCGATCTTGTGCCGGTTGCGGAAACAATCGAACGTTCTTTTTTTATTGCCGTCAAGGCTCTTTTTTGCACGTCTGCGCCTTGCGCGTCCGGTCGCGGGCCATCACTCTGTCGCGTGATCATTCCTTGGATGGTCTTACCGTCACACCAGCGGGTCTAAGGGGCCTCCGGTCGAGAGAGATGGCGCGCACGGTCGGTTCCAACGGCGCGCGCACCGCCCAGGCCATTCGCCAGGCGGGCGTGCAGCTCATCTACAAGCACGGCTATGAAGCCATGAGCCTGCGGCAGCTCGCGGCCGAGGTGGGGCTGCAATCGGGCTCGCTCTACAAATATTTCGACAACAAGCAGAGCCTGCTGTTTGACATCGTACGCGACCACATGGAGGACCTCATCACGCGGGCGGAGGCCGCTCTTGCGGGTGTGGAAGGGCCTCTCGACCGGCTCAGGGCCTTCGTGGACTTCCACCTGCGCTACCACATGACGCGCAACGCCCATGTCTTCATCGCCAATATGGAGATCCGCTCACTCGATGGAGAGCATCGGGCCGTCGTGGTTGACATGCGCCAGCGCTACGAGGCGGTGCTGGAGGATGCGCTGAAAGCGGGGGCGGCAGCGGGCGTGTTTCGCGTGCCGGAGCCGCGGGTGGCCACCTATGCCATCATCTCCATGCTTACCGGCATCTGTACCTGGTATCGTGCTGACGGCCGTCTCAGCCAGGACGAACTGGTGCGCATCTATACCGACCTGGTCGTGGAAGGCGTCGCCCTTCCCGACGCAGCCAAGCGCGCCGCTCCGGCCCCGCTGGCGACGGTGTCCCGCCGAAAGGTGAAAGCCTGATCCCACGCCTGCGAATTCGCTTGCAGCTTGTTTAAAAAAACGTACGATCGTTTCCAAGCCGACCAGGATCGGCACGGGAGGATCTATAAGCGCACGCGGCACACGGTCATGCCGTCATGACCCTATGTTAACCGGCGCAGACTTTCCGCTCCCGCAACATGTATGGGTGAGGCGCGCATGGCGATCATCGAGGACGCGGTCGACCGGCGGTCGGAGGCCTTCCGCCGGAACAGCGAGGCATTGGCCGCGAGCGTCGCGGAGTTGAGGGGCCATGTGGAGCGCATCGCCGAGGGCGGTGGCGCCGTGGCGCGCGAGCGGCACCTCAAGCGCGGCAAGCTGCTCCCGCGCGACCGCATCCGCACCCTGCTGGATACCGGCTCGCCCTTCCTGGAACTCTCGCAGCTTGCCGCCTTCGGCATGTATGGCGACGACGTGCCCGCTGCCGGCATCATCACCGGCATCGGCCGGGTGGCGGGCCGCGAATGCATGATCGTGGCCAACGACGCCACGGTGAAGGGCGGCACCTACTTCCCCATGACGGTGAAGAAGCACCTGCGGGCCCAGGCCATCGCGAGGGAAAACCATCTGCCGTGCATTTATCTCGTCGATTCCGGCGGCGCGAACCTGCCCAATCAGGACGAGGTCTTCCCCGACCGCGAGCATTTCGGCCGCATCTTCTTCAATCAGGCCAACATGTCGTCGGAGGGCATCGCCCAGATCGCCGTGGTGATGGGCTCGTGCACCGCCGGCGGCGCCTATGTGCCGGCCATGGCCGATCAGTCCATCATGGTGAAGAATCAGGCCACCATCTTCCTCGCCGGGCCCCCTCTGGTGAAGGCGGCCACCGGCGAGGTGGTCACCGCCGAGGAGTTGGGTGGGGCCGACGTGCACACCCGCACCTCCGGCGTTGCCGACCACATGGCCGAGAATGACGCCCACGCCTTGGGCATCGCCCGCACCATCGTGGCCGACCTCAACCGGGTGAAGAACCACGCCCTCGACATCCGCCCGCCCAAGGCGCCGCTTTATGATGTCGAGGACATTTACGGCATCGTCTCTGAGGATCCCAAGAAGCCCTTCGATGTGCGCCAGATCATCGCTCGCATCGTGGACGGCTCGGAGTTCGACGAGTTCAAGCCGCTCTATGGCACTACGCTGGTGACGGGCTTTGCCCGCATCTTCGGCTATCCGGTGGGCATCATCGCCAATAACGGCATCCTGTTCTCGGAAAGCGCGCTGAAGGGCGCGCACTTCGTGGAATTGTGCTGCCAGCGCAACATCCCGCTGGTCTTCCTGCAGAACATCACCGGCTTCATGGTGGGCCGGAAGTATGAATCCGGCGGTATCGCCAAGGATGGCGCCAAGCTGGTCAATGCGGTGTCCTGCGCGTCCGTGCCGAAGTTCACGGTGGTGATCGGCAATTCCTTCGGCGCCGGCAATTACGGCATGTGCGGCCGCGCCTATGATCCCCGCTTCCTCTGGATGTGGCCCAATGCCCGCATCTCGGTGATGGGCGGCGAGCAAGCCGCCAATGTGCTCGCCCAGGTCAAGCGCGACGGGATCGAGGCCAAGGGCGGCAGTTGGCCGGCGGAGGACGAGGCCGCCTTCAAGGCGCCCATCCAGGCCCAGTATGAGCGCCAGGGCCATCCTTATTATTCCTCTGCCCGCCTGTGGGACGACGGCGTCATCGATCCGGCCGACACCCGCATGGTGCTGGCGCTCGCTCTGTCCGCTTCCCTCAACGCCCCTCAGAAGGACACGCGCTTCGGCGTGTTCCGCATGTGATGAGCCTTCTCGTTTCCCGAGAGGACGGGGTCGCTGTCCTCACCCTCAACCGCCCCGAAGTCCACAATGCCTTCGACGATGCGCTGATCGCCGCTTTGACCGCCGCCTATGGCGAGGCCGGGGCCGATCCGGCCGTCAAGGCCATTGTGCTGCGGGCGAACGGTCCCTCCTTCTGCGCCGGGGCCGACCTCAACTGGATGCGCCGCATGGCGGCCTATTCCCGAGACGAGAACCTGGCGGATGCCGGTGCGCTGGGTGAGCTCATGCGCACCATCGACACCTGCCCCAAGCCCACTTTGGCGCGGGTGCACGGCTCCGCCTTTGCCGGCGCCATCGGGCTCATCGCCTGCTCGGACATCGCGGTGGCGGTGCCGGAGGCGCTGTTCGCGGTCACCGAGGTGCGGATCGGACTCATCCCGGCGGTCATCAGCCCCTATCTTGTGCGCGCCATGGGCGCCCGGCAGGCGCGGCGCTACTTCCTCACCGCCGAGCGCTTCTCGGCGGAGACCGCGCTGGCGCTGGGCCTCGTGCATGAGGTGGTGCCCGCCGAGGAATTGGATGGCGCCATCGCCCGCCATCTCAAAGCCCTGTCCGCCGGCAGCCCGGCGGCGCAGGCGGCCACTAAGGATCTCGTCGCGGCGGTGGATCGCCCGCTTTCCGCCGAGGTCATCGTCGACACCGCCGCCCGCATCGCCGACCAGCGCGCCAGCGCCGATGGTCGCGAGGGGCTCACCGCCTTCCTGGAAAAGCGCAAACCACAATGGGGGCAGGCATGACCGGAACCCTCCACCCGCGGCCCATCCGCACCCTTCTCGTGGCCAATCGCGGCGAGATCGCCGTGCGCGTCATGCGCACCGCCCGCGCCATGGGGCTGAAGACCATCGCCGTCTATTCGGAGGCCGATGCCCGCGCCCTCCATGTGGCGAGCGCCGACGAGGCCTATCCCATCGGCCCGGCGCCCGCCCGCGAGAGCTATCTGCGCATTGATGCCATACTGGAGGCGGCAAAGGCTTCGGGCGCGGATGCCATCCATCCCGGCTACGGCTTTCTCTCGGAGAATGCCACCTTCGCCAAGGCTTGCGCCGAGGCCGGCATCGTCTTTGTCGGCCCGCCGGCGTCCGCCATAGAGGCCATGGGCTCGAAGAGCGCGGCCAAGGCACTGATGGAAAAGGCCGGCGTGCCCCTGGTGCCCGGTTATCATGGCGCGGACCAGGACCCCGCTTTGCTGGCGCGGGAGGCGGCGCGCATCGGCTATCCCGTGCTCATCAAGGCCTCCGCCGGCGGCGGTGGCAAGGGGATGAAGGTGGTGCGGTCCGCGGAGGAGTTCGCCGATGCGCTCGCCTCTGCCCAGCGTGAGGCCCGCAACGCCTTTGGCGATGACCGGGTGCTGGTGGAGAAATATCTCACCCGCCCGCGCCATATCGAGGTGCAGGTCTTCGCCGATACGCACGGCAACGTGGTCTATCTCCACGAGCGCGACTGCTCCATCCAGCGCCGCCACCAAAAGGTGGTGGAGGAGGCTCCCGCCCCCGGCATGAGCCCGGAACGGCGCGCTGCCATGGGCCAGGCGGCGGTGGATGCCGCCCGGGCGGTCGGCTATGTGGGCGCCGGTACGGTGGAGTTCATCGCCGAGGGCGACGACTTCTTCTTCATGGAGATGAACACCCGCCTCCAGGTGGAGCATCCGGTCACCGAGGCCATTACCGGCCAGGACCTGGTGGAGTGGCAGATCCGCGTCGCCCGTGGAGAGGCGCTGCCGCTGGCCCAGGCGGATATTCCGCTCATGGGCCACGCCATCGAGGTGCGCCTCTATGCCGAGGATCCGGAGAAGGACTTCCTGCCCCAGGTGGGCCGGCTCGACCATCTGGTCCTGCCGCAGGCCATTCCTGGCGTTCGGGTGGATTCCGGCGTGCGCGCCGGTGACACGGTCTCCATCCATTACGACCCGATGATCGCCAAGATCATCGCGGAGGGGGCCGACCGGGCGGAGGCGCTGGGCCGGCTGCGGGCGGCGCTTGCGGCGACGCAGGTGGTGGGGCTGTCCACCAATCGCGCTTTCCTGCAATCCATCCTCGCGGAGCCAGCCTTCGCGGCTGCCGACCTGGACACCGGCTTCATCGAGCGCCACCGCGATACGCTCCTGCCGCCGCCCGCTCCCGTGGACGATCGCTCCCTCGCGCTCGCCGCCCTCTATGTGCTGCTGGACGAGGCCCGCGCTTCCGCGTCTTCCGCGGACCCGGCCGATCCCTGGTCGCCCTGGGGGCAGGCGCCGGGCTGGCGTCTCAATCGCTCGGCCTTCGTGGACCTGACTTTCGCCGACCGGGACACCCGCATCGCCGTGCGCGCCCATTATGCGGCGGACGGCTTCCTTCTGGACCTGCCGGGCGGACGCCTCGCCGTGGAGGGCAAGCTCTCCGAGGACGGCACGCTCATCGCCCGCCTCGCCGGCGTCCGGCTGACCGCCCGCGTGGTGCGCTCCGGCGCTCGGCTCACCGTCTTCGCGGCGGGCGCCGAGCGCAGCCTCGACCATGTGGATCCGCGCCTCGCCAGCATCGAGGCCACCGGCACCGCCGGCCGCCTGGTGGCGCCCATGCCGGGCACCATCACCCGCCTGGCGGTGGCGGTGGGCGATCTGGTGGAGAAGGGCGCCGCCTTGGTGGTGGTGGAAGCCATGAAGATGGAGCATACGGTGGCCGCGCCCCGCGCCGGGCGCGTCGCGTCCATCCGCTTCGCCGTCGGCGACCTGGTGGATGATGGCACCGAGCTCCTGGTTCTGGAGGATCCGGCATGAGCCGTCCCGCTGAAGTGCGAATCGTCGAGGTTGGCCCGCGCGACGGGCTCCAGAACGAAAAGGGCATCGTGCCGCTGGCCGCCAAGGTGGCGCTGATCGATGCCCTGGCCGAGGCCGGCCTCACGGTGGTCGAGAGCGGCAGCTTCGTCTCGCCCAAATGGGTGCCGCAAATGGCGGATACCGCCGAGGTGATGGCCGCCATCACGCGCAAGCCGGGCGTGCGCTATCCCGTCCTGGTGCCCAATATGAAGGGCCTGGAGGCCGCGCTCGCCTGTCAGGTGGACGAGGTGGCCGTTTTCGGCGCCGCGTCGGAGGCCTTCAGCCAGAAGAACATCAATTGCTCCATCGCCGAGAGCCTGGAGCGCTTCCGCCCCGTGGTGGCGGCGGCGCTGGAGGCCGGCATCCTGGTGCGCGGCTATGTGAGCTGCGTGCTCGGCTGCCCCTATCAGGGGGAGGTGCCGGTGGCCAAGGTGGTGGAGGTGTCCGAAGCCCTGGCGGCCATGGGCTGCTATGAGATTTCGCTGGGCGACACCATCGGCGTCGGCACGCCCGACAAGGCCAAGGTGATGGCCTCGGCGGTGGCCTCCGCCATCGGCGTCGCGCGCACCGCCGTGCATTTCCACGACACCTACGGCCAGGCGCTGGGCAATGTGCTCGCGTGCCTGGACGCCGGCATTCATGTGGTGGACAGCTCGGTGGCGGGCCTTGGTGGCTGTCCCTATGCCAAGGGGGCCTCGGGCAACCTCGCCACCGAGGACTTGGTCTATATGCTGGACGGCCTCGGCGTTTCCACCGGCGTCGACCTGGACAAGCTCGCGGCCGCCGGCCGCACCATCACCGCCGCGCTCGGCCGCGAACCCACCTCCCGCGTCGCCCAGGCGCTGGCCGCCCGCTGCGCCGCCTGACGGGCCGGCCCCCGCCCACCGGCGAGGGCCGATCCCCGCTCAGACCGGGATGGGATTGGCCACCAGGGACAGATTGAAGCCGTGGACGAGCGCATGCTAGCCGCTGCCGGGATTGTCGCGGAGCGCGCGCACCTCTTCCACCACCACTTCCTCCACCTCGGTGGCAAGGCCGGCCATGGTCTTCTCGATGAAGACCGGGAGCGGCATGGCGCGCGGGTCGCCGCTCTTCTTGATGAGGTCGGTGTCCACCCAGGGTGGGGCGATTTCCTGCACAGTGACCTTCGTGTCCCGCAGCATGAAGCGTTGCGACAGGGCATAGGAATGGAGCGCCGCCTTGGTGGCGGAATAGACCGCCGTGGTCGCCAGCGGCAGATAGGCCAGGATCGAGGTGTTGTGGATGATGGTCGCCCGCGGCTGTGCCTTCAGGTGCTTGATCAGCGCCGAGGTCAGCCGGATGGGGCCGAGCAGATTGGTGGCGATGATCGCCTGCGAGACGGCATCGTCGATGGCGCCGCCCGCATCATCGAAGGGCATGATGCCCGCATTGTTGATGAGCACGTTGAGGGCCGGATAATCCCGCACCAGCTCGCCGGCCACCCGCGCGATGTCCGCAGGGTCGGTGATATCGAGCACCACGCCTGCCATGCCCGGATTGGCTTGCGTGACCTCCTTGAGCAGCGCTGAGCGCCGCCCGGCAATGATCACCTGGTTTCCGAGGGCGTGGAACGCCTCCGCAAGGCCGCGCCCGATTCCGGAGGCGCCCCCGGTGATGAAAATGGTGTTGCCGGTCATTTGCATGGTGCCACCCGCTGGGTTCGATGTCGTGCGGGGACAATGGCGCAGAGGGCCTATGGCGCAAATGTCATATAAACGGCGATTCAGGACATCAATGCGGAAGCCCTCTCCGGGGACATGTTGCCCTCTGAGAGACGCCGCGTGCGCCGCAGGCTTTGCGGTGGGTGCCCGAAGAAACGCAGGAAGGCCCGCCGCATGCGGTCGCGGTCGGCGAAGCCCGTGTCCCGCGCCACCTCGTCCAGGGAATGGCGCCCCTCCTCCAGCATGAGCTTCGCCGCCTCCAGCCGCAGCCGCTCCACGGCCTTGGCGGGGGATTGGCCGGTCTCGTCCCGGAACACCCGGCTGAACTGGCGCGGACTGAGGCTGGCGGCGCCCGCCAGATCCTCCACCGAGAGCGCGCTGCGCAGGTTTTCCCTGGCGTAGATCAGCGCCCGCCGGACCCGGTCCGAGCGCGGCTCCAGTTCCAGCATGGCCGAAAACTGGGACTGGCCACCCGGCCGGCGGTGATACACCACCAGCCGCTGGGCGACGGTGCGGGCGAGGGCCGCATCATAATCGTCCTCGATCAGGGCAAGGGCCAGGTCGATGGCCGCGCTCATGCCCGCCGAGGTCCACACATGGCCGTCCCGGACGAAGATGCGGTCGCTTTCCACCCGCACCGCTGGAAACCGGCTCTGTAGTGCACCGGCATGGGCCCAATGGGTGGTGGCCGTGCGCCCATCCAGAAGCCCGGCCTCCGCCAGGACGAAGGCGCCGGTGCACACACCCGCCACCCGCCGGGCGCGCGCGCCGGCTTCAGAAATGTAGGCGCGCAAAACCGGAGAGACCGGGCGAGGGGTCAGCTCGCCCAGCACCATGAGCGTATCGGGAAACGCGCCCAGCGGTATGGTCTCGATGCGCACGCCCAGCGTGGAGCGCACCGGCCCGCCGTGAGCCGACATGACGCAAAGGCCATAGGCCTCTTCCCCCAGCGCCATATTGGCGAACTCGAACGCCGACAGGGCGGCGAGGCCCATGACCTGGAAGCCATCCTCCATGATGAACCCCACCTGTCGCATGGCGCTTCCTCCGAGGTGCGGCCGACGGCGGGCCGCCTGGCGCTCCGAATGGGCGCCAGGCGGTTAATCCTGCCCGCAGGCTGCCATTTCTAAAGGCGTGCGGGCGGGGATGTCGAATGGGACGGCGCGCGCATCCGGACGCGCGGAGGCGCCGCGCCCCTCACTTCACCAAGGGACAGCCGCTTTCCGCCTCGGGAATGTAGGCCTCCTTGCCGGGGATGGTCTCGACCAGCGTGAGATAGTCCCACGGCCCCTTGGACTGGGCCGGCTTCTTCACCTCGAACAGGTACATGTCGCCGAAGACGCGCCCATTCTTCCCGATGCGGGCATTCTTCATCATCATGTCGTTGACGGGCGTGGCGCGCATCTTTTCCGCAACCTTGTCGGCATCGTCGGTGCCCGTGTCCTTGACCGCCTGCAGGTAATGACGGACAGCCGAATAGACGCCGGCCTGGTTCATGGACGGCTTGCGGCCGGTCTTCTCCTCGAACGTCTTCGACCAGGCCCGCGTTCCGTCATTCATGTCCCAGTAGAAGGAATTGGCCATGGTGAGCCCTTGCGCGACCGGCAGGGTCAAGGCGTGGATGTCGTTGATGTTCAAGAGAAGGCCCGCGAGGGTCTGGCCGCCCTGGGGCAAGCCGAATTCATTGGCCTGCTTTACGGAGTTGATGGTGTCGCCGCCGGCATTGGCGAGCGCCACCACCTTGGCCCCAGAGCCCTGCGCCTGGACCAGGAAGGAGGAGAAGTCGGAGGTGGCCAGCGGCACGCGGACCCCGCCCTTCACCGTGCCGCCCAGCGCCTTGACGGTCTTGCTGGCTTCCTCTTCCAGGGAATGGCCGAAGGCATAGTCGGCGGTGATGAAAAACCAGGTCTTGTCGCCCTTGGCCACCAGCGCCCGCGCCGTTGCGGCGGAAACCGAATGGGTATCCCAGGTCCAGCTGAAGCCATAGGGGCTGCAGGCCTTGCCGGTCAGGTCCACCGCGCCGGGGCCGGACATGAGGAAGATGCGCTTACGCTCCTTTGTAATGCCCTGTACCGCCAGGGCGGCGGCGGAGTTGGGGACGTCGGCGATCACGTCCACCTGCTCGGTGTCCACCCACTTGCGGGCAATGCCGGCGGCGACATCGGCCTTGTTCTGGTGATCCGCCACGACGATCTCAATGGGAACGCCGTTGATGGCATTGCCGAACTCCTGCGCCGCGAGCCGCGCGGCCAGGGCCGAGCCCTCGCCATTGATGTCGGAATAGACGCCGGTGAGGTCCGACAGGACACCGATCTTGATCTTGCCGTCGGACATCTGGGCAAGAGCTGGCGCCGCCCATCCACTCAGTGCGGCGCCGAGCGCGACCGCGATCATCTGACCCTTCATGTGTTTCTCCCTGCCTTGATTGTTATTGGGAATGTCGCGCGGGCCTCACCGCGCGGTGTAGCCTCCGTCCACCGGGAGCACGGCGCCGGTTACGCCCCCGGCGGCATCCGAGCATAGGAACACAACGGCAGCGGCAATCTCCTGCGCCGTGACGGGGCGCCGGATGGGCTGGTTCTCCAGGAAAACGCCTTGGATCACGGCTTCCGGATCGAGCCCGGTGACGCGCGCCTGGTCGGCCACCTGCATCTCGATGATGGGCGTCATCACCATGCCCGGGCAGACCACGTTGCAGGTGATGCCAGTCTGCGCCACCTCCAGCGCGATGGACCGCGTGAGGCCGACCAGGCCGTGCTTGGCCGCCACGTAGGCCGGCTTGTGCGGGGCACCCACGAGACCCAAGGCCGAGGCGATGTTGACGATGCGGCCGAAGCCCCGGGTGGACATGGCCGGCACGACGGCCTTGCTGGCATGGAACGCGGCCGACAAATTGACCGCCAGCACTTGGTCCCACTTTTCTTCAGGAAAGTCGGCCAGCGGGGCCACATGCTGGATGCCGGCATTGTTGACGAGGATGTCCACTGGCCCGAGCGCGTTCGCCGCCTGTTCCATCAGGCCCCGGACGTCCGAAGGCTGGCTCATGTCCGCCGCGGCATAGGCGATGGTGCGCCCGGATGCCTCGGCCATTTCCCGGCGCGTCGCCTCGATTGCCGAAGGGTCGCCGAACCCATTGAGCATCACATTGCAGCCGGCCGCGGCAAGCGCGCTGGCGATGGCCTGGCCGATGCCGGAGGTGGAGCCCGTGACGACGGCGTTGCGACCCTTCATGCGTTTGTCCTTCTTCTGCGGGGGGATTGCGGAACGGGTCCAGGACGCCGGCCGTGCTGGCCCTGGCCGGTGGCGTTCATTCTCCTGCCGGCGGCTGTGGCGCCGTCCGGACATGTCTTGCTGCGCTTGTTGTTGCTTCGCGGTGGGCGGGCGGCCCTGGAACAGTTTGTCAGCAAGGTGCATGCCAGTGCGGCACGGGGCGCGAAGATGCAGCAATCCCAAGGACCCGCGGCCGACGCACCCACGGCCGCGCGTACCCTGATGTCCAATATTCTGGACCTTGCCGGGGCGTGCGGGCGGCAAGGATGTCTTGAACGGATTGAAGTGCAGTCTCGCCTGGTGTGTCCTGAAAGGAAACGAGCGTCCAGAACTCAGGACAGGAGGAAGGAAACAGCAATGCCCACCGATGCACAGGCCCGGCTTCTGGCTGCCCGGTCCCTCCTTGAAATGGTCGAGGAAATGATCGATGGGGCCACCATCGTCGACGAGCGCGCGCGGGTGGTCTGGTTCAATCCCGGCCAATTGGCCCTGCTTGGTGGCGTGGCGCTGCGTGACGTGGTGGGTCAGGAGATCGAGCGGGTCATTCCCCACAGCCGCCTGCGTGAGGTGGTGGAGACCGGCCGTCCCCAGCCCCTCGACGTGATCCAATATGGCGACAAGACGCTCCTGGTCACCCGCCTGCCACTGCGCTCGGAGGCGGGCGAAATCATCGGCGCTTTTGCCTTCGCGCTTAAGAACAGCATTCCCCATCTGCGTCCCATTGCCGAGCGCGTTCACCACCTCCAAGCGCGGCTCGCGCGCATGGAGCAGGCGCTCTCCACCACCCGCTCCCACCGATACACAAGCGAGCAGATCCTGGGGGCGAGTCCGGCCATGCGCGAGGTGGGTCGTCTGCTGCGGCGGGCAGGGGAGGTGCGTTCGCCCGTCCTGCTGCTCGGCGAAACCGGAACCGGAAAGGAGATGGCGGCCCACGCCATCCACGCCGCCTCGGCCCGCGTCAATCGTCCGTTCGTCGCCATCAATGTGGCCGCCGTGCCGGAGAACCTGCTGGAAGCGGAATTCTTCGGGGTGGCGCCTGGAGCCTTTACCGGCGCCGCCCGCCAGCCGCGACCCGGCAAGTTCCAGATCGCCCATGAGGGGACGCTGTTCCTCGACGAGATCGGCGACATGCCCCTGACGCTTCAGGCCAAGCTCCTGCGGGCGCTCCAGGAGGGGGAAGTGGAGCCGGTCGGCTCCAACCAGCTTGCCCGCGTGGACGTGCGCATCATCGCCGCCACCAGCCGACCCCTGGCAAAGATGGTGGAGGAGGGGCGCTTCCGGCAGGACCTTTATTACCGGCTGAATGTGCTCTCCGTCCGCCTGCCGCCCCTGCGGGAGCGGGAGGGGGACATCGGCCTCCTGGCATCCAAATTCTCAGAGCGCACTGCCAGGGCGCATGGCGTCGTTCGCCGCCCGATCACGCCGCAGGCGCAGTCTTTGCTGGAACGTCACTCCTGGCCCGGCAATGTGCGGGAACTGGCCAATGTCATCGAGCAGATCTATGTGCGCGCCGAGGGCGCCTCCATCGCGGCGGGCGATGTGGCAGACGCGCTGGGAATCACCGTCGAACCCCCGCGCCACGAGCCCGCCCCGCCGGCAAGCAGATTGGCGGAGGCCTTGGCGGCGTTGGAGAAATCCATGATCGCCCAGACGCTCGGCCGCTGCGACACACGAGAAAGCGCGGCCCGGAGCCTCGGCCTGTCGCGCAGCAATCTCTACGCCAAGATGCAGCGTCACGGGCTCACCGGGACCGGCGGAGGCCAGGGCGGCGCGGATGCGCCTGGGCTGTGAATGGCTGTGGACATGTGACGCAAAGCCTTTACCGGCCAAGGTTCTAATCAACGGGGCGACGGCGGGCACAAAGGTGTGAACGTGCGGCCGTCGTGAAAGTTCCAAAAACCGTGTTGACACCCTGAAAGTGGGGTCCTATAAACCGCCCATCAACGACGGGCTGCGGCCGCGAGTTCAGCGGCTGGTTCGCTACGACCGATGCGCCCACACCTTCTTCTCCGCCATCTGCATCGCCGCAACTGTCATCTTCTGGCTCTGATCAATGAGTCCTGAGCCTAGCCGCTGGCCAGTATCGACCGGCGAATCAACAGGAGGCCCGCGACGTCTGAACCGGCAGTTGCTATGCTGCTCTGGGACGTAGGCCTAAAGACTGGAGAGGCAAGGCGTGGGAGCGACCGACGTATCACAATTCTCCCGCGGAGATCCGAAGCGCGCTAATATTTAACAATCTTTCTATGTGTATTAAATAAAAATACAATCAGATCTTGCCTATCACGCGGGGCGATGTTACTTTTCTGCGTGGTTGCGCTTCAGCGGTTGCCTTCAGCGCATGTTTGGTTTTCACCCTTGCCTAACGCTAGGGGAGCTTTGTTCCTGAGAAAGTGAATTGCGACAGAAAGGTCGCCGCTGGCGTCGCGTCGCTCTGGCGTCAAGAAAAGCCGAGTTGCAGCCACCTCGTTTGACAAACATTTTTTTCTAAGGAGCCCATGCTGACCTGCTCTCTTCCCCCCGGCCTGAGCCAACCGGATCTCACCCACCTGCAGCGGCTGGAAGCCGAGAGCATCCACATCATGCGCGAGGTGGTGGCCGAGGCGGAGAAGCCGGTCATGCTCTATTCTGTGGGCAAGGACAGCGCGGTGATGCTGCATCTGGCCATGAAGGCCTTCGCCCCCGGCAAGCCGCCCTTCCCGCTCATGCACGTGAACACCACCTGGAAGTTCCGCGACATGATCACCTTTCGCGACCGGCGGGCGCGGGAGCTGGGTTTCGAGCTGATCGAGTGGATCAATCAGGACGGCCTCGAACGCGGCATCAATCCGTTCGACCATGGCGGCCTCTATACGGACGTGATGAAGACCGAGGCGCTGAAAGCCGCCCTCGACCATCACGGCTTCGATGTCGCCTTCGGCGGCGCGCGGCGGGACGAGGAGAAGAGCCGGGCCAAGGAGCGCATCTTCTCCTTCCGCGCCCCCGGCCATCGCTGGGACCCCAAGCAGCAGCGCCCCGAGCTCTGGCATCTCTACAATGCCCGCAAGAACAAGGGCGAGACCATCCGCGTCTTCCCTTTGTCCAATTGGACCGAGCTGGACATCTGGCAATATATCTACAAGGAAAACATCCCCATCGTGCCGCTCTATTTCGCGGCCGAGCGGCCGGTGGTGAATTATAACGGGCTCACCATCATGGTGGATGACGAACGCATGCGCATCCCGGACGGCCAGCCCCCGCAGATGAAGTCCATCCGCTTCCGCACGCTCGGCTGCTACCCCCTGTCCGGCGCGGTGGAGAGCACGGCCCGCACCTTGCCGGAAGTCATCCAGGAAATGCTGCTCACCACCACATCCGAACGGCAGGGCCGCGCCATCGACCATGACAGCGCCGCCAGCATGGAGAAGAAGAAGCAGGAAGGGTATTTCTGATGGCCCCCGTGGTTTACCAGGACCAGCAGGCCGACCTGCTTTCCACCGACATCGAAGCCTATCTGCGCCAGCACGAGCACAAGAGCCTCCTGCGCTTCATCACCTGCGGCTCGGTGGATGACGGCAAGTCCACGCTCATCGGCCGGCTGCTCTATGACAGCAAGATGATCTTCGAGGACCAGCTTGCGGCGCTGGAAGCCGATTCCAGGCGCATGGGCACGCAGGGCCAGAATATCGATTTCGCCCTGCTGGTGGATGGGCTGGCCGCCGAGCGCGAGCAGGGCATCACCATCGATGTGGCCTATCGGTTCTTTTCCACCGCCCGCCGCAAGTTCATCGTCGCCGACACGCCCGGCCACGAGCAATATACCCGCAACATGGTCACCGGCGCCTCCACCGCGGACCTTGCGGTCATCCTCATCGATGCGCGGCGGGGCGTGCTGACCCAGACCCGGCGGCACTCCTATCTCGCCTCCCTGGTGGGCATCCGCCATGTGGTGCTCGCCATCAACAAGATGGACCTGGTGAATTACAGCCAGGATGTCTTCAACCAGATCCTCGCCGACTACACGGCCTTTGCCGACCGCCTTCCCATCGCAGACATCACCGCCATCCCCATCTCGGCGCTGGCGGGAGACAACATCACCGAAAAGAGCACAAACACCCCCTGGTATGAGGGGCCCACCCTCATGGGCCACCTGGAGAGCGTGGAGACGGTAAGTGACACCCGCTCGGCCTCCTTCCGCATGCCGGTGCAGTGGGTCAACCGGCCGAGCCATGAGTTTCGAGGCTTTTCCGGCTTCATCGCCACCGGCACCGTGGCGCCGGGGGATGTGGTGCGGGTGATGCCATCGGGCCGCCAGAGCACGGTGACGCGGGTTTATTTGGATGGCGACCTGCCGGTGGGCGTCGCCGGCCAGTCGGTGACACTCACCCTCGCAGACGAGATCGATTGCAGCCGGGGCGACGTGATCACCGGCGTGGACGATCCGGCGGAGGTGTCCGACCAGTTCCAGACCACCATCATCTGGATGAACGAGACGCCCATGCTGCCGGGGCGGTCTTATCTGATGAAGATCGGCGCCAAGACCGTCACCGCCTCCATCACCGCGCTCAAGCACAAGGTCAATGTCAACACGCTCGAGCACATGGCCGCCCGCCAGCTGGAGATGAACGAGATCGGCCAGTGCAACATCTCGCTCAGCCAGGCCGTGGTGTTCGATGCCTACACGGACAATCGCGACACCGGCGGCTTCATCCTCATCGATCGCTTCACCAACGAAACGGTGGCCGCTGGCCTCGTCCATTTCGCCCTGCGCCGGGCGCAGAACATCCACTGGCAAGCGGTGGACCTCGACCGCAATACCCGGGCCCACCAGAAGAATCAGAAACCCTTCGTGCTGTGGTTCACCGGCCTCTCAGGCGCCGGCAAGTCCACCATCGCCAATCTGGTGGAACGGCGCCTGTTCGCCATGGGCAAGCACTCCTACATGCTGGACGGCGACAATGTGCGCCACGGCCTCAACCGCGACCTCGGCTTCACCGAGAGCGACCGGGTGGAGAATATCCGCCGGGTGGGCGAAGTGGCGCGGCTGATGGCCGATGCCGGCCTCATCGTGGTGGTGTCGTTCATCTCGCCGTTCCGCTCCGAACGGCAGATGGCCCGCGATCTGATGCCGGACGGCCAGTTCCTGGAAGTGTTCGTGGACGCCCCGCTGGCGGTGGTGGAGCAGCGCGACCCCAAGGGCCTCTACAAGAAGGCGCGGCGGGGTGAGATTGCCAATTTCACGGGCATATCGAGCCCCTATGAGCCGCCGGAGAATCCGGACATTCATATCGAGAGCGCGACCCTTGCGCCGGAGGCCGCGGCGGAGCAGATCATCGCCGTGCTGGAGGCCCGCGGCCTGCTGCGCAGCGAGGAGATGTGATGGAACCGGCCAAGCTCAAGGCATTGCTCACGGCGCTGCGGCCGGTAGCGGAAGAGGCCGGCCGGGCAACACTCGCCTTCTATGGCGCCGCCGAAGCGCGCACCAAGGCCGATGGCAGCCCGGTCACGCAGGCGGACGAGGCGTCCGAAGCGGTGATCCTGCCCCATCTGCGGACGCTGACGCCGGACATCCCTGTGATCTCCGAGGAGGAAGCCTCCAAGGGCCTCAGCCCGACCGTGGCAGGCAGCCGCTTCTGGCTGGTGGATCCCCTCGACGGCACCAAGGAGTTCCTTTCCGGCAATGGCGAGTTCACGGTCAACATTGCCCTGATCGACCAGGGCGTACCGGTGCTGGGCATCGTGGTGGCGCCCGCTTTGGGGGAGACCTATTGGGGCGCGGCGGATGCCGCCTTCTACGCCGACAAGGACGGCGCGCGGCCCATCCATGTGCGTCCGGTGCCACCGGAGGGCCTGGTGGTGGTGGGCTCGCGCTCCCATGGAAATGCGCAGGCCATGGAGGAGTTCCTCGGCGGACGGAAAGTGGCGGAATTCCGCCCCGCCGGCTCCTCCCTCAAGCTGTGCCTGGTGGCGCGGGGTGTCGCCGACCTCTATCCGCGCTTTGGGCCGACCATGGAGTGGGATATCGCCGCCGGCCATGCGATCCTGCGGGCGGCGGGCGGCACGGTGCGCACGCTGGAGGGGGCCGAGCTCTGCTATGGCAAACCCGAGTGCCGCAATCCCCATTTCATCGCTGCGGGCCAGGAAGCGCCCGTGCATTGAACCGGGCCTCCCCGGTCTTGCGGCGCGTCCGGGCGAAGCGGGAACCTCTTCGTGTGAAGGAAACGCGCTAAAACCAAGAGATGGAGCGAAGCGGCGTTCCATGAAACGCTCCAGGAGGTGATCGCTGCGCATAGAGCGGGATCCGATCACACGGCATCGGTTCCTCCTCCTCTCGTCAGGGAGACGGAGGGCGCGTCGGCGCTCTGGAGCATGCGCCGATCAGATGGCATCGCCATCTGATCGGATCACGCATTCTCCATCAATGGGTTAGAGGGCGATTCACCCATCAGATTGATTCAATCTGATGGGATCGCGCTCTATTATGATGCGAATTGTCAGCCGGCCCGGCACCTGACCGGCCGGGCTGAGGACGCTGAGCCTTGGCGCCCCTGGTGCGGCAGTCTTGGTGTCCGCCACGCATGTGGCTGCCGCAGCGGGGACGAGCGGGGCATGGCTTTCTATCTTTATTCCCTGTCTGGGCTCGTCGTCGGCATCCTGGTGGGCCTCACGGGGGTCGGCGGCGGCTCGCTCATGACCCCGCTTCTCATTCTCCTGTTCGGCGTGCATCCGGCCACGGCCGTCGGCAGTGACCTTCTCTATGCCGCCGCCACAAAGGCGGTGGGCACCGGTGTCCACGGCTTCCGGCAGAGCGTGGATTGGAAGGTGGTGCGCCTGCTGGCCACCGGCAGCGTGCCCATGACGGCGCTCACCCTCGCCTTCGCCTCCTTGGCTCATCTCAGCCATGATGGCGGCTCCGGCTTCGTCAAGGCGAGCCTGGGCGGAGTGCTCATCCTCACCTCGCTGGTGGTGATGTTTCGCACCCGTGCGGTGAAGCTGCTGGGCGGGTTTGTGGGAGAGGTCTCCGATCACCGCCGGCACATGCTCACCATTGCGGCCGGGGCAACGCTGGGGGTGCTGGTGACGCTGACCTCGGTCGGCGCCGGCGCCATGGGGGTCACCGCACTGATCGTGCTCTACCCGCATCTGCCCACGTCGCGCCTCGTGGGCTCGGACATCGCCCATGCGGTGCCGCTGGCGCTGCTGGCGGGCATGGGGCACTGGTGGCTTGGGGATGTGAATTTCGCCCTCGTGGGCGCGCTGCTGCTGGGCTCGGTGCCCGGCGTCATCATTGGCAGCCTCTGGTCGGTCAAGGTGCCCGACCCCTGTCTGCGCGCCGTACTGGCAACCGTGCTGCTGATCGTGGGTGTGCGGCTGGTGATGTGACCGCAGGCGGGGCCCGCCCCGCCCTTCAGACGTCTTCCCCGAACAGCGCCAGTTGCTGCTCGCGCACCGGCGCGAACGAGGCGCGGTGGTGGCGGCAAGGGCCGTGGGTGCGCAGCGCATCGCCATGGGCGCGGGTGCCATAGCCCATGTGCCGCTCGAAGCCATAGGCCGGAAAGGCCGTGCCCACCCCCGCCATCAGCCGGTCACGCGTCACCTTGGCGACGATGGAAGCGGCGGCGATGGAAGCGATGAGGCCGTCGCCTCCGATCACCATTTCCAGCGCACAGGGGACGGGCGGGGGATCATTGCCGTCCACGAACACGAGCGCCGGTGTGCGCGGCAGGGCGCGCACGGCGCTCGAAAGCGCCCACAGACACGCCTGGCGGATGTTGTCCCGGTCGATCCGCGCGGGCGGCGCCATGCTCACGGAGACCTCTGCCGTGGCGAGGATTTCGTCGAACAGGGCTTCGCGCCGCGCCGCCGTGAGCTTCTTGGAATCGTCGAGGCCGCGCGGCACACGCAACGGATCGAGAATGACGGCGGCGGCCACCACCGGCCCGGCCAGCGGCCCCCGGCCGGCCTCGTCCGCCCCGGCGATGGGCATCAGGCCGCCCGCATAGCGGGCGGTTTCCGCCTCGAAGCCGAGGCCAACGGGTGGCTCCGCTTTGCGGCGGGAGCCGGCGCCTGCGATGATCGCCCTCACCTTTGCCTCGTCATCCCGATGCACGGCTTGCGCGCGGGCGACATCGCCCGCGGACACCGCCGCGCGGTACGTCCGCTATTCCAATTCCAGCACGATGGCCGCGCCCATGATGGCGCGGGGCGGGGCCACCACCATGCCCTCCATGGCTTCCTCGATCATCTTCCGGGCCGCAAGGCCACGCCGCATGCTCGCCGCGCCCGTGGACGTGAAGCGCACGGCCGCGAGTCGCAGGTCCTCTCCCGCCGGCGCCGTGGTGCCAAAGCGCTCGCCAAAGGTGGCGCGGGTCATGATGTCGATGTCGCCCCGGGGGGTCTGCGCCACATACCAGGCGTCCGTCGCCCGACGCGGGGTCACCCCGCAGAAGGTGTCGATGAAGCTGATATGATCGATGGGCCGCTCGGCCACCAGCACCACGCCGGCCACTCGGGTGACGCCATTGGTGTGGCGCTGCAATTGCGCATTCCAGAAATTTTCCGGCTTGCGCTGGGTGCAGGTGAAGAAGCCCGCATTGGGCGCCGTCTCGTCGCGGGCGAAGGCAAGGGAGAATCCCACTTCCACCTCGCCGCCATCGGGGCGGCGGGCGAGGCGGGAGAAGTCGAACAGGTCGAAGCCCCCGACACCCGCGGCGTCGAATGCGGCCTTCTCGGCGGCCGGGTCCTTGCCCTCGGTGACGAGCATGGACAAGCCTTGCCCGTTGCGCTCCAGGAAGTCCCGATTGAAGGCGCCGAAGGAGAAATGGCCGCTATCGCCCTCGGTGATCTTGTCGGGCTCGGAAATCTCCAGCAGCTCCATGAAGAAGCCGTCAGTCTGGATGATGCGGTTCTGGGTGCCCCAGGGATGGCGGTTGCGCGGGCCGACCGTGAAGCCGAGCAGGTCATAGACCTCCCCTGCCGCATCGAGATCGCGCACGACGTGAACGACATGGTCGAGGCCACGGGCCATGGGGTCCCCCCTGTCTCTCCGGTTCGACCTTGTGGCACGTCCGGCGACTTAAGGGCAACCGCATGCCAGGGAAGCCAGCACCGCCGCGGTCTCCCGGGGATGCGTGATCTCAGACGAAGCGGCAGGCCCGCGGCGAATCGAGGAGGCGCCCGCAGGCCTTTTGGAAGTCGGGACCTTCAGACCAGCCGGCTCTGCACCATGGCCGCCCGGATGAAGGAGGCAAACAGGGGGTGCGGCTCGAACGGACGCGACTTCAGTTCGGGATGGAACTGCACGCCGATAAACCAGGGATGGTCGGCATACTCAACAATTTCCGGCAGTAGCCCGTCGGGCGACATGCCGGAGAAGCGCAGGCCGCAGTCCTCCAGGCGATCCTTATAGGCGGTGTTCACTTCATAGCGGTGGCGGTGCCGCTCGAAGATGTCGGTGGAGCCATAGATGGACGCCACCCGGCTCTCGTCCGAAAGGCGCGCCTCGTAGGCGCCGAGGCGCATGGTGCCGCCAAGGTCGCCGGCGGCGTTGCGGCGCTCCAGCTCGTTGCCCTTCAGCCATTCGGTGAGCAAGCCCACCACCGGCTCGGAGGTCTCGCCGAACTCGGTGGAATTGGCCTTGGTGACGCCGGCAAGATTGCGCGCCGCCTCGATCACCGCCATCTGCATGCCGAAGCAGATGCCGAAATAGGGCACGGCCCGCTCGCGGGCAAACTGGGCCGCGCGGATCTTGCCCTCGGCGCCGCGCTGGCCGAAGCCGCCGGGCACCAGGATGCCGTGCACATGGTCCAAGAAGGGCGCGGGGTCCTCGCGCTCGAAGGTCTCGCTCTCGATCCAGTCGAGGTTCACCTTCACCTTGTTGGCGATGCCGCCATGGGCCAGCGCCTCGATGAGCGACTTATAGGCGTCCTTGAGGCCGGTATATTTGCCCACCACCGCGATGGTGACCTCGCCCTCGGGATTGCGCACCCGGTCCTCGATCACCGACCAGCGCTTCAGGTTGGGCGCGGGCGCCGGCTCGATGCCGAAGGCGGCCAGCACTTCCGTGTCGAGCCCTTCGGCGTGATAAGCGGCGGGCACGGCATAGATGTTGTCCACATCCCGCGCCTCGATCACCGCGCTCTCCCGCACATTGCAGAACAGCGACAGCTTGCGGCGCTCCTCGCGGGGCACCGGACGGTCGGTGCGGCACAGGAGGATGTCGGGCTGGATGCCGATGGAGCGCAGCTCCTTCACCGAATGCTGGGTCGGCTTGGTCTTCAATTCCCCGGCGGAGGGGATGAAGGGCAGCAAGGTGAGGTGGATGAAGATGGAATGGTTGCGCGGCAGCTCGTTCTTCAGCTGGCGGGTGGCCTCGAAGAAGGGCAGGCCCTCAATGTCGCCCACCGTGCCGCCCACTTCCACCAGCACGAAGTCATAGGCCTCGTTGCCCTCCAGGACGAATTCCTTGATGGCATTGGTGACGTGGGGGATCACCTGGACGGTGGCGCCCAGATAGTCGCCGCGCCGCTCCTTGGTGATGATGTCCTGGTAGATCTTGCCGGTGGTGATGTTGTCCCGCTTGGTGGCGGGGCGGCCGGTGAAGCGCTCGTAATGGCCGAGGTCCAGATCGGTCTCGGCGCCATCGTCGGTGACGAACACTTCGCCATGCTGATACGGGCTCATGGTGCCCGGATCGACGTTCAGATAGGGGTCCAGCTTGCGGAGCCGGACGGTGTAGCCGCGCGCCTGGAGAAGCGCGCCCAAAGCTGCGGAGGCGAGGCCCTTGCCCAGGGAGGACACGACGCCGCCGGTGATGAAGATATAGCGCGCCATGGGCTTCTACTCTACTCCGCGCAAACGCGATTCGGCGAGGGCGACGGCCTGCACGCCCTCGCCCCGCCTGGGGAAAACGTTACGCCGCAGCGGACCGCGGCGCGCGATTAGCAAAACGAGAACCTGCGGCCTGACCAGGATTGCCTGATCAGGCCGTCTTGATCACGACGAACTGATCACTGCGACTGCGGCACCTGCGGACCCGTGGGCGCCGGAGCGGCCGGGGCAGGCGCGGCCGGAGCCGTGGAAGCAGGCGCCTGGGGCCGGATCTGGTCGAGAATCGACCCCCCGCTCTGGGGGGCGGATGGGCCGGTCGGCGCCGTCTGGTTCAGGATGGCGGGCGGCGTGCGGCCCCAGCCGGCCAGGATGGTCAGCGAGATGGAGGTGATGAAGAACAGCGCCGCAAGAATCGCCGTCGCCCGCGTCAGCACGTTGGCCGTGCCGCGCGCGGTGAAAAAGCCACCGGAGCCGCCGCCGCCGCCGATGCCGAGCCCGCCCCCTTCGGAGCGCTGGATCAGCACCACGCCGATCAAAGCGAGGACCACCATAAGGTGGATGACGATCAGGACAGTCTGCATGGTTCCATCGTCTTCGCCCAAGGGGCGGATCAAGGCATGAAGTCGGGCGCTCTCCTACACGATCGCGCCACGCAAAGGAAGGGCGGCGACCTGCAAGAGGCGCCGCCCTGACCTGCAAGGGTCCCGCTCTTGCGGAACCGCCCGCGTCCTCAATGGCCCAGCACCGCCAGCAGCAGCAAGGCGACGATGTTGGTGATCTTGATCATGGGATTGACCGCCGGGCCCGCGGTGTCCTTGTAGGGATCGCCCACGGTGTCGCCGGTGACGGAGGCCTTGTGGGCGTCCGAACCCTTGTAGTGGCGCACCCCGTCCTTATCCACAAAGCCGTCCTCGAACGACTTCTTGGCATTGTCCCAGGCGCCGCCGCCCGAGGTCATGGAAATGGCGACGAATAGGCCGGTGACGATGACGCCGAGCAGCATCGCGCCCACCGCCGAGAAGGCCGCCGACTTGCCGGCCACTCCGCCGCCCGCCACCAGATAAATGACGTAATAGCAGACGATGGGCGAGAGCACCGGCAGCAGGGACGGGATGATCATCTCCTTGATGGCCGCCTTGGTGAGCAGGTCCACGGCGCGGGAATAGTCCGGCTTCTCGGTGCCGGCCATGATGCCCGGCTTCTCCCGGAACTGCCGCCGCACCTCCTCCACGATGGCGCCGGCCGCCCGGCCCACCGCCGTCATGCCCATGGCGGCGAACAGGAAGGGCAAGAGGCCGCCGAACAGCAGGCCGACGACCACATAAGGGTTTTCCAGCGAGAAATTGGGGGTGACGCCGGAGAAATAGGTCCCCTGCCCTGCCTGGGCGATGAAGTATTTCAGGTCCTGGTTATAGGCCGCGAACAGAACCAGCGCGCCGAGGCCCGCCGAGCCGATGGCATAGCCCTTGGTGACCGCCTTGGTGGTGTTGCCCACCGCGTCCAGCGCATCGGTGGAATGGCGCACCTCCGCCGGCAGGCCCGCCATCTCGGCGATGCCGCCCGCATTGTCGGTGACCGGGCCGAAGGCATCGAGCGCCACCACCATGCCCGCCAGGGCCAGCATGGTGGTCGCCGCAATGGCAATGCCGAACAGGCCGGCCAAGCCGTAGGCGGCGAGGATGCCGGCAATAATGACCAAGGTCGGCAAGGCGGTGGATTCCAGCGACACCGCCAGACCCTGGATGATGTTGGTGCCGTGCCCGGTCACCGAGGCCTGGGCGATGGAGACCACGGGGCGATAGCCGGTGCCGGTATAATATTCGGTTATGACGACGATGGCGCCGGTCACGGCCAGGCCCACCACGCCCGACAAAAAGAGCTGCGTGCCCGTGACGGTGGAGCCCGGCAGAAGCCCGAAGCCGGGCAGAAGCCAGGTGACGAGGGCCAGAGCGAACACCGAGAGGCCGGCGGAGGCGGCAAAGCCTTTATAGAGCGCCCCCATGATGGAGGAGGTCGGCCCCAATCGCACGAAGAACGTGCCGGCGATGGAGGTGAGGATGCAGACGCCGCCAATGGCCAGCGGATAGAGCAGCATGGCGTTCAGCGTCGTCGCATTGCCGGCGAAGAAGATCACCGCCAGCACCATGGTGGCGACGACCGTCACCGCATAGGTCTCAAACAGGTCCGCCGCCATGCCGGCGCAGTCGCCGACATTGTCGCCCACATTGTCGGCGATGGTGGCGGGGTTGCGCGGGTCATCCTCGGGGATGCCCGCCTCCACCTTGCCCACGAGATCGCCGCCCACGTCCGCGCCCTTGGTGAAGATGCCGCCGCCAAGACGCGCGAAGATGGAAATGAGGGAGGCGCCGAAGCCGAGGGCGACGAGGGCATCCACCACCGTGCGGCTGCCCGGCGCAAGGCCGATGCCGTGGGTGAGGATGGCGAAATAGACCGCAACCCCAAGCAGGGCGAGACCGGCCACCAGGAGCCCCGTCACCGCGCCCGCCTTGAAGGCGATATCGAGGCCACCCGCCAGGGAGCGCGTCGCCGCCTGGGCGGTGCGCACATTGGCCCGCACCGACACATTCATGCCGATGAAGCCGGCAAGGCCCGAAAGCACGGCACCCACCGCGAAGCCGATGGCCACCAGCCAGCCGAGGAAAAGTCCGACCGCAATGAAAATGACGAGGCCGACCGCGCCGATGGTCAGGTATTGCCGCCGCAGATAGGCCTGCGCGCCCTCCGCAATGGCCCCGGCAATCTCCTGCATGCGCGGGGAGCCGGGATCGGCGGCCATGACCTCTCGGCCGGCCCATACACCATAGCCCACGGCGAAGAGGCCGCAGGCGATAATCACCAACAGAGCCAACATGTAACCCACCCCTTCGTTTCCAACCCCAGAACCCGATTTTTCAGGTCCATTTTTTATGCAAGGGGAGTGTGAGCGGTGCTCCGGGCCGGCGCAATCCCTTCTTTTGCAAGCCGCCGCGCGGCGCGATGCGCCTCTGGCCTTCCCTGGACCGCCGGGGCGAGTTGTGCCACTAGGCCGGAAGGGTTTTCAGATGCGGATGGACGCGACCATGGCTGCCGGACAGAAGATCATCCCGATGGTTCTGGCCGGTGGTGCCGGCACGCGCCTTTGGCCCCTGTCCCGCAACACCCTGCCCAAGCAGTTCCTGGCGCTCGCCGGCGACCACACCATGTACCAGGACACGCTGCTGCGCGTGCCGCCGGGCGATCGGTTCGCGCCGCCGGTGGTGATCACAAGCGAGGATTTCCGCTTCTTCGCCCGCCGCCAGGCGAGCGAGATCGGCATCGACGCGACCGTGGTGCTGGAGCCCGCGCGCCGCGACAGCGCGCCCGCCCTCATCGCCGCCGCTGCGGTGGTCCGCAAGATGTATGGGCCGGATGCGCTTATCCTGGCGCTGGCGGCCGACCATGTGGTGACCAAGCCCGACGCCTTCCGCGCCGCCGTGGACGTGGCCGCGCAGGTGGCAGCGAGCGGACGCATCGTGACCTTCGGCATCACCCCCGACAGCCCGCGCACCAGCTATGGCTATATCCGCCCCGGGGCGACCTTGCCGGAGGGTGGGCAGGAGGTGGCCGCGTTTGTGGAGAAGCCGGACCGCGCCACGGCCGAGCGCTATCTCAAGGACGGCTATCTCTGGAATTCCGGCAACTTCCTTTTCCCCGCCTCGCTGATGATCGCCGAGGCGGAGACCTTCGAACCGGAACTGACCGCCGGGGCGCTCGCCGCCGCCGAGGGGGCGAAGGACGATCTCGGCTTTGTGCGCCTCGCGCCCGAGGCCTTCATGGCGGCACCGCCCAAATCCATCGACTTCGCCGTACTGGAGCGCACCCGCCACGCGGCGGTGGTGGCCGGAGAGTTCGGCTGGTCAGACATCGGCTCCTGGGACGCGCTGCGCGAGATCGGCGACCAGGACGGCCAGGGCAACGTGACGGTCGGCGCGGTGGAGCTGATCGACAGCCGAAACTCCTATGTGCGCTCGGAAGGCCCCTTGGTGGCGGGTATCGGCCTCGACCACCTCTCCGTGGTGGCCACCGAGGACGCTGTCCTCATCATGCCGTCCGACCGCAGCCAGGATGTCAAGGCCATGGTGGCCACCCTGAAAGCGGCCAAGCATTATGCGGCGGACGAGCACTTGAAGGTCCACCGGCCGTGGGGCACCTACCAGACCATCTGCCGGGGCGATCGATTCCACGTAAAGAAAATTGTGGTGGAGCCCGGCGCCAAGCTGTCGCTCCAGAAGCATCACCACCGCTCGGAACATTGGGTCGTGGTGCACGGCACCGCCGAGGTCACGGTGGACGACAAGGTCTTTGCCGTGCACGAGAACCAGTCCACCTATATTCCGCTGGGCGCCGTCCATCGGCTCGCCAATCCCGGCCGCATCCCCCTCGAACTCATCGAGGTCCAGACCGGCTCCTATCTGGGCGAGGACGATATCGTGCGCCTGGAGGACATCTACCACCGCGCCTGAGACTTACGGGGAAACCGGCTCAGGCAATTGCTCGAAGTCGGGGCGCGCGGACAAATAGCCTGCATGCGGGTGATGCCGAGCGCCAGAACCGCGCGCATCTCCCGCTCGGTCTCGATCCCCTCCGCCACCGGCGTGATGCCAAGGACCCGCACATATGGACAATGCCCGCCACAATGGCCCGGCGGGTGGCGTCCATGTCGATGCCGCGCGTCAGGTGCAGGTCCAGCTTGAGGATCTGGGGCTGGAATTCGGTGAGGAGATTAAGACCGGAATAGTCGCCACCGAAATCATCGATGGCGGTGCGCAGGCCGAACCGGTGATATTCGGTCATGATGTGGCCGATCCGGCCAATGTCGGTCGCTCTTTTATGCTCGGTCAGCTCGAAGATGATCTGGCCGAGCGGGAGCCCCAGCTCGCCCGCCGTTTCCAGCGTTACCCGCAGGCAATTGGCGGGCTCGTAGATGGCTTGCGGCAAGAAATTGATGGACACGCCATGCTGGGCCCGTGACGGCAAGCCCAGATGCACGGGCAATTGCAAGGCCTTCACGCGGCACGCCTGGTCGAAGCTGTAGAGATTGTCCTCGTTCACCTGCGCCAGAATGGTGGATGCCGGCTCGCCGCCGCCCCCCCACGAGCGCCTCGAACGCAAAAGACACTGCGCTCCTTCACATCGACGATCGGCTCAAACGCCATCGAATAAGGAAAAGGAGACTCACGCCCCGTTCGGCAACAGGCGCATCCGATTTTTTCTACTTCTCTAGTAATCGAAACCCAATACTCCCCGAGCAGTTATACTTTCGCCCGGCATGACCATCGAATCAACATGGGGTTATCGTTTCGTTCAGCAACATCGCAATCGCGCCCGGAACGTCTTCGTTACCCGAGCGGCGCGTATTGAATCGCCCAAGGAAGCAAAATGACGGCGCAGGGTGGAAGTTCCACCGCATGGCCCATATCCGACACGGCCCAGGGTTTCCGCTGACATGGCGCCCACCGAGCCTGCGCCCCGTTGCCGCAGTGCGCACGAAAGCGGGGGTTCGATGCCGCGCGCGAGACGCATCTGCGCACTTCCACCCTGCTACCTCCCTCATAATTGTCAAGCCTCCGCTCTGGCGGCGCTTTGCAATGCAACATAAATCGACCGGATAGGCCATCCCGCAATTGACCTGAATGGCCCCGAGCGCTAACGTCCGCGCGCTTTTTCGAGGTCAGCTGGGGGCTTTTGCTGCGCACATGACGGTATTTACGCGCCTGGACATTCCCGAGGTGATCCTCGTCACGCCGCCCCGGTTCAACGATCCGCGGGGCTATTTCAGCGAGACCTACGTCAAGGCACGCTACGCCGCCAACGGCATCGACTGCGACTTCATCCAGGACAACGAATCCCTGTCCGAGCCCATCGGCACCATAAGGGGTCTGCACTTCCAGGTGCCCCCCCACGCCCAGGCCAAGCTCGTGCGCGTGGTGCAGGGCGAAGTGTTCGACGTGGCCGTCGACATCCGCAAGGGCTCGCCCACCTATGGCCAGTGGGCCGGTGCCAAGCTCACGGCGGAAGGCCGCGAGCAGTTGTTCGTGCCGCGCGGCTTTGCCCATGCCTTCTGCACCTTGGTGCCCAACACAAAGGTCCTCTACAAGGTGGACGGCTCCTATTCGAAGGAATGCGAAGGCGGCATTGTTTGGGACGACCCCGATCTCGCCATCACCTGGCCGGTGGCGGAAGCCATCCTGTCCGACAAGGACCGGGTGTTGCCGCGCCTGAAGGATTTCGACAGCCCATTCGTCTATGCGTGACAGGAAAAACGGGGCACACATGGCACAACGCATCCTCGTCACCGGCGGCGCGGGCTTCATCGGCTCGGCGGTGGTTCGGCACCTCATCGGCCTTGGCGCACACGTCCTCAACTTCGACAAGCTGACATATGCGGGGAACCTTGCTTCCCTCGGGCCGGTGCAGGACAATCCCCGCTACAGCTTCGTGCGCGGCGACATCTGCGACGCAGAGGCGGTGCGCGCGGCCATGGACGGGTTCAAGCCCGACCTGGTGATGCACCTTGCGGCGGAGTCCCACGTGGACCGGTCCATCGACGGCCCGGCAGCCTTCATCGAGACCAATATCGTCGGCACCTACACCATGCTCCAGGAAGCCCTGCGCTACTGGCGCGGGTTGACGGGCGCCGCTCAGGAGGCCTTCCGCTTCCACCACATCTCCACCGACGAAGTGTTCGGCACCCTGGGCGCCGAGGGCCTGTTCCGCGAGGACACGCCTTATCAGCCCAATTCGCCCTATTCGGCCTCCAAGGCGGGCTCAGATCATCTGGTGCGGGCGTGGCACCACACCTATGGCCTACCCACCGTAATGTCGAACTGCTCGAACAATTACGGACCCTACCATTTCCCCGAGAAGCTGATCCCCCTCGTCATCCTCAACGCGCTGGAAGGCGCGCCCCTGCCCGTCTATGGCACGGGTGAGAATGTGCGCGACTGGCTGTTTGTGGAGGACCACGCGGAAGCGCTCTATCTCATCGCCACCACGGGGCGGCTGGGCGAGAGCTACAATGTGGGCGGCGCCAGCGAACGGCGGAATATCGATGTGGTGCGCACCATCTGCGCCATCCTCGACGACATCCGACCCGACGCGAAGATCGGTCCGCGGGAGAACCTCATCCGCTTCGTCACCGACCGGCCGGGCCACGATGCGCGCTACGCCATCGACTTTACCAAGCTGAACACGGAGCTCGGCTGGAGCCCCCGCGAGACCTTCGAAACCGGCCTGCGCAAGACCATCGAATGGTATCTGGCCAATGAGGCCTGGTGGGCGCCGCTGCGGTCCAATTATGCCGGCCAGCGCCTGGGGCTTGCCTCCTGATGCGCGTCCTCCTGTTCGGCGCCAACGGCCAGGTGGGCCGGGAAACCCAAGCCCTTGCCGCCGAGCGCGGCATCGAGCTGACCGCCCTCGACCGGGCGGCGGTGGATATATCCGACCCCGCGGCGGTGGCCCGTGCCCTTGAGGCCAACCGACCGGATGTGGTCATCAATGCCGCCGCCTATACCGCGGTGGACAAAGCCGAGAGCGAGCCGGAGCTCGCCACCCGCGCCAATGCCATGGCCCCCGGCCTGATCGCGGAGCGGTGTGCGCGCTACCGCATCCCGATGCTCCACATCTCCACCGACTATGTGTTCGACGGCACCAAGGACGGCGCCTATGTGGAGAGCGATCCCATCAAGCCGCTGGGCGTCTATGGCCGCACCAAGGCGGCGGGCGAAGCGGCGGTTCGCGCCGCCACAGAGCGTCACCTGATCCTGCGCACCTCCTGGGTCTATGGCGTCTATGGCGCCAACTTCCTGAAGACCATGTTGCGCCTTGCCGGCGACCGTGACCGGCTGACCATCGTGGCCGACCAGAAGGGCTGCCCTACCGCCACCCGCGACATTGCCGAGGGCCTGATGGCCGCCGCCGAGGCGGCCGCTGGCGGCACGGCGCGCTGGGGCACCTATAATCTGGCCGGCACTGGCGCCACCACCTGGCACGGCTTTGCCAGCGAGATCGTGCGCCAGGCGGCCCGCCACACCGGCCGCAACCCGGAAGTGGCCCCCATCACCACCGCCGACTACCCCACCCCGGCCCAGCGGCCGGCCAATTCCGAACTCGATTCCAGCCTGTTCGAGCGGACCTTCCGCTTCCGCGCAGCCCCGTGGGAAACCCGGGTCGCCGAGGTCGTCGACCGCCTGCTCGCCCCAGCGCCAACGGAGGCACCGTGAAGGGCATTATCCTCGCCGGCGGGTCGGGCACCCGTCTTCATCCCATCACCCTTGTCGTGTCGAAGCAGCTTCTGCCCGTCTACGACAAGCCGATGATCTATTATCCCCTCGCCACCCTCATGATGGCGGGCATCCGGGATATCCTGATCATCACCACCCCCCACGACAATGCCCTGTTCCAGAAGCTGCTGAAGGACGGAAGCCAGTTCGGCATCTCCATCAGCTATGCGGTCCAGGACACGCCGCGCGGCCTGGCGGATGCCTTCATTGTCGGCCGCGACTTCATCGGCGACGACAAGGTTGCGCTGGTGCTGGGAGACAACCTCTTCTTCGGCCACGGCCTGCCGGAGCTGCTGGAGGAGGCGGCCAACCGCGAGAGCGGCGCAACGGTGTTTGGATACCCCGTAAACGATCCCGAGCGCTATGGGGTCGCAGAGGTGGATGCCAACGGGAATGTCCTCTCGCTGGAAGAGAAGCCCCTCAACCCCAAGTCGAACCTCGCAGTCACAGGGTTGTATTTCTATGACAATCGCGTGGTGGAAATAGCCGCTGATCTGAAGCCTTCACCCCGCGGAGAGATCGAGATCACCGACGTGAACCAGGCTTATCTGGAGCGCGGCGAGCTCAAGGTGAGCATGATGGGCCGCGGCTTCGCCTGGCTCGACACCGGCACGCCGGACAGCCTCGTCGAGGCCGGCCAGTTCGTGCAAATCCTTGAAAAGCGGCAGGGTTTGAAGATTTCGGCACCGGAGGAAATCGCCTTCCGCTCCGGTTACATCTCGGCCGACCAGCTGCGCGAAATTGCCCGCGCCCAGATCAAGTCCAGCTACGGCAAGTATTTGATGAACTTGGCCGAAGACGGCCTGTGATCTGCATCAAGGAATGCGGTGACTGCCTGGCTTAAGCTAAAGATCAGGCGGTCCACCTCATGGTTGTGTGCCTGGGGCTGCGGGACGCGAGGGGACGGGAAGGGAGCTTCCCTTCCCTGCGCATCGCATCTAAAGTGGATTGCAGGAAATCACATCCGACGCGCGGGGTATGCAGAGTCTCCGCGCGCCGTTTGGGCAACGCATCGACAGGCCATGAGCAATCTCAACGAGGAAACCGTCAAGAGCGTCCACCATTGGACGGACCGGCTCTTCAGCTTCACCACCACGCGGGATCCCGGCTTCCGCTTCCTCAATGGCCAGTTCGTGATGATCGGCCTGATGGTGGACAACAAGCCCCTCTTGCGCGCCTATTCAATGGCCAGCGCCAATTATGAAGAAGACCTGAAGTTCTTCTCCATCAAGGTGCAGAATGGGCCTTTGACGTCCCGCCTCCAGCACCTGAAAGTGGGCGACAAGATTCTGGTGGGTCGCAAGGCGACCGGCACGCTGATTCAGGACAATCTCCTTCCGGGCAAGCGCCTTTATCTGCTTTCCACCGGAACGGGCCTTGCGCCTTTTCTTTCCGTGGTCAAGGACCCGGACGCTTATGAGCGGTACGAAAAGGTCATTCTGGTGCATGGCACGCGCACCGTGGCTGAGCTCGCCTATGACGATTATCTCACACAGACCCTCCCGAACGACGAGTATATCGGCGAGGAGGTGAAGGCGAAGTTGAGTTATTATCCCACCGTCACCCGAGAGCCGTTCCGCAATCAGGGCCGGATCACGGCCCTCATCAACTCGGGCAAACTGTTCACCGACATCGGCGTACCGGATCTTTCCCCGGAGAATGATCGCCTGATGCTTTGCGGTAGCCCACAAATGTTGAAGGATATGGTGGAATTGCTTGAGTCCCGCGGGTTCAAGGAGGGGAGCCAATCCGAGCCCGGCCACTATGTCATCGAAAAGGCGTTCGTGGAGCGCTAGAGCATGCGCCGATCGGCCTGCACCGCAGGCTGACCGGATCACGCACTCTATCAACGAGTTAGAGGGCGACGATTCCCCGATCAGATTGATTCAATCTGAGCGGATCGCGCCCTAAGGCCCACCTGTCCTCCAGGGCCCCGTTTCAATCCCGACGCCGCCCCGAACGGGCGGCGTTCCCGTCTCAGGGGCAAAGACAAGGGGACGCGGTCTCGAATTGCAATAATTCTATTGAACAAGTGCCCCGTTGCAGTGCCGTACGGGCCTTGATATGGCCGGTTCCTGCTTTTTGTTGGAGCGGGCTGTCCGCAGCCCGGCATTGCGCCATGCTTCGGTCTGATTTTCTCCTTCGCCTTTACTTGCCGGGTGCCCACTCCCTCTACGTCCGCCTTTCCGTCATTGCCTCCGCCTCTGCTCGCACTGTCTGGGGGCCGGCATGCTGAAAGCACTCTGGTTCCAGATCCACTGGCTGCTCGGCATCACCGCCGGGATCGTCCTTGCCGTTGTAGGCGTCACTGGCGGGATGCTGTCGTTCGAGCACGAAATCCTGCGCGCTCTCAATCCCGGCGTCATGACGGTGGAGTCGCGCCCCGGCGGTCCTTTGCCGCCCGCAGCTCTGCTCGACCGGATCCGCGCGGAAGTGCCCGAGCGCACCGTTACCGCCCTGACTGTCCATGCCGATCCGGAAAGCGCCGCCCGCGTCACGCTTGCGCCCATTCCCGGCGGATCGGGTGGCCCTCGCGGCGAAACCCGCTATGTGAACCCTTATGACGGCACGCTTCTCGGCCCGGTGAAGGGGCAGGATTTCTTCCGCTTGACCATGCAGATTCATCGCTGGCTGGCGGCCGGGGATATCGGCAAGCATATCGTGGGGGCATCCACGATCGCGCTCATTGTCCTCAGCCTTTCCGGCCTCTATCTGCGATGGCCGCGCCGGCCGCTGCAGTGGCGCTCCTGGTTCCACCTCAACCTCAACAGGGGCGGGCGCAATCTCTTGTGGGAGTTGCACTCGGTCATTGGTACTTGGGTTCTTCCGTTCTACCTCCTGGCTTCGCTAACGGGGCTTTATTGGTCCTACGATTGGTACCGCAACGCGCTGTTCGACATCACCGGAACACCCAGACCCGCCCAGCAGGGTCCGCGCCCGGCAGCCGCCGCGCCGGGGCAGGCCGCTCCTGCGGCGAGCGGACAGAGACCGGCGGCTGAAGCCGCGGCGCAGACGAGCAACCCGGATGCCATGCGCCCCGCCGCTCCGCGCGGTCAAGGCGGCCAGGGGACCCAAGGTGGTCAAGCCGCTGCGGGTGGTGGCCGAAACGCCGGCACCCCGCTGGATATTGTCCGCCTCTGGAGCCTGTTCGAGCACGAAGTCGGCGCCTTTAACACCGCGACGCTGCGCCTGCCCCAGGGGAATCAGCCCCTCACCATCATCTATCTGCCGCCCAATCCGGCTCATGAGCGCGCCAACAATACGCTCGTGATCGATCCCAGTGGGACGGTGCGGCAGCATCGGCGCTTCGACGATTTGCCATTGGGCCAGCACCTGATGGGCAGCATCTTCCCACTTCATGCGGGGAGCTATTTCGGCTTGCCGGGCCTCCTCCTGATGATGATCGCCAGCCTGCTCATGCCGCTCTTCGCGGTCACAGGGTGGATGCTCTATCTCGACCGGCGGAAGAAGAAGGCCCAAGTCCGGCGGGCGGCGGCGGAAGGCGCCGGTCTTGCCGCGCAGGACGGTGCTCCCATCCTCGTCGCCTTCGCGAGCCAGACAGGGACCGCGGAGCGCCTCGCCTGGACCACGGCGTCTGCGCTTCAGGCGGCCGGTACGTCCGCCCGCGTAGCGTCCCTGGCCACCCTCACGCCGGAAGCCCTTGCGCGCGAGACGCGCATTTTCTTCATTGTCTCCACCTTCGGAGAGGGCGAAGCGCCCGATGCGGCGCGGAGCTTTGCGCGGGCCTTTTTTCGAGCGTCGATCCGGCTGGACCACCTGAAATTCGCGCTCCTCTCGCTCGGCGATCGCACCTACGGCCACTTCTGCGGCTTCGGGCGCGAACTGGATGGAGCTTTGCGACAGAAGGGGGCGCAACCCCTCTTCGAGGCGGTCGAGATGGACGCAGAGGACGCAGCGGCCCTCACCACCTGGCAAGCGCGGTTGGCACGCATCACAGGGAGAGCGGTTCAGGGCGATTGGACAGGCCCGAGCTTCGGCGCCTGGAAGCTGGTGGAGCGCCATTGCCTCAATCCTGGAAGCGCGGGCCTGCCCACGTTCCATGTGGTCCTGGAGCCCATGGGCCGTGCGCTTCCTGGTTGGGAGGCCGGCGACATTGCCCAGATCCGCCCGCGCAACGATCCGGCACGGGTGAGCAACGCGCTCGCCGCGCTATCGCTCGATCCGACGGCCCCCGTCGCGGCAGGCGGGGAAGCCATGGCCCTGGAGGGCGTGGCGCTGAGGGGAGCCCTGCCCGGCCAGGTACCTGATGGCATCACCGCACAGGGCCTCGCCGATCTCATTCGTCCCTTGCCGGAGCGCGACTATTCCATCGCCTCCATTCCGCAGGACGGTCGGCTCGAAATCCTGGTCCGGCAAACCCGGGCGCCGGACGGCAGCTTCGGCGTCGGATCGGGATGGCTGACCGCCTATGCACCGCTCGGCAGCGAGATCGAACTGCGCATCAAGCCGAACCCGGCATTTCATGCCCCGCCAGCGGAGAGAGCGCTCCTTCTGATCGGGAACGGCACCGGGCTTGCCGGCTTGCGGGCGCATCTGAAGGCTCGCATCCATGCGGGCAGCGACCGCAATTGGCTGATCTTTGGCGAGCGCAACCGGGCCCACGATTTCTATTTCGGCGAGGAGCTCTCCGGCTGGGTGGCGTCTGGCGGCATCGCGCGGCTGGATCTTGCCTTCTCACGCGACCAAGACGAGCGCATCTATGTCCAGCATCGGCTTGCGGCCGCGCGCGACGAGGTGAAGGCCTGGGTCATGGAGGGGGCCTCCATCTTCGTCTGCGGCAGCATTGCGGGCATGGCCGGCGCGGTCGACGAGACACTGCGCGCCATCCTGGGTGCGGACGAACTGGACCGGCTGGCCGCCGAGGGCCGATATCGGCGGGATGTGTATTGACGGGGAGGCAAGGCACCTCCCCACCGGTACGGTTTCAGTCGAGCACAGCCGCCTTCAGCAGGCACACCATGAAGGCATGGGCCGGCTCCTTGCCCACATTGCGGATGACGTGGCGGCGGTCGCAGCGGTAGCGCAAGGTTTCGCCCGCTTTGGCGATCTCGACGACACCGCCCACTTCCACCTCAAGGGTGCCGGACACCACGCTCAGGCATTCGATGGACCCGCGCTGGTGCGGATCGGATTCCAGTTCGCCACCAGGCTCGGCCTGGAAGTCGTAATATTGCAGCCATTCCACTGTCTTGATCCAGCCGATGATGGTCAGCCGGCACCGGCCGTCGTCGGACAGGAGGATGGGGGTATCGGCGCGCGTGAGCTTCTCCACAAAGGGCGCCTCGTCTGACGAGGCAAGAACGCGTTCCACCGACATGTCCAGGGCCTGAGAGAGGCGCCAGATGGTAGCGAGAGTTGGATTGGTCTCGTTGCGCTCGATCTGACTGATGATCGACTTGGCAACACCGGACTGCTCGGACAGGTCGGAGAGGGAGAGATTATACGCCTTCCTCAGCCGCTGGATCGTCTTGCCCAATTGGCCGGTAATGACCTGGGCTCCCGTTTCCAGATTGCGGTCGGCACCCTTCTCGCGTTGCGACATGGCGTTCCATCTTTGCGAACCTGTGTTCGTATTAACGTACGAAACGGCATTTGCAAGACGAATAGCCGCGGTCCCGTCGGCCGCCGGCCATCAGCGCCAGAGGTCGAAGAAATGATGCACCGGCCCGTGGCCATGGCCCACCTGGAGGCTGTCCGCCGCCGCGATTGCGCCGGTGATGTAAGCCTTCGCTGCCTTGACCGCATCCGGCAGGTCGTGGCCTTGCGCCAAGCCTGCTGCGATGGCTGAGGAGAGCGTACAGCCGGTGCCGTGAGTGTTCCGGCTGGAATGACGCGGCGCCGCAAGGCGGATCGCCCCGGTAGCGTCCACCAGGAGGTCGACGCTCTCGGGTCCGTTGCCATGCCCGCCCTTCATGAGCACGCACCGAGCCCCGTGGGCCAGGAGTTGCTCCGCCTGCTCCCGCATCTGCACCTCGGTCTCGGCGATCGGCGCATCGAGGAGAGCGGCGGCCTCGGGGAGGTTTGGGGTCAGAACGTGGGCGCGTGGCAGCAGCGCCGTCTTCAAGGCGGCGATGGCGCTCGGGTCCAGGAGACGGGCCCCGGAGGCCGCCACCATGACCGGGTCGAGCACGACGGCGCGAGGCGCCCAGCGGTCGAGCCCTGCAGCCACGGCTTCGATCGCCGCCGGGCGCGACAACATCCCGATCTTCACCGCCTTTACGTCGAGGTCGGAGAAGACCGCGTCGAACTGGGCGGTGATGAAGTCGGGCGGCACGTCATGAATGGCGCTCACCCCGGTGGTGTTCTGGGCGGTCAGCGCGGTCAGGATGCTGGCGCCGTAGACCCCCAGAGCCGAGAAGGTCTTCAGATCCGCCTGGATGCCTGCCCCACCGCCGGAATCCGAGCCGGCCACGGTGACGGCGATCGGGGGAATATTCTCTGCCATGGGAGCCTCCCGCGCCGGATAGGGGAAGCCGCACGCCCGCGCGACGCGCCGGCCCGCTCTCGCTTCCCTTCGCCGGCATGATCCGGATCAGGTTCGCGGGTTGGCGCCTGCCTCTCAGCCCCACATCATGTGGGACACCCCGACGAGATGTCTTTCATGTAGCCAACCCTCCATTCCCCTTCAAGGATTGCGGAGGCACGGGCTTGCAAGAGACCGGCGATTTGTCCACCTTGCGGCCCTCTCCTGGAGGTTCGCCGTGGTTCCGTTCTTCATGCAGATCAAGTGCCAGCTGGGCCGCTCCTATGAAGTGGCCAATGCATTGGCCGACAAGGAAATCGCCTCCGAGATCTATTCGACCGCCGGGGATTTCGACCTTCTCGTCAAGTTCTACGTGGCCGACGGCACCGACATCGGGCATTTCGTGAACGAACAGGTGCAGGGGCTTCCCGGCATCCAGGACACCCGCACCATCATCACCTTCAAGGCCTTCTGAGCCCCCGTCGTGCCGGAAGACCTGGGCGCGCCCCGTATGAGCCGACCTCTCGGGGCGGACCTGACAGGCACATGAGCGGAGGTTCAGCAGTGGAGAAGGCGGGGGCGGGGGGATCAGATCCGGCAGGTCCGCCGCGCCTGAGCGTTGGCGACATTGTGGTGCTGGCTGTGCTCGCCTCCGCACGCTTTTATGTGGAGGTGAACAGCCGCCTCCTGCTCATCCCGGCCGCCGGCCACGATGACGGCTATTTCATGCGAATGGCGAGCCATATCGCCGCCGGTCAGTGGCTTGGCCCTTATGACCAATACACGCTGATGAAGGGTCCGGGCTATCCGGTCTTCGTTGCCCTCGCCACGCTGTTTGGCGGTCCCATTTCCATCGGCCACGCCCTCTTTCACCTCCTGGCGATCCTGGTGGGGGCGATCGCGGTGCTTCGGCTGACGCGGTCCAAGGCCGTCTTTTTCGGCACCTTCCTGCTGCTCCTTCTGATTCCATCCGGCTTCGACACCGGGGTGCACCGGGTGATCCGTGACCAGATCTACTGGGGTCAGACCCTCATCATATTCGCCTGCACCGCACTCGTGCTGTTTGCCCCGCCGGACGGCTGGAGCGCGCGGCTCGGCTTGGGCCTTGCGGGCGGCGCGACGCTCGCATGGGCGCTGGTGACTCGCGAGGAAGGTGTCTGGTTTTTCCCCGGCCTCGCCGCGCTGCTGCTCGCCGGCATCGTCTGGAGCGGGATCAGCTGGAAGACTGCCCGGCACCTTCTGCCCGGCCTTGCTGGCGCGGCGTGTGGCTTCTCCGCTCTCCTTCTCGCGCTGCTGACCGCCAATTTCGTGACCTACGGCGCCTTCGTCACGGTGGATTTCCAGGACCGGGCCTTCAAGGACGTGATCGGTGCCCTCTCCAGCATCGAGGATGGAGGCCCCGTCCGCCAAGTGCCGGTGACCGTGACGGCCATGGAGAAAGCGGCGGCCGTCAGCCCCGCCCTTGCGCGCCTTGCTGCGGACTTGCAACCCGGTGGGCCGCTTGCAAAATGGTATGAGGCAAGTTGCACTTCACTGCCCCATACGTGTGGGCAGCTCGCTGGCGGCTGGTTTGTCTGGGCCTTCCGCGACGCCGCGGCCAATGCCGGCGTCTTTTCCTCACCGCGCGCGGCGCGAGAGACCTTTTCGCGCATGGCCCGCGAGATAAAGGCGGCCTGCGCATCCGGCGCCTTGACCTGCCGCCCGACGCTGAACGCGCACATCCCGCACATGTCCCTGGCGCAATGGCTCGATGTGCCCGGTCGCATGCTGCAGGCCCTGACCACCTCGGCCATCGCAACCGGCGACAGCTATGAGATGGCGACCACGCGGCCCGAGCCGAACGAAGCGCTGTTCAACCTCTATTGGTCCATCCTGAACTATCCGCGCACCTACGGCCCCGCCAGCGACCGGCGTGAGACATTGGGCTGGATCCGGCTTCCTGAAGGGGAGGCCTGGCCCTCGCTGACGCTGCGTGACCCGCACGGCGCTTCGATCCGCGCCAGCATCCAGCGCGTGGCAAGTCCTGACTTGGCGCAGGCAACGGGAGATGAAGGCGCGGCCAACAATCGGTTCCGGGCCGACTATGTGTGCCCGGGCACCTGCACCCTGGAAGCGACGTTCGCCGATGGCACGCAGCTCTTGCTCCCGCTGGGTCTTGGCGGCGCATTGGAACGGGCAGAGGGCGGCCGCACCCTTCATGTGGACGCAACCGTCGCCGCATTGCATCCGGCCGGCCTGTGGAACCGCCATGCCAATACGGCCGGCAAGACCATTCAGGCACTCTTCCGGATCATACCCTTCGTCTTCCTGCCGCTCGTCACACTCGCCGCGCTGGCATTTGTCTGGACGGCGGTGCAGCTCGCACGGGAAAGACGACTGGACCCGGTCTGGCTATGCGCCGGCTCAGCCTG